>NZ_JBIRVQ010000005.1:0-660523 GCF_044386975.1 Nocardia sp. NPDC020380 | reverse complement strand
CGCTAGTCAGGTGGTCCCATCAGTGGCAAACGAGGTGGTCCCATCCTGCTGGCAAAAACAGCTCCGAAACGGTCCCTTCCCCCTGGCAGCCGACACCTGGCGGGGATGTTGCCAGGGTTTGCTTCCGGTGGACTGGTCGGTGGCGGTGAGTCGGTCGCGGATCCCCGTCGCTGGAGTGATCTGCTCGGGTCGGGCGTCGTCTCGGATGTGCTGGGCTCCATCGCCAATACGGCGGTGGACGCCGCTGGATTCGCCGGAGCGGCAGTGGGTTCGGCGATCGCGCCGGTGTTCGGCCCACGCGGACTGTTCGGGCAACCCGCCGGGAATTCGTCCGCTCAGAGAGGTGGGGGAACTGCTTCCCGCCGCGATGCCACGTCGAGTCCCACCAGCGCATCGATGCAGGTCACCCCGCGGGGTGCTGTCGCCGCATTGGGCGGTCTTCCTTCATCCGCAGGCGCGGGTGACCCAGCAAATGACGGTGTCGCGCAACTGGGTTCGCTGACCCAAGCATTGAGCAGCGGTCTGGTGACAGCTGCTACCGAGGCTGGTGGGCGTGTCGGTACGGCATTGGGAGCGGCGATCGCGCCGGCACTCGGCCCCGCCGGTCAGCTGGCGCCCGAGATCGGTGATCAGCTCGGCCGATTGATCGGATCGCGGTTCGGCGGTGAACTTACCGCCTCGATGAGCCTGAGCACCGCAGTCGGCGCACAGCCCGGGGCAGGCATGTCATCGTCGACGGGCAGCGCGATGTCCGTCGGAGGTGGCGGCGTACCCGGGGGAGCTGGTCCGGCTGCCGACACGGGTTCCGGTGCCGCACCGGAACCTTCGACCGGTTCGGGTGGCGGCGGGAACGTTGTCGGCGGCGCGGGACCTGCCGCTTCGACGGGTGGCCGGGGTGGAAAGAACTCGTCGGGCGGCAGGTGGGAATACCTGCCCGGTGACGCCGACGCCGGCCTTGCCTCGGGTTGGGCATATGTGACACCGAAGGACCAGGAATCGGGAGTCCGGGTAGCCCCGCCGGAGGGCACCAACGTACAGACCTTCGTCCAGGACGATGGCACTCCTCCGATCATGTTGCGATCCTCTGCCGGGTCGGGCTGGCTGGGCTCGCTGCTCGGCAATCCGGCTTCCTCGGATGCGAAACCGCTGGTGGACGAGTACCACCGGTATAACCCGAACGAGGGTAATCTCGGCGAGTTGATACAGGCCTCGGCTCAGAAGTTGGGCAGGGACGCGGGGACAGCGCTCGTCCCGATCCTGGGTGACCAGGCCCCGGAAGCAGTGGCGGGCATGGCTGAAGCCCTCTCCGGTCCGATCGGCCAGGCCTACGCCAACGCTGACCCCAACGGTGACTGGACAGGCACGGTCGGCCCGCTGATCAGCCAGTTGACCGGCATCCCCTGGCACCCGACCGGGCAATTGAAGCCCGCACCACAAATGGGCATAGACCAGCAAATCGGGCTCAACGCCGTGACTTCCGGCATCAGTGGGCTTCAGCAACATGGCCTGCTCGGCGGAGTCACCGGAGCCATCTCCGGTGCAGCATCCACCGCTGGCGGCATTGTCGGCGGTATGGCGGGCACTCTGGCAGCACCGTTCCTCGGGCCTCTGGGCGCGGCGGCTCCGGCGATCGGATCGTTCATCGGCTCGATGGTCGCCTCCTCCGCATCCGAAATGATCACGCGGCCGATCGAGTTGGCGGGCAAAGCAATCAAGGAGGACGTCGGTAGCGGCTTCGGCCTGCTGGATCTGGCCAACGGCCCCGGCGGCCACACCTCGCGGGGTGACATTTTCAATTTCAACGGGATGGACCCGAAGTCCGCGTCGATCGCGGTGGAACGGGTTCGTCGCCGCCAAGCGCTTGCACAGCAGCGTGGCGGCGGATTCGGGAGATGACCATGGCAGAGAAAGAAATCGTCGAATCCATCAATTTCGGCAACCACGTCGCACCGGAGTACATGAAAACCGAAAGCGGCCAGATGGTTACGCCAGAATTCCTGGCTTTCCTCCAGCACGCGCTTTCCGGAAAGTTCGCCGAATCGAAGGAGACTGCAGAGCTGGATCCGGAGGTCCGAGCGCTGGCTGAGGAACTATCGGTCATCCACCTGCCCGAGTGGCTCAGTCCGGTCGGGCGCAAGCTCGCCGAGCCGACGGTGACCAGTATCCGGCAGGCCAACCGCGTCGCCGAATACCTCGTAAAGCGCGGTGTGCGAATGCATCCCGAGCTGGAGGAGATCCGCTGGGCCGGCACCCCCGAAGGTCCGCCGGGCGCGTTCGACACCGGCATTCACATCACCAAGGACGAGCACGGCCAGTGGCCCGCACCGGATCCCGAGGACTTCTACGACCTCGACGACATCGAGGTGCGTCAAGCCGATGACGGTATCTGGCACGCCACTCATCCTCGCGGTCTCGCATTCGAGGCGACTACCAAGACCGAAGCCTATGCAGGGCTCGTGGAGCTCTTGCGGCAGCGGATCGCTCGAGCCCGTGAGGCAGAAGAACAGCCGTAACCGCTGACGGAAAGAGGAGTAACACCATGACGAGAATCGTCACGTCCATCATCACTCCCAAGGATGACTGGACGACGATCCAGATTCCGACCGGATCCGAGTTCGTTGCGGCGCACCGCTACAGCATCGGCATCGGGGGTCCGGGCTCGGAGCTGTACATCAAGCTCTACTGGAGCATCCGGAACAACATCACCGGTGAGGAAGCGCCCGTCACCACGAAGGAACCGTGGCTGGTTCGCACGGGATCGGATGACCACGGTCAGCCCGACCCGACCGCCGGCACCTCACGCCTGCCGGGTGCGTTCCCCTTCATCACCAAAGAACTCTTCCTCTGGCTGAAGAAGAAGACATTCGCCGATCCGGAGTTTCCGCCGAATCAGCCTTAGTAACTGCAGCTCGGAGGAGGGCTCGGAAGGTGACTCACCAACTACTGGAAGTCCACGACACCAAGGTTGTCGTGTGGGATATCAACGGCCGGGTGTGGCATCTGTCCGGCCCGAATTCGGGGCGGGAAGGGGTCCGGCTGTCGAAGCAGGCCGGGTTCATGTTCGCCCCCGTGCAGCTGCTCGTCACGGAAGGGGCGCGTCAGGATGGCGCGACCTTTCAGCGCTCCGTCAGGATGAAGAAGGAGTGGGACTTCATCGCCCTGGTCTCCGGTTCCGGGAAAAGCACTGCCGGAGAATCAGTCCGGGAGTTTCATGCCGTGCACGACGCATGGTTCCGCGGCTGGTCCACGGACAAGCCGGTCACGGTCGGCTACTACACCCGTCATCAGGGCTGGCGCTATCAGCAGGTGCATCTCGATGCCGCGCCGGAACCGATCGGCGATGTCGATCCGGCGCGCAATGCCTTTCAGGCGTACAAGATGTCGGCCACCGCGATGGATCCGCTGGAACGGCACTTCGAAGAAACTGCCGTGTGGACGAACACCGCCGGTTCAGGGGAGGGCATCGTGCGTGTGCGCAATGCCGCCGATCAACCGGCGTGGCCGCGATACACGATGAACGGCCCCGGTCGTTGGTCCATTCTGGACCCGACCGGTGGTGACGTGCTTCGGCTCGTACAGACGCCGATGCTGAAGAGCGGTGAGACGCTTCGCATCGATACGCATCCGCGCCATCGCACCGCGCGCTTGTATTCGAAGGAATGGACGGAGCCACGCAATGTGTGGGCGCAGCTGAACGGCCGCCGCTGGATCGCCTCGTTGCCGGCCTGGAGCTCCACCGATATCACTGTGAGGATCGAGGGTGGAAATACGCAGTCGAGTCTCATCGCCTCGACCACTCCGCGATCCTCGAGGCCGTTCTGATGAGCGCGCCGACCTGGGATCCATACGACGCAACGCGCCGGATGGACGAGATCGTCCGCGTCGAGCGCCAGGAGCAGAGCAATCCCGAAGTGCTGGTGCGCTATTGGGACAAGTTCATGCGAGAGGTGGGCGAGGAGCACAGCTACTTGTCCCTGGAGTTCAGCTACAAACGCAATGCCGCCGGTGGTCTGAAGATGATCTGTCCGCGCGACATGGTCCATTTCGACCACTTGTTCAACAATGCCGATGGTGAAGACGCCACGATCCCGATCACCGTGAACACCAAGGGGTTCCGGTGGGACGGTTACATCACCAAGGCCTCGATCGTTCGTGACGATAATGGCGTCGAGACGGTCGATATCGAGGCCATCCATGCCTGGAACCACGTCGCCACGATCTGTTGCTGGGCTTCACCCTTCTCGTCGATCCTGGCCCAGTTCCCCAGGCACATGATCGGTTTCGGTCCGGTGAGGACCTTGGTCACGACGTATCTGACGGCCAATCTTATGCGTCTGCAGGCGCCTGGCTGGCAGCCATCGGGTGAAGTCGGCAACCCGGATTGGAATGGGGCCGGTAATACACTGTTCCCCATCGCTGTGGTCCCGGTCGATCCGATGACGGACACCAGTCGATGGAGCGCCGCGTCGGCGCGATTCGACATGGCGGACAAGCTGTTCGCGCCGATGCTCGAGGACTCGGGAGTCATGCTTACCGCCCGGTTCTTCCTGCCCGGAGAGGATGAGCAGCCCGCACCACAGTGGTTCCAGCTCGAGAAGCCGACTGTGGTCCTCGAGACTGTCGACAAATCCGGCCTCACCGGCAAGACCGGAACACTGCTCGACGGACTGTGGACGTGGGTCGAAGAGTTCGCCGATGACGGTACGACTCCGATGCGCTACCCACAACGTGACACCGCGACAACGGAGTACGAGGCGGTGTACGGGCAAGAGAGCAAATTCGGCACCTTCAAAGCCTTCCCCTGGGTTTGGTACTTCGAGGGCGAATACACCGGTATCGGCAGCTCTGAGGTAGCGCTGCACAAACCGACCGCGACCGACGTCATCGTGGGTGGCCGTTCGCCGGGCTGGGTGAACGCCGGTGTCGAGATAGCTATCAAGGGTCTGCTGTCCTTGATCGGCCTCGGCTGGCTGTATCGGGGCCAGCTCAACGATGTCTTCCTAGCCTGGATGACCTATCGCGATATGGGGCGCGTGCGGCGCGCCGGCCCGTATGCCTTCCGCGAGCTGTACATCTCCGGCAGCGACAAGGCGTTCACCCTCGATGGGCTGGTAGCCGGACGTCAGGGATTGCACCTGACCCGCGGCTACACAAGCCACAAGGTCACCGTCGAAGATCATGCGCCCTACACCCTTGGCCGGGACTTCGGACTGGGCGACCAGATCGGTTTCGCTTTGAGCGGGCAGATTTTCACCGATTACGTGACCGAACTGACGTTCCACGACGATCGCCAGACCTCTGCGACATGGCAGATCACCGTCGGTGACGGCTCCGATGAGGAGGACTCCATCGTCAAGGCCTGGCAGCGGATGGGCCGATTCGCCAGTGCCATCAAGGATCTGTCCACCGATGTCGGCGCCGACCTCGACCTGCTCATCTTCTGACCTCGTTCACGGAGGAGAAATCCCATGGCGGACACCAGTTTTCCCGCCCGAATCACCATGACCCGGGAACCCGATGTCGACGGGTTGCCGATCCTGACCGCACAGGTCGAACTGGCCCACGACGTGGCGGGCTGGGATC
The DNA here is from genome assembly GCF_044386975.1 of Nocardia sp. NPDC020380. Classification (NCBI taxonomy): domain Bacteria; kingdom Bacillati; phylum Actinomycetota; class Actinomycetes; order Mycobacteriales; family Nocardiaceae; genus Nocardia; species Nocardia sp. NPDC020380. The sequence continues at coordinate 654,940 of NZ_JBIRVQ010000005.1, read as the reverse complement.
TGCCGCCCGGCCCGGCGGGCCCGCAGGGACTGCGTGGCCGCCCCCGCACGACCTTCCGAAAGATTGGCGAGATTCCCAATGCCGGCGCACGCCCGGCGGGGCTCGGCGACGAGGATCGAGGCAAATGGTGGCACCGCCTCGACGACAACGGCATGGATGTATGGACCGGCACAGGATGGCAGCACTCGCCGCAGGCGGTCGGTCCGCAAGGACCCATGGCGAAGGCCAACACCATTACTGCTGTAACTCAGGACCACAAAGAGAATCTGACTGTCCCCGCAGTCGAATTCACCGGCAAGAGTGCGGATCAGCAGTTGAAAGTCACGGTACCCGCCGGATTGCCGGGGCCCAGGGGACCGGCCGGTGCGTCCGGCGAGCTGCTCAAGGCAGACGATTTCGATGCGACAACCGGACCGGTCGGCGGTGGAGTCTTCGCTTATAACCGGGCCGCCCGGAAGTTCCGTCCGACCCCGCCGCCCATGGGTTCGGGGCCGTGGTCGTGGTACTCCACGGATTTCGCTGACGATCAGGAATCCACGACAGCGGCCGAATTGATCGCCGGCACCTTCACTGTTCCGGCGCAGACGTTCACGTGGCGCCCGCGGGTGAACGGGCATATTTACACGTACGCCCAGGTCGCGAACAACAGCGGGGCGGACGCGGTGGTACGTCTGAACAGCTCCGAGGGCGAGGTACTGGCCGCCACTACGCCGGCAGTGGGCGGTTACCTGTATCTGCCACTGATCTCGACCTATCGCGACGATCAGGCAACCAAGGCGCTGTCCCCGTCGTCGACCTTCGCCACCATCCCGCCAGGCCAACCGGCCACGTTCGTGGTGAGCGTTCGGCGCCGCGGCAGCAATTCCAGCTCGAAGATCGGATTCAACCGCTCCAGGGCGTCGCTGGTCATCTATGCAGAGCCCTTCTGAGTGAGGTGAAATGTCCACAGTAGGTGAGTATTTCGAGTCCGCCCTGATCCGCGGCATCGACGAAGGCCTCGGCCGGCCGGGTCTCGTGCAGGCGATGCATGGGACTCCGCGCGATGGTTCGCTCGAATTGATGTCGGGCACGGCGGGTGGAGCCGGGCCGGCGGGGGATCCTTGCCCGCCGTTCCGCTGGGAAGGCGATATCAAGGATCAAGCGGCGCTGAATGCGCTGGCGGTCAAGCTCGGACCGGGTCAGGCGGGCAGAGCGTGGCGAGTGTCCGATGGCGACACCCTGATGTACTGGAATGGAAAGAGTTTCGACAGCTTCGTCGAGGCCTTCGGTGCGATGGGACCGGACGGACAACCGTGTGCGGTCAGCATAGGCACCGTGAACACCGGACCCGCAGGATCCGATCTGCAAGTCACGGTCACCGGTACGCCGCCGAACCTGGTGCTGAATCTGACTGTGCCACAGGGCATCAAAGGTCGTAAGGGTGAGCCCGGGGGCCCGGGACCGATTCGTAGCGCGGCAGACTACACCGACGGCGCACACAATGATAGAACGGTCCCGGCGTGGAGCTCCGCGACGTCTAAATGGGTACCGCGCCCGCATCCCGGGCTGCGTGGGCCGTGGTCGATTGTCGACGGCCAGGCGTGGGACGGCGGGCCCGGGTTCGTACCCTCGCAATCCAATATCTCGGCGGCAACGATCACCGTTGCGCAGCTGAAGGTTCCGGCTCAGGACGTCGATTGGCGCCCCCACATCTCCGGCGGCGTAATGGCTTCGACCACTGAAAGTATCGGCATCTGGGACACCCGGGTCGATGCTGAGGTGCACATCGGTGCGCCCGATGGCCAGATCGTGGCGATGTCTTCGGGATTTGTGTTCGGCCTGGACAGTGCCGGCAGTTTCCAGCCGCATTTCGCCACCTCGGCCATGACACCGGACAGCACCGTGGGAGTCGTTCCCGCCGGTCAGGCGGTGACGCTCTATGTCGTGCTGTCGCGGAACCGCGGCAACTCCAACTACAACTTCACGCGGACCGGCTCGCAGATCATCTGCTGGGCTCGCCCCGTCCCGCCACGGTGACGCGGCGGACGCTGTGAGTACGGAGAACGAAATGACCAACCAGCAGAACGTTGTATACCGCGAAGACGTACTGGTCACCATGCGCGGTGTATCCGATTCCGTCGGCCTGCCGTACACGGTGAATCCGATCGAACTCGTCGACCGCGAAGTGCTGATCGAACTGCGCGAGGGCCCGACCGGTTCGCAGGGTCGTGACGGTGATCCGGCCTGGCCATGGCTGTGGCAAGGCGACATCGCCGACCGTCCCGCGTTGCAAGCTCTGAGGCTGACCACGGCCGATGCTCGCAAGGCTTGGCGAGTTGTCGCAGAGAACGCGATCTACTTCTGGACCGGACTCGAATTTGTCCGCTTTACAGAAGCTTTCGCCCGAAAGGGACGACAGGGCGCGCCGAATATTCTGACTGGATCGGGTCTCGCGGGGCCCGCGGGCTCGTCGGCATCGGCGCAGATCACCGGTACCGCACCGGGACAGCAACTGACTATCACCTTTCCTCGGGGAGTTACCGGCGATATCGGAGACCCGGGAAAAGCGGGCCGGATCCAGGACGCCGCCGATGTGCTGATCGACGATGACCATCCGCTGGGCCAGGACTATGTGCTCGGCTGGAATGCAGCTCTGGGCAAGTTCACACCGATCCCGAGCCCACGTGTGGCCGGACCGTGGGCCATCGGCAAGGGCCAGCTCAATGGCGGAAACAACCTCAACGCCGACACCAAGGTCGTCGGGTCGATAACTATTCCCGGGCAACCGACGACATGGCGGCCGTACGTCAACGGTCTCCTCATCGTCGGAACGACCAATAACGGCACCCGATGCGACGTCCAAATCCGGATGGGTGCACCCGACGGCGACATCGTCGCGGCCGGCAATGGATACAACGTGGTCAATTGGGCCCAAGTGCAGATCTCGCCCCGGTTCCCATATCCGATGACCCCGCAATCTACCTACGGCGTCGTCCAGCCGAACCAGACCACCACCCTCTACGTCGTGGTCACCAGGGCTCAAGGCACCGGAACCTACTACGTCGACACCGAAGGCGCCCAGCTCGTTGTGAACGCTCAACCGGTGTAGACGTTTTCACTCTTCATTCCCTGAAAGGCACTGATCCATGGCCGATCTGCCCCCGCTGAAGTACGGAAAGGTCGTCGGGCGGTTCCTCGCCAATGTCATCGACGGCTCCGATATCGATGACCTGCCCGAGTTCCTCGGCCTGAGTGGAACTGTCACCTTCACCGCCGAAGCACCCAAGATTCTGGTGGCCGGCGCGCACCCGCCGGTGACCTACGTGCAGCTGCCCAAGTACTACGAATGCCAGCTGGACCAGTTCGGAAATCTGACCTGGCGCGGCAACCTCGGCGTACGACTGGTCGCGCCGACCAGTGCGACGAACCCGTCCAACTGGACATGGCGGGCATCGTTCGACCTGTACTACGAAGGCGAACGAGTTCCGATGGATTCGTTCAGTTTCCTTGTCCCGGAATATATTCCGGGACCCGATCCACTGAATCCGGATGCGAACTCGACCGGCCTGGTGGACCTCACCCTGGCCGCGCCGGTGCCCGCGTCGCCGGGCAATGCCGTGGTGACAGGCCCGCGAGGAGAAGGCATCAAGGTCGACGGCCAGGTCGCCACCTACGCCGACCTCCCCGCCAAGCCCGCCGAGGGCGCGCAGTTCGTGGTGAAAGCTGATGGGCTGCTGTACGTCTTCCACGCCGCTGGCGGCTGGCCGGCCAGCGGTCAGGGCGTCATCATCCGTGGTCCGGCTGGTGCCTCGGATTGGGCCGGTATCAGCGGCAAGCCCACGACCTTCCCACCGATTATCGGCACGACGTCGACGACGGCTGTCGCGGGCGACGATCCACGACTGACCGACGCTCGTATGCCCACCGCGCATACTCACACGTCGGGCCAGATCACCGATTCATCTGCGCTCGGCAGGCAGCTGCTGACCGTGGCCGACGCTGCCACCGCTCGCACCGCCCTCGGCACGATTGCTGACAGCGACTCGCGTCTCATCGATTCGCGCACGCCCACGGCAGCAGGCCAGATTTACGACATCGCCTTCAAGTCGCACAGCGGAAATCGAGCTCTCGGGGCGGGCAATGTAATGCCGGAGGGACTCCGGATCGAGCGGAAGATCGCGGTCTCGTCGCTGACCTACCGTGGTGAGACGGCCGGCACCGGCAATCTGGCCGTCGAACTGCGGGTGGCGAACGCGAGCGGGAACTCAGCGGTGGCGGGCTCGTCGGCAACTATCGCGGTCGCGAATCATGCTGCGGACACGACGATTACGCCGTCCGTTCCGTGGATCTTCAACCCGGGCGATCGGATCATCGTGAACGTCACCGCGGCCGACAATCCGGTGGGCAAGGGCCTGCAGGTGAGCATGAAGGGAACGACTGCGTCATGACCTTCATCGTCGCCGCAGGCGTGCTCGAATCCGCGGTGCCGATGGGCATGAACAAGTCCGGTTCGCAGCAGATCGCGGGCGGTGCCGTGGACGAAAGAGTGACGAACTGGGTCGTGCGCAGCGGCTTCGGAGACACGGTCATCAACGCCAAGCACGAGCTGGTCTCCAGCGGTCCGGGCGCCGTGACTGTCCGTTGCCGCCTGGAAGTGTCGGGGAACCTGTCGTTCAACGAGACGCGCAGCTTCACCGTGATGCAGAACGACACCCCCGCATACACGTTCACCAGTATCGCCAATTCGGTCGTCCTGCCGGACAAGGTGCTGACACTGGCGCGTGGCGATCGGGTGTGGGTTCGAATGACCGGCTCGGCCGTCAGTCTCTATCCCACCGCCATCGCGCCTGGTGAGAACACTTACCTCTACTTCGTCCCTGTCTGAATCGTCGAGAAAGCGGGAAAACCATGTTCTGGAACGACCATTCGCAGTCGCACGCGCGGGCGCGTGGTATCTGATGCCCTTGGTCGTTGTCGCGGGCGTGGACCCCACCGCGGGCTTCGCGCCTTCTGCCATGACGAAGACCGCGTCTCATCAGATGGCCACCGAGTTCGGTCAGGTCAACGGCTGGAGCGCGGATACGAAGAAATACCCGGGCTCCACCGTGGTCAACAATGCGCTCCGCGCGCAGAGCACCAAATCCCGCGCGACCGTGAGCGCAGTCCTGCCGTTCTCGGGCGGCGTGCCCGGCTTCATGGGCAAGCTCACGCAGCGGGCACGGTTGGTGGTCAACGGTCGCGAGGTCGAAACCAGCTCCGAAGTGGCCGGACCCGCAGGCACGTTGGAGATCACCGCCATCGTGGATATCAAGGCCGGTGATCTGGTGTCGGTACAGGCATTCAGCACCGGATTCACCTTCGGCGGCTCGTCATCCATCATTTCGCCGGGCGAAACCACCTATGTGCGAATCGCGTGACCGCGCCGCACCTCAGTACCGAATTCACCTCGCGCGGAAGGCGGCAAACCCATGTCTTGGACCGGTGACCCCGTGTGGCTGGCGGACGTTCTCCGTGCGGAGGGTCTTCGCGTTGTCGAATATCCAGGCTGGCGCGACCGCGGCCACGGCGACTTCGGCGAAGTCTGGGGCATCATCGCCCACCACACCGGCGGCACAAACACCCCACCCTCCGAAATCGCCTACGGCTTCCCCTCTTTGGCAGGCCCACTCTCGCAAATCCACCTGGCCCAGGACGGCACCGTAACCGTGATAGCGGCCGGCGTCGCCTGGCACGCCGGCGTGGGCTCCTGGCCGGGCCTTCCCGAGGACAACGCCAATTTCCACACCATCGGCATCGAGGCCGCCAACAACGGCACCGAAGGCTGGTCCCCGGCGCAATACGACGCCTATGTGGGCTGCTGTGCAGCAATCCTCCGCAAACTCGGCCACGGTCCCGACCGCGTAATCGGCCACAAGGAATGGGCCGGCCGCAAGCAAGGCAAGTGGGACCCCGGCGCAATGGACATGGCCAAGTTCCGCACCGATATCGCGATCAGACTGAAAGGCAACGCCCTGATGGCACTCTCGGACTCCGAACAACGCGAACTCCTCGACAAACTCCGCAAGGTCCACTCCGAACTCACGTACGGCTTCCAGTCCAGAGTCGCCGACTCCACATACCGCGACACCCTCGTCGGCTACATCCTCAACTCCGACGCCGCCGACTACCGCAACGAACAGCGCCTGCGCGCAGTGGAACTCAAGCTCGACCGCCTGCTTGCCACGGCAGAGGAGCGCCGATAATCCACTCGCCCGCCTCCAGAACGGACTGTACTGTCCGGTGATCGGACGCGGGAGGAAACGGAATGGAGTTCTTCGTACAGGCTGGTAGTCCCGAGATTCGGGCGTGTGGAGCTGTCGATGACTTCGCCGAGGCAGTATCCCAGATCTATTGGGATGCAGAAGAGTACGCGGTGCTGGTCTGGAACTGGGTGCCGATTCTGCTCTCGTACTCCGATGACATCTCGGTGATGCTTCATGATCTCGTTCCGCTGCTGGAGGAGGTGCAGCGACCGGGGTTTGTCGGATGCCGGGTCCAGTGGGGGTCCAATACTTTCCTCGCTCAGTGGGACTTTTCCCGGGATCGCGAACTGCTCGTGATAGATGCGAGCTGGCAGAGTACGAACGGGAGTTACGAGCACTTACTGTCGAATCGCCCCCGGGTATCGATGCCGATCCGAGTGTTCGTCGATGAGTGGAGCAAGATCCTGCGGCAGATCCTGGCCGACTTCGACAGCATGGCGGTCGTCATAGCGGACCACGATATTCTCCAGCGGACCAGGGGATTGCTGTTTTCTGTGCAGTACGAGGGCCTCAGTTAGTCGAGGATTCAAGGGGCGGTGCACCTTCGGGTGCGCCGCCCCTATTTGGGGATGGTATGGGAGATAGTCAGGTCCGTGCGATCCCGGATGCGATATCGGAGAGGGCACTCGATGTTTGTCGACAATGTTGTGATCGACGTCGCTCGGAATGCGACTTGACTCCTATGCGAATGCTGCTGTGGCTCTTGTGCTTCCGGAGTCCTTCGCGGCCTATCCGGTGGAAGATGCGGCGCCTGATCCGGCGAGTACCGACGTCTTCTGGCTCTATCAGGGCCGTTATCGCACCCTGCGGACGGATGCGCACGGCGTACTTGGGATACCTTCTGAGCTGGAGAGGCTCTTGTTGGATCTGCCGCCTATGGATTGATCCCGGCTGCTCATGCCGTGTCCGTTGTGACCAAATACCAACCTTTATGGGCGCTCAGGAAGGCGTGAACCGTTGTGGTGGAGGCGGTTTGGAAGGTGGGGTCTTCGGGGTGGGGGGTTAGGGCGGTGTGGAGGGGGGTGTCGAGGTGGGGGAGGCGGTAGGTCGGGGTTGTGCCTTGGAGGAAGAGTAGGGCTGCTACTCGGGCGGCGGGGCCGCCCTTGTGGGGGTGGTTTTGGAGGAGGACGTCGGTTTGGCCTAGCCATAGGTGGGGGGAGTGGGTGATGACGTCGTCGAAGGGGGATTCCTTTGAGTTCCACCAGAGGCGGGCTGCCGGCTCGGGGGCTGGGGCGCGGAGAGCTATGAGGGTTATGTCGATGAGGAGCATGGCGGGGTCAGGTCAGGGAGGTGTCGCCGAGGGATTCGGAGAGGGTGCGGAGTAGGGGGATGAGGGATTCTCGGTCGGTGGGGGTGAGGGCGGCTAGTAGGCGCTGCTCGTTGGCCATGTGGAGGGGGAGGAGGTCGTCTACCAAACCGCGGCCCTTCGCGGTCAGGTGGACTCGGATGGCTCGGCGGTCCTTGGTGTCGGGGATGCGTTCTACCAGGCCCTTGGCTGTCAGGCGGTCTATGCGGTTGGTGATGGCGCCGGAGGTGACCATGGCTGCTTTGTTGAGTTCGCCTGCGGTGAGGCCGGATTCGGGGGTGGAGCGGCGGAGGGTGGCCAGGACGTCGAACTCCCAGCGTTCGAGGTTGTGGGTGTGGAAGAAGTCGGTGAGGGCGCGGTCGAGGAGGCGGTGGAGTCGGGTTATGCGGCCGACTATTTCCATGGGGGAGGTGTCTACGTCGGGGCGGTGGGTGCGCCAGGCGGCGGTGATCTGGTCTACGGCGTCGGGCATGGGGCCTCCTTGGGGGCGGGAATAATTTCAACGTTGAGATACTTAGTGTTGAGGTATCTAATGGTTGTTATCTCAACATTGAGATTATCAATGAGGAGCTGGTCATGATCGGCGTGCGGGCTGGGGGTGTGGGGACGTTGGCGCTGACCGCGCTGGCGCCACTGGTGTGGGGGTCTACCTATGCGGTGACCACGGAGTTTCTGCCGGCTGAGCGGCCTATGTTCACGGCGTTTGTCAGGGCGTTGCCGGCTGGGTTGTTGTTGCTGGCCATCACTCGGAAGCTGCCGCATGGGCGGTGGGTGTGGCGGGCCGGCGTTCTCGGGTTGCTCAATATCGGGATCTTTCTGGCGGTGTTGTTCCTGGCGGCTTACCGGCTGCCGGGCGGGGTGGCGTCGGTGCTCAGTGCCAGTTCGCCGCTCTTCGCGGTGGGATTCGCGGCGGTCGCGTTGAATCAGCGGCCTACCGTGCGGAAAGTGCTGGCGGCCTTGATCGGGTTGGGCGGGGTGGCGCTGGTCGTGCTGCGGGCTACCGCCACTTTGGACACTGTCGGCGTGATTGCCGGTCTGGTGGCGGCGGTTTCGATGGCCGCCGGGACTGTGATGACCAAGCGGTGGGGGCTGCCCGAAGGCGTGGGGCCGTTGACCATGGCGGGGTGGCAGCTCACCGCGGGTGGGCTGATGCTGCTGCCGGTCGCGTTGATCACCGAGGGGGCTCCGCCGGCATTGGATGCGAAGGCCATCGGGGGTTACCTCTACCTGGGGCTGATCGGGGCGGCGGTGGCTTACGCGCTGTGGTTCCGGGGGATCGCGAGGGCGAATGTCACGTCGGTGGCGTTCCTTTCGCTGCTCAGCCCGGTGTCGGCGACCGTCATCGGATGGGCTGCTCTCGGGCAGTCGCTGGCGCCGCTGCAGATTCTCGGGATGGTGGTCGCCCTGGGCGGCACGCTGCTCGGGCAGACCGGGGCCGCGCCACGACCCGCGCCTGTCATCGAAGACGAGGACGAGACCTCCCCTCCCGGCGCGCTGACCACGCCCGCCATTTCTACCTCAGCTGCTTAATTCTCGAAGGAGTCGAAAAATCATGCGTATCACTGTGTTCGGAGCATCGGGCGATGTCGGTAGCCGAGTGGTTGATGAGGCGTTGCGGCGCGGTCACCGGGTCGTGGCGGTCGCCCGGAATGCGGAACGGCTGAACACGCTCCCGTCCGAAGTCGAAGTGCACCTGGGCAATGCGGCCCGGCCCGAGGATGTGGCAGCGGCCAGCGCGGGAAGCGACCTCGTCATCAGCGCGACCCGCCCCGTCCCGGGACGCGAGCACGAGCTACCCGAAGTCGCGCAATCACTGCTGGAAGGTCTGGCGCACAGCGGGACTCGGCTGCTGGTGGTCGGCGGAGCGGGCAGCCTCACCCCGCCCGGCGCGGAGCTGACCCTGACCCAGCAGCCGGACTTCCCGGCGGAACTGCTGCCGATCGCCGAAGCCTGCGACAAGCAGCTCGCCGTCTTCCGAGCGGCGGAATCGGGCCCGGTGGCATGGACCTACCTCAGCCCCTCCGCACTGCTCGAGCCCGGCGAACGGACCGGCGTCTTCCGTATCGGCAAGGATGAACTCCTGACCGATGACGAAGGGAACTCCTCGATCTCGATGGAGGACCTGGCGGTCGCCTTGCTCGACGAGGCCGAGACGCCGCGCCACCACCGCACCAGATTCACCGCCGGATACTGACTCACCGAAATATCTAGGCACGCAAAGAAATACGGCCCGCGGGAGGGAATCCCGCGGGCCGTATTCGTCGTTCAGATCAGAGCCGTCAGAACGGGCGGAATCCCGCGCCCGCGCCACCCTGCGCATTGATGTCGTCCAGCACGGTCGTGATGTTGGAGGCCAGCTCCGGCTCGTGGATCAGATCCCCCGCGCCGGTGCACAGCGGCAGTTCGACGTCGATCGGCCCGGCCTTGAAGTCGGTCCCGGCCACCACCATGCCGACCAGTCGGTCGCCCAGCAGCACCGGTGCGCCGGAGTCGCCGTGGTTGGCGCAGACCTGGCTGCGGAAGTAGTAGCTCTTGGTCTCCCACACGGGCCCGCAGGTGTAGCCGGTGGTGCGGCCGTTCTTGCAGACCATATTGCCGATCGCGGGCGGGTTGCCGATGCCGTTGATGGTGGTCTGCGCGACCTGGCGGGTCGGGATGACGCGCGCCGGGTCGAAAACGATGACGGCCCAGTCCATATCGGCGTCGTTCGCGGCGACCACGCCGATGCCGCCGCTGCGGGTGTACTCGGAGGCGACGCGCGCGCCGACCTCGCCGCAGTGGCCGGCGGTCAGGCCGACCAGCTTGTTGTCGCGGTCGTAGCCGATCGCGGTGAGGGTGCAGTTGTTCACGCTGTCGGAGTCGGTGAGGTCCTCGATATAGACGCCGGAGCCGCCGCCCAGGGTCACCACCGGCGCCGCGTCTGCGGCCGTCCCAGTGAGCAGAGCAGTGGAACCGACCGCCACGACGGCCGCGGCCGCCCAGCGCAGAACCCGGGCGCGACCCGCAGTCAACATGTGTTTCCTCATCCCCCAACGCATCAAAAAAGGAGCTGCGCGCCGAAATCCGCTGTCGGGCAACGCGCTGCAGAATCCTTTCACAACGCCGCGAAGCCGGGCAAGCGGGGTATCCCGGACAACCGATCCGGTGACCGATTCCGGGACCGGCGCATACTGGTAATGGCTTGACCTTGACGCTACGTCAACTTGCATCCTGAATTCGTCGAGGAGAACGAGTGCGGAAAGGACGGAGTAATGGATACCGAATGGTCCATCCAGGAATTGGCCAAGGCCGCCGGCACCACCAGCCGCACCCTGCGGCATTACGGTGAGATCGGCCTGCTGCCGCCGGTCCGGATCGGATCCAACGGATACCGCTACTACGGCCAGGAATCACTCGTTCGCCTGCAGCGCATCCTTTTGCTGCGGGAACTGGGACTCGGCCTGCCGGCCATCGCCCAGGTCCTCGACGGACAACGAGACGCCGCGGCCGCGTTGCGCACGCATCTGGAATTGCTGAAACAGGAGCAGGGCCGGATCGCGCGCCAAATCGCCTCGGTGCGAACCACATTGCGCAAAACGGAAGCAGGTGAGCCACTTATGGCTGACGAAGTGTTCGACGGATTCGACCACACTCAATACAAGGACGAGGTCATCGAGAAGTGGGGCAAGGACGCCTACGAGAAGAGTGACCGCTGGTGGCGTTCGCAGAGCAAGGCCGAACAACAGGCCTTCATGCAGACCCACCGCGACATCGCCGCCGACTACGGCCGGGCGCACGCCGCCGGGCTCCCCGTCGACGGCGACGAGGTCCAGGCCATCGTGCAACGCCACTTCGACTGGATCGGCGCCTCGCCCACGGGCGGCCCCGTGACCGCCCAGTACTTCACCGGACTCGGTGAAATGTACGTGGCCGACCCACGATTCGGGCAGAACTACGACAAGCACGGCGAAGGCACCGCGGAGTACGTCCGCGACGCCATGAAGGCCTACGCCGACGCCCGGCTGTAAACCGGATCGCCCCCGTCACCGCCACGCGGTAGAGTCCGCGCGAACGTGAGAGGGGGAGGTCCTGATGAGTTATCCATACGGTCAACAACAGCCCGGCTACCAGAATCCCGAATATCCCGGTGGCGCCGGATATCCCGGACAGCAGTATCCGCCCGCCGGATATCCGCAGCCCGGTTACCAAGCGCCACCGGGATATCCGCAGCAGGGATATCCGGCGCCGGGATATCCGGCCGGTTACCCGCAGCAGCCCGCGACCGGCGGCACCGCCATCACCGCGGGCGTGCTGGGGATAATCATCGGAATTCTCGCCATGATCGGCGGCGTCGCCGCCATGATCGCGGCATCCACCTTGAAGAACGAGGACGACTACAGCTCCCCGTACAGCACGCACACCCACACCTCGGATACCGCCACGACGGTGGCGACCGTGGTGGGCGTGGTCATCATCGTGGTGGGGCTGCTGTGGATCGTGGCCTCGGGACTGCTGCTGGCCCGCAAGACCTTCGGCCGAGTGATGCTGATCATCCTGTCCGGCATCGGCGTGGCCGGCGGTCTCGTCGACGCCGCGCGGACTCCGGGCGCGGGTCTCCTCGGACTCCTGGTGGCGGCGGCCATCCTGATCCTCGCCGCGGTACCGGCCACCGGCCGCTGGATCGCCGCCGGCAAGAACCGGCAGCCGACCTACGCGCAGCCCGCCTACTCACCGTACGGCTACTGACGCACCGTCGAAACGGCAAGAGCCGCCCGGTCTTTCGATACCCGGCGGCTCTTGTGCTGAGCTCCCTTGGGTTCCAAGAGGTTTCAGCTACCCAGGCCCATCAGTTCGATATCCATCTCGAACGGCGCGTCCGTCCGCAGCGATTTCCGATGCACATCGATCGGTGAGTACTGGCCCGTGGTCTCGTCCAGTCGATAGGTGTAGACGACCGGCTCGAAGTCTTCGGCCTCGATCCGCCAGAAGAACGGAATCCCGGCCCGCGCGTAGTCCATCGGGCGAATCATCCGATCCTTCCGCCGGGTGCCGGGGGATACGATCTCGACGGCCAGATGGACTGCCGACTTCGGGAAGACATTGGCCTCCGGTCGTGCGGCAGCGATATCGATAACCAGAATGTCGGGCACCGGAGCGAAGTCGTCGGAAATCTCGATGGCCTGCTCCATCTCGACCGACATATCCGGCGGGCAGACCGCCTCCATCGCGACGGCGAGATGCCGCAGGACGCGATTGTGCCAGCGGGTGGCCGAAGCCATCATCACGGCCACACCGTCCTCGAGTTCGAACCGGAATCCCGGGTCATAGCCCGCCCGTAGATCTGCCACGGTCAGCCCGCCAGGCGCGGTCTCGATGCGATGCGGCTCGGCTGTCACGACACCTCCTAGGTTCTACCCCAGCCTAGACCTGCACGATGGCGCATTTCGCGTCATCGTGCAGGTCGCGCGGCATGTCATGGCCGTTGCGCGGTTGTGTCTAAGCGGCGCACATGGATTGGAGGACGCCCTTGAGAATCGGGAGGCCGTAGGTGGTTGGCGCGAAGGCGAGGGTCTGCGCGATCGACAGTGGGGTCAGGATCGTGTTGGCCACGCCCGTCCAGCCGGCCACGTAGTTGGCGCCCGTCATCAGGAGGCTGGCGGTGTCGAGGGCCACCGTGATCAGCATGAAGACGTTCTCCACCTTCACGTCCGAGAGCGGCACGGTGTTGAGGCCGCGGCCCTCGTAGATGTCGAAGCCGAGGTTGGCCAGGAAGGTGAGCGGGCCGTAGTCGAGGGCGTCGACGATGGGGCCGAGCTCCTCGGTGCGGCGGATCATCATGACGTCGGCGACGCGGGTGTCGCGCAGGAAGCCTTGCAGGGCAGTCGCACTCGCGTTCACCGCGTTCGGGTCCACCGGCAGGCCGGGAGTCGAGGCGAGGTAGTTGCGGGTGCGCTCGACCAGGTCCGAGGTCTGCAGCTGACCCAGCGGGGTGCAGCTGCCATTGGCCAGGGTCAGCTGATTGGCGAGATCCATGAGCGGCTGCGGGATCTGGACATGCTCTTCGGGCAGGTCCAGCTGCAGCTTCTGGTACATCCCCGCGGCCCGGGTCTGGCAGCCCACCGTCGACAACTGCCCCTGCACCGCACGCGCCAGCGACTTCACGCCGTTGAAGAGCGCGCCCACGATCGGCTTCAGCAGGAACCCGACGGTCGGCACCAGGCTGAAGGCCAGCTGGGTCGGGATCTTCACGATGCGCGTGGCGAGGATGAACACCTCGATCACATCGTTGACGTTCAGCGAGGACGCCGACACGGTCTTGTCGATGCGCCCGGTCTTGATGGCGTCCAGCGCGTTCACGATATTGCTGACGATGGGATCGTCCAGGAACTGCGTGCGGTCATTGGGACCGGCCACCGGCAGCATGTCGCGGTGCACGCGCACCGAGGCGATCTGCGCCCGGAAGTCGTTCACCTGCTGGTCGTAGGCGGACTGTTCGGCGGCGGGGACGACCGTGCGGATGGCCGTGGCCGCCGCATTGACGATGTCGTCGAAGGTCGGCGCGGTATTGCCGCAGACCGGGCCCGCATCGGCGACGGCAGTCGCGGCGAGAGTGTCCCCCTCGTCCGCGTACGCCGGGGCGGCGGCCGGGACGAGGGCGGCAGTGCTCAGCACGGCCGAAATCGTTAGCGCACCCATGAGGGGTGCGAAGCGGGCGAATCGCAATGTAGGGGTCGTCTTCCGGGTAGGGCGCGGCAGCCCGCGCACCAGCACAAACAATCCGAACTGGTCGTACGGTCAGTTCGGGTGCCTATGTAATACAGCCCGTATGTCCGCCCTGTCCCCGTTTCGGTAAACACGGAGCAAAATTTTCGCCAAAGTCAACCCCCGCACGGGGGATACGCGGACACCGCGCGGGGGATGCCGGACACCGGTCACGCCCGCATCGTTCGCACCCGGCGGTACCGGCGATTCGCACCCGGCGACCCCGCCGATTCGCATGCGGCGAACCCCACGAATGAGAGCCAGCGCACCGCAACACCCGATGCCGGTACGCTGGGCCACCGTGACCGTCGCATCCCCCTTCGATCTCATCGTCGTCGGCTCCGGCTTCTTCGGGCTGACCATCGCCGAACGCACCGCCAACCTGCTGGGCAAGCGGGTATTGGTGGTCGAACGCCGCTACCACCTGGGCGGCAACGCGTACTCGGAGGCGGAGCCCGAAACAGGCATCGAGATCCACAAGTACGGCGCCCACCTCTTCCATACCTCCAACAAGCGGGTGTGGGACTACTGCAATCAGTTCACCGAATTCACGAACTACCAGCACCGCGTCTTCGGCCTGCACAAGGGCCAGGCCTACCCGCTGCCCATGGGGCTGGCCATGATCTCCCAGTTCTTCGGCCGCTACTACACCCCGGACGAGGCCCGCGCGCTCATCGCCGAGCAGTCCGCGGAGATCGACAGCACGGCTGTCACCAACCTCGAGGAGAAGGGCATCTCGCTGATCGGGCGCCCGCTCTACGAGGCGTTCATCCGCGACTACACGGCCAAGCAGTGGCAGACCGATCCCAAGGAACTGCCGTCGAGCATCATCACCCGGCTGCCGGTCCGCTACACCTTCGACAGCCGCTACTTCAACGACACCTATGAGGGCCTGCCCAAGGACGGGTACTCCGCATGGCTGTCGAAGATGGCCGACAACGACCTCATCGAGGTCCGCCTCGACACCGACTGGTTCGACGTGCGCGACGAGATCCGCGCCCAGAACCCGGACGCCCCCGTCGTCTACACCGGCCCGCTGGACCACTACTTCGACTACAGCGAGGGCGAACTCGGCTGGCGCACCATCGATTTCGAGACCGAGGTGCTGGAAACCGGTGACTTCCAGGGCATTCCGGTCATGAACTACAACGACGCCGACGCCCCCTGGACCCGCATCATCGAACCGCGCCACTTCCACCCCGAGCGCGACTACTACCCCAGCGACAAGACGGTCATCATGCGCGAGTTCTCACGCTTCGCCCAGACCGGCGACGAACCGTACTACCCCATCAACACCCCCGAGGACCGCGCCAAGGTGCTCGCCTACCGCGAGCGCGCCAAGGCCGAAACCGCCTCCGCCAAGGTGCTTTTCGGCGGCCGCCTGGGCACCTACCAGTACCTCGACATGCACATGGCCATCGGCGCCGCGCTCAGCATGTTCGACAATGTGCTGCGCCCGCACCTGGAGACCGGCGCCACCCTCGTGGACGAGGCCTGATGACCGCCCAACTCACTCGGGAAGACATGAGCACCGAGACCCGCGCCGTATCCCTGCTCCAGCGCATCATCCTGCCGCGGCCGGGTGAACCCCTGGACGTGCGCAAGCTGTACCTCGAGGAATCCGACACCAATGCCCGCCGCGCGCACGCCATCACGCGCACCGCGCTGGCCATCGGCGCGGAATCCGAGGTGTCGTTCTGCACCTACTTCAACGCGGTCCCGGCCAGCTACTGGCGGCGCTGGTCCGTGCTGAAGTCCGTGGTGCTGAAGCTGGAGATGTCCGGCCACGGCCGCGTCGACGTCTACCGCTCCAAGGCCGACGGCTCCCGCATCCACGTGCAGGGCGACGAGTTCAGCACGCCCGGCGACGGCGCGGCCGCCGCCGACTACGTCGAATTCGAAGTGGACCTGGGCCCGTTCGAGGACGGCGGCTGGATCTGGTTCGACATCACCACCGACTCGCACGTCGAAATGCGCAGCGGCGGTTGGTACGCGCCCGTCGAGGCGCCCGGCGAGGGCAGCATCGCGGTCGGCATGCCGACCTTCAACCGCCCCGCCGACGCCGTGAAAACCATTGCGGCGCTGGGCTCCGACCCGCTGGTGCTGGAGAAGATCAAGGCCGTCATCATCCCCGACCAGGGCACCAAGAAGGTCGTGGACCAGCCCGGGTTCGCCGAAGCCGCACGCGCGCTGGGTGATCGGCTGGCATTCCACGATCAGCCGAATCTCGGCGGCTCCGGTGGGTACAGCCGAGTCATGTACGAAGCGCTGAAGACCACCGATGCCGAATACATCGTCTACATGGACGACGACATCGAGATCGAGCCCGACTGCATCCTGCGCGCGCTCGCCTTCTCGCGTTTCGCCAAGTCGCCCATCCTGACCGGCGGCCAGATGCTGAACCTGCAGGAGCGCTCGCACCTGCACAGCATGGGCGAGGTCGTGGACCGCGGCATCTTCATGTGGACCTCGGCGCCGAACGTCGAATACGACCACGATTTCTCGAAGTACCCGCTGCGCGACCGCGACAACTCCAAGCTGCTGCACCGCCGCATCGACGTCGACTTCAACGGCTGGTGGACCTGCGTCATCCCGCGTCAGGTGGCCGAGGAGATCGGGCAGCCGCTGCCGCTGTTCCTCAAGTGGGACGACGTCGAATACGGTTTGCGCGCACGGGAACACGGCTACCCGACCGTCACCCTGCCGGGTGCCGCCGTCTGGCACATGGCCTGGTCCGACAAGGACGACGCCATCGACTGGCAGGCCTACTTCCACCTGCGCAACCGCCTCGTGGTGGCCTCCCTGCACCTGCCCAACGACGGGCGGCCGATGGTGGTCAACACCATCAAGGCGACGCTGAAACACCTGCTCTGCCTGGAGTATTCGACCGTCGCCATCCAGAACGAGGCGATCCGCGACTACCTCGCCGGCCCCGAGAAACTGTTCGGCCTGCTGCCCACCGCACTGGGCAAGGTGCACGCCATGCGCAAGGAATTCCCGGACGCGGTCATCGTGCCGTCCTCCACCGAACTGCCGCTGGCCTCCCACGCCGGCGTCGGCGCGGTCGGCGAACCGGGCAATCCGCTGGCGAAGGTGGTCCGGCTCGGCAAGGGTGTGCTGCACAACTTCCGCAAGGCCGACACCAAGCATCACGAGACCCCGCAGCTGAACGTCCCCACCCTGGACGCACGCTGGTTCCTGCTCTCCCAGGTGGACGGCGTCACCGTCACCACCGCCGACGGACGCGGCGTCGTCTACCGCAAACGAGATCCGCGGCAGGCCCTCGAACTGTTCAAGGAAGCCCTGCGGCTGCGCAAGGAGCTGGCCGAGCGATTCCCCGAAGTACGCGAGCAGTATCGTCGCGCGCACGCTCATCTCACGAGCAAAGCGGCTTGGGAGAACGTCTTCGGCATCGACACAGAAGGAAAGACGACGGAATGACCGCTGCACAGCCTGCTTCCGGCACCGACCGGAACCTGCATGTGGTCCCGGACGCCCCGGCCGCGCCCGCACCCGCCGAGGTGAAGATCCTCAACGCTGTCCAGGGCACTATCGGCCGCAATCCCGCGGTCCTCGAGGCCGCGCGCGGCATGTCCCACTTCGGTGAGCATTCGCTGGGCTGGCTGGGCATTTCCGCGGTCGGCGCGCTCGTCGACAAGCCGCGCCGGCGGGAGTGGATCGGCGTCGGCGTGGGCGCGTTCGGTGCGCACGCGGCCTCGGTCGTCATCAAGCGGATCGTCCGACGGCCCCGGCCGAACGACCCGTCCGTGCAGGTCAACGTGTCGACGCCGAGCAAACTGAGCTTCCCGTCCTCACACGCGACATCCACCACGGCGGCGGCTGTGTTGCTCGGGAGGCTCACCGGGCTACCCTTGCCAGCGGTGCTCGTCCCGCCGATGTTGCTCTCCCGAGTCGTTCTCGGAGTGCACTATCCCTCCGACGTGCTCGCCGGTTCCGCGCTGGGCGCCGCATCAGCTGCCATAGTGCTCAGTGCCGAAAAGAGACTCGCGAAGTGACCACAGCCAAGGAAAGAGCCGTTGGGGATATGAGCGAAGAGCCGACCAGTACCGACCTAGCCGAGGCGGTCATCAAGGGCCCGCCGAAGTCGCTGGGCGCCGGCCTCGTCAAGGCGATCCGCCCGCGTCAGTGGGTCAAGAACGTCCTGGTGCTGGCCGCACCGGCGGTCGCGGGCAAGACCGCCGCCGGCCATATCGTGCTCTCCGATCCGAAGGTGCTCGGCCACGTCGGCATCGCGTTCGTGGTGTTCTGCCTCGCGGCCTCCGGCATCTACCTGATCAACGACGCCCTCGACGTCGAGGCCGACCGGGCCCACCCGACCAAGCGCTTCCGGCCCATCGCGGCCGGCGTGGTGCCGGTCAATCTGGCCTTCGCGCTGTCGGTCGTGTTCCTGGCCGCCTCGATTCTCGGCTCGTTCCTGGCCAATTGGCATCTCGCCGTGGTCATGGCCGTCTACATCGGCATCCAGCTCGGCTACTGCTTCGGCCTGAAGCATCAAGCGGTACTGGACATCTGCATCGTCTCGTCCGGCTTCCTGCTCCGCGCCATCGCGGGTGGCGCGGCGGCCGACATCAAGCTCTCCAAGTGGTTCCTGCTGCTCATGGCGTTCGGCTCGCTGTTCATGGCGGCGGGAAAGCGCTACGCCGAGTTGAAGATCGCGCTCGACACCGGTGCCAAGATCCGCAAGTCGCTGGAGTACTACACCCCCACCTACCTGCGGTTCGTCTGGACACTGTCGGCCACCACCGTGGTGGTCTGCTACGGCCTGTGGGCGTTCGACAACGACCCCTCGGTCCGGCACGCCGACAATGTCTGGTTCGCCATCTCGATGATCCCGTTCACCATCGCGATCCTGCGCTACGCGGTGGACGTCGACGGCGGCGAAGCCGGTGAACCCGAAGAGATCGCCCTGGGGGACCGGATCCTCCAGTTCCTCGCAATCGCCTGGATCGGAGCGGTAGGTGTCGCTGTCTATCTCACCTGACGTGGTAGAGGGAGAAGAGCGAGGGGAGGGCGAACCGACCGCACAATTGGCGGTCGGTCGCGCCCGACGGCGCGCGGACGGTGCCGCGCGCCGCTTCACGCGACTATCCCGAGCCACGTTCATCGGTGGGATCGTGCTGACCGCGACCCTTTTCGCCACCGGCGCCTGGCAGCGCCGATGGATCGCCGATGACGGCCTGATCGTGCTGCGTACGGTGCGCAACCTGCTCGCGGGCAACGGACCCGTGTTCAACGCGGGCGAGCGCGTCGAAACCAATACCAGTGCGGCCTGGACCTACGTCGTCTGGTTCTTCAGCTGGCTGACCCAGGCGCGACTCGAATACGTGGTGCTCACCATCGCCCTCACCATGTCGGTGGCGGCCATCGTGTTCGCCATGGTCGGCGCGGGAAGGCTGTGGGGCGGAACGTCTTCCGCACTGCTGGTGCCCGCGGGCGCCATCGTCTACATCGCGCTGCCGCCGGCCCGCGACTACGCCACCTCCGGACTGGAGAACTGCCTGGTCATCTTCTGGCTGGGCGTGCTCTGGTGGTGGATGTTGCGCTGGGCGCAGGCCGATCGGGTGCGACTGGCGAGCTACTTCGGGCTGGTGTTCTGGGCCGGACTGGCGCCGGTGATCCGGCCGGAGATGACGGTCATCGGCGGGCTGGCGCTGCTCATGGTGTTCTGCGCGCCGGTGCCCCCGACGCGGTTGCGGCCGTGGATGTTCCGGGCGCTGGTCGTGGTGGTCGCCGGGCTGCTGCCGCTCGGGTATCAGATCTGGCGGATGGGCTACTACGGTCTGCCCTATCCGAATACGGCCGTCGCCAAGGAAGCGGGCGGGGCCAAATGGCATCAGGGCTTCATCTATCTGTGGAACATGGTCGGGCCGTACTGGCTGTGGGTGCCGCTGCTGGTGCTGGCTGTCGCGGCCGCCGTGGTGGTGCGGGCCCGGCGGGTGGCCGAAGGTAAGCCGACCGGTCGCCACGCATTCCGGGTGGGCGATGACGCGGACTCCGCGCCCGCCGGCCGGAAAGCCCAGCTGCTGGACCGCATTCACCGCTTCAGCGTGTGGCTGCACAGCCCCGCCGCCGTCGTGACCCTGTTCCTGGCCGGCGGTCTGCTGCTGGTCGTGTTCGAACTGCGCGTCGGCGGCGACTTCATGCACGGGCGCATGCTGCTGCCGCAGCTGTTCTGCCTGCTGCTGCCCGTCGCGGTGCTGCCGCTGCCCAAGAGCCTCTTCCACGGCGGCGAGAACCGGCGACTGGACTGGGTTTTCGTCATCGTGCTCGCGGCGTTCGTCGGCTCGGCCGCCTGGGCGGCCGTCGCGGCCAACACCACCGCCGTCAAGCTGCGCGGCACCATCGCCGCCAACGGCATCGTGGACGAACGCATCTACTACGTGCTCAACAGCGGGCACGCGCACCCGATCCGGGCCGAGGACTACCTCGACTATCCGCGCATGCGCGCCATGGTCCGCGATATCGCCAACTCACCCGACGGCGCGCTGCTGCTCAACTCGCCGTCGTTCATGAACTGGTATCTGGATCCGCAGCCGGCCGCCGAACCGGGCAGCGACAGCAAGCCGGAACACACCGTGTTCTTCCTCAACCTGGGTATGACCAGCATGAACGTGCCGCTGGACGTACGCGTCATCGACCAGGAGGGGCTGGCGTATCCGCTTGCCGCGCACACCGATCGGCTCGAAGGCGGGCGCATCGGGCACGACAAGAGCATCTACCCGGACTGGGTGGTCGTCGACGCGGGCATGGTGGACCGGCATCCGTGGATGCCCTGGTACCTGGACGAGAAGTGGGTGGACCAGGCGCGCGTCGCCCTGACCTGCCCGCGCACCCAGGACCTGCTGGCCTCCTCCCGCTCCCCGCTGACCTTCAACCGCTGGCGGCACAACCTGGTGCAGTCGCTCGGCTTCGCCAAGTACCGCATCGACCGCGTACCCAAGTACGAGATCGAACGCTGCGGCCTGGTGGACCCGCACCCCTCGGCCCCGGCCATGCCGGTGCCCCCGCCCCCGGCGCCACCGAAGTAGCAGAACAACTGAAGTAGTAGAACAACTCTCGTAACTCGCGGCTCCACCTCTCTGCGCCGGGGCAAGCCCCTGAAACCCCGAGGGACAGCGAGACACAAGACCCCGCATCCTGAAAACAGGGTGTGGGGTTTCTTGTTCTTGGGCGATAACGGGTTTGGGGAGGTTTGTAACGTTTATGCTGTGGGATTCCTGTCGGGATCTCGGTTCGGTAACACGTAGGCGACGGTTACGCGATACGCTCCACGAGGACGCCACTGCGACCCACATGCTATGTGCCGCAACGGTTGTCGCAATACGATCGGGAGGCCGGACGAATGCGGGGCGAGGCTGTGAATGGTGGGGCGCAGACTGGACATGCGCAGGGCAAAAATCCCAGGTCACGGAGTTGGCTGCGGAAGTCGGTGCTGAGTCTGGCACTGGCCGCCACTGTCCCGCTGGGGATCTCGGCGACCGTCTGCGCGGCCCCCGCGCACGCGGCCTTCGACAATACGGGGCTGGACTTCTACGTCGACTCGTCGATGGGTCCCATCAAGTCCCGCGTTTTCCGTGCGGCAGACGGCAATACGAACCGCGTGGTCTACGCACTGGACGGGGAACGCGCCCGCGAGGACGACAGCGGCTGGGAACTCGAGACCTCGGTCTCGCGCGCCCTGACCGCCGCGAACATCAATGTGGTCATGCCCGTCGGCGGGCAATCCAGCTGGTATGCCGACTGGGCCTCGCCGAGCACCTTCCTCGGCCTGCCCGCCGGCACCGCCAGCGGCACCGACACCACCGGTTCCGGCGCCACCCAGGTGCTCGCCGGCGGCCCCGGCAAGTCCTACACCTATAAATGGGAGACCTTCCTCAGCCAGGACCTGCCCGCCGCCCTGCACGACCGGCTCGGCTTCAGCTCCACCCGCAACGGCGTGTTCGGCCTGTCCATGAGCGGTGGTTCCGCCCTCATGCTGGCCGCCTTCCATCCGAACCAATTCGCTTATGCCGGTTCGTTCTCCGGCGCGCTGGATCTGTCCCTGCCCGGAATGAAGGACGCCGTCCGACTGGCCATGATCAGCGCGGGCGGTTACAACATCAATGCGCTCGCGCCCGCGAAGGGCCTCGCGTGGCAGCACCTGGATCCCTTCGAGTTCGCCCCCAAGCTGAAGGCCAACGGCACGCGCCTCTACATCTCGGCGGGCAGCGGGTTACCGGCGTCGACCGACGCCATCAATGCCTCCACCATCCAGGCGATGGGCATCGAGGCCGTCGCGCTCGTCGGGACCAAGGCCTTCCAATCGAGGTACGCGGCGCTCGGCGGCGGCAATGTGACGTATGACTACCCGGCCGTCGGCGTCCACAACTGGAGCAACTGGGAGTCGGAGTTGAACCACATGCTGCCGGATCTCTCGGCGCATATCGGATGAGTTGATCTTGATATCCCAAGCGCGCCTTCGGCATTCACCCGGAGTGATGGTGGATGCTGAAGGGGCGCAATATAGTTCGAGGTAATGGGGTGATAGCTGATGTGCATGAGTCTGCGGGGGCAGAATTCGACTCTCGAGTCATATTCAGGCACTGTGCTGCGCCACATTCCGGGCCGTCAGTGGCCCTCGTCACTTTTGTCACAAACCGATAACGCCCCGTTAGCCCAAACACGATATGGTCGCCGAGACCTCAGCCGTGGTCACGAGCACGCGGTGAGACAGAACGACAGGAAAGGCCGGACAAAATAATGCGAGGCGAGAGACGTCAGAAGTCCCGCGGTTGGCTCCACAGATCCGTGATCGGACTTGCACTGGCGCTACTGCTGCCGTTCGGGGTGTCGGCGGCAATCGCCGCACCGGCCGCCCACGCGGCGCTGGATCCCGACGGGTTCGACTTCTGGGTCGACTCGGCCTCCATGGGCCCGGTCAAGTCGCGCGTCTTCCGCGCGGCCGACGGCAATACGGATCGCGTCGTCTATGCCCTCGACGGCATGCGCGCTCAGCAGGATCTGAGCGGCTGGGAGATCAACACCGACATCGCCCACGCGCTGACCGCCGCGAACATCAACGTGGTCATGCCGATCGGCGGCCAGTCCAGCTTCTACGCCGACTGGAACGCGCCGAGCCAGATCCTCGACCTGCCCGCGGGTTCCGCTGCCGGGTCATCCGGTTCGTCCTCGGGCTCTGCCTCGGGTTCGGGTGCCCTGCAACTGTTCTCCGGTGGCCCGGGTAAGAGCTACCGCTACACCTGGGAAACCTTCATCTCCCAGGATCTGCGCAATGCGCTGCAGCAGCGGCTGGGCTTCAACCCGAACCGCAATGGCATCTTCGGTCTGTCCATGGGTGGTTCGGGAGCGATCACGCTGGCGGCCTACCATCCGGACCAGTTCTCCTACGCCGGTTCGTTCTCCGGCTACCTGAACATCTCCGCGCCCGGCATGCGTGAGGCGATTCGCGCGGCCATGATCGAAGCCGGCGGCTACAACGTGGACTCCATGGCTCCGCCGTGGGGCGCGCAGTGGCTGCACATGGACCCGTTCGTCTTCGCGCCGCGCTTGAAGGCCAATAACACTCGTCTGTGGATCGCGGCCGCGAGTGCTCTTCCCGGCCCGGGTGACGTCACCGATGCGATGTCGATCATCCAGGGCATGCCGCTCGAGGCGCTCGCACTGGTGAACACCCGTGCGTTCCAGGCTCGAATGATGTCCCTCGGCGCCGGGAACGTGACCTACGACTTCCCCGCGACCGGCGTCCACAACTGGAACAACTGGAACGCCGAGGTCTACCGCATGCTCCCGGACCTCTCGAACAACATCGGTTAGCCCGAACTCTCCGGAGCTCGCGACTCCACCTCCCTGCGCCGGGGCAAGCCCCTGAAGCCCCACATCCGGGGCCTCGCCCCGACCCGGCTGAACCTCAGGCCCCCCGCCCTTTCCAGGGCGGGGGGCCTGCTTTATTGACCGTTGAGGTCAAAAATCGGGACTCGCCAGGCGGAACCTGCTCAACACGCGGAGTCGGACGTCCGATACTCGGTGTCTATCGAAGAAGATCAGTTCTGCGAGATCAGCGTTCTACTCATTGACGAGAAGGGCTAGGTCGATGCGGGGTCGAGGCTTCACACGCACATTGTTGAGCGTCGCTACGACGCTGCTGTTGCCGCTGAGTATCGCGGGAATCCAGGCTCCGCCCGCCGCGGCGGCATTCAATCCCACCGCCCAGGACTTCTGGGTCGTCTCACCCAGCATGGGCCCGATCAAGACCCGGGTGTTCCGCGCCGCGGACGGCAATACCAGCCGGGTGGTCTACGTGCTCGACGGCGAGCGCGCCCAGCAGGATCTGAACGGCTGGGAGATCAACACCAATGTCGCCGAGGTGCTGCAGAGCTGGAACATCAATGTCGTGATGCCGGTGGGCGGCGAATCCAGCTTCTACGCGGACTGGGATCAGCCGAGCTCGTGGTTCGGGATTCCGCCGGGCGCCGGACCTTCGGCGGCGAACACGGGTTCGGGCGCGACCGAGGCGCTCGGCGGCGGACCGGGCAAGAGCTACCGGTACACCTGGGAGACCTTCCTGACCAATGACCTGCGCTGGGCCATGCGAGACCAGTTGGGCTTCAACCCGTATCGCAACGGCGTCTTCGGCCTGTCCATGGGCGGCTCGGCGGCACTCACCCTGGCCGCCTACCATCCGGACCAGTTCTCCTACGCCGGTTCGTTCTCCGGCTATCTGAACATCTCCGCACCCGGCATGCGAGAAGCCATCCGCACGGCCATGATCGACGCCGGTGGCTACAACGTGGACTGCATGGCCCCGCCGTGGGGCCCGAACTGGCTGCGGATGGATCCCTTCGTCTTCGCACCGACGTTGATCGCCAACGGAACCCGGGTCTGGGTCTCGGCAGGCAGTGGCGCTCCCATGCCGGACGATCTGAACATCCCGATCGGCGCCGCCGCGGACCGGCTCATCAGGGGTGCGCCGCTGGAAGCGCTGGCCCTGGCCAACAGCCGCGCCTTCCAGGTCCGCATGCTCACCCTGGGTGCGCAGAACGTGGTCTGGGACTTCCCGGCCGACGGGTTGCACGCCTGGACGAACTGGCAGGCCGACGCCTACCGCATGATCCCGGACCTCTCGGCGAACATCGGCTGACACGGCGCGACACCACGGCCGCCGCCCGACTCGGGCGGCGGCCCGGGTAGCCCGACTCTCCGTATTCCGCTTCGACGCAGAGATCAGGTCGTGTGGCCGCTCACGATCGAATGGCGCACCCGTCCCACGTGGTCCGGTCCCTTCATCCGGTGTTTGCGGCCGCCGCCCGTGATGTTCAACAGGATCAGTGCGTCGGGCTCGACGGCCTTCCGGTCGACCGCATTCTTGAGCCCGGCCAACGCGATGGCGGCCGGCGGCTCGATGTCGATGCCATAGGTCTGCTCGAAAACCGCTGCGGCGACGAATCTTTCCGATTCGGAGGCGACTTCCACACTGCCGCGTGACCGACGCAGAACCTCCGCGATGCCGCCGGCTTGGCTGTATGGCGGCGTGATGGTGGTCAATTCCGGTGTGGAGATGTTCGGCGGACACAGCGTGTCGGTCCACGTGTCGGTCCAATGACGGTGCACCGGTGCGAAATCGGCGTGCTGGCACAAAACCAGGCGCGGCGCCGGCTCGCCGGGCAAGCGCAGCGCCGCCTCGTACGCGGCCAGTGCGCCGGAGGCGCTACCCACCGCCTGGACGTAATAGTCCGGCAGCCGGCCGAGCGCCTCGAACGCCGAATAGACGACCGTGGCCATGCCATCGCGGCGGGCGACGTTGCGCACCCCGCCCTCGGCCGGTACGCCATAGCGGGTACGCAACGTCTCGGCATGGACCAGGGCGTCCGAATACCGGGGCGAGTCCAAGCCGATGATCTCCACGCTGGGTCCGAAGGGCGTCGCCAAGGCGAGCCGTTCCAGCTGACGGGCCGGTACGACGAGGATGCACGGCACCGACATGTTGGTGCACCACAAGGCAAGTGCCGAGGCGGTGTTGCCGGCCGATCCGACGATCAGGGGGGTATCGCCGGCCGGTCTGCGCCCGAGGACGGTGATCGCTTCCAGCTCCTTGAAAGAGAAGCTTTCGGCGTAGCAGTCGCGCTCGGGCCAGTACCCGGTGAAGGCGATCCACAAGTTCGACAGTCCCAGCGCCCGCCCGAGTTCGTGACCGGGGAACACCGTGGTGACATTCGGTGAGGGAACCGAACGAATGATCGGCAGCCAGTTACGGTATCGCGTCGGTCCGGCACCCGGCAGCGGGCGGAATTCCCCGAGGTCGTATCGAGATCGCAGGAGCGAATTCTCTGTGCAATTCCCGCATTCGAGCACGACGCCGTCATCGGCGAACAAGGCACCACAGCCGGCGCACTCGAGTCGATACGACCGAACTGGTTCGGTTGCCCGCGCGCTGCTCTCGCTCATGCGCTCATCCCGTCATCGTGCGTGCGCGGTGCGAGCCGCATGGTCAACGCCCGCGCCACCGTCTCGACGTGTGGACTGTCGACGACTTCCTTGTGCCGGCAGTCGACCTCGACCACGTCGATGGCGCCCGCGACATGCCGCTGCCATGCGGCCGGCACCTGATATCGGCGGGTCTCCGCCGGTTTGCCGACGGCTTCGAACAGCACCATGTCGCCGTGGAATACTCCGGGTTCATGCCGGGCGTAGTTGTCGATGTTGGTGACATAGACGTCCCGGAGGGCACCCAGCAGCGGCTCGTCGATGTCGCGGTACGGGCCGTCGGAACTGCGCACGGCGACAAGAACATCCGTCCACTCGGATCCCGGATCGCCCGGGACACCGAGAATTTCGAGCAGACTGGCGTGATATTGCGCCACCGTCCGCGGTAGTGAGACGAAGGACCGCTCGCTTGCCGGCGGGAAGGTGTCCAACAGGGCCAGCATCTCGATCGCGCGGCCCCGCGTCTGCAGTTCCACCGCGACGGCATGCGCCACGAGTCCACCGAACGACCATGCGACGATGCTGATCGGCCCGTCCGGATGGAACCGCGTGATCGCATCGCAATAGTCCGCGGCCATGGCCTCGACGCTCTCGAAGCGTGCTCGGGGATCGGTCAGACGCCGTGCCTGGACTCCGATTACCGTGCGGTCCGTCATCAGCCCTGCCAGGGTGAAGTACGGCCACGCCGTCCCGCCCATCGGGTGGATCAGGAACACCGGTTCCCGGCCCGCCGGCGACATTCTGTACAACACCCCGAACGGATCGCTCAGCTCATCGGGCTGCGACTCCGCGAAGTAATCCGAGTCGGCCAACCCGGCCACGGTCGGGTTGCGGAACAGCTCGGCCACATCGGTGGCGGTACCGAAATGAGCGGCGATGCGGGATGCCAGTTTGACCGCGAGCAGCGAATTGCCGCCGAGATCGAAGAACGAGTCGTCGATGCCGACCCGGGAGACGGACAGCACGTCGGCGAACATGGCGCACAACAACTCTTCCCGGCGGTCGCGAGGCTCGCGGAACGTCACCGCCAGGCCGGTCAGGTCGGGCCGCGGAAGTGCACTGCGGTCCAGCTTGCCATTGGATGTGATCGGCAAGGCATCCAGGAAGACGAAGGCCGAGGGCACCATGTATTCGGGCAGCCGCTCGGCTGCGTGTCTGCGCAGACCGGCCGAGGACAGTTCCGAATCTTCGGCGGGCACCACGTATCCCACCAATCGCTTGTCGCCCGCCGTGTCCTCGCGAACGACGATGGCCGATGATGCGACTCCGGGGATCTCGCCGATAACGGACTGGATCTCGCCGATTTCGATCCGGAAGCCGCGGATCTTCACCTGATCGTCGACGCGCCCGAGGAACTCCAGTCGTCCCGGGGAATTCCAGCGAACCAGATCACCGGTCCGGTACATGCGGTCGCCCGCGCCCGCGAACGGGCAGGCCACGAATCTCGCAGCGGTGAGTCCCGGTCGGCGGAGGTATCCCCGCGCCAGCTGAGTGCCCGATACATACAGTTCGCCGACGACACCCGGCACCACCGGCCGGAGCGCCGAATCCAGTACCCACAGTGCGGTTCCCGCGAGCGGCCCGCCGATCGGCACGACGGCTGTACCGGGCGTCAAAGGGCCGGACATCGATGCGGCCACGGTGGTCTCGGTCGGGCCGTATTCGTTGACCAGTGTGTGCGCACCGGCGTACCGGCCCACCAGCGCGTCCGGGCACGCCTCGCCCGCGACCAGGATCGTCGTCGGGTGGTCGAGGACCGGCGACAGGGTGTCCAGGGCGGACGGTGTGATGACGATGTGGGAAACCGCATGGCGTGCGATCAGTTTCGACAACCGCTCGCTGGAGAGGACCTCGGCTTCGGTGGGAATCACAGCGGCCGCACCGGTCAGCAGCGCCAGCCACATGTTCTCGACCGACGCGTCGAAATGCAGGGGCGCGAACTGGAGCACCCTGCTGCGGACCGTGATTGCCAAGGAATCGATGTGCCCTGCAACGAGATTGGCGATCCCCGTGTGCGCAACGGTGACACCTTTGGGCACGCCGGTCGTACCGGACGTGTAGATCACGTAGGCGGCGGCGCTGGGGGGATGACACGGCCACGCACCCGTGGCCGCGGACTCGTGATCGTCGGGAAGCTGGTCGATCAGCACCAGGTCGCGGTCGCGCAGCCGGTCGGCGAGGCGACCGGTGGTGATGCAGAGCACCGGGTCCGCCTCGTCCAGGATGAACGCCAGTCTGCCGTCTGGCTGAGCCGGGTCCAGCGGGACATAGGCGGCGCCGGTCTTGACGACAGCCAATACCGCTACGAAGGCGTCCATCGATCGCGGCAGCAACAGGCCGATCCGATCCTCCGGACCGACACCCTGTCGTGCGAGCCGGCGCGCCAGGCGATTCGACGCCGAGTCGAGTTCCCGGTAGGTGAGTTCCCGGTCGCCGTGCAGCAGAGCGACGGCATCGGGGGTGGTGGCGGCCTGAGCCGCGAAGAGCTCGGGAATCGTTTTCGGCGCCACGCCCGCCGGGCCGATTGCCCACGCGCGGAGCTGCTCGCGTTCGGCGGCGGTGGTGACGTCCACGGCGTGCAGTGGCGTCGCGGGATCGGCCGAAACCTGCTCGAGCAGCGCGACATATCGTTCGACCAGCGCTCGGGCGGTCGATGCGTCGAACAGGTCGATAGCGAACGCGAGGGCGCCGGCCAGGCCGGCGACGGCGCCGTCCGGGCCGAAATTCTCGGCCAGGTCGAAGGTCAGGTCGAATTTCGTCGGGGTGAAATCGACCGGAAGGGCTTCGATTCCGATGTCCGCCAGGGCCAGGTCGGCGGACGCGTTGTTCTGCAACGAGAGTGAGACCTGGAAGAGCGGGTGCCGCGCGAGCGAACGCTGCGGGTTCAAGGACTCCACGAGGAGCTCGAAGGGCAATTCCTGGTGGTCGAAGGCCGCGACGATGGCCGTCCGGGCACGGTTCAGGATATCGGCGAAGGTGGGATCGCCCGCGAGATCGGTACGAATCACCAAGGTATTGACGAAGAACCCGATCAGGTCGTCGAGCGCTTCGTCGGTGCGACCCGCGATCGGGGTACCGACCATGATGTCGGTGCCGGCGCCCAGGCGGGACAGCAAGGCCGCGAGCGCGGCCTGCAGCACCATGTACACGCTCGCCCCGGCGCGCCGCGCCAACTCGGCTATGCGCGAATGAGTTTCGGCGGGGATCTCGAAGGCCACGGTGCCGCCCCGGTATGACGGGCGGGTCGGCCGTGCACGGTCGACCGGCAGGGCGAGCTCGGCGGGAAGGCCGGCCAGCGCTTCGCGCCAGTAGGCCAGCTGCCGGGAGAGCTCGCTGCCCGGATCGTCGAGGGATCCGAGGGAATCGCGTTGCCACAGGGTGAAATCCCGATACTGCACCGGCAGCGGTTCCCACCGCGGTGCGCGGCCCGCCGACCGTGCCGCGAACGCGATGGCCAGGTCGCGTGCCAACGGCGCCAGCGACCAGCCGTCGGCGGCGATGTGATGGACGACGGCGACGAGGATCGTTTCACCGCTGTCGGCCGGAAATACCTTGACCCGCAAGGGAAGCTGAGCAGCGAGGTCGAAATCCGCGCCGAGGTACTCCGCGACGCGGCCGGCGAGGACGGCCGAGCCGACGGCCTCCACGTCGAAGTCGAACCGGTGGTCCAGGTCGTCCACCGGAATCACGTGCTGGGTCGGCGTGCCGTTCGTATCCGGGAAAACGGTGCGGAGCGTCTCGTGACGTGTGAGAACGTCGAGGAGCGCGGCCCGGAGGGTGCCGGGGTCGACGACACCGGTGAGCCGCAATGCGAGCGGCATGTTGTAGCTGGCCGCCCCGTCGTTGAAGCGGTTGAGGAACCAGAGCCGTGATTGCCCGTAGGACAGCGGCATGAGGTCGGGGTGGTTCGCGGCGCGGGTGAGGGCGGCGCGGTCGGCGGTGGCGGCCAGCCGGGGCGCGAGCCGGGCGATCGTCGGGGCGTCGAAGAGGGTTTTGAAGGACAGGCGGGTACCGAGGGTGGAGCGGACCCGGTTGGCGAGCTTGACCGCCAGCAAGGAGTTGCCGCCGAGGTCGAAGAAGGAGACGTCGATACCGATGTGGTCGATGCCGAGGATCTCGGTGAAGAGGGCGCAGAGAACTTCTTCCCGGGGATTGCGTGGCGCGCGGTATTCGGTGTGACCGGCGAAGTCCGGGACAGGCAGCGCCGCACGGTCGACCTTGCCGTTGGTGTTCAACGGCAGCGCATCGAGCAGAACGACGTGCGCGGGCACCATGTAGCCCGGTACCCGTTCGGCCATCTCGGCGAGGATGGTCTCCTGCGACAGCGTGGCGCCGCCACCGGCGACCGCATAAGCCACCAGTTGCTTCTCGCCGGACGGGTCCTTGCGCACGACGACGACGGATTCACCGACGCCGGGCACGCCCGCGAGGGCCGCGTTGACCTCACCCGGTTCGATGCGGAAACCGCGAACCTTGACCTGATCGTCGGCGCGGCCGACGAACTCCAGTGCGCCGGCCGTCGCGTGCGGCGAATCGGATACCGTGTTCCAGCGCACCAGGTCACCCGTGCGGTACATGCGCCGGCCCGCATCGGTGAACGGGCAGGCCAGGAACCGTGCCGCGGTCAGATCCGGTCGGTCGTGGTAACCCCTGGCCAGTTGCACTCCGGAGAGATAGAGCTCGCCGATCTCACCCGGACCCACCAGCTGCAGTCTGGAATCCAGCACCCACAGCGAGACTCCCGCCAGGGGACTGCCTATCGGCACCCCCGCGGTCGGCGATCGATGCTGCGGCACAAGATAGTTGGTCGCGAACGTCGTCGCCTCGGTGGGACCGTAGCCATTCGACACCCGCAGCGCCGGACAGGCTTGTGCAACGCGTGCGATGTCCTTGCCCATGACCACATCGCCGCCCGCGATCACTTCCGTTATCCCGGAAAGGCATTCGGGATCGTCGGCGAGGGCGGCGAACAGCGCCGCGGTCACGAAGGCGATGTCCACCGATCCGGCCAGCTTGCGCATCGTGTCGGCGTCGGTGGCGTCCGGTCCGGTGATCACCATGCGACCGCCCGTCAGCAACGGGAACCACACCTCGAAGGTGACGGCGTCGAACGCCTGCGCGGAATGCAGCAGCACCCGCGCGGATTCACCGGCGCGCCGCCACCTGTGCTGCAGCGCGAGGTTCGCCACGGCGCGTTGAGAGACCGCGACACCCTTGGGTTTTCCCGTCGAACCCGAGGTGTACATGACGTATGCCAGTTGGTCCGGCGACACCGGCTCGGACAGCGGTCCGTCCGGCCAGGTTTCGTCCACGGCCTCGATATCGAGCAGGTCCACGCCCTGCGGTCGGGAGCCACCCGAGGACCGGTCGGAGATCAGGATGCGCACCCCGGCATCGGCCAGTACGCCCGCTCGTCGGGAAGCCGGATCGGCCGGGTTGACCGGGACATAGGCCGCGCCCGCCTTCAGCACCGCGAGGAACGCCGCGACGAGATACTCCGACCTCCCGAGGCACACGCCTACCAGGGACTCTCGGCCCACGCCACGCGTGATGAGCTGGTGGGCCAGCTGGTTCGACATCACGTCGAGTTCCGCGTAGGTCAGGCAGCGATCCGCACACTCCACCGCCACCTGATCGTGAGCGACCCGCACCTGCGCCGCGAACAATGCCGGGAGGGACGCGCCCGGATCCGGGGCCGCGGCGCCACGGCCCCACCGGCGAACGAGTGCGGCATCGGAATCCGATTCGCGCTTCGTGCCCAGCGATCCGACGGGCGCCGCAGGAGCGGCGACGAAGTCGGAGAGCGTATCCACGAATGCGCGCAGAATCGTATCGACGCCGTCCGCGTCGAAGAGGTCCGTCGCGTAGGTCAGGGAGGCGGGCATCGCCTCGTCCGTCGTGCCGGGATCCGCGATGATGAACTGCAGGTCGAAACGAGCGGTGTGCGTTGGTGATTCCAGCGCGGTGACGGTCAGCCCGTCGAGCATCAGCTCGGTCTGCTCCTGATTCTGCAGCGTGAGCGATACCTGGAACAGCGGGTGCCACGCTTGGGAGCGGACGGGGTTCACCGCGTCGACCACCATCTCGAAGGGGGCGTCGGCGTTGGCGAAGGCGGCGATGTCGCGTGTTCGTATGTCGGCCAGTAGATCCGCGCCGCTCGTGGCTGGATCGATCGCGGTGCGCAACGCCACGGTGTTGACGAACATGCCGACGAGGTCGTCGAGCGCCGCCTGCCCGCGCCCGGCGACCGGGGTGCCGATGACGATGTCCGAGCTGCCGGACAGTCGTGACAAGACCACGGCGAGCGCGGCATGCAGCACCATGAACGGCGTGACCCGGTGCGCGGCCGCGACGGCGTTCAGGCCCGCGTGGAGCTCCGCGTCCAGGGTGAAGGTCCGCACCCGTCCGCGATGTGATTGCACGGCGTCGCGTACTCGACTCTGCGGCAATGTGAGTACGGCCGGCACTCCGGCCAGCGTTGTACGCCAATAATCGAGCTGCCGCGTTATCGGCGACGCGGGATCGTCTGTCGCGCCGAGGATCTCCCGCTGCCACAGGGTGTAGTCGGCGTAATGGACGTCGATCCGACGCCAGGCGGGGGTCAGGCCTCGTGATCGCGCGGCATTGGCCGTCATCAGGTCTCGAATCAGCGGCGCGATGGAGTAGCCGTCGGCCGCGATGTGATGGACGATCAGCGCCAGCACGAATTCGCGTTCCGCTGTCCGGAAGACCCGGATGCGCAGCGGCACCTCGGACGTGAGATCGAACCGCACGGTCATCAGCTCGGTGATGTGCTGTGCGAGAACCGATTCGTCGATGCGTTCCACCGTCGGCAGCGCTGTCGACTCCGCCGCGGGCAGGATCTGCTGATAGCCGACGCCGTCGATATCCGGATAGCGGGTGTGCAGCGGGTCGTGGCGTTCGATCAGGTCGGCGATCGCGGTCCGGAACGCGTCGACGTCGAGTTCGCCGGTCAGACGGACGGCAGCCGAGATGTAGTTCGCCCGATCGGCATCGGGGTCGAAACGGTTGAGGAACCACATCCGCTGCTGAGCGAACGCCAGCGGAATGCGTTCGCCCCGGATGCGTGGAGTCAGCGGCACCCGGGTATCCGGCTCCGCGGCGAGCAGATCCACCCGGCGGGCCAGTGCGACCACGGTCGGTGCCTCGAAGAGCTCGCGGGCGGCGACGGTCGTGTCGGCGCGGGCGCCGATGCGGGCCGCGGCGCGCGTCGCGATCAGCGAGTTGCCGCCCAATCGGAAGAAGTCGTCATCCAGGCCGACCGAGGTCGTGCCGAGCAGTTCGGCGAACACCTCCGCCACCATGGTCTCGGTCCGGCTGCGCGGAGCGCGATACACGGTTCCCGCGAACACGGGCTCGGGCAGGGAACGTCGATCGATCTTCCCCGAAGGCAGCAGCGGGAATTCGTCGAGCAGCACGATCGCATCCGGCAGGAGGTGGCGCGGAAGCCGGCCCGCCAGCGCATCGATCAGCTCGTCGGCGGTTGCCGAATGTCCTTCGCGCAGTCGCACATACGACACCGGAACGATGCCGCCCGACGGTGCCTTCCGGCCCACGGTCAGCGCGAAGTCCACCGCCGGGTGCTCGCCCAGTGCGGCGTCGATCTCGCCCAGCTCGACTCGGAACCCGCGCACCTTGACCTGATGGTCGGTGCGGCCCAGATGATCCAGCGCCATCGTGCCGTCCGGCCGCGCGCGCCAGCGCACGATATCGCCGGTGCGATACATCCGCTGTCCCGGCGCGGCGAACGGGTCGGCTACGAAACGCTCTGCGGTGAGCCCGGTTTGGCGTTGGTATCCGCGGGCCAGGCCCGGTCCGGAGAGGTACAGCTCGCCCGCCACGCCCACCGGCACCGGATTCAGGTGGTCGTCCAGGACGTAGGTGCTGAAGCCGACGACCGGTGTACCGAGCGCGAGCGGGGTCGAAGCGTCGAACGGACCCTCGCAGTGGGTGACGATCGTCGCCTCGGTCGGCCCGTAGCAATGGAAGAGCTCGACCTGGCGCGACCACCGCCGCGCCAATTCGGGCGGACACGCTTCCCCGCCCGTGAGGACGGTCCGCAGGCCGGTCACCGTGCCCGGGTCGAGGGTATCCAGCGCGGCCGGAGTGATGAATGCGTGAGTCACCCGGTGCCGGTCGATGATCTCGGCCAGTTCCGCGCCGCCGTATATCCCCGCCGGGGCCACCACCAGCGCGCAGCCGAATCCGTGCGCCAGTAGTAGTTCGAGCAGCGATGCGTCGAAACCGGGCGAGGCGAAATGCACCACTCGGTCGGCCGCGGTCGGAGCCGGCCGGAATCGCCACTCCGCGAGGAGGTTCGCGATACCCGCGTGCGATACCGCCACTCCCTTGGGCCGGCCCGTCGACCCCGAGGTGAAGATCAGGTACGCCGCGTTGTCGTGGCGCAGCGGTACGGGCCGATCGCCCTGCCGCACCGGATCATCCGAGTAATCGAGCGCGCCCGCCGGATCCGCGATATTCCATCGGACGCCACCGGGCACGGCGTCGAGCAGTTCCTGCGTGGTCACACCGATGACGGCGCCGGAGGCCGCGACCATGTCCCGAATCCGTTCCGCGGGGTAGGCCGGATCCACCGGGACGAACGTCGCCCCCGTCTTGGACACCGCCCAGATCGCCAGCACCGATTCCAGCGAGCGACCCAGGACGACAACGACGCAGCGTTCCGGGCCCGCTCCCTGCGCGATCAGCATGCGGGCCAGCCGATTCGACGCGGAATCGAGTTCCCGATAGCGCAGCATCCGGTCGCCGTCGATCACCGCGATCGAGTCCGGGTGCGCCGCGGCCGTCGCGGCGAACAGCTCCGGCAGCAGATTCGGCGACACGGCGGGGCGGCCGGTGTTCACCGAACGCAGCAGCGCCGCTTCGTGTTCGAAGACCACCGGCACCTGCGCGAGCCGAAGCGACGGATCCGCGCTCACTCGATCGACTATCGTGACCAGCCGCTCCGCCATCGCGCGGACGGTCGCCTCGTCGAACACATCCGCCGCGAACTGAATCGCGCCCCGGAGGCCCTGTGCGGCCCCGTCCGCATCGAAGCGTTCGACCAGGGTGAACGAAAGATCGAACTTGGTGGCATCCAATTCGACCGGCTCGATGTCGACCCCGACGCCGGCGAGTTCGAACCGGTCCACGCCGGTGTTGTTCTGCAGCGCCACCATGACCTGGAACAACGGATGACGGGCCGGTGAGCGCTCGGGGCTCAGTTCGTCGACCAGCAGCTCGAACGGCACGTCCTGATGGTCCAGCGCGTTCAGCGACGCGGATCGCACTCGCGAAAGTACTTCTGCGAACGGAGGATTGCCGGTCAGGTCGGTTCGCAGTACCACCGTGTTGACGAAGAAGCCGACCAGATCGTCGAGGTCGGCGTCGGTGCGTCCGGCGATCGGGGATCCGACCACGATGTCGGTACCCGCGCCCAACCGCGACAGCAGTACCGAGACGGCGGCCTGCGCGACCATGAAGACACTGGCGCCGGCGGACCGGGCCAATGCCGCCACTCGCCGGTGCACCTCGGCCGGTATCTCGAGCGGCACGGTCGCACCGAGGTAGGAAGGCCGGGCGGGACGCGGGCGATCGGTCGGCAGGTTCATCTCCACCGGTAGGCCGGCCAGCGTCGACCGCCAGTAACCGAGTTGCCGGGACAGTTCGCTGTCCGGGTCGTCGGCCGAACCGAGCAGTTCCCGCTGCCACAGCGTGAAGTCGCGATATTGGACGGGCAACGGCTCCCATTCCGGTTCGCGATCGCGGGATCGCGCTTCGAAGGCGATCATCAGGTCGCGCGTCAATGGAGCCATCGACCATCCGTCGGCCGCGATATGGTGCAGCACGACCACCACCACGCCCCCCGGCCGCCCCGGCGATTCCCATATCCGGACCCGGATCGGCAGCTCCTCCGCGATATCGAAACCGCGCGCGGCGAACTCCAGCGTGGCGGCCGAAACATCCTCCGGGAGAATGGCTTCTACGGCGAAGTCGAGCCGTTGCTCGGCATCGGACATGCGCAGCACCTGCTGCATCGGAGTTCCGTCGATCTCCGGGAACACCGTGCGCAGCACCTGATGGCGGCGCAGCACGTCCACCAGCGCGGTACGCACCACCGTCCACTCGACATCGCCGGAGAGGCGCAACACCAGCGGTATGGTGTAGCCCGCCGCACCGTCCGACAGTTTGTTGACGAACCAGAGCCGGGATTGGCCGTACGACAGCGGCACCAACATCAGTCGATCTCCTCAGTGACGCGGCGCAGCGCCGGACGTGTGGTTTTCCTGGCCTGGCCGAGGCGCTGCGCCAGGTCCGCGGGTGTCGGCGCCTCGAAAAACGCCAGCAGGCTGATCTCCAGGCCGAACGCGGCTCGAATGCGCGCGTTGAGCTTCACCGCCGAGAGCGAATTGCCGCCCAACTCGAAGAACGAATCGTCGATTCCGATCTGCGGCAACCCCAAAACCTCGGCGAACATCGCACACAGCGCGGTCTCGCGTGCATCGCGCGGCGCGCGGTAGGAGGACATCCGATCGGACAGGTCCGGGGCGGGCAGAGCTCGCCGGTCCAGCTTGCCGTTCGAGGTCAGCGGCAACGCGTCGAGCAGCACGACCGTGGAGGGCACCATGTACTCGGGCACCCGCGCCCGGGCAGCCGCGCGTACCGACTCCGCCGACGCCGGGGATCCCGCCGCGGCGACGACATAACCCACCAGCCGCTTGTCGCCCGGAAGGTCCTCGCGCACCAGAGCGATCGCCTGCGCCACCCCGGCCACCGCGGCCATCGCGGCCTCGACCTCGGCGAGTTCGATCCGGAAGCCGCGGATCTTCACCTGATCATCGGTGCGGCCGAGGAACTCCAACTGCCCCAGCGCATTCCACCGGACCAGGTCGCCGGTCCGGTACATCCGCGCGCCGTTTGCGAAGGGACAGGCCACGAACCGCTGCGCGGTGAGCGCCGCCCGGCCGTGATAGCCCCGCACCACCTGGGCGCCGGACACATACAACTCCCCGCTCACGCCGACCGGCGCCGGGCGCAGACCCGCATCCAATACCCACGTCTGTACGCCGGGGAAGGGGCGTCCGATCGGGACGGACTCCGCCGCACTGTCGCCGGGAACCCGGAAGTCCGTGCAGCCCACGGTGAGTTCGGTGGGACCGTAGTGGTGCACGACCTCGACCCCCGGGTGCCGGGCCCGCCAGGCGCGCAGGGCCGAACCGGCCAGCAGTTCACCGCCGACCATGAGCTGGTGCGCCGGCGCGAGCGGATCCGCCGCGCTCTCCAGCATGCCCAGATGAGTGGGAGTCACCTTCAGGAAGTCCACCGCCATACCGGCGGGCAGGCCGTACCCGGTCTCCATGAGGTTGCCCAGCACGACGCGGCCACCCATCGTCAACGCGCCGAAGAGCGTGGTCACACTCGAGTCGAAGGTCAACGGCGCATGCAGGAGGGTGGTCTGCCCCAGCGAGGGATAGGCGGCACGGCAGTGCGCGAGGTAGTTGGCCACCGCATCGTGATGCACCACAACACCTTTGGGCCGGCCCGTCGTCCCGGAGGTGTAGATCAGGTAGGCCGGGTGCGAACCCCGCAATGGCCGGCGCCTGTCCGCGTCCCCGAGGGCGGCGTCGGAACAGGCCGCTACCTCGGCCGTCACGGCCGGATCGGTCAACACCAACTGCCCGATCTCCGCCGGTACCGTGGCGGTTGGCAGGACAGACTCCGTGAGCAGCAGCGACGTTCCCGAATCGGCGAGGACGAAGCTGGTGCGCGCCTGCGGATGACCGGGATCGAGAGGCAGATACGCCGCACCGGATTTCAGCACGGCCAGTACCGCGACCACCATCGCCTCCGACCGCGCACAGACACCGACGATCGTTTCCGGCCCGGCGCCCCGAGCGATGAGCGCCCGAGCCAGCCGGTTCGATTCCGCATCCACCTCGCGATAGGTCATGCTCCGGGTCCCGTAGACCACGGCCGCCGCATCCGGAGTCCGGACAACCTGCGCGGCAAGCAATTCCGGGAGCGCCGCGGGTGCGGCCGGGAGGCCGCCGGCACCCCAGGAACGCAGCCTCTCCTGCTCCGCCGCGCCGATCACGGTCACCTCGCTCACCCGCATCAAGGGCTCGGCGACGACCTGACCCAGCACCGACACGAGCCGGTCGGCCAATGCCCGCACCGTCGCTTCGTCGAAGAGATCCAGCGCATACAGCAGTGAACCGGCGATGCCGCTCGCTCCACCCTCTGCGTCGATCCGCTCCGCGAGGTCGAAGGAGAGGTCGAATTTGGTTGCGACGACCTCGATTCCCAGCGCGTCCAGCGAGACGCCCGATGCGGCCAGCTCGGCCTGTTCGGTGTGCTGCAACGCGACCATCACCTGGAACAGCGGATGACGGGTCAGCGACCGCTCCGGCTTCAGCTCGTCCACCAGGATTTCGAACGGAACATCCTGGTGGTCGAGCGCGCCGAGCGCGCCGGTTCGGACCCGCGCCACCGTCTCGGCGAAGGTGGGGTCGCCGGACAGATCGGTTCGCAACACCACGGTATTGACGAAGAAGCCGACCAGATCGGTCAGCGTGCCGTGATTGCGGCCGGCCACCGGCGAACCCACCACCACATCGGTTCCCGCGCCCAGCCGCGACAGCAGCACCGCGATCCCCGCCTGCAACACCATGTACACGCTCGCACCCGACCTGCGGGCCAATTCGCGCAGCTGGGCGTGCACCTGGGCGGGAACGAGGATCGGCACCGATCCACCGCGATAGGACGAGCTCGCCGGACGAGGTCGATCCGCCGGAACCGACATCTCGGTCGGCAGTCCATCCAACGCGGTCCGCCAATAACCCAGCTGACGGGACAGTTCGCTGCCGGGATCGGTGGCAGCGCCCAGCGCCGCCCGCTGCCACACCGCGTAGTCGCGGTACCGCACCGGCAGTGGCGGCCACTCGGGCGCGCGGCCCGCGGCCCGGGCGTCGAACGCGGTCGCGACGTCCCGCGCGAACGGCGCCATCGACGCACCGTCCGCGGCGATGTGATGAACCACCGCGACCAGGACCGTTTCCGAGCCGGCCCGCAGCAACCGCACCCGTAGTGGCAGTTGTGCCGTCAGATCGAAGACCGCCGACGCCAGCGTGTGGACGCGCGTCGTCAACTCTTGTGGCGCAACGGTTTCCACCGCGAAGTCCAGCCACTCGCCCAGGTCGGCGACCTCGATCACGCGCTGGACCGGTTCGCCGTGCTGCTCGGGGAAGACGGTGCGCAGCGCCTCGTGCCGGGCCATCACATCCAGGAGGGCCGAACGCACCGGTGCCGGCGCGACGTCATCGGACAGCCGCACCGCGAGCGGCATGTTGTAGGCGGCGGCCCCGCCGCCCAGCTGGTTGAGCAACCAGAGTCGCGCCTGACCGAAGGACAGCGGTGTGGCGGGCCCGTGCGTCGTGGCCGTCAGTTCGGGAACGTGGCGCGCGGCCGCCGTCACGAGGCGCGCGGCCAGCAGTGCGGGCGTGGGCGCGTCGAAGATATCGCTCACCGCGAGCTGCGCCGACAGCGCGGAGCGGACCTGTGCCACCAAAGCGACTGCGCGCAGGGAGTTTCCGCCGAGTTCGAAGAAGGAGTCGTCGATTCCGGCGCGGGCAATTCCCAGCGCGTCGGCGAACAGCGAGCACAGCACGGCCTCGCGGGCGTCACGCGGCAGGCGCGCCGAGAGCGACCCGGCCGGATCCGGCGCGGGCAGCGCCCGCCGGTCCAGTTTTCCGCTCGGCGTCAACGGCAGGGTCTCCACCGTCACGAAGGCCGACGGCACCAGGTATTCCGGCACCCGCTCGGTCATTGCCGCCCGCAGTCGATCGCCCGACAACACCGCGCCTGCCCGCGCGACGACGTAACCCACCAGTCGCCGATCACCCGGCGTGTCTTCGCGCACGACCGCCGCGGCGTGCGCGACGCCCGCCACGCTTGCCAACGCCGACTCCACCTCGCCGAGCTCGATCCGGAATCCCCGGATCTTCACCTGGTCGTCGCCGCGCCCGAGGAACTCCAACTGCCCCAGCGCATTCCATCGGACCA
This sequence comes from Nocardia sp. NPDC020380, assembly GCF_044386975.1. Taxonomy (NCBI): domain Bacteria; kingdom Bacillati; phylum Actinomycetota; class Actinomycetes; order Mycobacteriales; family Nocardiaceae; genus Nocardia; species Nocardia sp. NPDC020380. The sequence continues at coordinate 614,029 of NZ_JBIRVQ010000005.1, read as the reverse complement.
GGTCCCCGGTCCGATACATCCGGGTGCCGGCCACGAACGGGCAGGCCACGAACCGCTCGGCAGTCGGTGACGGCTGTCCCTGATATCCGCGCGCCACCTGCACGCCGGACACGTACAGCTCGCCGATCACGCCCGAAGGGACGATCCCGAGCCCGCTGTCGAGCACCCATACCGAGACGCCCGGCAGTGGGCCGCCGATCGGGGTGGCCGATCCGTGGATCTCCGACCAGGTCGCCCAGATCGTCGTCTCCGTCGGTCCGTACAGGTTCACCACCGAACCCGTGCGGTCCACGAGCGTCTGTGCCACGCGACCCGGCAACGGTTCGCCGCCCACCAGGGCACGCCGTGAACTCCAGTCACCGGCGTCCAGCGGCATCGCGTCCCACACCGACGGAGTCAGCTGCAGCAGACCGGCATGCACCGCGCCGGCGCGCGCCGCCAGCAATTCGGGGTCCCGGCTGTCGGTATCGTCGGCCACTACGACGTGCGCCCCGGATACCAGCGGATACAGCAACTCCAGCAGCGAGATGTCGAAGGTCACCGTGGTCGCCGCCAGCCACACCTCGCCCGCCGCCAATGGCACGGCGGCGCCGATCGCGGTCAGGAAGCTCGCCAGCGAACGATGCTCCACCACAACGCCCTTCGGGCGCCCGGTCGATCCGGAGGTGTAGAGCAGGTAGGCCGCCTGCTCCGGATGGCATCGCTGCTGCGGAATGCTCGCGGGCGCAACGTCATTCGATTGCGCCATCGGTGCCCGCGCCTCGTCGAGGGTCAGGATCCGGCTCGGGATGTCGCCGAGTACCGCGGCCGTCGCGCTCGCCGCCACCACCAGTTCCGCGCCCGAGTGTGACACCACATAGCCGATTCGCTCGACCGGATGGCGTGGATCGATCGGGAGGTACACACCGCCCGCCTCGAACACCGCCAAAAGCGCCACGGTCACGTCAACCGAACGGGAAACGCACACCCCCACAACAGATTCCGAACTCACTCCGGAGGCGACCAGTGCTCGCGCCAGCCGGTCGACAGCGGCCCCCAGCTCGGCGTAGGTCAGCACCACGTCGCCGCAGGACACGGCGGGCGCCGCCGGCGCGGCCGACACCCACGCCCGGAATCGCTCCACTACGGACCGTGGCTCCCCGAGCGCCGCACCGGTGCTCCAGGAATTCAGCACGGCCTGCTCGTCGGCGTCGAGCACCCGCACCTGCGCCAGCCGCGTCGACGGATCGGCGAGGACCTGCGACAGCACCTCGCCGAGTCGGCGTACCAGGGTCCGCGCCGTCGCGTGGTCGAACAGGTCGGTCGAGTAGTCGAGCCTGCCGACGATGCCCTCGGCACTACGGTCCCGGCCGTAGTTCTCGGCCACATCGAAAGCCAGATCGAACTTGGTGTGCGTCAGGACCGCCTGCTCGACATCCAGGCCGACGCCCGGCAGCGCCGGCGTCGCGCGGGCGTTGTTCTGCAGCGTGAGCGATACCTGGAACAGTGGATGGCGAGCCGGTGAGCGCTGTGGATTCAGCTGGTCGACCAGTGCCTCGAACGGCAGGTCCTGATGGTCGAACGCGGCCAGCGTGGTCGCGCGGACCCGGTTCAGCGTTTCACCGAACGTCGGGTCGCCGGACAGGTCCGTGCGCAGTACCACCATGTTGAGGAAGAACCCGACGAGATCGTCGAGCGCCTCGTCGGCGCGACCGGCGACCGGCGACCCGATGACCAGATCCTCGCCCGCGCCGAGCCGCGACAGCAGGACCGCCACCGCGGCCTGCAGCACCATGAAAACGCTCGTCCCGCTCGCCCGTGACACCTCGACGATCCGCGCGTGCAGCTCCGCCGGAATCTCGATCGGCACACTGTCGCCCGCATGTGTGGGGCGTGCCGGGCGCGAACGGTCCACCGGCAGCGGCAATTCCACCGGCAGTTCCGCCAATTGCCCACGCCAGTACGCCGATTGCGACCCGAGCACACTCTCCGGATCGTCGGCGGAGCCCAGCACTGCCCGCTGCCACAGCGTGAAATCGCGATATTGAACCGGCAGCGGTGCCCAGTCCGGCGCGGCACCGCCGGAGCGGGCCGCGAACGCGCTCGCCACATCCAGGGCCAGCGGCCGCAGCGACCATCCGTCGGCGGCGATGTGATGCACCACCGCCACCATCACCGCGCCACCCGCCGCGGAGGTGAAAACCCGTACCCGGAGCGGGAGCTGACAGGTGAGATCGAATCCGGCGCCGGCGAAGTGTCTCGCCGCCGCCGTCATTTCCTCCGCCGCAACGGTTTCCACACCGAAGTCGAGCAGCTCCCGAGCCGCGGAGCCGGACAGCACCTGCTGCGTCGGCGCCCCACCGACCTCGGGGAAAACGGTCCGCAGTACCTCGTGCCGGCCGATCACATCCAGAATCGCCGCGTGCAGCACCGTCCAATCGACGGTGTCGGTGAGCCGCAGCACCAGGGGCATGTTGTACGTCGCGCCGTCCGCTTCGAAGCGGTTCAGGAACCACAGGCGTGACTGTCCGAAGGACAGCGGCATCGGCTCGGGATATGCCGCTGAGGCGGTGACGGCCGCGCGCGCTGCGCCACCGGAGATCCGGTGCGCCAGCTCGGCAGGCGTCGGAGCGTCGAACAAGGCCTTGAAGGCAGGGCGGACACCGAGCACCGTGCGGATCCGGCTCGCCAATTTGACTGCGAGCAAAGAGTTTCCGCCGAGTTCGAAGAAGGAGTCGTCGATTCCGACCCGCTCGACTCCCAATACCTCGGCGAACACCGAACAGAGCACATCTTCGCGAGGATCGCGGGGCGCCCGCCATCCGGCGTCGAGCGTCACGGCCGGATCGGGCAGCGCGCGCCGGTCGAGTTTTCCGTTCGTGGTCAGCGGCAACTCGTCGAGCATCATGACCACCGTGGGCACCAGGTACTCCGGCAGGTGGGATCGCAGCCGTGCACGCAGCTCGTCCGCCGAGACCGTCGCTCCCGCTTCAGGGACGACGTACCCGGCCAGCATGGCGTCGCCCGCCGCGTCCGCGCGCACCACGACCGCCGCCCGGGCGACACCGGGGAGTGCGGCGAGTGCGGCCTGTGCCTCACCCGGTTCGACCCGGAATCCGCGGATCTTCGCTTGATCGTCACGCCGGCCGACGAACTCGAGCTCGCCGTCCGGACTCCAGCGCACCAGGTCACCGGTGCGGTACATGCGCTGCCCGGTCGCGCCGAACGGCCACGCGACGAATCGTGCGGCGGTCGCGCTCGCCTGCCCGTGGTACCCGCGGGCCAGCTGCACGCCGGCTACATAGAGTTCACCCACCACGCCCGGACCGACCGGGTCGAGCCCGCCGTCGAGCACCCAGGTGGACAGCCCGGCCAATGGCCGTCCGATAGGTACGAGATCCGTATCGGACTCGGCCACCAGGTGATTGGTGGCGAACGTCGTCACCTCGGTCGGCCCGTAGCCGTTGGACAGCCGCAGGCCGGGGCAGGCTGCGCGCACCCGGGCCACATCGCGGGCGGACACCACATCGCCGCCCACGATGACCTCCGAGAAACCGGACAGACACTCGGGGTCCTCGGCGATGACGGCGAACAGCGCCGCGGTCAGCCACAGCACCTGTACCGAGGCGCCGAGTTCCCGAATCATCGTGGCGTCCACCGGATTCGAGCCGGCGACCACCACCCGGCCCCCGGTCAGCAGCGGCAGCCAGATTTCGAAGGTCACGGCGTCGAAGGCCTGCGCCGAGTGCAGCAGCATCGCCGGCGCGGCGGGGAAACGACCCCACCGCGGCTGATGGACCAGATTGACCACGCCGCGATGGGTGATCGTCACGCCTTTGGGCGTGCCGGTGGAACCCGAGGTCGACATGACGTACGCCGCCCGATCCGCGGTGATCCGGTCCAGCACCGGATCCGAGACCGGCGCGGACGGCCGATCCGCCGCCGCAGCGTCTCCGGCGGGAATCATCGTCCCGGGGAACTCGCCCTCCCACGATCGGTCCGCGACCAGCACCTCGGCCCCGGCGGCGGCAAGGGCCGCGGACCTCCGCGATACCGGATCGCCGGGATTGACCGGCAGATAGGCCGCTCCCGCTTTCAGCACTCCCAGCAGCGTCACCACGAACCACAGCGACCGCTCGACACACACGCCGACCACCGACTCCGCGCCCACGCCGTGTGAGCGGAGGACCTCGGCGAGGCGATCCGAGATGGCATCCAGCTCGCCATAGGTCACGGCCTGCTCGCCGTGTTCCACGGCGATCGCGTCACGATCACCCGCGACGCGGTCGCGGAACACATCGGGGATCGACCGGTCGCCCATCCGTGCTGCACCACCGTTGCTCCATCGGTGCACCGCCTCGGAGAGCGCCCTGTCAGGCACGCCCGCGCGGCGCAATGGGAGGTCCGCGTCGCGGGCGAAGTCGTCGAGCAGCCGGGCGAGGTCGTCCAGCATCTGCTCCACGGTCGGGGCGTCGTACAGATCGCGCCGATAGCCCAGCCGCAGCACGGTACGGTCGCCCGGCAGCACCGTCAGATGCAGCGGATAGTGATTGCTGTCGCGCCCGGTGACGCCGTCGACCCGGATCCCGGTTCCCGGGATCTCACCGAGCCCGGCCAGGTCCACCGGATAGTTCTCGAAGGCGACCTGCGTGTCGAACAGGTCTCCGAGACCCGTCACCCGCTGGATATCGGAGAGCGAAATGTGCTGGTGGACAATCATTTCCGTCTGTTGCCGCTGAACCTGCCCGACGAGCTCGCGCAGGGTCTCGCCGGGCCGGCATCGCACGCGGACGGGAATGGTGTTGATGACCAGGCCGATGATCGACTCGATCCGCGGCACTTCGGCCTGCCGCCCGGAGACGGTCAGCCCGAACAGCACATCGTCGCGTCCGGTGCGCCGCGCTTGCAGCAGCGCCCACATGGCCTGTACCACCGCGCTCACCGTGAGGCCGGCGGTCTGTGCGGCGCCACGCAACATCGCGGTGCGCGGCGCGTCCAGTTCCAGTTCACGGCTGCCGGGCAGCTCCTCGCCCGTTTCGGGGGCGGATGGCATCGGCATCGGCCGGGCATCGGCCAGCAACCGCCGCCACGAGTCGAGACCCGCCTGCCGATCCTGCCGGCTCAGCCATCGCAGATAGTCGGCGTAAGAACCGGCCGGACCGGCAGGCGCCGCGCCGCCACGTCGATAGATCTCGAAGAACTCGGCCATCAGCAGCGGCATCGACCAGCCGTCCAACAGGATGTGATGGAAGGTGACCACCAGCCGGAAGCGGCCGGAACCGAGATCGGCCAGCAGGTAGCGCATCAGCGGCCCCTGCTGCAGATCGAACCGTTTACGGCGTTCTGCCGCGGCGACGGCGTCGAATGCTTCCTCCGGGCAGTCGTCGCCGGACAGATCGAGCACGGAGAAGGGCGGTTCGCCGCCGCGCACCACTACCTGGACGGTGTCGCCGTTGGCGCGTTGCCGGAACACCGCGCGCAGATTCGGGTGCCGTTCCAGCAGGCGCGCGACGCAGGTGCGAGCCAGCTCCGCGTCGACCGCGCCCGACAGCGACACGATCGACTGCACCGTATAGGCGTCGGCGCCGTCCGAGTCGAGCATCGCGTGGAAGAGCAGTCCTTCCTGCAGCGGCGACAAGGGCAGCACCGACTCGACACGAGAACGCGACATCCCGATCAATCCTGTTCTGTGGGTGTGAGATTCACGCGCTCAGCGCGACCGGAAGCGACGCGTAGCCGCTGAGGAAGTTGGAGTAGATCCGCTGCGGTCGCCCGCAGGCCCGCAGTTCTCGCACCTGCTCGCGCATGGCGACCAGCAACGCCTTGATCTCGGCGCGTGCGAGGAAGGCCCCGAGGCAGTAGTGCGGGCCGTAGGCGAAGGTGAGGTGCTTGTTGTCGGCGCGCGCCAGGTCGACCGCGGCGGGATTGCCGAAGGCCCTCGGATCGAAATTCGCCGACGCCGTCCACAGGGTGACCACGTCACCCTCCGCGATCCGGCGGCCGTGCAGCTCGACCGATTCGGCCGCATATCGTCCGGCGTGCAGTGTCGGGGTGGTGACGCGCAGGATCTCCTCGACGGCCAGGTCGAGATCGATCTCGCCATCGCGGAACGAAGCCCACAGGCCGGGCTCGGCCAGGAACATCTGCACCGCGCCCGCCATCGCCAATCGGGTGGTCTCGTCGCCGGCCAGCATCAAGCTGTAGCAGTTCAGCACCACGTCGAACTCGTCGAGCGGTTCGCCATCGATCTCGGCGGCGACCAGACCACTGACAATGTCGCCGCGATCCGGGTCGCGGCGTTCCTCCAGCAGGTCGTAGAAGTACATCAGGATGTCGTTCTTGGCCGCGAACGCGTCCGAACGCTCGGCTGTCGCACCCGTCCCGGCGAGCGACGTGCTGGTCAGTCCGACCAGATAGGCGCGGTCGGCCTGCGGGATGTCGAGCAGATCGCACACCGTGTCGAGCGGGATCTTCTCCGCGACGGCCGCGACGAAATCGACCTCGCCCTGTTGCAGGGCCTCGCCCACGTACTGTCGGGCGGCCAGCTCGACACCCTCGACAAGGGTCGACACGAAACGCGGGGTGAACGACTGCATGACGATCTTGCGCAGCGCCGCGTGGCGCCGGCCATCAGTGACCGCCAGCATGCGCCCACCCGCCGGATCGCCGCCGGCCAGCAGGGTATCGAGGCCGTTACCGCGCTCGGACGGGAATCGGCGTACGTCGCGCAGCAGCGCCTGCACGTCCTCGTGCCGGCTGATCACCCAGAACCCGGTACCGTCCCGGTCCGGGTCGTGCCGGTACACGGGGTGCTCGTCACGCAACGTCGCCCAGTATTCGCTCAGGTCGTATTCCGCGTGCACTGCGGGCAGGCGGAGATCGACGCTGTCGATGTCCCCCGGCGCGCATTCCGACGTCGAGGTCGTCATCCGATGCTGTTTCCTTCCACGCTATTCGAAGGCGAGATCGGTGAATTCCGTCTCCCACTCGTCCAATTCGTCCTGGGACACGCTCACCAGGTCATGATCCGAGGGTGTCGTCCCGGCGACCCGATCCGTCGCCGCGTACCGGATGAACCCTTGCAGTGCGTCGGTCCACAGCCGCAACAGCCGCGCGGCCACCTGGTCGGAGATCGCCTGTGCCGCATAACCGAGTCCGAACCGGAGCACCGTGCCCGCGCCGCCGACCTGTGCGCCGCCCACCGCCTCCAGTAGATGGTCGAGCGGGAATCCGTCCTGCGCGCCACTGTCGAAAGGCCTTGTCGCATCGGCGAATTCCCAGCCCGCGAGGTCGGCGGAAGCACCGAGCCGGCCCAGGTAGTTGAACCCGATCTCGACCGGATCGGCGGCGGCCAGGATCGCCGCCGTGTCCGGGTTCACGAACCGCAGCAGGCCGTACGCCAGGTCGGTGCGACGTTGCGTCCGAACTTGCTCCTTGACCTGCCTGATGAGATCGGCGACGGCATCGCCGCCGGCGACGACGCCGTCCCAGGCCACGGCGGACGCATCCAGCCGGACCGGCACTACCGCGGTGAACCATCCGAGGGTGCGCGACAGATCGGCGCCGGGAACCAGCTCCTCGTCCCGGCCGTGCCGCTCGGTCTCGGTCACAAGTGGGCCGACCGGCCGGCCGTGTTCACGCTGCAGCCGGGTGACCGCCGCGCCCAGCGCCGTGAGCAGCACATCGTCGACGGCCACATTGAACCTCGCGGGCAGGGTCGTGAGCAGCGCCTCCGCGTCCTCGTTCGAGAGTTCTTCCCCGAGGAAGCGAGCGGTGCGCTGGGTATCCACATCGATGTCGAATGCCCGGTCGGCCACCGTCATTCGTGTTCCGCCGACCACCGCGCGCCAATGCTCGAGTTCCGCCGACACGGTCTCGGTCCGGGCCAGTGCGGCCAATTCGGCCGCCCATACCCGTAGCGGTGTGCCGACCGGCTCGAGCACGGCCGCCGACCCGGCAGCGAGGCTGGTGTAAGCGCTGACCAGGTCCGGTAGCAGGATCCGCCACGACACCCCGTCGATGACCAGGTGGTGGGCGAGCAACAGCAACCGGCCGGGCCGGTTCGGACCCGCGTCCAGCCATACGGCGTGCAGGGTGGCGCCTGCGGTGGCGTCGAGCAGATCCATGGTGTCCCGGACCATTTCGGCCAGCTCAGCGGCAGTCGGGTCACCATCGATCGCAACCCGCCGTACCGAACCCTGCGCGGGGGCAGCGTGATCGGCGATCTCGAGGCTGCCACCGTTCACGGCGCGAACCCAGTTGGCCCGGAGTACATCATGGTGCTCGACGATCGCCGCCACGGCCGCGATCAGGGCCGAGAAGTTCAGTGCCGCAGGCACTTTCAGTAGCAGTGACTGATGGAAACCGTCGCGGGGGCAGGATCGGGCGCGCTCGGCATAGCGGGCGACGATCGGAGTGATCGGCACCGGGCCGGTCGGGACGCCGTCCAGCACGGGTGTCGCACGGTCCGCCTCGACTACCGCGACCGCGGCAAGCGCGGCGGGGGTCCGGTGGTCGAACACCTCGGCCGGGCTGAACCGCAGGTGTTCTCGCCGCGCGCGGTTCACCAGCTGGATCGCCGCGATACTGTCGCCGCCGCGATCGAAGAAGGATTCCTCCACCCCGATCTCGGCGACGCCGAGCACCTCGGCGAACAGCCGGCACAACACCTGCTCGGGTCCGTCCTGCGCGGGGCGCGAGGGCTGCGATCCGGCGGTGTCGGGGGCCGGCAGCTGTGCGCGGGCCAATTTGCCGGAGCTGGTGAGCGGCAACGCATCCAGCACGACGAGACTTTGCGGCACCAGCTGCGCGGGCAGGCGCTGCGCGAGATGTGCGCGCACCGCGGCGAGATCCGGTTCGGCGCCCGGAGCCGGCACCAGATAGCCGACCAGGCGCTGACGTCCGTGCGCGTCGGGCATGCCGGCCACCGCGGACCGTTGCACGGCCGGGATGTCGGTCAGCACGGCCTCGATCTCGCCCGGCTCCACCCGGATTCCGCGGATCTTGATCTGGAAATCGGTGCGGCCCAGGTATTCCAGCGCACCTGCGGTGGTGCACCGCACCAGATCGCCGGTGCGATACAGCCGTTCGCCGGCGGCGAAGGGGTCGGCGACGAAGCGGTCCGCGGTGAGGTCCGCGCGACCCACGTATCCCCGTGCCAGCTGGACGCCGGCCAGATACAGCTCACCCGGCACCCCGGCCGCCACCGGTCGCAGCCAGCTGTCCAGCACATAGGTACCGGTGTTGTGGACAGGAGCGCCGATCGGGACCGACGTCAGATCGGCGTCGACGACCTCGTGGAAGGTCACATCCACGGCTGCTTCGGTGGGGCCGTACAGGTTGTGCACCCGGGCGCCGACCGCGGCGCGCGCTCGTCGGGCGAGCCCGGCGGGCAGCGCTTCGCCGGAGGTGATGACGTCGCGCAGCGAACCGCGGGCGGACGTTCCCGCGGCGTCGACGGTGTCGAGGAACGCGGCCAGCATCGACGGCACGAAATGGGCGACGGTGACACTGTCGTCGCGGATGCGCTGCGCGATCCGCAGCGGATCCCGGTGGGCTCCCGGCTCCAGGATGCTCACGGCGGCGCCGGTGTGCAACGGCCAGAACAATTCCCACACCGACACGTCGAACGTCACCGGCGTCTTGTGCAACACCACATCGCCCGTGCCGATGCGGTAGGCCGACTGCATCCATGCCAGCCGGTTCATGATCGCGCGGTGGGTGACGCCCACGCCCTTGGGAGCCCCGGTCGAGCCCGAGGTGAACAGGATGTAGGCGAGGTTGTCGGGGCGCAGCGGTGCGCGGCGCTCCTGCGCGCCGATCGGCACGTCGGCGTACCCCGCTGCGTCGAATTCGTCGATGCGCAGCACCGGAACGGTCAGGCTCCCGGCGAATTTCGCGCTGGTCACCACGCATACCGCGTTCGCGGCGCGGACCATCTGCTCGATTCTGGGCTGTGGGTACTCGGGATCCAACGGCACGTACGCCGCACCCGCAGCGTGCACCGCGTGCACCGCGACCAGCAGGTCCGTGGATCGTTCGAGCAGAATGCCCACCGCGACATCGGGCCCGGCGCCGCGCTCGATCAACGCGCGTGCCGTCCGGTTGACGCGTGCGGCGAATTCGCGATACGACAGCGTCTGCCCCGAGTCGAGGACTGCCGGCAGATCGGGGAAATCCTCGACGCCGGCCGCGAAGGCCGAGGCCAGGGTGGCATCCGAAGCCGCCGGCCACGGTGTGCCGGTGAGCGCCGAACTCGCCGGACCCGACCCGGCGCCGATCGCGCGCACCGGCGCTGCCGGGTTCGCGAGCATCGCATCGAGTATGGTGCCGAGCTCGTCCGCCCGCGCACGAATATCGTTCTCGCCGAACCGATTCGGCAGATAGGACCAGTCGACGCCGATATCGGCGCCGGGATGGACAACCACGGTGAGCGGATAGTGCGTGGCGTCGCGAGCCGACATCTCGAGCACCGACATGCCGTCGACGTCCCCGGCCTCCCGCAGCAGCGCCGTGGTGTCGAGCGGGAACGATTCGAAGACCAGCAGCGTGTCGAACAATGCGCCGGCGCCCGCCGCGGCCTGGATGTGCGCCAGGCCGTCCCACTGATGTTCGCGCAGGTCGGTTTGTTCGCGGTGCACGCGGGCCAGGAACGCGCCGATCGGCTCGTCCGCGCGTGGTGCGATCCATACCGGCGTCGTCGTGAGGAACAGACCCACCATCGACTCGACCCCGGCCAGGTCCGCGGGCCGCCCGGCGGAGGTACTGCCGAGGACGGCGTCCACCCGCCCGGTCGCCCGGGCCAGCAGCAGGCCCAGCGCGACCTGCAACACGGTGTTCGGCGTGGTCCCGCACGCGGCGGCCGCGGCGTTGATCGCCGCGGTGCGGTCGGCGCCGAACGTGGTGGTGAACCGGTGTGGAACGGTGTCTGCCCGGCCGTCGTGGGCGGGACCCGCCAGCAGTGTCGGTTCTGCTCCGGCGAGTGCGGTGGTCCACACCGCGGCGGACGCGATCGGGTCCGAGCGGCGCAGCCACCTCAGGTAGTCGCGGTAGGACGGGCCGCCGGTGAGCACGCCGGCCGACTCCGGTGCGGCATAGTTCGCCAGCAGCTCGCGCAGCAGGATCGGCAGTGACCAGCCGTCGATCAGGATGTGGTGCAGGGTGGCGATGAACGTCCACTGCCCGTTCTCGACCGGCACCAGGGTGAATCGCAGCAGCGGCGGTGTCGACAGATCGAACGGCGCGAGCCGGTCGCGCTCCGCGATCCCGGCGGCGGCGTCGTGGGTCAGCGTCTCCGGATGCTCGGTCCACGGCACGCTCACCGGGTCGACCACGAGCTGAACCGGCTGCCCGAGTTCATCGGTGGTGAAGGCGACGCGCAGATTGTCGTGCCGCGCGACGACCGCCTCGGCCGATCGCCGCAGCCTGGCGGTGTCGACCGAACCGGCGAGCGTGAGGACGAACTGCACGGTGTAGACGTCGACAGCGTCGTGCTGGGCGTGGAACCACATTCCGGCCTGCATGCCGGTCAGCGGCCAGACGTCGGTCACCTGTCGATATCGCCGCTGCCAGCGTTCCAGGTCCGCGGCGGCCGGCGAGGCCAGTGGGTGATGGTCGAGGGCTGCCGAATCAGGCTGGGCCGCAACATCCATCGCGGCCGCGGCCAGTTCCTCCACCGTGTGCTGTCCGAGGATCTGACGAGCGGTCAGCGCGAGTCCCCGTGTCTTGGCCCGTGATACCAGGATGATCGCCAGGATGCTGTCCCCGCCCAGGGACAGGAACGCATCGTCGAGTCCGACCCGTTCGAGCCCGAGTACCTCGGCGAAGACCTCCGCGACGGCGATTTCGATCGCGGTGCGCGGGGCGCGGTAGGCGACCTCGGGCAGCTCCGGTGCGGGGAGCGCGGCGCGATCCAGCTTCCCGGTCGAAGTCAGTGGAACACTGGTCAATTCGACGAACAGCGCCGGAACCATATGCGCGGGTAGCCGTTCGGCGACGTAGCCGGTCAGTTCGGCGTGATCGAGCCGGCCCGGCTGGGCGACGGCGATGTAGCAGATCAGCGAGGTGGTGCCCGCCGCCGTCGTGTGCGTGACGGTCGCCGCGTGCGTCACCGCGTCGAATGCGGTGACCACCGAGTCGATTTCGGCCAGTTCGATGCGGAACCCGCGCACCTTCACCTGTGAATCGGCGCGCGAGACGTATTCCAGGTCGCCGCCGGCCGCCCAGCGCACGATGTCGCCGGTGCGGTACATCCGTTCGCCGTCGCCGTACCGGCACGCGACGAACCGTTCCGCGCTCCGGCCGGGCTGTCCGAGGTATCCGCGCCCGAGATGAACGCCCGCGATGTACAGCTCACCTGCCACGCCCACCGGGACCGGCCGCAGGCGTGCGTCGAGCACCCACGCTCGGGTGCCGCGCATGGGCGGGCCCACATTCAGCGAACCCCCCGGCACGAGTGGCGCGCTCATCGTCGTGAACACCGTGGCTTCGGTGGGACCGTAGCTGTTGACGAAGTCCAGCCCGGGAATCGCGTCGGTCCAGCGGCGTACCACCTCGCCGGAGAACGACTCACCGCCGACGATGACGACGCGGACCGTGCTCACCGTTCCGGGATCGAGGGTGGCCAGCACCGACGGCGTCACCAGCATGTGGGTGACAGCGTTGCCGTCGATCACCTCGGCCAGCTCCCGGCCGCCGTAGACCTCGGCCGGGCACACCACCAGGGCCGAACTCGAGCCGATCGCCATCAAGAGTTCGGCGACGGTGATGTCGAAGGACAGCGAACCCGCGTACAGAATCCGGGAATCGACGGTCGTGCGATATCGCCGCTGCTGTTCGGCGCAGAACCCCGCCAGGCCCACCTGGCTCACGACGACGCCCTTCGGCCGCCCCGTCGAGCCGGAAGTGTAGGTGACATAGGCCGGATGCTCGAGTCGCAGCGGCCGCACGCGGTCGGCGTCGGTGATGTGGTCCGCCGAAGCCGGCCGGGCGATCAGCTCCTCGAGCAGCAGCCATGTCACGCTCTCGGGCAGGTCCGCCGGCCCCGCTTGCACGCGAATGCCGTGCCGGGCACCGGAATCCGCTACCAGCTGACGAACCCGCTCCTCCGGATACCCGGAGTCGATCGGCACGGCGGCCGCGCCGGTCTTCGCGATCGCCCAGGTCGCGATCAACGACGACATGGATCGCGGAATCGCCAGGGCCACCATGTCTTCCGGTCCGATGCCCGCCGCGATCAGCGATCGGCCGACCCGGTTGGAGAGTTCGTCGAGTTCCCGGTAGGTCAGTACGGCCGAGCCGTCGATCACGGCGGGTGACTCGGGGGCCGCCGCGACCGCCGCGGCCATCAGATCCGCGAGGACGGCCGGATGCGCCGCGGTGCTCGCGCGCCCGTATTCGGCGATCAGGTCCCGATCCTGCTCGTCGAGGATGTCGATATCACCCAGCGGCGCCGCGGGATTCCGCGCCAGCCGCTCCAGCACGAGTGCGATACGGCGCACGTGCGCCGCCACATCGGCGTGGCGATGCACGGCCGGGTTCGCCTCGAGGGCCAGCCGCAGCTCGCCGCCGGCGACGCGGTGCAGTGTCAACGCCATGTCGTCGATGGGTCCGGTGCTCAGGAAATGCATGGTCCCGAGGGCGTCGCCGACGACGAATTCCCCGGTGTACATCATGATGTTGAGCATCGGCCCGAAGTACCGCGACGCCGATCGGTCGGCGCCGGACAGCGCCAGGATCTCCGCGGCGGGGAATCGCTGGTGCCGCATGATCTCCCGGGACTGTGCCGAGAACTGCTCGACGACATCCGCTGCGGTGCGGTGGTCCGCGAGATCGAATTCGACTGGAACCAGGTTGGATTGGCAACCGGCCGAGCGCAGCGTGCCGGGTGTCGTCCGCGCCGTCACCGGCAGGGTCACGGTCAACCGCTGGGTGCGGCTGATCCGGGATGCCCACAGCGCGTACGCGACCGCGGTGAGGTCCGAGACCTTCATGCCCGCGCGGCTGATCATGTCGGTCACCGCGTTGTCGAGCGGAACCTCGCAGTAGAGATTCGTCGCACCGGCCACGGCGGCCCTGGCGCCGAGCGCCACCGGGGCCGGCATGCGGGTCATCCGGTCGGCCCAGTGTTCGCGGTCGGCGACGTAGCGCGCGCCGGCCCGGTAGTCCGCTTCGGCGGTCTCGAGGTTGATCAGTCCGCGGCGATCGTCCCGGGTCACCGCGTCGCCTGCGTGCAGGCGCGAATACAGGTCGGCGATCCGCTGCATCGCCGAGAAGGCGGCGAACCCGTCGATCACGATGTGGTGAGCCACCACGAAGAGGAAGTGCCGGTCGGCGGCGATCCGTAGCAGCGAATACCGCAATAGTGTTGTGTCGTATGAGAATTCGCAGTGCTGCGCACGCATCCACGCCAGCGCTTCGGCCTCGGGCCGATCGGCTTCGCCGAAGTCGCGGACGGGGAGCGTCAACTCCACACGGCTGTCGAGGTACTGGACCGGCAGGGTGCCCGCGGTCGGTTCGGCGAACTTGACCTGCAGCGATTCCGTCTCGTCCGCGCAGTGGGCCATCGCGCGTTCGAGTAGATCGTAGGAAACCGGACCGTCGAGTCTGATGTAAGCGGACACCGTCATCGGTGCGCCCGGATTGACCAGATGTGTTATCCAGATGAATTCCTGCGTTTTCGACATTTGCAGTCGACGAAGTCCGGCATCGGCATTGTTCAACGACACATCGATCAGAGACACGACCCCACCCGTAGAGCAAACTGACAGAATTATCAGAGAGATGTGGGCCGCGATCGCCGGGCATGTCGCTTCATGCCGCTACGATGCCCACACGGATTTTCTTCGAATCCCCACTCCCAATCTTCCCCAGATAACTCCCAGCGCCACGTTAGCACCGGACGAGGGGACCGACAAGCCGGTCATCAGCGCGGTGAGCTGCGTCACATGCGAGAGATGCCCCGGTCGGCGGTGCTATAGTTCGGATTCTGTGTGGCGTTTGCCCGAAAAGTGAGGGTTCTTCCGCTGGCGCGGGATTGAATTGGGGAGATTTTTTGTCGTCGAGCTACGCAAATACAGGAATGCTTGATTCCGGGGAAATTCCTAGCAACACAGAATCATCGCTTGTCGATCTCCTATTGCAACGTAGCAAAATCGGTCCGGCAACCGTGGTGTACGAATTCCTCGGCCGCGATGGAAGTATCGCCGACCAATTCACTTATCGGGATCTCGAATCCGAGTCGGCCCGCATTGCGTCCGAACTGGTCGCCGTCACCGATCCGCACGAACCCGTAATTCTGCTGTTCTCCGACAACAAGAGTTTCATCTGCCCATTCCTGGCCTGCCTGCGCACCGGGCGGATCGGTGTGCCGGTCCATATGCCGTCGCGCCGTCGCATCGACGGCTTGGCCGGCATCGTCGCGGACTCCGGGGCGCGGATCGTCGTCTCGACCGCAGCGGTCCAGGCCGGTATGGCCGAGGAATTCGCCAAGTCCGAGGTCTTGCGCGACCTGCGGTGGCTGCTCGCCGAGCAGGCCGTTCGAACCGCTGGGGAGCTGCCCGATCGGGTGTCGCCCGACGATATCGCCTTCCTGCAGTACACCTCCGGTTCCACCGGTTCGCCGAAGGGCGTCGAGGTGAGGCACCGCAATCTCCTGCACAACATCGAGCAGATTCGGCGCGCCGCCGACCATCATTCCGGTCGGCGCGGTGTGACCTGGCTGCCGTACTTCCACGACATGGGCCTGATCGCGGGGCTGCTGCAACCGCTGTATGTCGGCTTTCCGGTCACGGTCATGGAACCACTCGCCTTCGTCCGTGATCCCTTGCTCTGGCTCCGGGCCATCGCCGCCGCCGGCGCCGCGGGCGCTGTCAGTTCCGGCGCGCCCAACTTCGCCTTCGATCTGTGCGTTCAGCGGGTGAGCCGGCAGGACGCGGCGACGCTCGACCTCGGCAACTGGAGAGTCGCGTTCGTCGGAGCCGAGCCGATCAATCCGCAGGTGCTCGCGAGATTCGCCGAGCACTTCGCGGTCAGCGGCTTCCGGCCCGAAACCTTCTTCCCTTGTTACGGTCTCGCCGAGGCGACCTTGTTCGTTGCCGGGGGGCCGGTCGGTGCGGGAATTCGCTCGCGACCGACGCCGGCTCCCGGCCGGCCGGCCGCGGCCGGCGACGCGCTGCACGAAGTGATCAACTGCGGGCCGTGGATCGACACCGACGTTCTGGTGGTAGACCCGCTCACCGGGACTCGCTGCGCCGACGGCGAGGTCGGCGAGATCTGGCTCGCCGGACCGAGCATTCCGGCAGGCTACTGGCGGCGGCCGCAGGACACCGAGGACTGCTTCCGCGCACGACTCGCGTCAAGCTCCGCAACGGACCGAAAGTACCTGCGCACCGGCGATCTCGGGTTTGTGGCGGACAGCGAGCTCTACATCACCGGTCGCCTCAAGGACCTCATCATCGTCAATGGGCGCAATGTCTATCCGCAGGATATCGAGCGCACCGTGGAGGACGGTCTTCCAGCGGTCCGCAGCAACGGCTGCGCGGCCTTTGCCGTGCCCTCCGGTTCCGAGGAGCGCATTGTCGTGATGGCGGAACTCGATCCGCGCGGCGGCCGGGCCGAACCCGGCGCCGTGGAGGATGCCGTCAAGGTGCTCGTCGCGCGAGAACATCAGGTCACGGTGTCGCAGGTGGTGTGCCTGCGCCCCGGGAAGCTTCCTCGGACAACCAGCGGGAAGCTCCAACGGCGCCAGGCCCGCGCCGATTTCCTCGCCCAGTTCGATACCCCGGGAGACCAGTCGTGACCGCAACCGCAACCTCCGATGAGCGAACTGCGTTCGTTGTCAACGAGATTCGGAGTTGGGCGGCGGAACAGTTCCGGATTCCCCTGTCCGACATCGATACCGATCGGCCGATGGCCTTGCTCGGCCTCGATTCTCTCAAGGCCGTCGCCTTGATCCGGTTCGTGGACGAGCAGTACGGCATGGAACTCGAGATCGAGTGGTTGTTCGACGGAATCAGCCTCGCCGAACTGGCCGCCAAGATCGCGACCAGCTCCGAGCCGGCGCCCAGTGCCGTGCCGGAGAGCCGGGATCCGTTACGGGCGGCCGTCCACTCTGCCCCCGCGGCCACTGCGCCCCTGCCGGTCTCGATCCCCGCGGATCCCTCGGCGCTGCAGTTCAGTCTGTTCTTCTTCGCCAGCGATGCGGACCAGGGCCACGGGGACCCGTACCGATTGCTGCTCGACAGCAGCCGTTTCGCCGACGAACACGGATTCACCGGCGTCTGGATTCCGGAGCGGCACTTCCACAAGTTCGGCGGCCCGTTCCCCAATCCGTCGGTGCTGGGTGCGGCGCTGGCGGTGGCCACGCGCCGGCTGCGCATCCGGGCCGGGAGCGTGGTCCTGCCGCTGCACGACCCGATCCGGGTCGCCGAGGAATGGGCGGTCGTCGACGGCCTCTCCGGCGGCCGCGTGGATGTCGCGTTCGCAACCGGTTGGAACGCAGACGATTTCGTCTTCGCACCCGAGAATTACGAAGACCGCCAGGCGGTGACGTTCGAGTCCGTCGAGACGGTACGGCAGCTGTGGCGCGGATCGCCGATCGAACGGCGAAACGGTAAGGGGGACACCGTCGAACTCCGCATCGCGGCGCGCCCGATCCAGCCCGAACTGCCGGTGTGGATCACCTGCAGCGGT
Organism: Nocardia sp. NPDC020380; assembly: GCF_044386975.1. NCBI lineage: Bacteria > Bacillati > Actinomycetota > Actinomycetes > Mycobacteriales > Nocardiaceae > Nocardia > Nocardia sp. NPDC020380. The sequence continues at coordinate 596,359 of NZ_JBIRVQ010000005.1, read as the reverse complement.
GGTGTGGAACGATTCCGGCAGGCCGGCGCGGCCGGGGCGAATGTCATCACCGCGTTGCTCTTCCAGGACATCACCGAGTTGTCCGGCAAGATCGAGGCGTACCGCAGCGCACGCGCCGAGAGCGGCTTCGATCCCGGCACCGGTCACGTCACGCTGATGCTGCACACCTTCCTCGGATCCGACGAGACCACGGTGCGCCGGACGGTCGAGGGACCGTTCAAACGGTATCTGGCGGACTCGGTCGATCTGTGGCGACGAGAAGCGGTCGCTCTGGACCAGCTGGACGAGCAGTCCCGGGAGACTGTGCTGGCGTACGCGTTCGAGCGTTACTACCGCACCGCTGCCCTCTTCGGCACGCCGGACAGTGTGCAGAGCCAGGTCGATGTCCTGCACGAGGCCGGCGTGAACGAAATCGCCTGCCTCATCGACTTCGGCGTCGACGACGACTCCGTCCTGGCGAGCATGCGGAGCCTGGATGCGCTCCGCGGCCGATACGAGCGGAACGTAGCGCGGTGACGCACACGGACCTCGACCTCGACACGCGTGCCCGTCAGCTGGACGGGGAGCATGTCTTCCACTCGTGGTCGGCCCAGACCGCGCTCGAGCTGCCCGTCCTGGCGGGCGGCAGCGGCTGCCGGGTCTGGGATCACGCCGGACGCAGTTGGCTCGATTTCTCCAGCCAGATGATCAATGTCAATGTCGGGCACCAGCATCCGGCCGTCGTGCAAGCGATCGCCGATCAGGCCCGGCAGCTTTCCTTCTGCAGCCCGGCGGTGGCATCGCTGCCGCGTGGCGAGGCCGCACGACGCATCACCGAGCGGGCGCCGGCCGGGTTCCGGAAGGTGTTCTTCACCAACGGTGGCGCCGACGCCGTCGAGAACGCGATCCGGATGGCACGACTGCACACCGGCCGGGACAAGGTGCTCTCGGCGTACCGCTCGTATCACGGCAATACGGGCGCCGCCGTGGCCGCGACCGGCGACTGGCGACGGCTGCCGAACGAATACTCCCGCGGCCATGTGCATTTCTTCGGTCCGTATCTCTACCGCAGCGAGTTCTACTCCACTTCGGCGGAGCAGGAGAGCGAACGCGCGCTGCGGCATCTCGAGCGCATCGTGCAGTGTGAAGGACCCGATACGGTCGCCGCGATCCTGCTCGAGAGCGTGCCGGGCACCGCGGGCGTCCTCGTGCCGCCGCCCGGATATCTGGCGGGTGTGCGTGAGATCGCCGACCGCTACGGCATCGTGCTCGTTCTCGACGAGGTGATGGCCGGATTCGGCCGTACCGGACGATGGTTCGCGTTCACCGGGCACGGTGGCGAACCCGATCTGATCGTGTTCGCCAAGGGTGTCAACTCCGGTTATGTTCCGGTCGGCGGAGTGATCATCGCCGACCACATCGCGGCAACCTTCGAGGATCGGGTGTTTCCCGGTGGACTCACCTACAGCGGCCACCCGCTGGCCGCGGCATCCATCGTCGCCACACTGGACACGATGGCCGCCGAAGGCATTGTCGCGAACGCGGACCGGATCGGCCGCGAAGTGCTCGGTCCCGCGCTCGCCGACCTGGCCGATCGGTTCCCGATGATCGGCGAGGTGCGGGGCGAGGGCGTGTTCTGGGTGGCGGAACTCGTCGCGAATCGCGATACCCGCGAGCCGATTTCCGCGGCCGTCATGGCGCGCTGCAAACGAGAACTCGCCGCGCGCGGCGTGCTGTCGCTGACCGCCGAGAACCGCATCCACGTGGCTCCGCCCTGTGTCGTCACCGACGCCGAGGTCTCCGAGGCGGTCGCCGTGCTGCACGAGGTCCTCGCACTGGCGAAAGGCTGGGTATGACAAGCGGATCGGTCGAGAACGCTGTCCGGGCGGCCATGCAGCGCGCCCGGGCGGCCCAGGCGCAGGCCGCCCGGTGGGACCAGGCCACCGTCGACGACGTCGTCGCCGCGGTCGGCTGGGTGTGCTATCGAACCGACACCGCGCGGCGGATCGCCGATCGGAGTCACGCCGAAACCGGCCTCGGCGATGCGCAGCATCTCTACGAGCTACAACGCGCACGAGTTCTCGGGCTGCTACACGACCTGCACGGTGCGGTCACCGTCGGTGTCGTCGAGGACGATCCGCGATCGGGCATCCGGAAGATCGCCAGACCCATCGGCGTGGTCGCGGTCGCGAGCCCGGCCACCGCGCCCGGGTCCGGCGTGATGTGCAATGCGCTGACGATGTTGAAGACCCGCAATGCGGTCATCTTCACCCCGAACCCCCGCGCGCACGGCGTCGCGATGGAATCGGTGAATCTCATGCGCGACGCCCTGCTGCGGCTGGGTGCTCCACCGGATCTGATCCAATGCCTGGACGTCACCGGCCGAGAAGCCGCCGAGGCGCTCATGGCCGCGGCCGATCTCGTCGTCGCGGTCGGCGGCAGTGGTGCGGTGCGCCGCGCCTACTCCAGCGGTACGCCCGCTTTCGGTGCGGGCGTGGGGAATCCGACCGTCGTCGTCGACGAGTCGGCCGACCTGGCGTATGCCGCCGAACGGATTCTGTTCGGCGCTTCGTACAACAACGGAACGTCCTGCTCCTCCGAGAGCAACGTGCTCGTGGATCGGACGGTCATCCACGAGTTCGCTGCCCAACTCGAGCGTGCCGGCGGCCATCTCTGCACCGCATCCGAGGGCGACCGGCTGGCGACCGCGCTCTGGCCGGACGGTCGGAACCTGAACCGGCAGCTCATCGGACGCCCGGTCCGGCAGCTGGCCGAGGCGGCGGGCATCGCCGTGGACCCGGCCCGCGAAGTCACCACATTGGTTGTCGCACACCCGAGTCCGCACGTCGACAGCGCCATCATGCACGAGAAGCTCGCGCCGGTGCTGACCATGTCGGCATACGATTCGTTCGATCAGGCGGCGCAGCTCGTGCGGCGCATCCTCGACAACTACGGTCGCGGACACAGTTGCGGGCTCTACAGCTCGAGCGCCGTACGAGCCGAACAATTGGCGAACACGGCCGACACGTGCCGCGTGGTCTGGAATCAGTCGACCATGACCAACTCGGGAAGTCTCGGCAGCGGCGTTCCCTACACCCAGGTGATTTCCAGCGGAAGCTGGGGAGGCTGCAGCGTTTCCGGGAACGTCACCTGGCGCGACTTCCTGAACTACACGGTCGTGTCGCGGCCGATCCCCGAGCGCGTTCCCGATCGCGAGCTGCTCTTCGGTCGCCATTTTCGTACCGACGTGGTGCTGCCCAGGCCGGTGAGCGACTCCGCGATGACGGCCTGACCGGCCCATCGGGTGGCTGCCGGACGGGCGTGACGCCGGCGGCAGCCAGCACCGTTCCGATCACGTTTCGGTCGCGGCAGGTGTTTCGGCAGCGGTTCGCTCCGGATACGGGCCTATAGAAGTTCCAGCGGCAACAGCTTCTGCATTTCGGCGGTGGTCGATGCTGACCACACTCGTGAAAGGCGAGTCGATGCGGTCTGTTCGAGTATGCGAGTGGTTGTCGGGCCGGAGCGGGTTGTTGCGGCGCGCGATGGTGAGTCTGGCATTGGCGGCGAGCCTGCCATTCCTGGCCGCCATCGGTGACGCCATGCCCGCGCGGGCGTCTTTCGATCCGTCCGGATACGACTTCTGGGTGGATTCCGCTATGGGCCCGATCAAGTCGCGCATCTTCCGCGCACAGGACGGCAACACCCGGCGGGTGGTGTACGCGCTGGACGGCTTGCGGGCGCGCAACGACCTTTCCGGCTGGGAGATCGACACCGATATCGAGCGCGTGCTGACCGCGTGGAACATCAATGTGGTGATGCCGGTCGGCGGCGAGTCCAGCTTCTATTCCGACTGGGTGGCGCCGAGCAACACCAATGGGCAGGTCACCCCGTATAGCTGGGAAACCTTCCTGACCAGGGATCTGCGTAATGCGCTGAGTGCTCGGCTGGGTTTCGACCCGCACGGCAACGGCGTGTTCGGCCTCTCCATGGGCGGTAGCGCGGCGATGGTGCTGGCAGCGTATCACCCGGATCAGTTCCGTTATGCCGCATCGTATTCCGGCTATCTCAATATTTCCGCGCCGGGCATGCGGGAGGGACTGCGGGCGGCGCTGCTGGATGCCGGCGGCTACAACATCGACTCCATGTGGGGTCCGCCGTGGAGCGAATTGTGGCTCCGCAACGATCCTTTCGTATTCGCGCCACGGTTGCGGGACAACGGTACCCGGCTCTGGATCTCCAGCGGTAATGGCCTTCCCGGTCCGCAGGACGTGGTCCACACCCCGATGGATGCCTTCAATGTCACGAATGCGATGGGGCTGGAGACGATAGCGCTCGCGAATACCCGCGCGTTCGAGGCCCGCATGGACTCGATCGGTGCGCGCAATGCGGTGTTCATCTACACGCCGGACGGTATCCACTCCTGGCGCTACTGGGCGGATGAGGTGTACCGGATGCTTCCGGACCTCAGCGCCAACCTTGGTTGAGCCGTAAGGGATTTCCCGGCGTTGCCGCGACATCACGTGCGATTCGCGATAAGGTCACCGCGACATTACGGTCTACCGTCATGGTGGAAATCGGCCAGCCATTAGCGTGACCTTGCCAACGCCTCGGAAGGTCGAATACTCTCCAGCGAGCGCAAGTGTGACCACACCGTGGAAGCGCTTCGCTCGCATCGAAGTGTCGGGATTCCTTGCGGGTGCTGATCGGGTATGCCGCAGCGGTTTTGCTGTTGCACCGGTGACTCTGTCGCCGGTGACGGCGGCTTCGCCGCGCCTGCCCGTTCGACAACTTAAAACACTGCAGTGGACAGGGCTGCGGTAGAGAAGGAGCAGTTTCCATGCGTTTCGGCAGGTCCGCCGTGCCGGCCGGGGTCTCGTCACGCCCGCGCCGCGCGAACCGCGGTTGGCGTACACGACTACTGATCGCCACGGCCGCCGCACTGGCTGTCCCGACCGCCGCACTGGCCACGCCCTCGATCGCCTCGGCCGCGCCGGCGTTCGGAATCGTGAAGCGGATGAACCCGGGTGGGTTCGACGAGCTGATGGTGCCGTCCAGCATGGGTCCGATCAAGGTGCAGGTGCGCTGGGCCGCCCACGGTGGCAGCGCCGCCATCTACATGCTCGACGGTATGCGCGCACGCGACGACCACAGTGCGTGGAACAACCCGGATGAGGGCAATGCGCCCGGCGTTTTCGCCAATGACGATGTCACCGTGGTGATGCCGGTCGGCGGTCAGTCCAGCTTCTATGCAGACTGGGCCGCGGCGTCGAACACCAACGGGCAGAAGTTCACCTACAAGTGGGAGACCTTCCTGACGAAGGAACTCCCCGCCTTCCTTGCCCAGTACGGTGTCGATCCGCACAACAACGCGATCGCCGGTCTGTCCATGGGCGGTTCGGCCGCGCTGATGATGGCCGCGTTCCACCGCGACCAGTTCAAGCAGGCCACCTCGATGTCCGGCTACCTGAACCTGTCCGCACCCGGTATGCGCGAGGCGATTCGCGCCGCGATGCTGAGCGCGGGCGCGTTCAATGTCGACGCGATGGCCGCGCCGTGGAGCCCGGCTTGGCTGCGCATGGACCCGTTCGTGTTCGCGCCGCAGCTCAAGGGCCTGCCGATGTTCATCTCGTCGGGCAACGGCATTCCGGGGCCCTTCGATCACCCGAACTCCGTCGGCTCCGTGATCGACACCGGCGACGCCATGGCCCTGGAGGCGCTGGCGATGGTCAACACTCGGGCGTTCCAGGCTCGCCTGGGGCAGCTCAAGATCCCGGCCACCTTCGACTTCGAGGGCGCCGGCACCCATTCGTGGCCGTACTGGCACGACGAGCTGACGAAGGCTCGCCCGGGCATCCTGCAGGCTCTCGGTGTGGCGGGCGCCTGACCTGGTATCCGACCGTCCCCGGGTCGTAATTTCATAGCTCCAGAACATGAGCCGGCCATCCATGAGGGTGGCCGGTTCTGTTATGCCTCCCCATGATTCGCGCCGACGGGGTAGAAAAATACTGTGACGCGAGTGGCGAGAGTTGGATGGGGGAGAGGCGGGCGCGGCGCTTGGCTGGCGGTGCTCGCGACGGCCACCACGGTAGTCCTTCTCACAGGGGGAACGGCCGTTGCGGATCCGGGAGCGGCGCAACCGCTGATGACACCCGCGATCCGGAATACGGTGTGGCTCAGCAACAGACGTGTGGCCCTGTGGGTGGACTCCCCCGCAATGGGCACCCGGATCCAGGTGCAGCTGCTGCTCCCCCGGGAATGGAACAGTAAGCCCGCCAGCAGATTTCCCGCGCTGTACATGCTCGACGGGCTGCGCGCCACCGATGATCAGAGCGGCTGGACCAAGGATGCGGGGGCGGAGAGTTTCTACGCCGACAAGAACGTCACAGTGGTGCTGCCGATCGGCGGTGCGGCGAGCTTCTACACCGACTGGAAGCAGCCCGACAATAACAAGTACTACAAATGGGAGACCTTCCTCACCAAGGAATTACCGCCACTGCTGGATCGTGATTGGCGCACCACGAATATGCGCGGGCTAGCCGGAGTATCCATGGGCGGTACCGCCGCCATGACGCTGGCGGCCCGCAACCCCGGCTTCGCCCATTACGCCGCCTCCTTCTCCGGTCTGCTCACGCTGACGACTCTGGGTATGCCCCAGGCGGTTCAGTACGCCATGCGAAGTGCGGGAGGCTACAACTCCGACCATATGTGGGGCACCGTGGACGACGCTGAATGGCGTGCCCACGATCCCTACGAGCTGGCCGAGAAGCTCCAAGGCACAAGCCTGTACGTATCGAGCGGCAGCGGCCTGGCCGGCGTCTATGACATTCCGTCCGGGATTCCCGGGGTGAGCACCAACTGGGCGGGCATGGCGCTGGAGGTGCTGTCCCGGTTCACCTCGCTGCAGTTCGTGGCGAAGCTGAACAAGCTGAGCATCCCGGTGACGGTGAATTACCGTCCCTCCGGCACGCATTCGTGGCCGTACTGGGATTTCGAGATGCGGCAGTCGTGGCCGCAGGCGGCGGCCGCGCTCGGGGTGGAGGCGGCCAAGCCGGAGTGTGCGTCCGCGGGCGCGATTCTGCCTGTGGCGCTGGCGAAGTCGTGGCTGGGCGACTGCCTGACGCCGGAGTATCCGCTGACCGGTGGTGCGGCACAGGATTTCGCGGGCGGCCGGGTGCTGTGGTCGCAGGGCTCGGGCGCGCATCCGGTGGGCGGCATGATCGGTGGCGCCTATGAGGGGGCGGCGGGACCCGGTGGCGCACTGGGCTTTCCGACATCGGACGAAACGCCCATATCTGGCGGGGTGCAGCAGACCTTCCAGCACGGCACCATCGTCTTCCACGACGGCAAGGCCGAGATACACGCCAACGGATAGGGTTACCCGCCGGTTATCTCCGCCCGCCGGTAGAGTGCTCCGAGTCCCGTGACGCCCGTCACGTTCGGTGTGGATTTCCCTGCGGTTCAGGAGCTTGATCTCATGGCAGCACAGGGCTCGTCGTCATGCCCACGGTTCGGTTCGATCGGCAACACCCCCGTCCGGCGGTGGCCGCGCGGTTGGCGGCGTTGGCTCACGGTGGCCGCCGCCGTCCTTGCTCTGCCCGCCCTCGCGGGCCCCGCTCTGGCGATGCCGGTGCACCCGCTGCACCGCGCACCCGCCGGGGGATTCGAGGAGTTGTTCGTCCCGTCCAGTATGGGACCCGTCAAGGTGCAAGTGCAGTGGGCCGGGCGCGGCGGCAGCGCGGCGCTGTATCTGCTCGATGGATTGCGCGCCCGCGACGATTTCAATGCCTGGACGTTCGAGACCGATGCCCTCAAACAGTTCGCCGATGACAACATCACGCTGGTGATGCCCGTCGGCGGCCAGTCCAGCTTCTACACCGACTGGCGGGCGCCCTCCAGCACCAACGGCCAGAAGTACACCTACAAATGGGAGACGTTCCTGACCCAGGAACTTCCGGCCTTTCTGGAGGGATACGGCGTCTCTCGCACCAACAACGCGGTCGCCGGACTGTCCATGGGCGGGTCGGCCGCACTGGCGCTCGCCGCGTATCACCGGGATCAGTTCAAGCACGCGTCCTCGTTCTCGGGCTATCTGAACATTTCGGCGCCGGGCATGCGGGAGGCGATTCGCATCGCCATGCTGTCGGCGGGCCGCTTCAACGTGGATTCGATGGCGTGGCCGTGGAGCCCGCAGTGGTTGCGCATGGACCCATTCGTCTTCGCGCCCCAATTGCGGAATCTGCCGCTGTTCATCTCGGCGTCCTGGGGCGTGCTCGGGCCCCACGATCACCCGGATTCGCCGATCGGCATCTTCGATACCGGCAATGCCGTTGCGCTGGAGGCGCTGTCGATGGTGAACACGCTGTCGTTCATGGGGCGGATGAATCAGCTCGGCATCGGCGCGCACTACAGCCTGCCGGTGCACGGCACCCACTCGTGGGGGTACTGGCAGGACGAGCTCGCCACCGCGCGGCCGGACATCCTGGCCGCCTTGGGGGTTGCCTGAGGCTCACTCGAAGATTGCCCGAAGTGTGCTGAATAGCCGCGATTCCCGCGCGTCGCACCCCTCGATCACCTGATCGAGGGGTACAAAGCTTGTGTGGTCAGAGTTGTTCGTGGGACGAAGAGGGCGCGCCTGCGCTGGATGGCATGCGCCGCCGCGGTCGTGTTCCCCCTGTCCGCGGGCACTTTCGCGGGAACGGTCCCGGCGCAGGCCGCACCGGACGCGCCGGCGAGCGCACCCGCCACCATCCAGAAACTGGTATGGCTCACCGACCGCCGGGTGGCGATGTGGGTGAATTCGCCCGCCGCCGGCGCACCCGTGCAGGTGCAGCTGCTGCTGCCACGCGACTGGGGATCCAAGCCGGACGCCAAGTTTCCTGTGCTGTTCCTACTCGACGGCCTGCGCGCCACCGACGAGGAGAGCGGCTGGACCAAGGACGCCGGCGCGGCTGGCTTCTACGCCGACAAGAACGCCCTGGTGGTACTGCCCATCGGCGGCCAGTCCAGCTTCTACACCGACTGGCTGAAAACCGACAACGGCCGCAACTACCAGTGGGAGACCTTCCTTACCAAGGAACTCCCGCCGCTCCTCGAGAGCCAATGGCGCGCCACCACCACTCGCGCCGTGGCCGGCCTGTCGATGGGCGGCACCGCCGCCATGATGCTGGCGTCCCGCAATCCGGGCTGGGTGAAGAGCGCGGCCTCCTACTCCGGCTTCCTCACCCTGACCACCCTCGGCATGCCTCAGATGGTCAATTTCGCCATGCACAACGCGGGCGGGTACGACTCCAATGACATGTTCGGCCCGCCCAGCAACCCGCTGTGGAAGGAACACGACCCGTACGAGCTGGCCGACAAGCTCAAGGGCATCGCCCTGTACGTCTCCAGCGGCAGCGGAGCCGCGGGCCCGAGCGACGCTCCGACGGACATCCCCGGCGTCACCACCAATTACGCGGGCATGGGCCTGGAGATCTTGTCCCGCTTGAGCACCCAGAACTTCGTGAACAAGCTGAACAAGCTGAACATCCCGGTGTCGGTGCACTTCCGCCCCTCGGGCACGCATTCGTGGCCGTACTGGGATTTCGAGATGAGGCAGGCGTGGGCGCAGACCGCCGCCGCGATAGGCGTGGACGGCACGCCACTGGACTGCACGGTTGGCGGCGCGATAGCCGCTGTCGCACAGGGCAACAACTGGCTCGGCGACTGCCTCAGCGGTGAGTACCAGGTGCCGAACGGCGTCGTGCAGGACTTCCGCGGCGGGCAGGTGTACTTCTCGCCCGCGTCCGGGGCACAGCCGGTGGCCGGCGCGATCGGCGGCACGTACGCCGGACTCGCTGGTGCGGCAAGTGGTTTGGGCTTCCCGACCGGTGACGAACGACCGCTGCCGGACGGTCGCGGCCGCTTCCAGGTCTTCCAGAACGGCTCGATCTACTGGACGCCGCAGACCGGCGCGCAACCGGTGCGCGGCGCCATCCTCGACGCGTGGGGCAAACAGGGCTTCGAGCGCGGGCCCGCCGGTTATCCGAACGGCGCGGAGGCGCGCACCCCCAATAAAGACGGTGTGGTGCAGGGTTTCGAGAACGGCCCCATGTACTTCAGCGCCAAGACCGGCGCGCACATGGTGCAGGGCCTGATCCTCGGCAAGTACGCCCAGCTCGGATTCGAGAACAGCCCTTACGGTTTCCCGACCGCCGACGAGGCGCCGCTCAAGGATCTGGGCCGCTATACCCGCTTCGAGGGCGGCAATATCTATTGGAGCCCGCTCTCCGGCAGCTGGGGCGTCCGTAACGGCCCCATCATGGACGCCTGGGGTGCAACGGGATTCGAGAACGGGCCGCTCGGCTACCCCGTGGCCGACGAGGGCCAGAATCCCAATGGCGACATCCAGCAGAACTTCCAGACCGGCACCGTGGTCGTCCACGACGGCAAGGCCCAGGCCTACGGTCTCGACGGCCGCCCCATCACCCCGGCCGCCCCGGTCGCCCAGCCCGTAGCGCCCGCCACCCCGCCCGCCGCGGGAGCCCGCCCGGAAACCCCGCAGCCCGCGCCCCAGCCCGCCGCGCAATGGCCGCTGGCCCCGCAACCCACTGCACCGCAACCTGTTCCGTCGCCGCCCGTGGCACAGCCCGCACTACAGCAGCCGCTCGCCCCGCCGCCCCCGGCGCCGGCCCCCGCGGTCCCGGCCGCGCCCGTGGCCCCGCCGGAGGCCCCGCCCGCCGATCCTGGCCCGGCGCCGATTCCCGCCCTCGGCCCGGAAGTGCGTCCCAACTGACTCGATTCGCATTCCACAGCATGAGAACTGCATGAGGTTCCGAATTCGGGGGCGGACGCGCGGGCCGGTTGCCAGTAGCCTGGGGGCGACCTTGTGCCCGTAGACAGATATAGGAAGCGAATAAATGCAACGGATGCGTGGAAGGGTTTTCGGCGTGGTGGCCGCCGTCGCGGCCGCCGGACTGCTCGCGGCCTGCGGTAACAACGACTCGACCGCGACCAGCACGCCGACGCTGACCAAGACCACGTCCACGACTTCTGTGGCACCCACCACTACCGCGAGCGGCGATACCGGATCCGGCCAGCCCGCGCCGCAGAGCACCCAGGACGCCGCGCCTTCGGACACCTCGACCTCGACTCCCGAGCGTCCCGCGCCGGTGCCGAGCCAGTTCATCACCCCGCCGAGCGGTTCTCCGGCCCTGTCGGACAAGGAGAAGAGCTACATCGACGCGTTGAAGCAAGCCGGTCTCAACCCGGGCTCCACCGATATCGCCATCACCGCGGGCAATCTGGTGTGCCAGGGCAAGGCCGAGAACGCGCCCCAGGATCAGATCATCACCTACGTCACCGCGATCGCCGGGTCCGATCCGTCCTTCGATCCGTCGAAGATGTCGGTCGATCAGGCCGGCAAGATCTACTACGACGTCGCCTCGAAGAGCTACTGCAACAAGTGACCACCCGACGCCGCTCCCGACGCCGGTCGAAACCGGCGGGTTGCCTGCTGCTGATCGCCGCCATCGTGATCGTCGTGATCGTGGCGCTGCTGCTGTGGTACCTGCTGGCCGGCCGGCTGCGGTTGCCGGGTCCCAAGCCGCCGACGCCGACGCGTCCTACCTCGCAGCCCGCGTCCTGCCCGGATGTGCTGTTCCTGTCGATTCCGGGTACCTGGGAGTCGAATTCGAACGATGACCCGCACAACCCGACGGCGAATCCGAACTCGCTGATGCTGAACATCAGCAACCCGATTCGGGAGAAGTTCCCTAACGAGCGGCTCGAGGTCTACACCGTCCCGTACGTGGCGCAGTTCTCCAATCCGGTCGCGATTCCGCCGGACGGGCAGTCGTCCTACAACAACAGCCGTTCGGAGGGCACCTCGCGGGCGATCGGCGAACTGGCCGACACCTATCGCAAGTGTCCGCTCACCTCCTATGTGGTGGTGGGCTTCTCGCAGGGCGCGGTGATCGCGGGCGATGTGGCCGCGCAGATCGGCGCGGGCAAGGGGCCGGTGCCGCAGGATCTGGTGCTGGGCGTGATGACCATCGCCGACGGCCGCCGCGACGAGAACAGCGCGAATCCGCCCACGGAGATCGGTGTTTCGCCGCCAGGCGTCGGCGCGGAAGTGGCGTTGAAGGGACTGAACGTGCCGGGCATCACCATGACCGGTCCGCGTGACGGGGGTTTCGGTGCGCTCGCCAATCGTTCATTCACTATTTGCGCGCCGGGCGATCTGATCTGTGACGCGCCGCGGCAGGCGCTCAGTCCCCTGAACATCATGGGGAGTCTGAATACTCTGGTCCGGGCCGCCGGCAACCCCGTGCACAGCCTCTACAACGGCGACAAGGTCGAGTCGGACGGAACCACCGCCACCGAGTGGACGGTCAACTGGGCCGCGGGCCTCATCCAGAACGCTCCACACCCCGCCCACAGCTGAGCAAGCGCTTACGTGCGCAGACAGAGCCCCCAGTTTCTGGGTCACGTTGTAAGGTACTGCGCACCGGCTCAGCCGGTGCCGCAGCGCAATCCGGACAGCTGGAAGGGTGTTCATGACCGCAATCGCCGCGTCGGCGATGTACGTACACCCGGAAGGTTCGCGGCCCGTCTCGTTCTGGACTGAGCGGAGCGGGGGAGCGAAGCGGAGGAGCGGAGGGAGGGAAGAACGAGACCTCCAGGGCCGCGAACCCGCCCGTAGCGAAGCGGAGGGCCAAAGGCCCTGCGTGCGGCAACTCACATCCGTGTCGGGCGCCGGGGGTATTCCCCACCCACATGGACACTTGACCACCGGTGATCCCGGTGCGGCAGACCGAGTGAGCTGGGATATGTTCGGCTGCTCCGGCGCATGGCCGGGCGGCTCCTCTGTAACATGTCTCTGGTTTGAGAACATCTAGCCAATAGACGGTCACCGCGCAGACCGCAACAAAATTCTGCAGGTTGGCTCTCGCACGGAGCTTCCGCGGGCGAAGAGAGTCGGGGCCTCACAGGTAACAGCGGCGTCAGCCGTCTCTTGCCGCGTGTGCCTCGGAGGAGAAGAAGGAATGGACGAGACTTTCGACGATTACCTCGACGAAACGGGGAACATCACGATTCCCGAGGGGCGCACCCTCGTCGACTACGTCGAGAAGCACACCCACGGCAACGACGCCAATGATTTGGCGTACCGCTACATCGACTACTCACGTGAGCGCGACGGTGAGTACCAGGACCTGACGTGGAGTCAGTTCGGCACACGGCTGCGCGCGGTGGCCGCCCGACTGCAGCAGGTGACCAAGCGTGGCGATCGGGTCGCGGTGCTGGCACCGCAGGGGCTGGATTACGTCATCTCCTTCTTCGCCGCCATCTACGCGGGCACCATCTCCGTGCCGTTGTTCGATCCGGACGAGCCGGGTCACACCGACCGGCTGCACGCCGTGCTCGGCGACTGCACCCCCTCGGCGATCCTGACGGCCAGCTCCTCCGCCGCCGGCGTCCGCCAGTTCTTCCGCTCGCTGCCCGCCGCCCAGCGCCCGCGCATCATCGCCGTGGACGCCATTCCCGACAGCGTCGGGGAGTCCTGGGTGCGCCCGGACATCGTGGTGGACGACATCGCCTACCTGCAGTACACCTCGGGCTCGACCCGGACCCCGGCCGGTGTGGAGATCACCCACCGCGGCGTCGGCACCAACCTGCTGCAGATGGTGAACGCGCTCGACCTGAACTGGAATTCGCGCGGCGTCACCTGGCTGCCGCTGTACCACGACATGGGCCTGCTGACGGTGATCCTGCCCGCGGTGGGCGGCAAGTACATCACCATCATGTCGCCGTCCTCGTTCGTGCGGCGCCCGGCGCGCTGGATCAACGAGCTGGCCGCGGTCTCGGACGGCGCCGGAACCTTCGCCGCCGCACCGAACTTCGCCTTCGAGCACGCCGCGGTCCGTGGCCTGCCGAAGAACGGTGAGGCGCTTGATCTTTCGAACGTGCTGGGCCTGATCAACGGCTCCGAGCCGGTGACCGTCTCCTCGATGAAGAAGTTCAACGAGGCGTTCGCGCCGTACGGCCTGCCCAAGACCGCCATCAAGCCCTGCTACGGCATGGCCGAGGCCACCCTGTTCGTGTCGGCCACCCGGCACGAGGACGAGGCCAAGGTCATCCACGTGGACCGGTACGAGCTGAACGCCGGCCGCGTGGTCAAGGTCGAGCCGGGCTCGGAGAACGCCATCGCGCAGGTGTCCTGCGGTTACGTCGCGCTCTCGCAGTGGGCGGCCATCGTGGACGACCAGTCCATCGACTCCCCGGACGGCGCCGTCGAGCTGCCCGAGGGCCGGGTCGGCGAGATCTGGCTGCACGGCAACAACATCGGCATCGGCTACTGGGCGCGGGCCGAGGAGACCCAGAAGACGTTCCGCAACAAGCTGGTCAACCGGCAGGAGTCCGGTTCGCACGCCACCGACGTACCGCTGGACGGCAACTGGCTGCGCACCGGCGACTACGGCGTGTACGTCGACGGCGAGCTGTACATCACCGGCCGGGTCAAGGACCTGGTCATCGTGGACGGCCGCAACCACTACCCGCAGGATCTCGAGTTCTCCGCCGAGCAGGCCTCGAAGGCATTGCGCCCCGGCTTCATCGCCGCGTTCGCGGTGCCGGCCAACCAGTTGCCGCCCGAGGTCTTCGAGCAGGGCAGCCACTCCGGTCTGCAGTTCGACGCCGACGATGCCTCCGAGCAGCTGGTGATCGTGGCCGAGCGTGGCCTCGGCGCCGGCAAGGCCGATCCGGGTCCCATCGCGGACGCGGTACGGGCCGCGATCTCCTCCCGCCACGGCGTCACCGCCCGCGACATCCTGCTGGTGCCCGCCGGCTCGATTCCGCGGACCTCGAGCGGCAAGATCGCGCGTCGCGCCTGCAAGGCCGAGTACATCGGAGGCACACTGCGTGGTGGTTACACGCAGCAGGCTTTCCCCGATGCACCAGACGAGGAGTGAGGAAAACCCTCACGGTGAATGGCGCGAGTCCCTCCGGCTCGCGCCATTCATGGTTATCGCAGTTCCGCGCTGGGCGGGACCGCGAGAATCTCAATACTGCCGCGCACCATACGCAGACAGGTAACTTGAGGAACTGATGGCTGAGAACGAGGGCACGCCCCCCACCCAGAAGACCGAGAACGCTGCGAGCACCGACATGTCGGTGGCGGAATTGCGCGAGTGGCTGCGTAAATGGGTCTCCGACGCGACCGGGCAGCCGATCGAGAACATCACCGCGGACCGGCCGATGGACGAATTCGGGCTGGCTTCGCGGGATGCGCTGGCGCTGGGTGGCGACATCGAGGAACTGACCGGTGTGGTGCTCAATCCCACCATCGTGTTTCAGCACCCGACCATCGAGTTGCTCGCCGAGCGAATCATCAACGGGGAACCGGACGTTCCGGACGAAGCGGCGGATGAGGCGTTCTACACAGCCGGTTTCACGCCGGGCGAGGCGCACGATATCGCCATCGTCGGGTTGTCCACGCGTTTGCCGGGTGCCGGGGACACCCCGGAGAGCACCTGGGATTTCTTGATCGGCCGCGGTGACGGCATCAGCGATCTGCCCGACGGCCGCTGGGACGAGTTCAAGGGCGACGCCGGCATCGCCGAGCAGATCGCGAACGCCCAGACCAAGGGCGGTTACCTGCCGCAGGACGTGGTCAAGGGCTTCGATGCGGAGTTCTTCGCCATGTCCCCGATCGAGGTCGAGCGGGTCGATCCGCAGCAGCGGCTCATGATGGAGCTGACCTGGGAAGCCTTGGAGCACGCCCGGATTCCGGCGAACGAGCTCAAGGGTGAGCCGGTCGGTGTGTTCGTCGGTTCCTCCACCAACGATTTCGCGTTCATCATGGCGCAGTCGCTGGGCGCTCCCCGCGACCCCAATGTGCCGCTGTCGGCCGAGGCCTACGCCCTGATGGGCGCGTCGAACGGCATCATCGCCAATCGCGTCTCCTACTTCTACGACTTCCGTGGCCCGTCGGTCACCGTCGATACCGCCTGCTCGGCGACCCTGGTCGCGGTGCACGAGGCCGTGCGCGCGCTGCGCACCGGCGACGCCGATCTCGCGCTCGCGGGTGGCGTGAACATGATCCTGGCCCCGGTGGCCTCGCTGGGCTTCGACATCAATGGCGCGGTCGCCAAGAACGGCCACATCAAGGCCTTCTCGGCCGATGCCGACGGCATGGTCCGTTCCGAGGGCGCGGGCCTGGTCGTCCTCAAGCGGCTCACCGACGCCGAGCGGGACGGCGACAAGATCTACGCGGTGATCAAGGGTTCCGCCGTCACCAACGACGGCCGTTCCGCCGGCTTGTTCGCGCCCAGCGTGGACGGCCAGGCCGAGGCCCTGCGGCGGGCGTACCGGGACGCCGGAATCGTGCCCACCCAGGTCGACTACATCGAGGCGCACGGCACCGGCACCCCGATCGGCGACCCGATCGAGGCCGAGGCCCTGGCCCGCGTGGTCGGCCGCGGCCGCGACGCCGACAAGCCCGCGCTGCTGGGTTCGGCCAAGACCAACTTCGGTCACCTGGAATCGGGTGCGGGCGTGCCCGCCCTCGCCAAGGTGATCATGGCGTTGCAGCACAACGTCATTCCGCCGAACATCAACTACGCCGGGCCGAGCCCGTTCATCCCGTGGGATCAGGCGCATCTGAAGGTCGTCGACGAGCCGACCGAATTCCCGCGCTACAGCGGCGTCGCGACCATCGGTGTCTCCGGTTTCGGTTTCGGTGGCACCAATGCCCACGTCGTGATCCAGGAGTACGTGGCGCCCGCGCCGCCCGCGCCCGCCGCCGCGTCCGTCGAGGACGCGCGCGAGGACCTGAGCCTCGAGGAGCAGCTGGACGACGAGGCCACCGATGTGGTCTCCGAGGCCGAGCGCATCGTGGAATCCGCTGCGCCGGAGGCGGAGTGGACCCGCGAGGAGCCGCTGCCGGTCATCATCCCGGTCTCCGCGTACCTGCCGTCGCGCCGCAAGCGCGCCGCCAAGGATCTGGCCGATTGGCTGGAATCCGAAGCGGGACAGGCGACTCCGCTCGCCGATGTGGGCCGTTCGCTGGCCAAGCGCAACCACAACCGTTCGCGCGGTGTGGTTATCGCCAAGACGCACGAGGAAGCCGTCGCGGGCCTGCGCGCCATCCAGGAGGGCAAGCCGGGCAACGGCGTCTACACCGCCGACGCCCCCGCCGCCAAGGGTGCGCTGTGGGTGATGGCCGGATTCGGTTCGCAGCACCGGAAGATGGGCAAGCAGCTCTACACCGAGAACTCGATCTTCCGGAAGGCCGTCGACCAGGTCGACGAGCTGGTCGTCGACGAGGCCGGATACTCGGTCAAGGAGATGATCCTCGACGACACCATGGACTGGGATATCGGCACCGGTCAGGTCGGCACCTTCACCATCCAGGTGGGTCTGGCCTCGGTGTTGCGGGCGCACGGCGCCGAACCCGAAGGCGTGGTGGGTCATTCGCAGGGTGAGGTCGCGGGCGCGTACATCTCGGGCGGTCTGCCGCTCGAGGACGCGGTCCGGGTCATCTGCGCGCGCTCCCGGCTGATGGCCGAGGGCGAGGCCATGCTGACCGATGATCAGGTCCGCAATATGGCCCTGCTGGAATACAGCGCCGCGGACATCGAGAACCTGAAGTCCGAATTCCCGGACATCGAGGTCGCGATCTACGCCGCGCCGACCAATACGGTGATCGGTGGCGTCCCGGATCAGGTGCAGGCCATCGTGGCTCGCGCCGAGGCCGAGGGCAAGTTCGCCCGCGTGCTGCCGACCCGCGGCGCCGGCCACACCTCGCAGATGGATCCGCTGCTGGGCGAGCTGGCCGCCGAGCTGGCCGGCATCGAGCCGACCAAGCTGAAGCGCGATCTGTACTCGACCTCGCACCAGGACGCCGTCTACCGGGCGGGCCACGCCCCGGTGCACGATGTCGACTACTGGACCGGGAACATGCGCGGCTCGGTGTATTTCACCAACGCCATCCGGCAGGCCGTGGACGCGGGCATCACCACCTACCTGGAGCTCGCACCGCATTCCGTCACCCTCATGCAGGTGCTGGGCACCACCTTCGCGGCCGGTGTCCACAATGCGGCGCTCATCCCGACCCTGAAGCGCAAGGAAGACGAGGGCGCCGCCGTCGTCTCCGCGCTGGCGCAGCTGTACGTGCAGGGCCACAAGGTGGATCTGTCCTCGCTGCTGCCCGCCGGCGACTACGCCGATGTGCCGCGCACGGCCATGATCCGCAAGGAGTACTGGCCCAAGACCGGTGCCGGCCTGTCCAACTCGGGCAGCTCCCGGGTCCCGGGCGCGCATGTCGCGCTGCCGGACGGCCGCCACGTGTGGGAGGTGCAGGCCTCCGCCGTCACCGATCTCGCCGCGCTGGTGCAGGCCGCTGCCGCACAGGTGCTTTCGGATGTCACGCTCGGAGCGACGGTGGCGCACACCGCGATTCCGGCCGCCGGCACCCTCACCACCACGCTGACCCCGCACCTGGGTGGCGCGTCGGTGTCCGTGCACGCCAAGGAGGGCAATGCCTTCCGCGCGCTGTTCGACGCCGTCGTCAGCTCGGGCGCGCCGCTGCCGGAATCGGCGGTGGCACAGCCGGTCGCGGCCGCTCCGGCCGCGGTGACCGCCGCCGTCGAGGCCGTCGAGGCCCCGGGTGAGCGCTGGAACCCGAACGGCTCGCAGACCGTGGAGCAGCGGCTGGCGCTGATCGTCGCCGAATCCATGGGCTATGCGGTCGAGGACCTGCCGATGGAGATCCCGCTCATGGAGCTGGGTCTCGATTCGCTGATGGCCATGCGCATCAAGAACCGCGTCGAATACGAATTCGACATCCCGCAGCTGCAGCTGCAGGCGGTCCGCGACGCCAGCCTGCTCGAGGTCGGCAAGGTGCTCCGCTACGCCATCGAGCACCGGGATCAGCTGCAGGAGCTGGCCGATCGCCAGGCCGCCGGCGAGGACATCTCGGTCGACGCCGACATGATCTCGGCGGCCCGCGCGGCTGTCGCGGCGGGCACCGACCCGCTGGCCGCCCTGCCGATCCCCGAGCAGTCGACCGGCACCACCGCGCAGACCAAGGCGGACGAGCTGGACGCGGTCACCGACGATGTGGTGGCAGCGGCCACCGAGATCACCGAAGCGGCCGCGGGCGACCAGGATTCGGCCACCACCGATGCCGACTTCGAGCCGGCCCCGCCCGTCGCCGGAACCGACAAGGACAATGTCCCGCCGCGTAATGCCCCGGAGCGGTTGGTCTTCGCCACCTGGGCGCTGGTGACCGGAAAGTCTGCCGGCGGCATCTTCAACCCGCTGCCGAAGCTCGATGACGAGACGTTCGGGAAGCTCCTCAATCGGTTGTCGGAGCGCGCGAAGGCGGAGATCGACGCCGAGCGGATCCGTTCCGCTGCGACCATCGAGAAGATGGCCGACGTAGTGGCCGAGTACCAGGAGCACGGCGATGACGTCGAAGGCTTCGTCCGCACACTGCGTGCGAAGGAAGCCGGTTCGGATGCGCTGCCGGTCTTCGTGTTCCACCCCTCGGGCGGTAACACGCTGGTCTATGAGCCGCTGCTGAAGCGTATTCCGGCCGGTACTCCGATGTACGGTTTCGAGCGGGTCGAGGGCTCGATCGAAGAGCGCGTGCGTCAATACATTCCGGAGATTCGCAAGCGTCAGCCGGAGGGGCCGTACGTTTTCTACGGTTGGTCGCTGGGTGCGGTGTTCGCGCTGACCGCCGCACAGATCATGCGTGCCGAAGGTTCGGATGTGCGGCTGGTCGGCCTCATCGATCTCGCGATTCCGACCGAGCCCGAGCACAATACGCCCGAGGAACGAATCGGGCGGATCCGGCGGTTCCAGGAGTTCGCCAAGAAGACCTACGGCTTCGATGGCGAACTCGATGATGAACAGATCGAGGAACTGGCTGCCGCCAGCGACGAGGAGCAGTACCAGATCATCATCGAGCTGGTGAAGTTCGCGGGTGTCGACATCCCGGGCGGTGTGCTCGAGCACCAGAAGTACTCGTGGGTCGAGGGTCGTGAACTGCAGAAGGTGACCCCGTCGAGTTACGACGGCAAGGTGGTGCTCTACCTCGCCGATCGCTACCACGACGGCATCATCGAGCTGGAGCCGCGTTACGCGGACCGCCTGCCCAACGGCGGCTGGGACGAGCACCTTTCGGATCTGGAGATCATCCACATCCCGGGTGATCACCTGCAGATCATCGATGAGCCGCGCATTGCGACCATCGGCGCCGATCTGACGAAGAAGCTCGCCGAGATCGACACGGACGGGAAATAGCTCCACAGCGAATCAGGTTCTGCGAAAGTAGGTTTTGCCGAAAGGAGAACTCTTGAGCACCACCGCCGAGAAACTCGCCGACCTGCGACAGAAGCTGGACATCGCGAGGGAACCGGCGGGGGATGCGGGAGTCGCGAAGCGGGCCAGGAAGGGTATTCCTTCGGCCCGCGACCGGATCCATATGTTGCTGGATCCGGGGACGTTCGTGGAAATCGGTGCGCTGGTGCGCAATCCGGGCGATAAGCAGGCCCTGTACGGCGATGGTGTGGTGACGGGTCACGGGCTGGTCGAGGGCCGGCCCGTGGCGGTTTTCTCGCACGATCAGACGGTGTACGGCGGTTCGGTCGGGGAGATGTTCGGCCGGAAGGTCGCGGGCATCATGGAGTTCGCGGCCAAGGTGGGGTGCCCGGTGGTGGGTATCAATGATTCCGGTGGCGCGCGGGTGCAGGAGGCGGTGACCTCGCTGGCCTGGTATGCGGAGCTGGGTCGCCGGCAGGAGCCGCTTTCCGGTCTGGTGCCGCAGATTTCGATGATCCTGGGTAGTTGTGCGGGTGGTGCGGTGTATGCCCCGATCAATACCGATGTGGTGGTGGCGACCGAAGAGGCGTACATGTTCGTCACCGGTCCCAAGGTGATTCGTGAGGTCACCGGTGAGGACGTGAGCCTGGAGGAGCTGGGTGGCGCTCGCAGTCAGGCGGAGTACGGCAATATCCATCATGTCGCGAAGGATGAACGCGCGGCGTTCGATTGGGTGCGCGAGTATCTGAGTTATCTGCCGTCGAGTTGCCAGGAGTTGCCGCCGATCGTGAATCCCGGTCTGGAGCCGGAGATTACGGAGTCGGATGTGGAGCTGCGCGGTGTGGTGCCGGATGCGGACAATGCCGGTTACGACATGCACGAGATTCTGATCCGCATCTTCGATGACGGTGCGTTCCACGAATTCGGTGAATCCGCGGGGAAGAACGTGATCTGTGGTTTCGCGCGGGTGGACGGCCGGACGGTGGGTGTGGTCGCGAATCAGCCGCTGGTTTATGCGGGTGCGCTGGATGCGCGTGCTTCGGACAAGGCCGCGCATTTCGTGCGGTTGTGCGACGCTTTCGAAATCCCGCTGGTGTTCGTGGTGGACACTCCGGGTTTCCTACCCGGGGTGGAACAGGAGAAGATCGGCGTGATCAAGCGCGGCGGTCGTTTCATCTTCTCGTTCGTGGAGGCCACGGTGCCGAAAGTGACCGTGGTGATTCGTAAGTCGTACGGCGGCGGTTATGCGGTGATGGGTTCCAAGCAGCTGGGCGCGGATGTGAATCTGGCCTGGCCGACGGCCCGTATCGCGGTGATGGGTGCGGAGAGCGCGGTCTCGTTGATCGGCGCGAAATCGCTGGATGCGGCGCCCGAGGAGCAGCGGGCCGCGATGCGTCAGCAGATGATCGATTTCTACAACGCGACCATCGCGACGCCCTGGGTGGCGGCGGAACGCGGTTATATCGACGCCGTGATCGACCCGTCCTCGACCCGGTTGGAGATCCGTCGCGCCCTGCACTTGCTGCGCGGTAAGAAACTGGCCCGCAACCCCCGCAAACATCACCTGCTGCCCTTGTGACCAGGGCGCGACCGGTGCGGCTCGCCGATTGTGGCGAATCGACCGGTCACCTGCCCCGGATATGAGAGCCTTCAGCTATGAGTACCTCACCGAAGGCATTGCTCGAAGGTGGGCCGGATGGCCTGGAAACACGCATTGTGCCCATTACGCCACCTGGGGTGGAGTTGCGGGTGGCCTTCGGGGGCGGCTACGAGCGATTCAAAGTGACCTCGCGCTGGCAGGACACGATAGAGGGCAGTCTGCCCGTCTACGAGTGGGTCGCGCACGTAGACCATAAGCACTGACAAATAAAAGCAGTGGCCGCCCGCATTGCGGGCGGCCACTTGGATCATCTCGCGGGGTGCGTCCCCGCTACGACACGCGCAGTTTGCCGGGGGACCAGAGGCCGGAGCGGGTCACCGTATGGGTGTCCAGCTGGGCGGCCTTGGCGTCGTAGTACTGGTCGTAGCGTTCCAGGGAGCCCCAGTCGCGGTCCCAGTTGTCCTTCAGATAGGTCGGCACCGTGGTGGATTTGGCGAGCATTTCGGTCCAGCCGAGCGGGCCGCCGTTCTCCTCGGACTGCCAGGTGTCGGTGGAGCTGACGGCCAGCGGGCGGTCGGGGAGGATGCGGTAGTTCGGTACCTCGGCGACGCCGTCGAGGTGGTTGAACGGCCGCTGGCACGGGAACTGCAGGCCGACGGCCCAGTCCAGCAGGATGGGCTGGTCCTTGCCGAGGAAGCTGTTGAGCGACACCAGCTTCGGGACGCGCGGCGGGGTGAAGGCGAGCCACTGGTCGCCGATGAGCACGCGGCGTTCGGCGTGGATGCGGACGGTGTCGGCGTCGCCGGGCAGTGCGGAGCGCGGGATGCGCAGGTTGCGCCACGAGGGGGCGGGCCCGATATCGCGGGGCAGGTATTCGCCGAGTTGGGTGACGCTGCCGTCGGCATTGCGGTGGCCGTACTGGAGCACCAGTTTCTGGCCGTAGGTCATGTTCCCGGTGTCGTCGAAGGACAGGATGCGCCCGGCGGCCGACAGCACGATGAGCGGGGAATCCGGTGTGGCCGCGGGCAATCCGTACCAGCTGGAGGTGAGTTCGGCGGGCTGTTGCACGCCGTTCTGGTAGCTGCCCTGGACGGGGGTGGTGGCCGGGTCGAGGCCGAAGGGCAGGGCGACGGTGGAGCCGTTGACGCCTTCGGCGCCCTTGCCGCCGCCGGTGCCGGCGTTCTGGCCCTTGGCGAAGGCGGGGCCGATGGTCTGGCCGTCGGTGTTGCCGGTGCCCGGTTTCACCTCGACGCTGTCGGCGTCGATCTTGTCGGGAACGCCGTTGGGGGAGAAGCCGGTCGGGTTCTCGCCGGCGAGCGGGTCGCCGTTGGCGGGCGGGTGCGCCTCGTCGACGATCGGGGTGAGGCGGCCGCCGTTCGGATCGTTCTCGACCAGTACGTCATTGGCGATGCCGCAGGTCTTGCCTTCCAGCGCATCGAGGTTGGAGCGCCCGATGGAGTAGGCCGGGTACTGCGTGGCCGCGCCCTTGACCATCGACAGCACCTCGAAGAGCACCATGAACGCGGCGACCAGGGTGAGCGGCATGGCCGCGAAGCGGCGAATGCGCCGTCCGCGTGCGTTTTTCACGCCTTCCTCGGGTTTCGCGTAGCCCTCGCGCAGCGACTGCCACAGCACCACCGCCAGCGCCAGCCCGAACAGCACCAGCAGCAGCGTGTTCGACTGGTGTCCGTGCAGGGAGACGGTCTTGTCGAACCACGGCACGCCGTAGCTGGACACGTACCAGTAGCCGTTGATGCCGGAGAAGGCGACGGCCAGCATGAACAGCAGTCCGGCCAGGAAGATGGACCGGTTCTTGCGCGACCGCAGCGCGGTGGCGGAGACCGCGACCGCGGTGACCGCGGCCAGCGAGCCGGCGATGCCCGCGTACGCGCCGAAGTGGTGGGTCCACTTGGTCGGGTTGAACATCATGAAGAAGAGGGTGCCGAAGACCACGCCCATGAGCCGCCAGGTGGGCCCGGACGCGATGCCCGGCACCTGCCGCCGCCGCAGCAGCACCAGCATGGTGGTGATGAGGCAGAGGATCATGACGAGGAACGCGAAGCGCCGCGACAGCGAGCCGTCCACGGTGGCCACGAACAGGTAGTAGTAGCGCAGGTAGTCCTCGTACCAGGCCAGGTTGGGCCCGATGATCTGCCGGACCCGGTCGGCCTCCATGATCCCGGCGAAGGTCTGGTCCGCGAAAACGACCACCAGCACCACGAATCCGGCCGCCGCGATGGGTGCGAGCAGGGCGACGGTGCTGCCGCGCCCGTACGCCTTGTGCCGGCGCACCACGATCTTCACGAACGGCCGCAGTCCGGCGAGCAGTGCGGCCACACACATGAGGCCCGTCGGCGCCGCGGCGAGTGTGAAGGCCGCGAACAGCACCGCCAGGGCGGCGGGCAGCAGCCGCGAGGTCGCGATGGCGCGTTCGATGGACACCCAGGTCAGCAGCGCGCCCAGGGCCACGATGGGCTCCGACCGCAGGCCGTTGTCGTAGGGCAGCCAGAAGGCGAGGAACACCAGGCCGCCGGTCCACAGCGCGACCTTGGAGGTGGCGACGCCGCGGCCGAGTCGCGGCACCACCTCGCGGCTGATCACCATCCAGGACAGAATTCCGCAGAGCAGCGCGGGAATTCGCACCCACGGGCTGGCGGTGGAGATGTCCGCGAAGACCTGGATGACGTAGTAGTACCAGCCGAACGGCGCCTCGGGGACGCCGAACCAGCGGAAGTAGTTGGCCAGGTAGCCGGCGTGCGGCGCGACCCGGACCATGGTGAGGATGTAGCCGTCGTCGGAGGTGTTGGCGCCCACGAAGTGCCACACCAGCAGCGTGCCGATGATGCCGCCGTCCGCCCAGGTCGGCTTCAGCCAGTGCGAGGGGAAGAAGCGCCGGTGCCCGCGCCCGTCACTGGTGTCGAGGACGCCGAGCGCGCCCATGGCCAGCAGGGTCAGCAGTACCGCGGCGACGGTGGCGGCGATCTTGAGGATGCCGGGCACGGAGGAGAAGCGCGAGTCCACCGTCATGTGGAACGAAAGCCCCTCGGGGACCGCGCCTTTCATATCGGTGAAGACGCCGACCACCTGCGGCCGCAGGTCACCGTTCAGCGTCCCGTCGAGCGGGGCGACGGTGCCGTCGGGCAGCGTGCGGGTGAGGCCCTCGAAGTGCGCGTAGGTCTTGGTGATGTCCGAGGTGATGACGATCCGCGAGCAACCGGCCATTTCGGACCGGGGCGCCGACGCCACGGGCGCATTGCGGTCCAGCACGTCCACGCTGTCCCCGGAGACGCGGACGAACAGGGCCTGCAGGTCCGCGCCCGTGCCCTGCGGGGGCGCGGTGGCCAGCAGCATGCCGCCGCGCGGATCGACCTGATCGATTGCGCTGCACGGAATACTGACATTCAGGTCGATCGGGACCTGGGACATGAGCGGCGCCTGGACATTGCCCAGGGTGCCGCTCTGCGGCCAGTTCAACTCCGCGGCAGTCTGTTTCACCGGGAGGAACGGCGTGGCGAGCGCGAAGAGCGCGCCCAGCAGACCGGCGACTATCGCGATGAGCTTTGCGATCCGAAAGTCGCGCGGTGTAGCTGGTGCGGTCGCCGGGTTTTCCGGCTTGGTCAACACTGCAGAGGCGTCGGGCACGGTTGCTGATCGTAGTGCCCCGGAGTGTGAGTGTTGCGGTTCACTCCGGCAGGTCCGATCGCATGGTTCGCAACACGAAAGAGGCCCGCCCGGAATCGTGTTCCGAGCGGGCCTTTCCTCGCGATTACCGAGCGCGGATCGGTGCGTCCTTAGCGAGTCCCGAGCGCGTCTGCACGGTCACGTCCAGCTTGGCCGGCGCCGCGTTCTGGACATATGGGGTGTACTTCTCCAGCGAACCCCAGTCGCGACCGTAGTCGTGGTTCAGATACGTCGGAATCGTCTGCGATTTCAGCAGCAGCATGGTCCAGCCGAGCGGCCCGCCGCCGATATCGTCCTGCCAGGCATTGGAGGCGTCCGCACCGACCCGGTCGGGCAGGATGCGCCACTCCGGCACCTCGGCGACGCCGTCGCGGTGGTTGAACGGCCGCTGGCACGGGAAGGCCAGGCCGACATGCCAATCCTCCAGCACGGGTGCGGTGCGACCGACCAGCTTGTCGAGGGTCTCCAGCTTGGGCAGGCGCGGCGGGGTGACCGCCAGCCACTGCTTGGGCGTGATGTCGGGGGCCGCGGCGACCAGGCGAACGGCATTGGTGCCCTTGGGCAGCTGGTCGAGCGGCACCCGCAGATTGCGCCAGGACGGGTTGGGCCCGATGTCGATGGGCCGGATCCGCCCGGTGTTCGTGACGGTCCCGTCGGCGGCGCGGTTGCCGTATTCGACCCACAGGTCCTGGCCGTAGGTTTCGACGCCGTCCTTGTTGTAGGACTTGATGCGCCCGGCCGCGGTCACGATGAGCACCTTGTACGCGGGATTGTCGCGGACGCCGTCGATATCGGCCCGGTACCACTGGGTGGTGAGGTTGGCGACCTGCTTCTCGCCGGTGGTGTAGCTGCCCATGACCGGTGTGGTGGCCGGGTCGAGGCCGAAGGGCAGGGCGACGGTGCTGCCGTTGATGCCGGTCTCGGCGCTGGTGCCGCCTCCGGTGCCCGCGCCGGTGGTGTTGCTGGTCTTGTTGCCGGATTTGTTGTCGTTCACCGAGTTGGCGCTGCCGGTGACGGTTTCCTCGGCGTCGGCGGTGAGGTCGGCGGCCACGCCGTTGGGGGTGAATCCGGTGTTCTGCGCGGCCAATCCGTCGGCGTCGGAGCCGGTCCACGGGTGCAGCAGCGAGTCCTTGGTGTCGGTCTCGGCCAGCACCTCGTTGGCGAGGGCGCACGAATCGCCCTTCAGGGCACGCAGGTTCGATTCGGCGATGGAGTAGGCCGGGTACTGCGAGACGGCGGCCTTGGCCAGCGACAGCACCTCGAACAGCACCAGTACGGCGGCCGCGATGGTGAGCGGCATGCTGGCGAACTTGTCGAAGCCGCGCACCGGTTTGGGCCGCGCGTACGGCTCCCGGAAGTGCTGGAACGCCGCGATCAGCAGGCACAGCACGGCCAGGCCCAGGAACAGGGTGGAGAAGCCCTTGCCCGCGATGAGCGGCGCCTTGTCGTAGAACGGCACCCCGTAGCTGGACACGTACCACCAGCCGTTGGAGCCGGTGAAAGTGATTGCGAGCAGGAACAATACGGCCGCCGCGAACAGTGTCCGGTTCCGCGGCGTGCGAATCCCCTTGACGCCCACCGCGACCGCGGCCAGCGCCGCCACCGAGCCCGCCAGGCCCGCGTACACGCCGAAGTGGTGCGTCCACTTGGTGGGCGTGAACATCATGAGGAACAGCGACATGAAGATGATGCCGAGGATCCGCATGGACGGCCCGCGCGAGGTGCCCGGAATGCGGCCGTTCTTGCGCAGCGCCACCATGACGCATACGAACAGGCACAGCAGCATGGCGAGAATGCCGAAGCGGCGGGCCAGCGAGCCGTCCGGGGAGAGCATGAGCAGCGAATCCCAGCGGGTGCGCTCGTCGAACCAGGCCACGTTGGGACCGATGAGCTTCCGGACCCGGGTGGCCTCCATGACCGAGGCGAGCGTCTGGGCCGCGAAAACCACCACCAGCACCAGGGTTCCGGCGGCCACGCCGGGCGCCAGCAGCGCGCCGTAGCGCAGCAGCCAGGAGCCTTCGCCCTTCGCGCGTTTGATGATGATCTGCAGCACCGGCCGCGCGCCCGCGATGAGCGCGGCGATGCAGATGAGCCCGGTCGGCCCGGCCGCCAGCGAGAAAGCCGCGACCAGCACCGCCACCCCGGCGGGCAGCAAACGTCCTGTGGCAATGGCCCTTTCGATGGAGGCCCAGGTCAGCAGTGCGCCGGCCGCGATGAGCGGTTCGGGGCGCAGGCCGTTGTCGTAGGGCATCCAGGCGGCCAGGAACACCAGCGCCGCGGTCCAGACGGCCACATTGTCGCGGCGTACCCGCGCGCCCAGGCGCGGCAGTACCTCGCGGCTGATGACCAGCCAGCAGACGATCCCGGCCAGCAGGGAGGGCAGTCGCATCCACGGGCTGGAGTCGCTCACCCGGGTCATCCAGGCCAGTACCTCGTACGGCCAGCCGAAGGGGGCCTCGGCGACGCCGAACCAGCGGTAGTAGTTGGCCATGTAGCCCGAAACCCGGGAGGCGCGGGCCATATTCAGGATGTAGCCGTCATCGGAGGTATTGGCGCCGATGACGTGCCACACCACCAGCGTGCCCAGTACGGCGACGTCGGGGAGTCGCACCCGCCACCAGTGCGCGGGCAGCAGGCGGCGGTGCTTGCGGCCGTCGGTGTTGTCCAGCAGGTGCAGCGCGACCAGCGCGATGAGCGTGAACAGCACGGCGCCGACGGTGGCGAGGATCTTGAGCCAGCTGGGGCTGGAGGTGAAGCGGGCGTCGATGTGCACTTCCGCGTGCGCGCCCGCGAGCTGATCGCGGTTCAGATCGGTGAACAGCCCCACCACCTGCGGCCGGTTGTCACCGTTCACGCCGCCCTGAAAAGGCGTGCCGTCCTTGCGATTCACGCCGGTGAAGTCGACCTTGGTGGCGGTGTTGTCCGAGTGCACGGTCAGCGCGCCACAGTTCGCGATCTCCGAGACCGGCGCCGAGAGCAGCGGGATATTGCGCACCAGCGCGGACACCGTGGGCCCGTTGGTGGCATCGTCCTCGACCTTCACGACCAGCCCCCGGTCGGTGGCCTTCCCCGACCCGACCGGCACGGTCGAGAACAGATCGGTCCCGGCCGCCGCGTCGCGGATCACCGTGCACGGCAGGCTCACCGACAGGTTCAACGGCACATACGACACCAGCGGCGCCTCGACGCTGGCCGTATCCCCCTGCGGCCACGTCAAAGTCGGCGTGTCCTGCCGCACGGGCAGGATCGGCGTGATCACCGCCAGCAGAAAGCCCAGCAGTCCGGAGACCAGGGCGATGAGGCGGATGCGTGTGAACCTTCGGGTGTCTGCGCGCACGAGCAACGATGCTAGCTGTGCCGGATTTGCCCTCCGCTCCACTCCGGGCGTGTTCGCGGCCCCTAAGTCTCAATTCTTCCCTCCCTCCGCTCCTCCGCTGCGCTCCCCCGCGTCGAGGCGGAGGTTTATCAAGCCGCAGTCCAGAATCGAGCCGGGCCGCGAACCTGCGTGTGGCCGAATTCGCATTCGTGCGTCAGGATGGTTGGTATCCGAACTGGGCGAGGGGCCGGGCCGGGAAGAACTGAACGAGGAACCATGACCGAGCTGCGACCCGGTGCGGTGATTGCCGGGTATGTGATCGCGCGGCGGATCGGTGCCGGGGGGTCGGGAGTCGTCTTCGCGGCGCGTCATCCGCGGTTGCCGAGGCTCACGGCCCTGAAGATCTTGAAGCGTGACGATCCCGGCAATGACGACGAGGTCTGGAAGCGGTTCGAACGCGAGGCGGACATCACCGCCGAGTTCGATCACCCGAATATCGTGCAGGTCTTCGATCGCGGCGTCGCGGACGACCTGTTCTGGATCTCCATGCAGTTCGTGGACGGCCCGGATGCGGCACAGCTGCACGATGTTTCGCCGGAGCGGGCGCTGCGCATCGCCGGTGAGATCGCCGCCGCGCTGGACTACGCGCACGGCAAGGGCGTGCTGCACCGGGATGTGAAGCCGTCCAATATCCTTGTCGCCGATCAGGACAGCGGCCGTCCGGAACGCGCGCTGCTGACCGATTTCGGTATCGCCCGGCTGCGGGACGAGACCACGCGACTCACGCATACCGGAAATATCTCCGCCACTTTCGCTTTCGCGTCGCCGGAGCAGGTATCAGGCAAACCGGTCGGTCCGCAATCCGATCAATACTCCTTGGCCTGCACGCTTTTCGTCCTCCTCACCGATCAGCGCCCCTTCCGCGCCGACAATCCGCTCGGCTGGGTCTACGCGCACACCCAGGAGAGCCCGCAACACGTCAGCGAGGCCCGCTCCGACCTGCCCACCGACATGGACGCCGTCTTCGAGCGCGCCATGGCCAAGGACCCGCAGGACCGCTACGACACCTGCACCGATTTCGTGGCGGCAGCCACCGCCGCCTACTACTCGGATCCGGCCAAGGCCGTCACCGCCCCCGCCCGCCTCCTGCCGTACCCACCGCCCCCGCCGCCGCCCCGCCGGATAGCCGGGACGGCCCGGAAAAGCCGCCGCCAGTGGCTGTTCCGCAAACGGATCCTGGTGCCCGCCGCGGTGATACTGCTGGCCGCCGCCGGCACCGGCGTGGCCTTCTCGCTCGGCAGCTCGCCGCCCGCGCCGGCCCCGGCCGGAGCGGTCCCCGAGAAGTTCCTCGGCACCTGGCTCGATACCGAAGGCCAGACCAACTACCGGCTCGAGGTGCAGCAGGGCCTGGTCGGCGATTCGGTGCTCACCAATATCGTGGACGGCGTGCTGCCCGACGGCGCACCCTTCCACTGCTCGTTCTCGGCGCCGCTCACCCAGGTCCCCGGCGACGACCGCCTGCTGATCGGCACCTCCGTGATCGTGGAGAAGGATCCGGTCAATGCCTGCCGCGCCAACGGACCCACCACCCTCACCCTGCTGCCGGACGGCCGGGTGAGCCGGAAAACCGATGTGAGCGGCCTGATCACCTACACCCGCCGCCGCCAGCTGGCCGAATCCTGGGGTGATCACCGGGCCATCGGCCAGGCCTTCCCTAGCCTGGTCGGCGAGCTGGCCGTGAACGGCCGCGCGGTGGGCTGGCAGGGCGCGGTCTGCCAGCGGCAGGACCCGGGCCCGCACGCCGCCACCGCGCTGCAGGGTGCGCGCGCCATCGTCTGCAATGCCGAGGACACCACCGGCCAGATGCGTTTCGACGTCTACGATTTCGGTACCCGCCCGAGCCAGTCGGCGGGTGCGCTGTTCTTCGACGGCCGCGCCCGGGTCACCCAGTTCGCGCAACAGGATGTGGCCGGCGCCCTGACCGTCACCACGGGCGAGACCATCGATCTCGCGAGCACGCGGGACAGCGACAACAGCAAGGTGCCCGCCGCCATCACCTTCCCGGACGGCGATCCGCGGTCGCGCTTCGTCATGGTGCTGCGGTGGCCGGGCCACACGACCGACAATGTGTTGAACGACTGGCTGTCGCGAGCGCCTTTGAAGTAGTAGGGGGCGGATGCCCATGACCGATCTGCGACCCGGTGAAGTGGTTGCCGGATACGTCATCGAGCAACGGATCGGGGCCGGAGGATCCGGAACCGTCTACGCGGCAAGGCATCCGCGACTACCCCGGCTGGCCGCCCTCAAGGTCTTCAGCAGGGACGATGTCGACACGGACGCGGAGCAGTTCCATCGCTTCCAGCGGGAGGCCGATATCACCGCCCGCTTCGACCACCCCAATATCGTCTCGGTCTACGACCGCGGGGTGGACGGCGGCCGGCTGTGGATCGCCATGCAGTACGTGCCCGGCACGGACGCCGAAACCGAATGGGGCACAACCCCGGAGCGCGCCTTCCGGATCGCCGCGGACATTGCCGGGGCCCTGGACTATGCGCACGGCAAGGGCGTACTGCACCGGGATGTGAAGCCGTCCAACATCCTGCTGTCGCCCGCGGAGGACGGCCGGGTGGAGCGCGCGCTGCTCACCGATTTCGGCATCGCCCGGCTGCGCGACGAGTCGACCCACCTCACCCGCACCGGAAATGTCGCGGCCACCTTCGCCTTCGCCTCGCCGGAACAGCTGGCCGGGCAGCCCCTGGATCCGCGCACCGACCAATACTCGCTGGCCTGCACGCTTTTCGTGCTGCTCACCGGTGTCCGCCCGTTCCGCGCCACCGACATGGTGAGCTGGATGTACGCGCACACCCAGCTGGCGCCGCTGCACGTGTCGGAGGTCCGTCCGGACCTGCCCGCGGCCCTGGATCCGGTCTTCGATCAGGCCTTGGCCAAGGATCCGAATCAACGCTTCGGCGGCTGCGCGGATTTCGTGGACGCGGCCTGGTCCGCCTGGGCGACCTTCGGCGTCCCGACGGTCACCGATCCGCAGCGCCGGCCGCCCGGGCCGGCCGCTACCACGAACCGCTACCGCGCCGATCCGAGTGCACCGCAGGGCGGTTCGCCGGTCAGCGGCCCGCACCGGAGCCCGACGTGGGGTGCGGACCCGCCCGCCGGTGTCCGGGATCGTTCGCCGAGCAATCCGCAGGGTCGCTGGCCGTGGGGTGTGGAGGCGGCGGCCGCGAGCGGTGCGGCCGACCGGTCTCCTTCCGGCGGTTCGAGTTACCCGCGCGACTGGGAGACCATGCTCGCGCCCGAGCGCGGCATGCACCGGACCGCCGGGGGCGACGGAAACGCTCGCGGCGGGGGCGGCGGCAGCGGTATCGGCGGGCGGGTCCTGGTGGGCGCCATCGCCGGATTGGCGGCGGCGCTGGTCGTCGGCGTCGCGCTGTGGGGGGTGGTGACGCTGGAGAGCAGCAGTCGCAGCCACGACACCCCGCTGTCCGCCACGGTGCCCACCGCCGGGCTGGCTCCCACGGTGGCCCCGGTCACCACCACGACGGTCGCGCCCGTGGCGGCCGGTCAGGTGCCGGCGGCGCTGATCGGGAACTGGGCGGGCACCAGCAATATCAATACCGACGGCTATCAGCTCACCATCCGGCAGGGCGGGGTGAACCAGGTCGTCATGACCTCGATCGTGACGTACAACGGCAGCGTCCTGTGCGCCTTCGACTATCAGCTGCTGAACTCCGACAGCGACTCCATCACCGTCGGCAACGGCGTGGTCACCACCGGGGGTTCGGACTGCACACCGCAGAATCCGGAGACCGTCACGCTCAGCGGTGTCCAGTTGATCCGGAACCTGTCGGTCAGCGGGCGGGTGGTCTACAACCGCGGGAGCTGAGTGCTACTGGGCCTGCACCAGATTGCGGACATCCCAGACCCAGACGTCGTCGACCTGCTGGCCGGGGAAGCCGAGCAGCTGGTCCATCGACTGCCGCAGCACGTCCTCGTTGTCGGTGGGCGGGAGCACCACCACATCGGCATGCCAGTAGCGCAGATCGACCAGGGCCTGGGCGCGTTCGGCATCGCCGATCGCCGGAACCTTGTTGGACTGCTGGGCTTTCAGCAGCAGGCTGGCGGTCGGGCGATCGTCGGGACCGTAGCGGCCCTTCTTGCTGGTGCCGGTCGGGCCGACGAAATAGCCACCGGCAATGGGGAATTCGAACCCGGAGTCGGCCTGCCAGCGCAGCGCGCGGGCGTCCACCGGGGTGGGCGGCGGCGCCATCACCACGGAGCCGTTCGAAATATACTGGCGCACAGTGCCGTCCGCGAAGAACTCGGGTGTGGGCGACCGCTGCACCACCGGCAGGATCGTCGGGGTGAGCGGCACCAGCGCCAGCGCGATGGCCGCGAACCAGGCCAGCGGCCGCCAATCGGTCGCCGAGATGCGCCAATAGTCCAGGGCGCGTTGGGTTCCCATGGCCAGCACCACCGCGATGGCCGGAATGGCCGCCATGGTGAACCGGGACTCCAGCACCGAATTCAGCAGCGGCACATTCTCCAGATGCTTCCACGGCAGGCTGATACCGGTGTTGTGCCGCCCGATCATGAGCTGCGCGCCCAGCGACAGCACGGTGCCCGTGACGATCACCGTGGCGGCCGCGCGCACGATGCGCTCCCGGAACATGAACACGACGGTCAGGCCGAGCAGAATCCACAGCGGCCAGCCGAAATACGCGTTCTCCTCGGTGGCGTTGATGGCCACGTTCTGCCCGGGCAGGAACATGCCGCCCAGCGATTCCGACGGGAACTGGTACAGCGACTTGAGGTCGTTGTTCATCGGACCGTGGTCGATGGACCGGTAGGACTGCGGGCCGAAGAACTGCCACCACAGCGGAATCTCGGTGAACGCGATGGTGATCAGCGCGGCCAGCAGCAGGGTCGGCGTCATGCCGCGCAGCACGCGCAGTCCGGTGCGCGGGGCGTGCAGGTAGTAGACGACCGCGTACAGGCCGAAGGCCAGCGCGAAGATGAGCAGCGGTTCCTCACCGAGCGCGATCTGCAGCGAGATCAGCAAGCCCAGGATGAACGCGTCCCGCAGGCTGTACCTTTTGCCCTGCGCTTCGCTCCGGGCGGGTTCGCGGCCCTGAAGTCTCGATTCTTCCCTCCCTCCGCTCCTCCGCTTCGCTCCCCCGCTCCACTCAGTCCAGAATCGAGCCGGCCGCGAACCATGAGCGTGCTGGCGGCGGCGGGCCATACGGATCAGGTGCAGGGCGATCAGCGGCAGCAGGGCCAGCAGCACGAAGTTCGGGTGCGCGTTCGCGTGCGAGATCATGGCGGGCGCGAAACCGCAGAACAGGCCGCCGACGGCCGCCGCGACCCGGGAGGTCACCAGTTCCCGGGAGAACAGCCAGTACCAGGCGAACGCGGTGCCGGCCAGGCCCATGGTGAGCACCAGCACGAAGGTGACGGTCGGGCCGAACAGCAGAGTGACCGGGGTGAGCGGCACGCCGACGCCGAACATGGCGGTATTGGCCATCATGTTCACGCCGTCGGGATAGTTCTGCAGGTTGGTGCCCAGCGGGTTGTGCAGATGCGCGACCTGATGCGCGGTGACGGCGAAGAACCATTCCCACATGGTCTGGTCCTGGCCGCTCTTGACGAGATAGCCGCTGCCCGTATTCCGCCACTGTCCCGACAGCACCAGCACCGCCAGCGACAGGTAGCCGGCCGCCACGAAGAGATCGGCCCGCGCCATCCGGATCCGCCGCGCGACACGCTGCGGCGGAGAAAGTCTGGGGGAGGCCGTATCCGGTACGGTCCGTTCGAGAACTGCTACCGCAGAGCCGTCTTCGGTTGTGCGGTCGGTTGCCCACCCCTGTGCCACGCGTTGACTCCTCTTGCCTTACACAATCAGCGGCCCACGCTACCGGGTTCGACTGAGATTGCACTGGCAAGTCGGGGAGTTATCCACAGAACCCACCCTCCATCCCCAGGAATAGACCTATTTCTGGGGATAAGTGATGCTTGTCTCGTTACGGAGTCGAGACTCGGACCACGAGTGTGAACGGGCCCACATCCGTCACCTTGAACCGCGGATCGTCGAAGAGGGTCTTCGGGAACCCGACCGTGTACCGCTTCACATTCGGATCGTTCGGGTACACATCCGCCGACAGCCGCAACGTGTACTGATCACCCGAGTTCCGGAACAGGAACGCGTCCGGCGCCCGCCACGGCGAGTGATTCAGGGCGTCGATCAACTCCGCGGGCGACTTCAGCGTCGTCCATCGCTTGATTTCCGTTGCGCGCCCGTCGAAGTCGGCCAGCGGGTTCGCGTAATGCGAAGTGAGCTGCTGGAATCCGTAGTATGGGTAGATCGCCAGGAAGCTGGTGTCGGCGGTCAGCACCACACTCTTGTCGCGCGGCCGCCCGGTCTGCGCCAGCAGATCCGCGTCGATCTCCCTGTAATGCGAGACGGCCGACGGCGGCCGCTTGTCCGCGCGCTCCCCGTTCCCGTCGGTATCGGTATACGCGGTGGTGATCTCCGCCCGCAGCACATGCGGAATGTCCTGCGTGAACGCCACCGCGCCGATGATCGCCAGCGCCGCGGCGACAGTCCGGAAGCGATTCGGCTCGTTCAGCATCTGATAAACGGCCCGCGCACCCTCCGCGAACCCGAACACACCCGCCGCCGCCAGCAGCGTCAGCAGAATCGGCTCCAACCGGAACGACAGCAGCGTGGTCCCCGCCGCCGTGGCCGCCATGGACAGCAGGCACCACAGATAGATGGCCACCACACTGATCCCCAGCGCCTGCGCGCGCCGCGAACTCGCGGCCCGCACCACCAGCCAGATGGTGCCGACCAGGCAGAAGGCGCCCAGCAGATCGAAATGCGCCATGGGCAGCGGCAATTCCGAACCGGGCTCGGGCAGATAGTGGAATGCCGTGCCGCCCTTGGGCATCTTCGTGCCGCTCAGCAGCTTCGAGAAGAAGGGCAGCCATACGGTCAGCGCCAGCACGCCGGCGATGACGCCCATAGTGATGAGCCGCAGCAGAATCGGCCACACCACCCGCCACGCGCGCTCGGCACGCAGTTGGAAGCCCGCCGACACCAAGGCCATCAGGCAGACGGTGAAGACGGCCACCACGAAGAACAAGCTGTAGAACGTCGCCGACAGTCCCAGGAAGAGCCCGGTCCCGATGACCGCACCCCAACCCCCGGCGGTTCCCGTGCTGCCCGCTCCGCGCTCGGCAGGGCGGTAGAGCGCCCCCCATGCCAGCACCATGGCCGGTGCGAACAACAGCACCAGTACGGCGCTGTAGGCCTCCGGTGACCCGTACGCCAGCGTCATCACGGTGACCGCCGCCGCGACGGCGATCGCCCAGTCGGCCCGGATCAGCTTGGACCACAACACAAGCGCGATGACCGCCGCCACCGACAGCCCGAGAATGGCGAACGGCTTGAACGCCTCCCACCCGGCCATCCCGGTGAGCGAGGCGAACCGCCCGCCGAACCAGAACCACCCGGCCGGATAGAACGGCGGCAGATCGACGTAGTTCATATCGTGCAGCGCCGCACTGTCGGTCAGCCGCGTCAGATACTGCGTGCGGAATTCCTGATCCACGGAGATCCCGAGCAGGTACAGCTTGGTGGCCGCCAGCGGCATCCCCAGCGTCACCGTCACCAGCGACGAAATACCGACCCAGGACAGCAGTTTCGCGACCCGGGGCCACTTGCGCAGCCGCAGCAGCAGAATCGCCACCACCAGCAGCGCCAGCGCCACCACCTGACCCACGGTCGTGATGGCCTTGGTGACATTCGACGAATTGAATGCCGGCCAGTGCACGACCGAGAACGCGACCAGCCCGACCCCCGCCACCACCGCCGCAACCACGGCCGCCAGCACGGCCTCCCCAGCCGCACCCCCCGCCTGCCGCGCCAACAGCGCCCCCCGGCCGCCCGCCTGCTCGCTCATTCGCCTCCGCCTCCGGATTCATGACCATGGACCGCCCAGCAGCCTAGCCAGTGCTGCAGAGCGGAACATGTCACCATGGCTGCCGTGCCCGGACGGCACTCTCGAACTCCGGTGTCAGGGCCCTCGCCGGTAGGATTCACCTCTGTGACGACCGGTCCGACACCTGATCAGATCAGCGAGATGTGGGCGCAGTCCAAAGAACTCGACGCGATCCTCGGCATCACCGAGGAATGGATGTATTAGCAGATTCGACTGCGCGAGGAAATACGGCAGGCGGCGCTCAAAGATCGAACCGCGCACTGAGCGCGGACTTCACCAGCGCCATCTCGTCCAGGCTGAGCTGCCCCTTCGACTCCGTGAACCACGCTCTGTCGAATGCGGCAATGTCATAGACCGCTACGGTGAGCCCTGCCCCCCGGATCGGGACCGCAAGCAACTTCATGGCTTCGGGCACCTCACGGTCAGGGCGGACGCGCGCGGTCAGGACACGCTGGCGGTCGAGCATAGCCGGGGTCGCGTCCAGGATCACGACTGTCGCTTCCTGCCGAGTCAACGGGCTTATGGCGTTCCAGACCTGCCCCTGGGTGATTGCCACCGGGCCGGTCACTCGTCGAACCCCTGCGGAAACTCTTCGGCGAGGCTCGGCTGCGGGTTGCGGCGCTCGAACTCGGCGAGTTTACGCAGGTCATCTTCCAGTAGTCGCTGACGCACAGCGCGGGCTATGTAGTCCGATACATTGCCTGCCGCAGATTCGCGCACTGCTGAGGCGAGTTCGTCCGGCAGGGTGATCGTCAGCTTGGTCATACAGCGAATGATACAGCGTGAGGCTGTATCAACGGCTGGCATTGAGCTGTATTCCCTATGCTCGGCAGTTTGCGGAAACGATCACTCCGCATCGCCGAGTTCATACCGGAGCACATCCTGGGACGCGGCAGCGAAATCTGGTGCGGCCTCGACCATTCCGACGTAGGAGGGACGCCGCCAACCTGTTTCAGACGGGGCTTTCGCGACCCGGTGGTCGGCCTCTGCCCGTTCGAGATCCCACCCCTGAGCGAGCTGAAAGTAGTGTTCCCAGGCTGCCGCTCGTACCGATCGCTTTTCGCCGGGTGGCTCGGACATATGAAGAGCGTAGGGCGGTTGAGTGGTGAAGGCCGGGAATCCCGAATACGAATGCCGCGCCCCGAAAGCGGGGCGCGGCATTCGGGATAGGTCCTGAGCCGGTCGTCTAGACGGGGAGCTTGCGGAAGATCGGGCGGGGGACGTGGCGGAGGATCATCATGACGTAGCGGAAAGTGCCCGGGGCCCAGACGATTTCCTTGCCCTTTTCGGCGGCCGCGACCGCGAGGAGGGCGACGTCTTCCTTGTCGACGGTGAGGCCGTTCTCCTTGGCATGCGCGGAGAGCTTGGTGCGCACCATGCCGGGGCGGATGACCGTGACACGGGGGCCGAACTTGGCGAGTGCTTCGCCGAGGCCGAGGTAGAAGCCGTCGAGGCCGGCCTTGGTGGAGCCGTACACGAAGTTGAAGCGCCGCACGCGCTCACCCGCGACCGAGGACATGGCCAGGATCCGGCCGAACCCCTGCGCCTTCATCTTCTCGCCGAGCAGCACACCCACGGAAACCGCCGCGGTGTAGTTGATCTCGGCCATCATGACGGCCTTGCGCTGGTCCTGCCAGAAGATCTCGCCGTCCCCGTCGATCCCGAACGCCACGATCGCGATATCCACGTCCCCGCCGGCCCAGGCCGCGTCGATGACGGCCGGGTGGGTATCCGGCTCGAGCGCGTCGAAGTCGATGACCTGCACCTCGGTGGCCCCGGCGGACTTCATCAGCGCCACCGAGTCCTCGCGCAGCGGATCACCCGGCAGCGCGGCCAGGATGATGCGCGCGGGACCCTTCTTCAGGTACTCGGCGCAGATCGCCAAGCCGATCTCCGAAGTGCCGCCCAGCAGCAGAATGGATTGCGGGTTTCCTACCGCATTGATCACTGAAGCTCCAGCCTTCTCGCCATATCGGACATGAAAACGCCTGTGGGGTCGACGGTTCGACGAATCTTGATCCACTCGTCGATCCGCGGGTACATCTTGTGGAAGGTCTCCGCCGTGGTGCGGGAGTCCTTCGCGGTGTACAACCGGCCACCGAATTCCATCACGCGGCGATCGAGATCGGTGACGAGCTCGTTGAGACCGGGCCGGATCGGGAAGTCGCAGCAGATGTTCCAGCCCGGCATCGGGAAGCTCAGCGGCGCCGGGTTACCCGGGCCGAACAGCTTGAACACGTTCAGGGCCGAGATGTGCCCGGACGCCTGGATATCGATGATGATCTTCTTGAATTCCTCGACCGCTTCGGTCGGCACCACGAACTGGTACTGCAGGAATCCGGCCGGACCGTACGCCCGATTCCACTCCGCGATCATGTCCAGCGGGTGGTAGAACTGCGTCAGGTTCTGGACCTTGCCGGTGTAGGTGCCGCCCATGGCGTAGTACGCCTCGCCGACCGCGCCCAGGGTGAGCCGGTTGGCGGTGATGCTCGGGAAGATGTTCGGCACCGTGAGCAGCTGTGGCGCATCGAATTTCAGCGGATTGCGCTGCTTCTTCTTCGGCAGCTCGTCCACCTTGGCCAGCCGGCCGCGAGTGATGGTGGCGCGCCCCAGCTTCGGCTGCGGGTTCATCACGTCGAACCACGCGCTCGAATACGTGTAGTTCTCTTCGCTGCCGTCGCTGTGCGCGGCGATGGTCTCGTCCAGCGTGGTGGTCTTCACGCCGTCGTTGATGAAGTACGCGGTCTCCGTCGGGATCATCTCGATGGTGGCGCGCAGGACGATGCCGGTGAGCCCGTTGCCGCCGACGGTCGCCCAGAACAGCTTGGCGTTCTTCTTCGGCGAGATGGTCTGCACCTTGCCGTCGGCGGTCAGCAGGTCGATGGACCGGACGTGATTGCCGAAGGAGCCTTCGCTGTGGTGGTTCTTGCCGTGGATATCGGAGGCGATGGCGCCGCCGATCGTCACCTGCCGCGTGCCGGGTAGCACCGGAACCCAGAGGCCGAACGGCAGCGCGGCCTTCATGAGCTGGTCGAGGCTGACGCCGCCGTCCACGTCGACCAGGCGGGAGTCGCGGTCGATGCGGTGGATGCGGTTCAGCGCCGGCATGTCGATGACCAGGCCGCCGGAGTTCTGCGCGTGGTCGCCGTAGGAGCGGCCGAGACCGCGCGCGATGACGCCGCGGCGCAGGTGCGGGGGCTTGGAGTCGTTGTCCTCGGCGACCATGGCGACCGCATTCGCGATCAGCTCCGGGTCACTGGTCGAGAGCACTTCGGAGGTGGTGGGTGCGGTACGACCCCAGCCGGTCAGGGTGCGCGTCCGCGTCGGCAGGCTGTAGTCGCCGCTCGACACGGTGTTCGCGGACGCCTTTGACACGGTGTTCGCGGACGCCTTCGACGCAGTATCCGCACCGTCGCTGGTGGTCTGAGCTTTCGTGGACATCGGCATAGAGGCTACAGGCATAACCGGATCGAGGCTTGTGTCCGCTGTCCCCGGGACGAGGTCCCTCGAATACCGTCCCTGGGATTACTCTTCTGCGATGTGACCGCGGAACCGCATCTGCCCCTCCCACCCGAGCTGCCTCTCGTCGACGAGCCGGGCGGTACGGACGTCGATCTGAAGACCCAGATCATCCGCTTCGCGGCGACGGGCATCCTGTCCGCGATCGTGGACTTCGGCCTGTACACGCTGCTGTTCAAGGTGGCGGGCCTGCCGCTGCCGGTGGCGAAGTCGATCAGCTTCATCGCCGGCACCACCACGGCGTATCTGATCAACCGCCGCTGGACCTTCAAGGCCGAGCCGAGCCGCAAGCGTTTCATCGCGGTGATCGTGCTCTACGCCCTGACCTTCGCCTTGCAGGTCGGCATCAACCAGATCTGCTACTACGCGCTGCCCGACGAGTGGTGGCGCATCTTCCTGGCCTACTGCGTCGCCCAGGGCACGGCCACCGTGATCAACTTCATCGTGCAGCGCGCCGTGATCTTCAAGATCAACTGAAAGGGGGGTTCGGGGGGAAGACCCCCGGACCCCCACTTCAGTGCTCGACAAGAGCGCGCGACTCTTCCTTCGCGTGGAAGTAGTCCCCGCCCTTGGCCCGGGTGCTGTCGGTGCCCCACTCACGTTCGCGGGGCGCCGGGATCAGGTGCGGGATGTGCTTGCGGCAGTGGATGTACGCCTCTTCGACGTCCACCACCACCCAGCGTTCCGGGCTGCGCCCCCGTGTCTCGGCGAGCGGCAGGTCGGAGACGCAGCGCCGCATAAGAGTGTCGTCCACGATGCGCGCGGTACCGTTGACGTGCAGTCCGATCAGATCCTGCACGAAGTCGACCATGAGAATCCCGACATGCGGGTTCTCCAGGATGTTTCCGAGGCTCGCCATCACCCCGTTGCCGCGGTATTCGGGATACGCGACGGTCCGATCGTCGATGACGTGCAGGAAGCCGGGCTGCCCGGCACGGAAGCTGGTGTCGCATTCACCGTGTTTGTCGGCGGTGGCGATGAAGGCCATGTCCATCCGGCGGATGAAGTCGATCATGTGCTCGTTGAGGTGATCTCGCACTTGGCCGTTGTAGAAGCGCTCTGCCCGATCTTGGGTTCCGTACCGCTCCTGGAGTTCCCGTTCGCCGTCGCTGCCGTTCCTGATGCCGGGCATCGTGCGACCCCTTGTGGTAGCTGAAAACCGGATGGAGAAGCATCGGCCCGCAGAACTCGGCCGCTCGAAATACTATCCGGTTTAACGAGTTTCATCTGGCGAATGGGTGAACCGGCTATCGGCCCTGGTGGGACCGGTCGACTGTCGCCGCGCAAACCCTTCCGGAGAGAGCATCTCTCCGAATGCAATATTGCACTAGGGACCTAAGTCCCTTAACTGGCAAATAGCCGACAGGTCACTTGACGCCGTCAGGCGGGCGAGAGCGTCACCGGGACACCGTTGAACACGGCGTTCCCGGACGGTGCGTCCACGAGTGAATCATCGGTCAGCGCATTGGCGTTCACCCCGGCGTGCACCCGCGCGACCTGCTGTCCGCTGTCGCCGTGACCCCAGCCGTGCGGCAGGCTCACCACGCCCGGCATGATGTCGGCCGTCGGTTCCAGATCCACGGTGACGGTGCCCGCCGCCGACTTCACCACGGCATGCCCGCCCAGTCCGAGCCGCGCCACATCATCGGGATGAATGTGCAGCGTGCACCGGTTCGATCCGCCCACCAGCGGCGGAACATTGTGCAGCCAGCTGTTGTTGGAGCGCAGTTGCCGCCGCCCGACCAGCACCATCTCCGGTGCGTCGGCATCCAGCCGCGCCCGCAGCCGGGTCACGTCGTCGAGCAGCGGTTGCGGTGCGAGCTCCACCTTCTTGGACGCGGTGCGCAGCACGCCCGGCAGTCGCGGCTGCAGCGGGCCCAGATCCAGGCCGTGCGGGTTGTCCAGCAGTACTTGCAGATTCAGGGTGCCGCCGTTCCATTCGCCGAACGGGCCCAGCCGCAGCATGAGGTCGATGCGCTGTTCGGTGGTGTCCCGGCCGAGTAGTTCGTTCCTCCGGTCGGCCATGCCTGCCTTGTGCAGCGTTCCGGCGAGCACGATGTCGTCCACGACCGTGAGTGGGTCCAGGCCGGGCCGGGGTTCCTGACCGCTGAGCGCGAGGGCCAGGCGGGCCAGCACCTCGGGTTCGGTCATGCGCTCGCCCGGCGCGACCACGGGCCGGGAGTACCGCGCGTAGTTGTGCACGGCGAAGTTGAGCAGCGCGAAGTCGTAGTGCGAGGACTGCAGGATGCGCGCGGGCGGCAGGATGACATCAGCGTGCCGGGTGGTCTCGTTCAGGTAGCGGTCCACGCTGACCATGAACTCCAGTCCGGCGAAGGCGGTATCGAGCCGCGAGCCGCTGGGCGCGGACAGCACCGGATTCCCGGCCACCGTCACCAGCGCCCGGATCTGTCCCTCGCCGGGGGTGAGGATCTCGTCGGCGAGCGTGGCGACCGGTAGTTCACCCATGGCCTCGGGCAGTCCGCGGACCCGGCTGGCCCAGCGACCCAGACGGAAGGGCCGGGTGCGCACGATGCCGAGCGCCGCGCCGGTGGCGAACATGGCGCCGCCGGGTGTGTCGAGATTGCCGGTGAGCACATTGATCACGTCCACCAGCCACTGCGTGAGCGTCCCGAATTCGGCTGTGCAGGTGCCGATCCGGGCGTAGACG
Source organism: Nocardia sp. NPDC020380 (assembly GCF_044386975.1). Lineage (NCBI taxonomy): Bacteria > Bacillati > Actinomycetota > Actinomycetes > Mycobacteriales > Nocardiaceae > Nocardia > Nocardia sp. NPDC020380. The sequence goes on along the minus strand of NZ_JBIRVQ010000005.1, from coordinate 553,280 downwards.
GCGGCGGTCGGCGCGGCGGCCAGTTCCCGGGCCAGCCGGAGCACCGTCGCGGCCGGCACCCCGGTGCGTTCGGCCACCACGTCGGGGGTGAAAGGCGCTGCGGCGGCGCGGACTTCGTCGAGTCCGGTGACCTCGACGCGGACCGTGGTGAGCTGTTCCGCGAACAGCGTGTGCACGATGCCGAACAGCAGGTAGGCGTCACTGCCGGGCCGGACGAACAGATGCTCGTCGGCGAGTTTCGCGGTGCGGGTGCGGCGCGGATCGACCACCACCAGCCGACCCCCGCGCTTCTTCAGCGCCCGCAGGCGGCCCGGGAAATCCGGTGCGGTGCACAGCGATCCGTTCGACTCCAGCGGATTGGCCCCGAGCATGAGCAGATAGTCGGTGCGATCCAGGTCGGGCACCGCCACGGTGAGCGGATCCCCGAACATGAGCCCGCTCGACACCTGCTTGGGCATCTGGTCGGCGGTGCTGGCGGAGAACAGATTCCGGGTGCCCAGCGCCCGGATCAGCAGCGGCACGTACAGCGCCCCCGCCACGGTGTGCGCGTTCGGATTCCCCAGGTACAACGCCGCCGCCTGATTCCCGTGCTCGGCGGTGAGCCGCGGCAACCGCTCCCGGATGACGCCGAACGCCTCGTCCCAGCTCGCCGTGCGCCAGGTATCGGTGGCGCGATCCCGGATCATCGGCTCCGTGAGCTGATCCGGGTCCTCGTCGAGGTGTCCGAGCGTCGCCCCCTTGGGGCAGATGAAGCCCTTACTGAACGGATCGGCCTGATCCCCCCGCACCGAGACCACATGGTCCTCGGCATCGAGGGTGAGTTCGAGTCCGCAGACCGCCTCACAGAGCGGGCAGGTGCGAAGAAGCGTGCGATGGCCATCCGTGACTTGGGTCATACCCCATGATCGCGCGGCGCACCGAAAGTGGAAACAACAACGGCCATCCGGGAGTCGGGGGTTCGGGGGGCGAAGCCCCCGGCGCGGGGAGGCGGAGCCGCGAGGCCCGAGAGTTGGTTTACTCCGTATTGATGTTGATCATCGATCATTTTGCAACGTTTCACTCCGGAGACGACGAAACCCGCGAATGCCGGGGAGCATTCGCGGGTTTCGTTCGATTGTCGGAGCTGTCAGGAAGCGATACGCGAAACCTTGGGCATGGCCCCTTTGGCGGCGGCACGCACCGCGGCGGCGATGGCGACCACCGGCGGCACCCAGCGGGCTTCGTGCGGCGCCACGCCCCAGTTGGCCTCGCCGGCCGAGAGCTGGGTGGGCGGCAACGGAATTCCGGCCCCATCGGTGTGTACGACCACGCCGGCCGAGCGCAGCGCCTCGATCGCCATGGCGGCCTTGCGGACGCCGGTGACCAGGTGGATCTCGCGGCGCTCGGCGCCCGGGATCTCGATGACCGGTCCGGTCAGGTCGTTGGCCCGCAGGTAGCGACGGACGAATGCGGCGGTGTCGCCGGTGACCTCGATGCCCGCGATCTCCGAATCGGTGATCAGGCAGATGCCATTGGCGGTTTCGGCGACCGTCCAGCCGCGCTGGATGTAGTCCTGCACAGATTCGGCGACGGCTGACGAAAACGTCGTACGCACTGGATTCTCCATTCCCCGGTAGATCTATGTCCTGCTCTGTGCGGGGTATCGGAGGGAGGGGTTGGGGGTGTTACAGGGAGTTTTCCACTCGGAGACCGTTGTGCTCGACGTCGAGCCGTCTTACGGTCCGATTTGACTCTATTGTGCCTGTGACATGGCTGGGACATTACGGCGTGGCAACGCTGCTGCCTGGGACAACGCCGTTCGCTTCCTGTGAGCCCGGTGCCGAACTCCTGTGGGATACGGCCGATTACACACAGGAACGTGTTCTACGCCACATCGTCTGGGACTGCCGCGCGCTCCCGTGAGCGATGAGACTTCGGGTGGGCCGAAATGGTCTGCGGGAGAGGAGAACGTCGGCATGACCGACCAATCGGGCGGCACGGCAGCGGAACTCGAGGAAGAACTGGCGGAAATCGAGGCGGAGGGACGCTGGGCCGCCTTCAAGGAGTCGGCGGCACGCCGCATATCCCGGCGCGCCGCAGAGGAAGAGGAGACGGCGGCGGCGCCCGTCGAACCCTTCGCCAGTCCAAGCGCTTTCGGCTCCTGGAGCCTGGACGCCGTCCGCGGCCTGCTGGACGTGCAATTCCATCGCACCGCCACCGCCACCCTGCTGCCGCTGGCCTATCTGCTGGGCCTGGCAGGCGCTTTCGCCATCCCGATCGTGGGAACCATAGGGCTGTGGCGGGTTTCGGCCTGGCTGGGCATCGTCTTCGCGGTGGTGTTCGCGGTGCCGCTGGGCCTCACCATCGCCGCGGTGGTGCGCCTGCTGCTGGAATTCGTCCTCAATGCCTCGCGGCTGGCAAGCCGGGTTGAACACATCTCGGTGCTCGCGGACGATCTTTTCCAGGCCCTCTCGGATGTGGCGGAACCTGTCAATCAGCTCTCGGAAGACATGCGCGCAGTGCAGTTCTGGCGTTACCGTAGGCGCTCCCCTCGCAAGTGAACGCCAAGTCGGCCCATGGATAGCCGAGTTCTCCTGTGCAACAATGCGATCGCACACTGGTATAGGGGGACGGATGGCTCTACCGCAGGGGATAACGGGTTCGACCATGCCGCGCCGGCAACTCGGCCGTCAGCTGCGTGACCTGCGCAATCGCGCGCGGATGACCACGCGCGTGGCGGCTCAGCGGCTGGAATGGTCGGAGGCGAAGATCTGGCGTATCGAGACCGGGCAGACCTCACTGCGCAGTCTCGACGTCGAGGCCATGTGCCGGATCTACGGTGCGCCCGAGGACGCGATCGAGCCGCTCAGCGCCCTGGCCCGGGAAACCAAGGCGCGCGGCTGGTGGACCGAGTTCAGCGATGTGATCGACGAGGGGTACGAGGTCTACATCGGCCTGGAGGAGGCCGCCGCGCGGCTCACCACCTATGAAAACGAGCTGGTCCCCGGCCTTTTGCAGACCGAAGGCTATATGCGCGCGGTGCTGGCCGGCGCCTATCCGGGCATCTCGCCCGAGCAGATGGATCGCCGGGTGCGGGTGCGTCTTGCCCGTCAGGGCCTCTTGACCCGCCCGGATTCGCCGCTGCAACTGGATGTGGTGATCTCCGAGGCCGTGCTCTGGCATCGCATCGGCGGCGAGGACGTGACCCGCGGTCAACTGGAGCGGCTCCGGAAGATCGCGGAACTGCCGAACGTCCGGCTGCGCCTGATCCCCGCCGAGGGCGGCTATCACCACTGCATGGACGCGGGCCGGTTCGTGCTGCTCGAATTCCCCGCCGCGGCAGGTGAACCCACCGAACCGCCGGTGGTCTACGTCGAGTCCCTCACGGGTTCTTCGTATCTGGACAAGGATCATGATGTGGAGCGGTACCGCGAGGCGTTCGCGGCGGCCAACTCCCTTGCCTCGGACGCGATTCCGGCGATCGAGGCCACGCTGGCCTCGATCTAGCCGGGCTCAGGAGAGCTCGCGCTCCAGCACTTCGCGATGCGTGGGTGCGGCCTGTTCGTACAGGTCGCGCCCCTTCTCGGTGAGGCAGACGAAGATCGCGCGGCGATCGTCGGTACACAGTGATCGATTGACGAGGCCGTCCCGCTCCAGCCGGGCGACGGCCCGCGAGAGCGCGCTCTGACTGAGGTAGATGTCCTGCGCGAGATCGCTCATGCGATAGCTCTCGCACTGCGCGTCCACGAGACGATCGAGGGTTTCGAATTCACTGAGCCCGATGTGGTGGCGGCCTTGCAGTTCCTTCTCCAGGGCGCAAGAGGTCGTCGCGTGCCGGGCGAGCAGATCGCGCCATTCACTCACCAGTCCCGTGGTAACGGGCCGGGCGGCGACAGGCGCTGTCGACTTCGGCATGCGGCCCATCCTAGTCATTCGGGTCAACCCATGCAACCGCATTAAATGCTTGTGCATTTGATGCGTGCGCATGTACTGTCCTCTCTCGTGACTTCCACCGAGATCCGCCCCGCAGTGAGCAATGCGGCCGACGCCACCAAGTGGACCGGCCGGCTCTGGGGCATGCTCATCACTCTGTGCATCGTGCTCTTCCTGGACGGCCTCGACGTGTCGATGATCGGCGTCGCGCTGCCTTCCATCGGCACCGAACTCCACATCCAGACTTCGACCCTGCAGTGGCTGGTCAGCGGTTATGTACTCGGCTACGGCGGCCTGCTGCTGCTCGGCGGCCGCACCGCGGATCTGCTCGGGCGCCGCAAGGTCTTCCTGATCGCGCTCGCCGTCTTCGCCGTGGCCTCGCTGGCCGGCGGCCTGGTGAGCTCGCCCGCCCTGCTCATCCTGACCCGTTTCATCAAGGGCCTGGCCGCCGCGTTCACCGCGCCCACCGGCCTGTCCATCATCACCACGAATTTCCAAGAGGGACCGGCCCGTAACAAGGCCCTGTCCATCTACACCGTGTTCGGTGCGGGCGGCTACTCCATGGGCCTGCTCTTCGGCGGCCTGATGACCGGTCTCGGCTGGCGCTGGACCTTCCTGCTGCCCGTCCCGATCGCGCTGGCGGCCTTGGTTTCCGCGTACTTCCTGGTCCCGAAGGACAAGCCGGCCGAGGAGGGCGGGCACGACCTGCTGGGCGCGCTGCTCTCCACCGCCACCATGCTGCTGCTGGTCTACACCGTCGTCTCCGCGCCGCAGGCCGGCTGGGGTTCGGCCCGCACCATCGGCTCGTTCGTCGCGGTCGTGGTGCTCGGCGCCGCCTTCGTCTACGTCGAGAGCAAGGTGAAGTACCCGCTGCTGCGCCTGGGCATCCTGCGCAAGGGCACCCTGGTCCGGGCCAGCCTGGCCATCATCGCGGTGGGCGGCTCGTACTTCAGCTGGCAGTTCATCACCACCCTGTACCTGCAGGACACCCTGGGCTGGTCCCCGCTGAAGCTGGCTCTGGCGCTGCTGCCGGTGGGTCTGCTGGTGGTCGCCTCGGCCTTCGTCTCCGACAAGCTGGTCGATCGCTTCGGCACCGGGCCGATCATCGCGGTCACCATGGTGGTCATGGGCATCGGCTACCTGATGTACCTGCGCCTGGACACCGCTCCCGCCTACCTGACGGTGCTGCTGCCCGCCGTGCTGCTGGTCGGTGTCGGCTGGATCGGCTTCCCCGCCATCAATATCCAGGCCACCAGCGGTATCGAGGACGACGAGCAGGGCCTGGCGGCCGGCGTGCTGCAGACCGCCATGCAGGTCGGCGCGGCCATCGTGCTCGCGGTGACCACCGCCATCGTCACCTCCGACGTGCCGAAGAACCCGACCCCGCAGGCCATGCTCGACACCTACCGTCCGGGCCTGGAATTCGCCGCCGGCGTCGCCATCGTCGGTGCCCTGGTCGCCCTTTCGGCCTTCCTCCCCAAGTTCCGGGCCAAGCGCCAGGAACAGCGTGAGGTGGAGGTCGAGCTGGTCGGCTAGCCCGCCTCCCCGAGCCTTTGGCGCACGGCTGAGAGCCGTCGCCGGCCGTGCATGCGGGCCGGCGGTTGGGTGCCGAACCGATTCTGGTCGTACCCGATGAGTTACCCGGAGCCTCGCGAAATCAGTAGTCACGTCCCGAAAATCCCGGGCCCCACCGCATTACGCGGTGGGGCCCGGAATTTATTGGGGACGCTCGTTCAGGGTCGCAGGTCCGCGAGCCGGGGTGCGGCGGCGTCCTTGTCGGAGCGGATGAATTCGAGGGGTTCGCCATTGCGGTCGACGGTCGGCCATTCGATGCCGAGGTCCGGGTCGAAAGCGTCCAGATCCCGGTCGAATTCGGGGGAGTACTCCAGCGAGCAGAGGTAGCTGACGATGGAGTCGTCCTCCAGCGACAGCAGCGCATGGCCCAGGCCCTCGGCCAGGAACACCGACTTGCGCTCCACATCGTCGATGACCACCGCGTCCCACTTGCCGAAAGTGGGTGAGCCGGCCCGCAGGTCGACCACCACGTCGAGGAAGGCCCCGCGCACGCAGGTCACGTATTTGGCCTGGCCGGGCGGGTTCTCGGTGTAGTGGATGCCGCGCAACACGCCGGCCGCCGAGGTGGAGATGTTCACCTGCAGCAGGTCGAACGGGCGGCCCACCGCCTTCTCGAACTCCGAGGCCTTGAACGACTCGAGGAAGACTCCGCGGTCGTCGCCCAGTAGCCGCGGCGTGAATTCCCACGCGCCCGGCACCGACAGTTCCCGAATCCGCATTTCCTCTACTCCCAGGCTCGCCCGTGCTCGAGCAGATCGAGCAGATACCTACCGTATCCCGAGCGCACCAGGGGTTGAGCCAGGTCGTGCAGCTGCTCGTCGTCGATGAAGCCGAGCCGCCAGGCCACCTCTTCCGGCACGCCGATCTTGAGGCCCTGCCGCTGTTCCACCGTGCGCACGTAATTGGCCGCGTCCAGCAGCGAATCGAAGGTGCCGGTGTCGAGCCAGGCGGTGCCGCGGCGCAGCACCTGCACCTGCAGCCGGCCCTGTTCCAGGTAGGTGCGGTTGATGTCGGTGATCTCGTATTCGCCGCGGTCGGAAGGTTTCAGGTGGCGGGCGACGTCGACGACGTCGTTGTCATAGAAGTAGAGGCCCGGGATGGCGTAGTTGGAGCGCGGCTGCTTGGGCTTCTCCTCGATGGAAATGGCCTTGCCGCCGGCGAATTCCACCACGCCGTAGGCGCTCGGATCGGACACCCGGTAGGCGAACACCGAGCCGCCGTCGAGATCGCGGTAGCGCTGCAGCTGGGTGCCGAGGCCGGGACCGTGGAAGATATTGTCGCCCAGCACCAGTGCGGCCGAGTCGTTGCCGATGTGGTCCGCGCCGAGCACGAAGGCGCGGGCGAGCCCGTCCGGTTCCGGCTGCACCACATAGGAGATCGACACGCCGAACTGGCTGCCGTCGCCGAGCAGCCGGGTGAAGGCCGCACTGTCCTCGGGCGTGGTGATGACCAGGATGTCCCGGATGCCCGCCAGCATGAGGGTGGAGAGCGGGTAGTACACCATGGGTTTGTCGTAGACCGGGACCAGCTGTTTGCTCACCCCGCGCGTGATCGGGTGCAACCGCGATCCGGTGCCCCCGGCCAGGATGATTCCGCGCATGTCACGACAGTCTGCCAGTTCCGCCGCCGCGTGCGACGGTCAGGTTCCGAGTGGACCTCGAATCGATCACGGCGGTTTGCCGGTATGCGATCCGGTCCATAAGTGTTGCGTAGGTCACGTTCTCATGGTGTTCTGAAATAACGCTATGTGAGATGTCAGCGCCGACTCTCAACGCGCCTGGGTACCGAGCTGTTTCGGTCCTCCGGACGATGGCTCGGCGCGCACAACAACGAGGTAGGTGCGCCATGGCTCAGGCCCACGAGGCTGGAACGGCCCACGACAGTGACCACTCGGTCGAAAACCCGCACGGAATCAGCGCATACGCCCGCGCCCTGACCGTGGCCTGCCGCACCATGATTCGGCCCGCGGGCGAATTGGTCCCGGTGAACGCCCTGTCCATGCCGATCGCGCAGACCGTCATCAACAGCCTCGCCAAACTCCGCCCGGCCCCGCGCGGCGTGGAACGGGAGCAGGTACGGCTCAACGGTTTCCGCATGGAGATCGTGCGCCCGGCCGGCGCCCGCAAATCGCTGCGGGACGGCGCCATCATGTACATGCACGGCGGCGGCTTCTTCCTGTGCGGCCTCGACACCCACCGTCCCGTGGTGGCCTCGATCGCGCGGCGCACCGGATTACCGGTGGTGAGCATCGAATACCGGCAGATCCCCGAGACCGATATCGCCGGTTCGGTCGACGACTGCCTGACCGCGTACCGCTGGCTGCTCGCACACGGCGTGCCCGCCGCCCGCATCGTCTTCGCGGGCGATTCCGCCGGTGGCTACATGACTTTCGCGACCGCGCTGCGCGCCCGTGACGCCGGGCTGCCGGTGCCCGCCGGGCTGGTCGGGCTGTGCCCGGCGCTGGACCTGGACTGCACCGAGAAGCGCGCGCACCCCAACTACCGCCGCGATTCGCTGATCCCGTTGTCCGCCTTGGAATCCGTGGTCAAGATCGGCGCCGAGGTCGGCGGCCGGCTCGATCCGACCCTGTCCCCGGTCAACAATGTGCTGGTCGGGCTGCCGCCCGCGCTGCTCATCGTGGCCGAGGACGAGGTGCTGCGGCGGGACAGCGAGATCATGGCGCAGCGGCTGGCCGCCTCCGGAGTGCCTGCCACCCTGGAGATCTGGCGTGGTCAGGTGCACGCTTTCATGGCGATCTTCCCCAATATGCCCGAAAGCCGCGCGGCCCTCGCCCATGTGGCGCGGTTCGTCCGTGCCCGCGTCGAGAGCGAGAGTGTCGCTCGCACAGCCTGATCAGACCTGTTTCCAGAATGGGGATCCGGGGTCGGCGAGCCCCGGATCCCCATTCGCTCCGGATCCGTGTCGAGCGGGATCCGGAGCGGACAAAGCGAAAACCCCCACCCGGCCGGCCGGGCGGGGGTTTTTTCTACCGCTTACCGAATCACTTGCCGATGTGCGGCTCGTTGACGGTCTGCATGTACTGGATGATGGCAGCGATCGCGACCGGGACGGCGATGAAGACGGTGCCCGCGATGCCGATGGCGCTCGCGCCCGCCGCAGCGCCCAGGAGGCAGCCGATGACCGGGCCGGCGCCGCCGCCCAGGACGACCGGAAGCGTCACAGCAGCGCCGAACACGGCACCGAGGCCACAGCCGACGACGCCGCCGATGACACCGGAGATCAGGCTGGCGGCGGTGGTGGCCAGGCCGATGGTGTCCTTCATGCGGTTCCAGGCGGCCTGCTCACGGTCGTAGTCGCTCTTCCAGGGCGCCTGGTCCTCGTAGGGCAGCGCGACCGGCTTGTAGGTGGCGTGGTCGACATCGATCTGCGGTGCCAGGGTGGCGGTGTCGCCCTGAACGTTCGCGGCGATCGGGAAGACGAAGTCGTCGACGCGTGCGCTCAGGGGGGTGCCGCCCATCACGACGCCGTCGGCGTTCTTGATCTCCAGCTTGCCGTCCTCGATGGCGAGTGATCCGCCGTTGCCGACGGTCAGGGCGATGCTCTTGCCCTGATCGTCGACCTTGTAGGAGACATTGATGCCCGCGGGGGCCGGGGCCGGGTCGGCGTTGGCGGTACCGGCAGCGACGCCGAGAGCGGCGATCAGCATGACGGACGTCGCGGCGAATTTCCTCATCAGCATTTTGTGAAACCTCATCGAAGAGCTCGGGGGGACATCACGAATCGAAATGGAGGACAGCTAACGAGCGGTGAACCCCCTGTGACCATTCGTTCAATTTGTGTTCATTATTGTGACTGCGCAGTTTGTGAGATCGCGCAAACTCCCTGTATAAGGGCGGTTTCCGTACCATCTGCAGGTCTATCGGTTCGTTACCTGGAGAACCCTATGTGACGAAGGTCACATAGGATCTTCTCAGGTTCGGAACGTTCCTATGGGAAAAGTGCGGGCGATGGACCGAAATTGCAGCATTTTGGATTCGGGACAAGGTTTTCGCTCCCTGAATTTGTTTCCGACTCGTGTCCGAATCCGCGCATGTCGATGATGCGCGCGGTGTATAGGCCACGCATCATCGACGTGATCCAGGAGGGTGTGCGGGCCACATCGCGACGGCGACGTAATGTTTCCGGTGTGCGATTGCTCGTAACCGGCGGCGCCGGCTTCATCGGCGCGAACTTCATTCATCAGACCGTGGCCCGGCGACCCGGTGTACACGTCACCGTGCTGGACAAACTCACCTATGCGGGAAACCTCGCCTCACTGGCGCCGATCGCCGATCGCATCGAGTTCGTCCAGGGCGACATCGCCGACACCGCACTGGTGGACCGGCTGGTCGCAGGGGCCGACGCGGTGGTGCATTTCGCGGCGGAATCCCACAATGACAATTCGCTGGCGGACCCCTGGCCGTTTGTCCAGACGAATATCGTCGGCACATATTCGCTGCTGCAGGCGGTGCGCAAGCATGAGGTGCGCTACCACCACATCTCCACCGACGAGGTGTACGGAGATCTGGAACTCGACGATCCGGGCGCCTTCAGCGAGAATTCCCCGTACAGCCCGTCCAGTCCCTATTCGGCGACCAAGGCCTCCAGCGACCTGCTGGTCCGGGCCTGGGTGCGCTCCTTCGGCGTGCGGGCCACGATCTCCAACTGCTCCAACAACTTCGGGCCCTACCAGCATGTCGAGAAGTTCATCCCGCGCCAGATCACCAATCTCATCGACGGCGTGCGCCCCCGCCTCTACGGCGCCGGCCATCAGGTGCGCGACTGGATTCACGTGGACGACCACAACAGCGCGGTCTGGGAGATCCTGCAGCGCGGGCGGATCGGGCAGACCTACCTGATCGGCGCCGACGGCGAACGCGACAACAAGTCGGTGGTCCAGCTGATCCTGGAGGCCTTCGGCCGCGCACCCGACGATTTCGACCACGTCACCGACCGGCCCGGCCACGATCAGCGCTACGCCATCGACGCCACCCTGCTGCGCACCGAACTCGGCTGGGAGCCGGAATACCGCGACTTCCGCAAGGGCCTCGACGCCACCATCGAGTGGTACCGGGAGAACGAATCCTGGTGGCGGCCACAGAAGGCCGCCACCGAGAACGCCTACGCCGCGGCGGGCGAAACAACCATCTGATTTGAAAGCCCGTGACCACGGCGTGTGGTCCACGAGCCGGCATTGACCGCTGGGGGTCAGCCCCAGACGATGGTCGTGTACTTGACGACCGCCGCGATCATCGCGACGGTCGTCGCAATGGTCACCGTGATCGCCGCACCGCGCACCGGAATGCGGCCGTCGATACCGGTGAGCCGCAATGGCATCCAGCGCAGCAGCACGCACAGCGTGAGCAGGGCCAGCGGCACGAAGTAGCGGCCCTGCACCCCGTCGATGATGAAATAGCCGACCGGCGTGAAGGACATGTACAGCGTCACGTAGATCATGGCCACGCTCGCCAGCATGGTGAGCAGCACCAGCCAGGTCCGCAGCCGATCCGCCGCCGCGCCGGTGAACCGCTCGGCCGTGCCGATGCTCATCGCGAACGCCAGCAGCGAGGCCAGGATGGTCAGCGCCGGCACATCCACGTACGAGAAGCCCAGCTCACCGAAGAACTGCGTGAACCAGTGCTGATCGCGGCGCGCGATGCTGTCGCCGAAGACACGCAGGAAGTGGATCGGATCGCTCAGGATGCCGTGCAGCTGATCGCCGGGCCGCACCGTGCCCCACTGCTTCTGCGGCCGCATGAGGCTCATGCCGTCGCCGGTCGGCGCGGCGATCTTCATCCACGCCGCGAACGCGATGGCGCCCACCGCCGCGCAGGCCCACGGAATCACACGCTGCCACCCGGCGACCGGTTCGCTACCGTCCGCCAGCAGCCGGTGCCGGCCGAAACCGAAGCGCCGCACCGGGATCAGCACGGTCAGCATGGCCAGCAGCACATAGGTCGGCTTGCACACCGGCAGCAGCACGGTGGCGGCCAGCGCGGCCACCGTTTCCGGCCGGGTCAGCCGCTGCCCCAGGAACAGGCCCTTCACGATGAGCGCCGAAACCAGGATGGCCAGCGCGTTGGTGACCGTATCGGCGGTCACCGTGCCCGCCTGGAACACCGCGATGGGCAGCACCGAGACGGTCAGCGCCAGCCACTGCACGCGGTGGCCGCGCAGCGAGCGCAGGGCGCAGAAGACGATCAGCAGGTAGGCCAGCAGACCCGCGAGCCGGGTCATCTCCACGGTGTCGCCGACATCGGCGCCGGTGGCCTCCGCGATCCGGATGCCCACGGCCGCGGGCACATACGGGATGGGGGAATACGCGGCGGTATTGGTGAACCAGACCTGCTTGGTCTGGTCGGAGACGGCGGCCCCGCCCAGCCGGTCGTAGGCGGCCGGGTCCTTGACCATGGGATCCGGCTCGTCCGGCGTGTCCTGGTAGTCGTTGAAGGCGTAGTTCATCAGCGCGTCGATGCTGACCGGGACATTGCCGCCCCACGCCGGACCACGGTCGTCATGGATCTTCTGCGGCAGGTAGCCGCCGTGCGCCACCTGGTACGCACGCCCGAACTGGGTGATCTCGTCGTGTCCCCAGAACGCGGGCGTCACCACCGACCACACCACGCCGAACACGCCCGCCAGCAACAGGAACACCAGTGCGGCCGCGCCGCAGGACCGTTCGATACGGGAGATCAGTCCGCGCAGGCCGGAGCGGGGCGCCTGGGTGACAGGCTCTATCCGCTGCGGCGGCGCGATCCTGCCTTCGCTCTCGGCGCCACCGTTTTCGTTCACTGGAGTAGCCACGATGTCCGATTCTGCTGTGCCATCACCGGTTTGCTCGGTAAGCGGCGGCACTGTCATCGCCGTGAACCGCCCAGTCGCCCTGCGGTTTCCGTTTCGCCCACGGCGGAGTAGTGCAGGTACACCAGCCGGGCCGCCTCGTGCCGGGACCGGCGGATACCGTCCAGGATCAGGCCCGCGGTCCACGCCAGACTGCCGAGCAGCAGCAGCGTGAAGCCGAGGAAGAGCGTGGGGAACCGTGGTACCTGGTGAATCTGATAGAACTCGACCACTATCGGCACGATCAGGATCACCGACACGATCCAGGCCGCCGTGCCGAACAGGCCGTAGAAGGCGACCGGCCGCTCGTGCCGGGCCAGGCCGACGATCAACCGCAGGATCTTGAAGCCGTCGGTGTAGGTGCGCAGCTTGGATTCGCTGCCCTCCGGCCGATCCTTGAAACCGACCGGTACTGCGGTCTGCGGCACCCGCAGATGCAGCGAATGCACGGTCAGCTCGGTCTCGATCTCGAACTCCCGCGAGACGGCGGGGAAGCTCTTCACGAACCGGCGGGAGAACACCCGGTAGCCGCTCAGCATGTCCTCGACGTTTTCGCCGAAGACCTGGCCGACCACGCCGTTGAGGATCTTGTTGCCGGTCTCGTGGCCGGCCCGGTACGCGGATTCGCCGTCCAGTTCGCGGCGCACGCCCAGCACATGGTCGTACGGGCCGGACAGCAGCGCCTCGATCATCTTCGGCGCCGCGAAGGCGTCATAGGTGTCGTCACCGTCGATCATGAGGTAGACATCGGCCTCGATATCGGCGAACGCGCGGCGGACCACATTGCCCTTGCCCTTGCGTTCCTCCCGTCGCACGATCGCGCCGGCCTCGCGCGCCCGCTCGGCGGTCGCATCGGTACTCCGGTTGTCGTAGACGTAAACGACGATTTCCGGGACGGCGGCTTTCAGATCGCTCACGACCTTGGCGACAGCGGCCTCTTCGTTGTGGCACGGCACGATCGCGGCAATACGCAACTCGGTGGAGTCCACCCGGTCAATCCTCTGATCGGAAGGCGAATATGAACACGGGGGAGGGTACCCGACCTTCACAGGTATAGGGGCGGGCCGGGCTGGGGTACCGTCGCCGGGTGTCAGCGAGTGAGCCCACGACGGTGAACGAAACACCCTCGGACGGGTCTTTGATCGGGAAAGTGCGCGGCTTGTTGCAGCGCGGCGGCGCGTTCCTGGTGGTCGGTGCGATCGGGTTCGTGGTCGACGCCGGGGTCTACAACCTGCTGGTTTTCGCCGGCGGCGAGGGCCCGCTCTTCCATCAGCCACTCATCGCCAAGATCATCTCGATTGCGGTGGCCACCGTGGTCACCTATTTCGGCAACAAGTGGTGGACCTACTCGGACCATGCGGGCGATACGGGGATCCGGCACATCCTCACCTATGCGGTGCTCAATGTGCTCGCCATCGGACTGCAATTGGGATGCCTCGGCTTCTCCCGATATGTCCTCGGACTCGACAGTCCGTTGGCGGACAACGTTTCCGGCACCCTCATCGGCCAGGCCGTCGCCATGGGATTCCGATTCTGGGCCTACGGAAAATTTGTCTTCAAAACAAAGCCCGAAAGTTCGCGGCCCGGCTCGGTTCTGGACTGAGTGGAGCGGGGGAGCGAAGCGGAGGAGCGGAGGGAGGGAAGAACCGAGACTTCGGGGGCCGCGAACCGCCCGGAGCGAAGCGGAGGGCAAAATAACACAGCTGTCAAAATTCGAGGGATGTCGAGGGATTCATGGATGCGTCGGCTGGGCAGGCCGTGACCGAGATCAATGATCCGCAGGCCGCTCCGGCGGCACTGCGCGCCGACCACGCCGCACCCGAGCGGCTGGTGCTGGCGCGCGGCGTCTTCAGCGGGCCCGCACCGCAGATCAATGACGACCTGTATGCCGTCGTCAAGGGCAAGGTGACCCGCGAGCGGTTCGCGCTACGCCTGGAGAAGGGCGCGAGCGTCTCCACCAACACCTACTTCGGCCGCTTCGCGGCCGCCTACTGGCAGCGCTGGACCCGCGTCACCGCGGTCGAGGTCGGCATGACCCTCGAGGTCACCGGCAAGACCCGGATCCGTTTGGCCGCCTCCGATATCGCAGGGCATCGCCGGGTCGTCGACACGGCGGTGGTGCGCGAGGCGGGCCGCGTCACGCTGCACGCGCCGCTCGACATGTACATCGACGGCGGCGCCATCTGGCTCGAAATCGACGCGCTCGGTGGCGAAGCCGTCATCACCGACCTGGAATGGACCGCGCCCGCGCCCGATCACGTGCGCCCGGTCGCCATCGCCATCTGCACCTTCAACCGGGCCCAGGACTGCGCGAATACCGTTGCGGCACTGGCCTCCGACACCACCGTGCTGAACGCCATCGACGCCGTCTACGTCGTCGACCAGGGCACCGACCTGGTGCAGGACCGGCCCCTGTTCACCGAGACGCAGCCGAAGCTGGGCGACAAGCTGCGCTACATCCGGCAGCCGAATCTCGGTGGCGCGGGCGGTTTCACGCGCGGCCTGTACGAGGTCTCCGCGGCCAACGAGCACGCCGACGTCATCCTCATGGACGACGACATCCTGTGCGAGCCGGAAACCGTCCTGCGGCTCAACGCCTTCGCCAATCTGACCGTGGAACCCACCCTGGTGGGCGCGCAGATGCTGTTCCTGTTCAACCCCGACTACCTGAACGTCGGTGCGGAGGAAACCGATCTGGCCAAGCTCAAGCACGGCCAGAAGGTCGCCAAGGCGCTGCGCAACACCAGCATGCTCAAGAAGCATCAGGAGCGCCGCGTGGACGCCGGCTACCAGGCCTGGTGGACCTGCCTGATCCCCGCCGAGGTGGTCAAGCAGATCGGGCTGCCGGTGCCGGTCTTCTTCCAGTGGGACGACGTGGAATACGGCCTGCGGGCGCGCAAGCACGGCTTCGTCACCGTCACGCTGCCCAATGCCGCGGTCTGGCACGCCGACTTCTACTGGAAGGACTTCGACGACTGGGCGCGCTACTTCTCCTCGCGCAACTCGCTCATCGTCTCCTCCCTGCACCACGACCTGGATCCGAAAGCCATTACCCGCCAGCTGCTCCGGGAGATCGGCGAGTACCTGGTCGGCATGCAGTACGGCCTCGCGCACACCACCCTGCAGGGCATCGAGGACTACCTGAAGGGCCCGGAGATCCTGCGCGACGGCGGTATCGAGGCGCTGGCCAAGGCCCGCGGCTCGCGCGGCGACTACCCGGAGACCATCAAGCATCCGGCCGCCACCTCACCGATCCCCAACGCGCACTTCGGTTTGCGCCGGGCCGGCGGTGAACCCAGCCGCCCGCTGCCGGTGCTGTTCAAGCGCGCGTTCAAGCAGTGGACCGGCCGCACCATCCCGGGCGTCGTCGGCGTCACCCGCGAGGACGCGCACTGGTGGCACGTCGGCCTGTTCGAGCAGGTCGTGGTGACGGACGCGTCGCAGTCCGGCGTCCGGATCCGCAAGCGGGACAAGGAAACCGCCCGCCGTCTGCTGCTGCGCGCCATCCGCGTGCTGCGGCAGCTCCGCAAGGAACTGCCGGACCTGCAGAACCGCTGGCGCGCCGCGGTTCCGGAGCTCACCAGCCGCGAGAACTGGGAACGCCTCTACGGCATCCGCTGACCACCGGACGCCGGGAGATCAGCGGCGTTTCGCTTGTACCGGCCCGGCGTCGGAATCGGCTTCCCAGCCGATGACGACGCCGTGCTGCACCAACTGCCCGATGAAGGCCGGATTCACCGGGTCGACAAGGATTTTCACGATGTCGACCGCGGCCTCGCCGGGCGACTGGGCTTGCGCCATATCGGTGAACCAGGGACGGGACGCCTCGGTATCGACCAGTCCCGGGCATACCGCGCCGATGAACAGATTCCGCGCCGCGGCATCGGTGCGGGCGAAAACCCGTGCGGCCGCGACCTGCCCGATCTTGGACGGGTAGTTGATGGAGTCCGGCCAGCCGGCGGTCTTGTCCTTGCCCGCCTCCACCAGCTCGGCGTACGCCAGCATTTCCCGGTCCACATCGGCGAGTGTCATGGTCCCGGTGTCGAAGTGGTCGTGCAGGCTCGGATCCAGGTACCGCAGGCTGCCGAAAGCGCTCGCCACGATGACGAATCGGCCACCGGACCGGAGCAGTGGCCCGAACGCGCGGATCATCCGGGTGGCCCCGAGATTATTGGTGTTCACGAACTCGCGGACGGTGTCGGCATCACTGCGGTCGGCGGACCGCCGCGCCGCCGCATTCGACACCACGAGGTCGATCCCGCCGTGCCGCTCCCGCACCTGCGCCGCGGCCGCCGCCACGCTCTCGCCCGATCCGACATCCAGCACCAGCGGGACCGCGCCCGGAATCGCGGCGGCGGCCTCGCGTACTCGATCGGCATTCCGGCCGCTGACGTAGACGGTCGAATCCGGGCCCAGGCGCTCGGCCAGTTGCGCGGCGATCGCCCGCCCGAGACCCTGATTCGCGCCGGTGACAAGAGCAATAGTCATATTCCGAACGTAATGCCGGGGACCCGGCCGCGCTTCCGGAATCGCGTCGCAGCGTGCCGGGATCGTGCGGTATCGCGTTGTGTGTCAGGCCAGTTCGGCGGTGAGCAGCAACCGGGCCGCGGTGGTGAGATCGCGTTCCAGCCATTCGGGCAGTTCCGGGCCGTGCGCGTGGCGGCGCAGCGCGGCATACGGCAGGTCGACGACGGCGCGGGTGACGGTGTCGATCTCGCGGGGGCCCGCGGTGCCGTAGATGCCGCGGGTGACGCGCCGCAACTGCTCGAGCAGCGGTGCGTTCATGCCCGCCAGCCGTTCCTGGAAGGCGTCGTCCGGCTCGCCGTCCAGCAGATCGCTCGGACGCAGGTTCAGCAGCAGCTTGGCGTCATCCAGGGAGGCGCGCCCGAATGTGATTGCGGCGCAGCACATTCCGAGCGCCGCCTCCAGTGGATCGTCGGACTCCGCCCCGGCCATCGCATGGGCCTGGAAGCGTTCCAGGGCGCGGATCCAGGCGGCGGTGAGCACGCCGTTGCGATTGCCGAAGCGGTGGTACAGCGTGCCGACCGGCGCGCCGCTCGCCTCGGCGATGGCGGCGACGCTCGCGGCACGCGGCCCGTCCCGGAGTACCAGGGTGCGGGCCGCGTCCAGGATGACGTCGGTGTCGTGCTTGCGTGGAGGCGCCACGGTCCTACGTTAGTACGTTCCTTCCAGATGGACCGTGGGCCCGCGCGGTCAGAGGAAGAGGTCGGTGGTCAGCGGGCCGTCGCCCGGGATCACGCGGTACTTCTCCAGATCCGTGATGCCGTGTGCGGCAAGGACATCGTCGTCGAGGAAGAAATTGCCGGTGGTGTCCTTGGCCGGTGAGGTGAGGACCAGGTAGGCCGCGTCGGCGTAGATGTCGGGGGTGCGGGAGGTGGAGATCATGTCGTCGCCGCCGAGCAGATTGCGCACCGCCGCGGTGGCGATGGTGGTGCGCGGCCACAGCGAGTTCACGCCGATGCCGTACTTGCGCAGCTCCTCGGCCAAACCCAGAGTGGTGAGCGACATTCCGTACTTGGCGATGGTGTAGCCCAGCGCCTGACCCGCCCACTTGGGGTCCAGGTTCAGCGGCGGGGACAGGGTCAGGATGTGCGGATTGCGGCCGGCCTGCGCGGACTCCTTGAGGGCCGGGATGCTCAGCTTGGACAGCAGGAAACTGCCGCGGCAGTTGATGTCCTGCATGAGGTCGTACTTCTTCATCGGCAGCAGCTCGGTGGGCGACAGGTCGATGGCGGAGGCATTGTTCACCACCAGGTCGATGCCGCCGAAACGCTGAATCGTCTGCTGTACGGCATCGGTCACCGCCTCGTCGTCGCGCACATCGCCGAGGTACTTCAGCACCGTGCCGCCGGCCTCCTCCAATTCCGCCGCCGCCGTGTGGATGGTGCCCGGCAGTTTGGGATGCGGCGTATCGGTCTTGGCGATGAGGGTGATGTTCGCCCCGTCGGCCGCCGCCCGCTTGGCGATCTCCAGGCCGATGCCGCGGCTACCGCCCGACATGATCATGGTCCGGCCCGCCAGCGGCTTCAGTGCTTCCGTCATGTCAGCTCCTGTTCTCCTGCTTCCGCCCCGGTTCCGATCATCCGCGAGGTTGCGGACGGACGGGGCGAAAAGCCCTCCGATTCGGACATTAGGCGAGAAAAGTCCTCTATGCAACCAGTTGCATAGGTAGGGTTGCCCCTACCTCGACTCGGGTGCTCGCGTCATGGGCGCCACCTGCGCCGATCCCTAGCGTTGCCGACCATGAACAAACGGAACACGGTGCTCGCCGGACTGGCCGCCACGGCCGCCGTCGCCGTGGGTGCGGCCTTCGCCCTCCACGCGACCGAGACGAGGTCGAGTGCGCCGTCCGAGGCTCTCGACCGGTACTACGGCCAGACCCTCACCTGGCAGCCCTGCCACGAGCCGGACCTGGACCAGGCGGGCGCACAGTGCACCGACGTGACCGTGCCGCTCGACTACGGGAAGCCGCAGGGGCAGACCATCACCGTCGCCATCTCGCGCATTCCGGCCACCGATCCGAAGCTGCGGCACGGGGTCATCCTGTCCAATCCGGGCGGACCCGGCGGCTCCGGGCTGGACTACATGATCGGCGTCGGCAAGGCCATGACACCCGATGTGCGCGCCCGCTACGACCTGATCGGCATGGACCCGCGCGGCGTCGGCCGCTCCGCGGCGGTGAACTGCCAGTGGCCCACCGGTTTCGGACTGCAATCCGCCGGCATCGACGCCGCGAAGTACGCCGAATCCGTGGCCACCCAATCCGATCTCGCCCGGCGCTGCGCCGCGGCCGAAGGAGATCGCCTGCCGTACTTCACGACTCGTAATACCGCCCGCGATATGGATGTCATCCGCGGCGCGCTGGGCGAACAACGCATCAGCTACATGGGCACCTCCTACGGCACCTACCTGGGCGCCGTCTTCACCCAGATGTTCCCGGAACGCAGCGATCGCATCGTGCTGGACAGTGCGGTCGACCCCATCCGGTACGGCGCGGTCGGCATGGTGCAGGACATGGGCGCGGCCAATGAGGCGGCACTCGACACATGGGCCGACTGGACGGCGTTGCGGGACAGCGAATACCACTTCGGCAGCACCCGCGAACAGGTGCGCGGCGCCGTCGTGAACCTCATCCACCGGGCGGCCGCACAGCCGATCCGCGTCGGCGACAACACCGTCGACGACCATCTGCTGCCCATGCTGCTGTTCATGCGGCTCGACGATCAGCGCCGGTTCGACACCGTCGCCGCCCTCGTCCGCACCCTGACCGACGCCGCCGACGGCCGGGCTGTCGAGCCCGATCCGAATCTGCAGAGCGCCCTCGATGTGCTCGTGCGCTCCCAGCCGCGCGACAAATCCGAGCAGATGGCCATCATGTGCGGCGATGTCGGCGTACCCCGCGACCCGGCCTGGTACCGGGCCAATATCGAGGCGTCCCGCCCGACCGAGCCGGTGTTCGGGGCCTTCGCGAACAACATCACCCCGTGCGCGTTCTGGGCGCCGCCCGCCGAATCGCCGACGGTGGTGCACAATTCGGTGCCCGCGCTGATCATCCAGTCCACCGGCGACACCCGCACCACCTACGCCAATGCGGAGGGCATGCACCGGGCGCTGACCGCCTCCCGGCTGGTCACCCTCGACAATGTCGCCATCCACTCGATCTTCGACCGCTGGCCGAACAGCTGCGTGGATGCCGCCGTGAACACCTACTTCCGCGACGGCACCCTGCCCGCAAGCGATCTCACCTGCCGTGACGACGGCTAGCGCTTACCGCGTTCCTGGTACATGCGGCGCTGATTCTTGTTGATGTCCTTCCACACCTTCTTGCGCTCCGCGCGCAGGCGCGAATCGGTGCGGGCGGCCATCCACTCGTTCTCGCGAGTCAGCTTGCGGAAGCTGTCGAGGCGGCGCTGCGGCAGCGCGCCCGGATCACGGCGGCCTGCAGGCGGCTGGCGTAATCGGCGGTGGGCAGGGGTGCGGCGACATCGCATTCGCTGCGATCCATGCGGATCAGGCGGGCCGGAATCAGCGAATCACCGAGCAGCGGAAGATAATCGGCGGCCAGCGCCGGGGTCCAGCCGTAGGGTGCGAGCAGGTCGAAGTCGACCAGAGACATGATCGGAGAGTCCTTTGTCGGGCCGAGCCCGTTCGTGGACTCAGCGCGGGAGGTTCGAGGGGGATACGCGCGGCGCGAATGTTCGCGCGGGCACGACAATCCGTTCTGTCGTAATCACGGTCTCCACCTCCTTCTCTCCTTCGATCCGAACAAGACGGCACAACCTTGTCAGGCGGGCCGATTCAACGCAATCTATTTTCCAACCCCGACAATCCGGGGTTTCAGGGGTTTACCCACGGCGCAGGGTGGTGGAGCCGCGAGCTACGAGAGTTGTCTCAACTCTGCGGTTTGTGGAACTGCTCGCGCCGGCCGAGCCGCTGTAGCCGTAACCACTCCATGAGGCCGGCGGGGTCCTTCTGCTGCACCAGGAAGAACCAGCCGAAGCGGGCGACCTCCTGCGGCAACAGCTTTCGCATACCGGGCTGCGCCATGAGGTAGCCGCGGTTGCGATACGTGAAGTACCGCTTCACCGGGTCGTCCGGGTACTGGGTGTGCATGCGGCCACCCAGGATCGGCTTGAACTCCGCCGAGCCGTTGGGGTGCAAGTAAGCGGTCTGCAAACAGGTACCGAAGGGCAGGCCCGAACGCACCAGGCGCCGATGCACTTCCACCTCGTCGCCGCGCACGAACAGCCGCAAATCCGGCACGCCGATCTTGTCCACGGCTTCGGCGGAAATCAGCGCGCCATTGAACAGCGAGGCGATGCCGGGCAGGAAGTCCTCGTCGCCGAGCTCGGACCGCAGCCGCCGCCACACGACGCCGCGTCGCAGCGGGAAGGCCAGCCGGTCCGGATCGTCGATATCCGCCACCACCGGCGATACCTCGACCAGCCGATGCCGCTGCGCGCAATCGAACAGCGTGGCAAGCACTTCGGGCCCCTCGGGCCGGCCGTCGTCGTCGGCCAGCCACACCCAGTCCGCGCCCATGGTGAGCGCGTGCAGCATGCCGAGCGCGAAACCGCCCGCGCCACCGAGATTGTGTTCCGAACCGAGATAGGTGGTTTCGATCGGCTGCTGCTTGACCAGCTCCCCGACCTCCGGCTCATTGCCGTTGTCCACCACGATCAGATGGTCCAGCGGCCGGGTCTGGCTGCCCAGCACCTTCAAGGATTCGGCCAGCTGGTCCCGGCGTTTATGAGTGACGACGATCGCGACGATGCGGGCATCATCGCTGTAGAGGGGGCCGGCCTGCTGGGTCATGCGGGATTCCGTTCCGGTTCTTTTTCACGTTCCAGATCCCGCAGCACCTGCGCCACGTGATCGCCCGCCTCCGGGCCTTCGTAGGCGCGCACCACTTCCTCGATGCCGCCGTGCATACGAATGTTTCCATGGTCGATCCACAGCGCCGAATCGCACAGCTGCGCCAGGAACTCGTTGGAATGGCTGGCGAATACGAGAATGCCGGAGCGCGAGACCAATTCCTGCAACCGGATGCGCGCCTTCTTCATGAATTCCGCGTCCACCGCGCCGATGCCCTCGTCCAGCAGCAGGATCTCCGGATCGATGGAGGTCACCACGCCCATGGCGAGCCGCACCCGCATACCGGTCGAGTAGGTGCGCAGCGGCATTTCGAGATAGTCGCCCAGTTCGGTGAATTCGGCGATCTCGTCGACCTTGGCGAGCATCTGCTTACGCGTCTGCCCGAGGAACAGGCCGCGAATGATGATGTTGTCGTAGCCGGAGATCTCCGGGTCCATGCCGACGCCGAGATCGAAGACCGGCGCCACCCGCCCGCGGATCCGGGCGCTGCCGCGGGTGGGTTCGTAGATGCCCGCGAGCATGCGCAGCAGTGTCGATTTGCCCGCACCATTGTGGCCGACCAGGCCGATCCGGTCGCCTTCCTTCAGCGACAGATTGATATCCCGCATGGCCTCCACGACCACCACATCGGACGAGTTGCGCCCGATGGCGCCGCCCGCCTTGCCCATGAACGCCTTCTTCAGCGAACGGGACTTGGCGTCGAAGATCGGGAACTCCACCCACGCGTTCTGGGTCTCGATACTCACATGGTCGGTCATTGAGCCTTCACACCCAGTAGGGAACGCGGGAACGGAACTGCTTCATCGCCAGGATCGCGACCGCCCAGCCGACGACGGTGATCGCCAGCACGATGAGCCAGGAGCGCAACTCCAGCGGCTGGCCCAGCAGTGGCGCACGCACGATCTCCAGGTAATGGTAGGTCGGAATCAGCTCGACCAGCTTCGCGCGATCGCTCACCGCGCCGCCTTGTTCGTGCAGCGAGGTGGTCTTCCACATGACCGGCGTCAGCACGAACAGCATCAGCGTCATGCTGCCCAGGATCGGCGCGATATCGCGGTAGCGGGTGCTGAAGATGCCGAACGCGATGGTCACCCACATGGCGTTCAGGAACAGCAGCAGGATGCCGGGTATCGCCAGTAGTGCGTTCCAGTGCAGATCCCGCCACACGCCGAAGCCCACCAGCATGACGACATAGATCACCACGTTGTGCGCGAAGAAGAGGAACTGCCGCCACACCAGCCGATAGACGTGCACGCTCAATGCCGATGGCAATTGTTTGATCAGGCCCTCGTTGGCGATGAAGACATCGGAGCCCTCGAGAATGCTGGCATTGATCACATTCCAGGTGATCAGGCCGACCGTCACATACGGCAGGTAGTCGTGCAGCGGCTGATGGAACAGCGTGGCATACAGCAGGCCCATGGCCGCCGCCTGCACCGCGGTGGAGATGGTGATCCAGAAGGGACCCAGCACCGAGCGGCGGTAGCGCTGCTTGATGTCCTGCCAGCCCAGCGACAGCCACAGCTCACGCTGGGAGAAGCCGTCGCGGAAGTCCTTGTATGCGCGGCGGAGAGTTTGCGAATCCGACACGATCGGCACCCGAGCATTGTCCGGGGTCACTTCGGCCGTGGCCGAGTCGGGGGGAGCAGCAGCAGGCACAGCACCCGACCTTAGCGAATGGCCAGGAGTTTGCGTCGCGAACCTGCCGCCGACCCCGTCATCTATGTCTAGAGATACTGGCCACTACCGCCGGAAGAGCCCTGGCCGCCGCGCGGGTCGGCGTGCGAGGCGCCGGGCGGGAGGGCCTGGCGCATTTGTTCCAGCTGGGCGCGGGCGGCCATCTGCTGAGCGAAGAGGGCGGTCTGGATGCCGTGGAAGAGGCCCTCGAGCCAGCCGACGAGCTGCGCCTGCGCGATGCGGAGTTCCGCGTCGGACGGAATGGTGTCCTCGGTGAAGGGGAGCGCGAGGCGTTCGAGTTCCTCGCGGAGTTCGGGGGCGAGACCGGTCTCCAGTTCCCGGATGGACGTGCGGTGGATCTCACGCAAGCGGGTGCGGGAGGCATCGTCCAGCGGTGCGTGGCGAACCTCCTCGAGCAGCTGTTTGATCATGGTGCCGATGCGCATGACCTTCGCCGGCTGCTCGACCATGTCCGCGAGCGATTCGTCCTTGTCGCCCAGATCATCCGAATGCACTTCACCGACAACCTGTCCGGTGATCTCGATCGGTTCGCCGCCGATCTGCGCCGCCGCGGGGATGAAAAGCTTGCCCTCGGGCCCGACTACAACAATGTTTTCGGGAAGCCCCTCCGATTGCGTCATATACCCATCCTGCCGAATCCAGGCCGAACCTGCTAAGCGCCACCCGATTTGTAACTATCCGAAGAGTCATCACGATGGGGGTTCGCGGCGCGTCTCGTTCTGGACTGAGTGGAGCGGGGGAGCGAAGCGGAGGAGCGGAGGGAGGGAAGAACGAGACTCTCAGCGCCGCGAACCGCGCCGGAGCGAAGCGGAGGCAATCAAACACTGCCTACCGTTACCTTCGCGTGCCATCGCCCTTTAGAGTGGCCACCATGACTTACGACGTCGCACGGGTGCGGGGCCTCATACCGTCCCTGGGCGACGGCTGGATCCACCTCGATCCGCAGGCGGGGATGCTGGTCCCGGACTCGGTATCACGGGCCGTATCAACGGGTTTCCGGACCTCCGCCTTCTCGCACACCAACCGGCACGGCGCCGCGAAACGCAGCGCGGCCATCCTGGAGGCCGCCCGCGAGGCGGTCGCGGACCTGGTGGGCGGGGACCCGGCGGGCGTGGTGCTGGGACCCGATCGGGCGATACTGCTGGCCTGGCTGGCCGAGTCGCTGAGTTCCCGGCTCGGACTGGGCACCGGGATCGTGCTGTCGCGTCTGGATGACGAGGCGAACGTCGCGCCGTGGTTGCGCATCGCGAATCGCTATGGCGCCCATGTGCGCTGGGCGGAAGTGGAGATCGAGACCTGCGAGATGCCGGCCTGGCAGTTCGAGGAACTCATCGGACCGACCGCCCGCTTGGTCGCACTCACCGCCGCCTCCCCGATCGTCGGCTCCGCACCCGCCGTGCGCGTCGCCGCCGACCGCGTGCACGAGGTCGGCGGTTTACTGGTCGCGGACTGCTTCGGGGCCGCGCCCTACGCGCTCATCGATATCGACGAACTCAATGCCGACGTGATCGCGCTCAGCGCACCCGCCTGGGGCGGGCCGCAGATCGGCGCGCTGGTCTTCCGGGATCCCGCGTTCCTGGACCGCATTCCGTCCATGTCGCTGAATCCCTATGCGAAGGGCGCGGAACGGCTCGAGGTCGGCGGGCACCAGTACGCGCTGCTGGCCGGGCTCACGACTTCCATCGACTACCTCGCCGCACTCGACGAGCGCGCCAAGGGCACTCGCCGGGAACGGCTCGAGGTCTCCATCACCTCGCTACAGGACTATCACGATCAGCTCTTCGAACACCTGATGGCGGTGCTCGACACCATCCCGAATCTGACGGTCATCGGCCGCGCGTCGACCCGCATTCCGACGGTGAGCTTCACCATTTCGGGCATGCAGGCCGAAAAGGTCTCGGCCAAACTGGCGGACGCCCGCATCGGCACCCTCAGCGGTTCGCACGGTGGCAGCCGCCTGCTGGACGCGCTCGGCGTGAACGACGAGGGTGGGGCCGTCACCATCGGATTGGCCCCGTACACAACCAGATTCGAGATCGAACAACTGGGTCGCGCCCTCGCCGCTCTCGACACCTAGGACTCGCGAACAGCCAAAACCACCTTGCCGACGGATTCGTCCGAATCGAGCAGGCGGTGCGCCGCTGCGACATCGGTGACCGGAAGCTCCGCGGAGACCACCGGTACCACCGTGCCGTCGGAGATCAACGGCCACAGGTGACGCCGGAGTTCGCTGATGATCTCCGCCTTGGAGCCGTGCCCGTGTTCGGGGCGGCGGCGCAGATTCGTGGCGTGAATGGAACCCCGTTTGCCAACCAGCACACCGAGATTCACTTCGGCTTTGACGCCGCCCTGCATACCGATGATCACCAGATGCCCGTCTTCGGCGAGCGCCTCCACATTGCGTTCCAAATACGACGCGCCCATCACATCGAGAATGATGTCCGCGCCGGGATATTCGGACCGCAGTACGGTGACGAAATCCTGCTCCCGGTAATTGATCAACGTGGTCGCGCCCAATTCCCGGCAGCGATCCAGTTTGAACTGCGATCCGGCGGTGACGGCGACCCGCGCGCCCAGCGCCCGCGCCACCTGGATGGCGTGCGTGCCGATCCCGCTGCCGCCGCCGTGGATGAGCAGCAGCTGCCCGCCGTGCATCCCCGCCCGCATCACCAGGTTCGACCAGACCGTGGCCGCGACCTCGGGCAGCGCGGCCGCCGCGGACACGTCCAGGCCTTCCGGGACCGGCAATATCTGGGACGCGGGAGCGTTCACCCGTTCCGCGTAGCCGCCGCCGGACAGCAGCGCGCACACCACATCGCCCGGCCGCCAATCCCGTACGCCCGCACCGACTTCCGCGACCACACCGGAGACCTCCAGGCCGAGGGTCTCGCTCGCGCCGGGCGGCGGCGGATACAGGCCCTGCCGTTGCAGCAGATCCGCGCGGTTCACCCCCGCGGCCACCACGTCGATCGCCACCTCACCCGGGCCGGGTGCGGGCAGATCCTCGACCTCTGCCCACTTCATGACCTCAGGCCCACCGAAACCATCGAGCGTCACTGCATACATGGCTTCGAGCGTACGGTGCGCGATCGCCCGCACCCGTGAACCCGAATGATGCCGGTTCGTCCACCACCCGTCTTGGTTACGGGCTTTCACCCGTGCCGAATGATGCCGGCTCGTCGACCACCCGTCTTGGTTACGGGCTTTCACCCGTATCGAATGTCAGAGGCTCCACGGCGGGATCACAGCTGGGACTCAGGTTCAGCGGTCACTGTGTAATCACGACATCCGTTAAGGAGAGTTCCATGATCGCCACCGTGTTTCTGATCGCTGCTTTTGCCCTTTTCGCCGCAATGGCGATTTCCGGTTTCGTCGCCGAGGAAGCCCCGCAGGCACTGGTCCGTATTCGCCGCCGCTAATACCCGCGCGGCACGGCACGCAGGTACTAGCGTTCCGGGCATGAGCAGTTTCGTCGATTTCCAGAACGAGATCTACCTCTCCGGCCTCGCGGGCATCGTCCCCTCGCTACCCATGACCGCGGCGGGCCTGGAAGAGCGGGCTCGGGAAGTCCTCGACCCGGCGGCCTTCGCCTACGTGGCCGGCAGCGCCTCCGCCGAACGCACCGCGCACGCCAATCTCACCGCCTTCGACAAATACCGGCTGCTCCCGCGCATGCTGCGCGGTTCGAGCGCCCCCGGCGCCCGCGATCTGTCCATCGAAATCCTCGGAACCCGGCTCGCCGCACCGATTCTCACCGCCCCGATCGGGGTCCTCGGCCTGCTGCACGAGCACGGTGAGGCCGTCATCGCCGAGGTGACCCGCGAACTCGGCATCGGCATGGTGCTGTCCACCGCCGCCTCCACCACCATCGAGGAGGTGGGTGCGCGCGCCGGCGCCTGGTGGCATCAGTTGTATTGGCCCAATGACAAGGAATTGGCGCGTTCCTTCGTCGAGCGTGCCGAAAAGTCCGGTGCGAGCGCCATTGTGGTCACCGTCGATACGCCGGCCATGGGCTGGCGGCCCCGCGATCTGGCCCTGGGACATCTGCCGTTCCTGCAGGGCAAGGGAATTGCCAACTATCTGTCCGATCCGGTGTTCCGCGCCAAGCTGGCCGCCGATCCGGAGGAGAGCCCGGAGGCCATGCAGGCCGCCGTTCTCACCTGGATCGGATTGTTCGGGAATCACGGTCTGCGCCCGGCCGATATCGCCCGCCTGCGGGACTGGACCGAACTGCCGATCGCGGTGAAGGGCGTGCTGCATCCCGATGACGCCCGGCAGGTGGTGGACGCGGGCGCGGACGCGGTCATCGTCAGTAATCACGGCGGCCGGCAGGTGGACGGCGCGGTCGCGGCCCTGGACGCGCTGCCGACAATCGTCGCCACCGTCGGTGATCGCGCGGAGGTGTTGTTCGACTCCGGTATTCGCGCCGGGTCGGATGTCATGATCGCGCTCGCGCTGGGCGCCAAGGCGGTGCTGTACGGCCGGCCCTGGGCCTACGGCCTCGGTCTGGCGGGTGCGGACGGCGCCCGGCACGCCCTGCGCGCCCTGCTCGCGGATTTCGATGCGGCCATGGGTCTTTCGGGCTGTATGGCGTTGCATGATCTGTCCCGCACCATGCTCTCCTCGCATCGTTGACCAATATGTCTGTATTGCTGACGCATTCGAGTCATATCGCTGACGCATATGTACAGCTGCACCGGGTACTCCAACGTCACTGTGGATAGAATCGAGCCCGTGGCTGTCGAATCCGGGGGGCGCGTGGCGGCCGAACCGAGGTGGCTCACTCCTGAGCAGCAACGAGCCTGGCGCGCGTACATGAACGGCAGCCAGCGGCTCATGGCCGACCTCAATCGGCAACTCCAGCGCGACAGCGATCTCTCCTTCGCCGACTACCGCATCCTGGTGAAACTCTCCGAGGCCCCCGGCCGGGCCCTCCGCATGAGCGACCTCGCCGACGGCGTCCTCTCCTCCCGCAGCCGCCTCACCCACCAGATCCGCCGCATGGAAGCCCAGCGCATGGTCCGCCGCATGGCCGCCGAGGATGACGGCCGCGGCGTCCTCGCCCAGCTCACCGACGAGGGCATGCGCCGCCTCCGCGCCGCCGCCCCCGGCCACGTGGCCGCCGTCCGCCGCTTCTTCGTGGACCTCCTCACCCCCCAGCAACTGGCCGCCGTGGCCACCGCCCTGGATCTGGTGGACCAGGCCGCCGACCACCGAGCCGCGGTCCCGCCACCCCCCGCCCAGGACTGACCACCCCCGCCCGCACCCGGCATCTCCGAAGCGAGCACCCACCCCGATCGGTTACCATCAAGCGCCTGGAAGCGTGGCAGAGCGGCCGAATGCACTCGCCTTGAAAGCGAGCGTTGCGAGAGCAACCGGGGGTTCAAATCCCTCCGCTTCCGCTTTTATGTGCTGATCAGTGCCGGTTTCCGGCCGGCACTGATCCGGCCCCGTAAGGATCTCGGGCACCACTGCGTCCGGTATGTCCGACCTGCCCCGTATGGTGGCTTCGCGGTGAATTACTCTGCCGCAGAAGTTATCCGGGGAGGATTTCTCAAACGATGAGGATCATTTCGATCGCCGCGGCGCCCGCCGCTGCCCTCATGCTCACTGTCGCCGTGGCGGGCACCGCCCACGCGGGCGATTCGTCCGGCAATACCGACCATCCGGGCTCGTGCCTGGTGGTCCAGAACCACACCGGCAAGAACGTCCATCTGACGCTCAACTACCCCACCGAATCCGGGTACTGGGACTACGCGCCGGACGAGGACGCCACCGTGCTGTCCGACGAATCCAACAACGCGATCACCTCGCCCAGCGGCAACTGGGATGTGCAGACCAAGCCGGACGTGTCCGATGCCTGGGTCTACGACGCCTCGGACTCCACCGACCGCGGCTGCGCCGGTTCCTGGATCCTCACGATGAACCCGTAGCTCTCGCCGAGAGCACGGAAAATGCGCCACGCCGGGAAGTGTTCCCGGCGTGGCGCATTCGTATTCGGGGGCGTGCCCCTATCGGGCGGTGGTGGCGGCGTCGTACATTTCCGCGAGGTCGTGCTTCAGGGCGGTCCGGGAGTCACCGTCCAGGTAGATCATGTGACCCGAGGGGTAGAAGCGGATCGAAATATTCTGGCGGACGGTCGGATCCACCAGGGGCATGGCCTGGAGGTCCAGGACCGTCTGGTGGAACGGGGTGACGTAGTCGAAGTAGCCGTTGGCGGACAACACCTTCAGGTCCACATTGGCCGCCATGACGGCGGCCAGGTCGCCGGCGGTGTACAGGGAGGCGGGGCCCTGCTTGGTGCCGGTCGGGTCGGTGTGGGTGAAGTCCCAGTTGAGGAAGGCCTGGTTGTTCAGGTCGGTGAACGCCGAGGTCGAGGTGTACTTCAGCTGTTCGTTGAGGTACCAGTTCCACATGGTGGTGTAGACGCCGGAGACCGCGGCCATCGTCGGATCGTTGCCGCCGGAGTTGGAGCTGACGGTCGCCGAGATGCCGGTGTCGATGGCGGTCACGCGGCCGTCGTAGGCGCCGAGCGCCAGGCCCTGCTCGACCAGCAGCGTCGTCAGGAACGGCTGCCCGATGGCGAGACTCCAGGACCGCAGCACGGCCTTGTCGATGCCGGTGTAGGCGGCGAGCTCGTCGACCACCGCCGGATCGGCCTCCGGGAACGCCTTCAGCGCGACCCCGTAGTCGCCGTCCGCGAACTGCTCGACCTCCTTCGCGAACGAGGGCAGATCGGCCGGCGGCGGGGTGATCCCGAGCCGGTTGTGGTACCAGGCGTCGGCGGCCGCGGTCGGCAGCAGCCCGGCCGCATTGCCGGAGGTCCGGTAGTCCAGGATCGACGACTGCAGCGTGATGCCGTTCAGGTCGATGCCGTCCTCGTGCAGCGCGTAGGCGAGCACGCAACTGCGTGCGGTGCCATACGATTCGCCGAACAGGAACTTCGGCGAGTTCCAGCGGCCGTACTTGGTCAGGTACCGCTTGATGAAGTCCTTGACCGATTCGGCGTCCTGATCGGTGCCCCAGAACTCGCGGTTCTTGTGCGGCGCGATGGCGGCCGAGTAGCCCGTGCCGACCGGATTGACGAAGACCAGATCGGTCTTGTCGATCAGGCTGTCCGGGTTGTCCTCCATGGAATACGGTGCGGGCGGCGTGAAGTCGGGCATCTTGGTCTTGATCCGGCGCGGCGCGAACGAACCCAGCAGGGTGAACACCGCGGAGGAACCGGGACCGCCGTTGTAGACGAAGGTGACCGGGCGATCGGTCTGCTGGCCGTCCTGGGTGAACGCGACGTAGAACATCTTCGCGTTCGGCTGCGAACTGCTCGGGTCGACGGTGACCAGATGTCCCGCGGTCGCCGTGTAGGCGATCTCGCTGCCGTTGACGGTGATGGTGTGATGCGTGACGGCCGCGTTTTCCGTTGCGTCCGTGACATTGTCGTCGGGACCCATGCCGTACGCGACGGTATCGTCGAACGGCTGATCGGCGCCGCCGTCGGCGGGGGCCTGCGGGCCGGCGATCGAATCGATGGTCATGCTGTCTCTTCTTTCTTTCGGGGGAGAGTGCCTACTCGGGCTGTGCCGGATCGAATCCGGCGAGGCCGAGCTTCTGGCCGATCGCGGCGAGTGCCGTGACGACGTCATGGCCGGCCAGGCACGGGTGGCCGGTGTTCTTCTGGTTCGGCGGCAGGTTCTGCCGGGACCCGATGCCGCCCAGGCCGTCCACGACCAGATCGGCGTGGTAGGAGATCCACTTGAAGGCATCCGCGACGGTGAGCGGATTGCCGTAGGCATCGGTGAGGGTGTCGGAGAGTTGCATATCGGTCCTTCCGGTCAGGAGATCGGTGAGCTGCCCGGCGGTGCCGCGGAAGGCGTCGGCATCCACGGATTCGCCTGCGACGGCAGCGCTGTTGGTGAACTGCCAGATCTGCGGCGCGCCATTGCCGTACGCCGCCCAGCCGGGACCGGCGTCACCGCCGGCGCTGCCGTAGAGGTCACTGGCATAGCCGCTGCCGCTGACCGGATAGTCGGAGGCGACGAGGCCGGGGACCTGAGACAGGTCCGGCCGGCCGATCTGCTGCCAGTACCAGTTCGGCAGATAGGTGAGGGCGACGCCGACGCCCGCCGAGTTGAAGGCGTCGACGAGATTCCAGTAGTCCGTGATGGTTCCGGAATTCGCCTCGAAGTCGATCATCACCTGGGCGCCGCCGCCGTTCCCGACGAAGGTCTGCACCTGCGACGCCGGGGTGCAGGAGGAAATGGCGTAGTGGTAGCCGATGATCGGCAGGCCGGCGGCCTGCGCGGCGCTCAGGTAGCCGGGCCAGGTGGTGTCCTGGAAGTAGTTGCCCTCCGAGACCTTCGCCTCGACCCAGGAAAACCCTTCCTGGGCAACCTGATTCAGATTCAGGGCCGGGCTGTTGTTGTTGGAGATATCGATTCCGTACAGCGTCATACGTCCTCCCTTGCGAGAAGGTCGTGGGATGTGCGATTTCGCCCGGCGCTTCGCCTCGAGGGGGTGCGGGCATGAAAAAACCCGATCCGCGAAAGGGGACCGGGTTGAGTTGCGATTCGATGAATCACGTTGTGGCGCAAGCCTATCCGACATTCTTTCGGTGCGCCACCCCCATTTTCCCGTGCCGCTTTCTCAGGTCGTGCAGGACGTCACCGGCGTTGTAGAGGTTCTGCCGATCGCGGGTCCGGCCCCGGACCGGGATCGGATCCGTCTTCCGGTAGGCCATGTCGTGGATGGTCTTCGGTTTCACGGTGAGGCCGAGCCGATCCCGGACGATATGGGCGAGCTGCCCGGCGGTGTAGTCGCGGGTCTCGAGCTCGGCCTGGATGCGAGCGTCATTGTCGGCCTTGACCGTCACGGTCCCGCAGCCGCGACAGGTGATCCGGAGATCCTCGCGCGCGGCGCGCAGATCGCCGCCGCAGCGCGGGCACGGACCCTGATAGGCGAGCGCGCGTGGGCGGTCGACCGCCCGGAACGCCCGTCCGTGCGCGTCCCGGATCTCGTCGACGGCCTCGTCCGCGTCCGGACAGCAGGCGAGGTCGGCGAGATGCCGTTCGAGCCAGCGGGCGTAACCGTCCGCGCGCAGCTCGCCGGGCCACGGCACGTCCCGCTGCGTGCAGACGTGGACGGTCCAGGCGCGCAGCGTGCCGTGCAGATCGGTGGCGATATCGCCGGCCGTCGGGTCGTAGGGGAGCGGGGTGGCGGCCGGGCCGCGTCGCCGGCTCGAACCCCTGGCGCCGTAACGGGTCCGGCGGGTGAGGACATTGTCGAGCTCGGCGACGAGCCAGCCGTGGATATCGCGCAGCTCGACGACCAGGCTCCCGACCGGAACCGGTCCGCCGCTGATCTCAGACATGAAGGTGCTCCTCGGTACGGAAGTCGGGTCCGGTCGCGCCCGGGCGCCGGACCATGGCGGCACGCACCGCGGCGATCCCGCGGCGCGCCCGTTCGGCGGTGCCGGCATCGTGGTCGCAGACCTGCGTGCCCTGATAGCCGTGCTCGTCGCAGAGGCCGCAGCGCGAGATCGCGTGCGCCCGATGGGCATCGAACCCGCGGCGAGCGGTGCCGGGTATCGGGTGCCGGGTGTCAGGGGATGCGAACCGATCCGGATCACCGATCCGATCGGTCATCCCGTCGGTGATCGGGACCGGAACGGGCAGCAGCTGTGCGAGTTTGGCCGCGGACATGGGGTGCGTCCACGACGAGTACTCGGGGAATTCCCGGTGCAGCAGCTCGATCTCGGCGAGGACGGCCGCGCGCAGCTGCCGGGACGCCACGGCGTGGTAGGCATGCACCAGCGCGACAGCCATTTTCGGATTGCGCAGCAGTTCGTCCCAGCGAATGTGCTTGCACAGCAGGGCTTCTTCGGTCTCGGCGTCGAACAGGCCGAAGCCGGCGGCCGCGTATTCGGCGGCGGCCGCTTCGACCGCGTCCAGGGTCCAGCCGCGGGCGCGTGGCAGCAGCCGCGCCGGCCGCCAGTCCACGCGCCCGCAATACGAGACGCCGGGGCCGTGCCGCAGCACGTAGTCGAGATGCTGTGCGGCGGGGGTGAGTTCGGTGTATGCCGCGTCATCCCAGATCCAGAGGGGGTTGCGGGCGTATTCACGCGCCATGTGGCACTGCTTTCGGGTCGGTGGTCATCGGCTCGTCTCCTTGGGTTCGAAGAAGCGGGCGGGTGAGATCTCGAGGGTGGCGGCGATGCGTTCCAGCTCGCCGAGCGTGAAGGGGGTGTGTCCGTCGAGCCGGCCGCTCATGGTGGCGTCGGTGATTCCGGCGTCGCTGCCGACTCGTTCCTCGGTGTGCCCGGAGGCGGCGATGAGGGATCGGACGCGGGTGGCTACCTGGTGGGGCCAGGACCGCAATATCTCCATATGGAGACGATAACTCCAAACGGAGACACTCACAACCCGGCTGGGGCGGGTAATGTCTTGGCGAGTCTCCATATGGAAACTAGAGTGGACGCATGGCCACAGGCGCACGGACAACGGGATGGCTCACCGAGGCGGTCGCGGCCGAGATCCGCGCACTGATGGGACGACGCGACATCAACCAGGCCGGACTGAGCCGGGCGACCGGCATCCCGAAGGCCACGGTGTCGTCCCTGCTCGGACTCCGCAAGGCGATGGATCTGGAGCAGTTCCACGCCATTTCGGTCGCGCTCGGCGCCGAACCCGACGAGCTCATGCGGCTGGCGATCGAGCACGCGCGCAGCCTGGAACGCAACCACCCGGAACAGATGCCCGAACCGGTCGACTACGTGAAGATCTACCGCACCGCGGGCCCCGACTGGCCCGCCGACGGCGCATAACCCTGCCGCCGGCCCGGGCAGGCAATGCCGGGCGGCGTCGCGGGCCGCCACAACCAGCACGACCAGCGGTCCTCGGCGAACATCCAGCAGCCCTCCTCGTCGGACGGCGGATTCCACACCGCGTGCACCGCCGCACCGGCGAGGATCTTGATGTCCTCGGCGGTGGCGTTCCAGCACGGCATCGCCTCGACCACGCCCTCGAGCAACACATCGATCCGGCCGAACTTGGCCATCCAGCCCTCACGCGTCAGCACGTACTCGATCGGCCCCAGGATTCCGCGGAGCAGTGAAATTCCCAGCCCGGCAAGCTCTTCCAGCGTCACCCGCAACGCCGGCACCTCGAGCGGTGCGTTCCACATTATCGAATACCCCTGTCCCGCAATCGATTGATCGAGGGCGGAGCGGCCTCGCGCCCCCAGTGCACGAGCTGGTCATAACCAGGACTTTCATCCTGTCAATGCATCTCGGGCACAGGCAAGATCTGGAAGTCGCCCAAAATAGGGGGTAGCGGCGCGCAGGGTACCCCCGGTAAGGGGTAGTTAAACCGCAGCATGCGCAAAGGAGCCGACAATGCAGGAAGTGGAAGGGATGGCACTCGAATTGCCCACCCTGGCCGCGTTCGTGAGGCGACTACGCATCCGCCGGGGGTGGACCCAACGGCAGCTCGCCATCGAAGCGCACCTGGGCCTCGGCACCATTCGCAAGATCGAGCAGGACGCACCGGTCAGCATCGGCGACCGCGCCCTCACCGCACTCGCACAGGCCTTGTGCGACAACACCCATGAGCGTGTGCACCTGCGCGCCCTCGCCGGCAAATCCGACGCGCCCACCGGTCTCGGCGTCACCGCCGCCGGACTCGTCGGCCGCGTGCTGGCCGCCTTCGAACCGTCCCCGGCGGCCTGGCTGTACAACTGGCGCGTCGACCAGGCCAACGACACCTACCGCCGGCTGTTCCCCGGACTGGCCGAGGCGGAGAACCTGCCGCTCTGGGTGTTCCGCGATCCGCGCGCCCGGCTGGTACTGCGCGACTGGCATCGCGAAGCCGACGCCGTCGCCGGCATGCTGCGGCACACCGCGACCGACCCGCACGTCCGCACCGCCACCGCCGGCGTCATCAAATCCGTGGAGACGGTGCACGAATTCCGGCGCGCCTGGGAATCGGAGGTGGTCTACATCCACCGCCCCTGCGCCCGGCGCCGCATCTGGGTGCCGCGCAGCGAGCAGCTGATCCACCTCGAGGAGACGCTCATCCCGGTCACCGCCGGTGGTCTGCTCACCCTCGGCGTCGTGCGTGAGCAGGCCGCGAGATCAGGACGGGGCTACCAGGAAATCGCGTAGCAGCCGGGCCGGGCCGCCCAGCCCGTCGGCCAGCTCCTGCACGGTGGTGAGCGAGAACGACTGCTCGCCATTGCCGTAGATGACGATGGCGGGCTGGGCGATCTGGTCGAGCAGCGGCGTGAGGTCCTCGTGATCGAGCAGGGCCCAGGTGGCGAGTTCCAGCCGATCCCGGTCGTGCGCATGCCATTTCCGGATCCACGCCTCCCGCTGCTCGACGGTGAACGGCGTCGCCGCACTCGACATCAGCGCCAGCCGCGTCACCCGCGACGGGTACTGCAGCGCCATCCGCATCGCGATGAACCCGCCCTGCGACAGCCCGCCCGACACCACCCGATCGATGCCGAGCTCGTCGAGCACCGCCCAGGCGTCCCACGCCAGATCCCAATAGGTGTACGGGTTTCCGGCATCGGTGGTCAGCCCGTGCCCGCGGGCGTCCATCGCGATCACACGATAATCCGGGGCCAACTGCGCCGCGATGTCGTCGAACATGTGGCCATCCATGAAGAAACCGTGGTGCAGCATCACGGCGGGACCGTCACCACCCGTATCGAGGTAGTGAATGGTGGCATCCTCGGTGGTCACATACGGCATGTACACATCCCTCCGCTGTCGTCGAGATCGCTGCCCCGACAGGCTAACCGGAGTGGGTGCCCGCCGTATCGATCTTGATGGGCGCGCGTCCAAGAGGGTGCGGAATGCGGGCGCCGGCTACGAGTTCGGCAGCCCCGCAAGGAAATCGCGGATCAGCGGATCGGTGAGTTCGGGATGCGTCCACGTCACCGAGTGCGCGGCGGCGAACGCGTCGATCGTCTCCACCCGGGCCGGCCCGCCCATCAGCCCGGCCATCGCCTCGGTCTTCTCGCGGGTCTGCACCGGATCGCCGATGCCGTGCATCAGCAGCGCGGGCGCGGCGATCTCGCCGAGCCGGTCCTCGATGCCCTCCCGATCGATGAGCGCACGCCCGGCCAGCAGCGGCCGCCGGCGATCCCCGGCCAGCCACTTGTCCACCCAGAACTGTTGATGCCGTTCGACATCGCCGCCGATCTGCTGCACCGCGATGAGCTTGGCGAGGGGTTCGAGCGGCTCGTCGCCGAGAATCCAGCTGTCCATGACGACCCGCTCGAACACCGGGCGTTCGAAGCCGTCGTAGGCATCGGCGCGGGAACCGACCAGGATCAGGCCGCGCACCCGGTCCGGCTGCTGCAGGGCCATGCGCAGTCCGGTCCAGCCGCCCTGCAACAGGCCCCCGGTGACGATGCGGTCGAGGCCGAGGCGGTCCGCGACCTGCCAGGCATCCTGCGCCAGCCGCCAGTAGTCGTACGGCACGCCCGGATCCTCGGTCAGGCCATGCCCGCGCGAGTCGACGGCGATCACGCGATAGTCCGGCGCGAGCGATCGCTGCTGCGGCGCCCACATGTCGGCGTCCATGAAGATCCCGTGCATGAGCAGCACGGCGGGGCCGTCGCCGCCGGTGTCGAGATAGTGGATCTTCGCACCGTCATCGGTGGTCACAAACGGCATGGCAGCGGCCCCTCGCGCAGGTTTCCGGTCGTGCCTGCGGGTTTCCGCGGCGCACCCGACGATAACAGGAACGTGTTCCAGTCAGCATCGGGCGTGGGAAACCGGACAGCGCACCGGAATTCGCGACTACCCCAGGAAGCGCGCGACCGTCGCCGGATCGGTGGCGAAGGCCAGGAAGCGATCGTTCTCGTGCGGATCGCCGGCGGTGATGCGGACACCGTCCGTGCCGTAGGGCCGGATCACCACGCCCGCCGCCTCGCTCGCCGCACCGTATTCGGCGCTGCGCTCGCCGAGCGGCAACCACAGGAAGTTGGCGTGACTGTCGGGGATCCGGTAGCCGGCCTCGACCAGTGCGTCTCGCATCCGATTGCGTTCGGCCACAGTCGCATCCGTGCGCTCCAGCAGCTCGTGCCGGGCCTCCAGCGAGGCGATGGCCGCCGCCTGCGCCACCCGGTTCACGCTGAACGGGATGTGCACCTTCATGAGCGCCTCGATGACCTTCGGGTCGCCGACCGCGTAGCCGACGCGCAGGCCCGCCAGGCCGTACGCCTTCGAAAACGTGCGCAGCACCAGCACATTCGGGCGATTCCGGCCCAGCTCGACACCGTCGATCCGGTCCTCGGCGGGCAGACGCAGGTACTCGAAGTAGGCCTCGTCCAGCACCACCAGCACATTCGCGGGGATGGCGTCGAGGAAACGTTCGACGGCGGCGCGGCCGTGCGCGGTGCCCGTCGGATTGTTCGGGTTGCACACGAACACCACCCGGGTATTCGGCGTCACCGCGGCGGCCAGCGCGTCCAGGTCGTGCGCGTAATCCTCGTTCAGCGGCACCAATACCGCCTTGGCCCCGGCCACCCGCGTCACGATCGGGTACGCCTCGAACGAGCGCCACGCGAACACCACCTCGTCGGTGGGCAGGCCGCAGGTGATCTGCACCAGTTCCTGGCACAGCGCCACACTGCCGCAGCCGGCCGCCACGTTCTCCAGCGCGACACCGTGGAATTGCGCGATGGCGGTGCGTAATTCGGTCGCGCTGTTGTCCGGGTACCGGTTGGACAGCTCCACCGCCTCGGAGATGGCCTTCGCCACCGACGGTAGCGGCGGGAAGGTGGTCTCGTTGCTGGCTAGTTTCACGGCACCTGGGTTGGTGCGGCCGGCGACGTACGCGGGGATGGCATCGAGGTCCGGTCGAATGTGCGGGCTCACACCCTCCACCCTATGTCGCGGACCGCGCGTCATGTCCCGGTGGTGGGATGAATTTTGGCCGGAAAGCTGTCCGGCGGTTAGCTGGACCCGGAACCGTGTCGGAAAATATCCATCGTTTCGGGGTTCTGGAAAGATTTATCACGAATTTACCTAGCACAACTACGCTGGTTTCATGTCGGGCATTTTTCGAGAGTTGGCACCTGTGCACGACACGTCTGCGGTCCCGCTGATCGTCCTCGAACCCGAGGGGCACACTCGCGGCGGCATCGTGGTGTTGCACGAATCACGCGAATTCACCGAGCAATTGCTGGAACTCATGCACTCGCTCGCCGCCGACGGCTGGACCGTCCTCGCCCCCGACCTCTTCCACCGAGCCAACGGCACCGGCCCCGAACGCGTCTTCGGCGAGGACCTCTTCGCGGACTTCGACGCCTGCTCCGAATGGCTCATCCGGCACGGCGTCTTCCGCGACTGCATCGGCGTCCTCGGCTTCGACTCGGCCGGCACCGCCGCCGTCCTCGTGGCCACCAACCGCCGCCTCGGCGCCGTCGTCTCCGTCGCCGCCCCCGGCATCGACACCCCGCTGACCCCGCAAGCGCTCGCCCTGACCGCCGCCGTCCCCGCCCTGCAATCACCCTGGCTCGGCCTCTACGGCGCCGACGATCCGCTCACCCCGCCCGACCAGGTCGACCGCCTCCGCGACGCCGCGGCCGGCGCCGACGTGGCCACCCTCGT
Organism: Nocardia sp. NPDC020380; assembly: GCF_044386975.1. Lineage (NCBI taxonomy): Bacteria > Bacillati > Actinomycetota > Actinomycetes > Mycobacteriales > Nocardiaceae > Nocardia > Nocardia sp. NPDC020380. Next base: position 514,240 of record NZ_JBIRVQ010000005.1, on the reverse strand, counting down.
GGTCAGCTACCCCGGCCTGCACCATCGCCCCGACCACCCCGGCTTCGACCCCACCGCGCTCGACGACGCCTTCGTCCTGGACGCCCAGACCCGCATCTTCGAATGGTTCGACAGCCACCTCCGCTAGAGGTCACTTGCACCCCCGCTGACCAGCCGATTTGGCGTCTTGGTCAGCCGCTGTGTAATCTTTCGTCCCGGCGGTTCGAAAGGACCGGGCCCTCGGAAGAAGGCTCCAGGAGGCGTGCCAGAGCGGCCGAATGGGACTCACTGCTAATGAGTTGTCCCTTCACGGGGACCGGAGGTTCAAATCCTCTCGCCTCCGCCAAGCCCGGTACGCCGGGCCGAAACAACTGAACAAGCTTGCGCCCGTAGCTCAACGGATAGAGCATCTGACTACGGATCAGAAGGTTGGGAGTTCGAGTCTCTCCGGGCGCGCAACAAACGGTCCCGCACCACTAGGTGCGGGACCGTTTTGCATTGCCCGGCAAGCGATTCCGATCCGGTGATGGTGGGACGGTGGTTGGTGCGCTCCCCTCCGTCGCACCAACCACCCGGCGGGAGCGCCCCGCGGGTAGCCGGGCGTGCAGGTTCCAGCACTCGGTCAAGCCTCTTTTCGGGGCATGAGAAAGTCAATGCGGTTGGGTCGCACCAGGGGTGAGACTCCGGCCTCGGAGCGGTGTGGTGTGGACGACAAGGTGAGGTGGTAGTGGATGGGTAGGAGTCAGCTGGCGGTGTTCGTGCGGTCGCGGCGCGACACGCTCGGGATGACACAGGCGCAGCTGGCGGGGAAGACCGGATGGTCGAAATCCGCGATCGAGAAGGTGGAGGCGGGGACGCTGACGCCGGGGCTCGAATTCGCGGGGGCGCTGTTCGACGCGCTCATGGTGCCGTACATCTATCGGGAGCGAGTGGTGGCGGCGCTGTATCCCGGTGCGCTGGACCGGATCCTGGGACAGGTCTCGGGGCGGCCGGATGCCGATGCGCTCGCCGATCTCGAGGATCTGCCGTATCCGGCGGCCTACATCGCCTTACCCGAGGGGGAGGTGCTGGGCGCCAATGCCGCTTGGGGCGAAGCCTTTCCGGGGCCGAAGGGGACGTCGAACATGTTCGACTACCTGTTCACCGAACCGACCGCCGCGGACGTGCTCGTGGACTGGGAGTTGATCACGCACGGGTTCACCTACGGGCTGCGCATGATGGGGCCGATCTCGGTGCCGCAGCACATCATCGACGGAATCATCGAGCGCTGCCGGTCGCATCCCGACTTCGAGCGCATCTACAGAACGGACCCGCCCGCGGCCACGACCCTGCAGCCGGTGCTGCGGATCCGCACGCCGGGCACGGGGGAGATCCGGAATCTGCGCATCAAGATCGACAAACCGCATCTGCCGCACAGCCCCTGGGTCACCTACCGCCTCGTCCCGGTGCGCGAACTGTAGATTCGCCCGCGCTACAGGCGAATCGGCGCTACTTCCAGGCGGCGAGCTCGGGCAGGTCGCCGGTCAGATCGGTACCGGGGGAGCGGCCGATGAGCCAGGCGGTCAACGCGCAGGCCGGACCCGAGACGGTCGAGACCGGAGTGCCGAGCGTGCCCGTATAGCCGGTGTCGGTCGCGGTGATCGTGCGACCGGGTCCCGTGACCGTGGCGTCGAGCTCCGCCACCGACTGGGGGAGCAGCCGCGCCACGAAATCGGGCGACCACTGCGCCGGCGTGTAACCGATGTCCAGATCCACGTGGTGGATCTCCACCTCCAGCAACCGCATCCACAACACCCGCGTGGCCGGCATCTCCCCGCCCTTGCGATTGCGCACGATCGCCGACCACTGCTCCCCGGGCATGGCCCGCGCCAGCGCCAGCCAGCGCTCCGACGCCGCGGTGAGATCCTCCAGCTGCTCTCGCAGCGGCCGCGGCGCACCCGCCTCGATATCGGCCTCCCGCAGGAACTGGCTTGCGTACTGCGGGGTTTCGATGCCGGTGCGCGCCCACAGCAGCAGATTCACCAGACTGTCCGCATTGCGGGACAGATGGGCCAGCACATGGCCGCGGGTCCAGCCCGGCAGCAGCGAGGGCTCCACCAGATCGGCATCGGTCAGCTCGCCGACGGCGGCGAGCAGGCGGCCGGTCGCGGCGGCGATGGTGTCGAGCTGATCGGAGAGCGCGGTGAGTTCCGGTGCGTCGCTGGTCACAATCCGACCCTACCCAGGGTGCTGCCCGGAATCGCGTTCAGCGACAACGATTTGCACCGCCAGCACCACCAGCCACAGCGACATGGCGCCCACCTGGATGCGCTGGGCGATGCCGAGGCCGTAATTACCGGGCAGATTGTCCGCGATCAGCATCCACGCCGTCACCACCGAACCGACGATCAGAATCCACAGCCCGGTATGCCGCAGAATCGGCCAGCGCCGGTACTTGAACGCCGCCACACTGAACGCCACCATGGCGGCATAGATGGAGAACACCGCGAGACTGCTGGTCAGCGCGTGCAACTGATGCAACTGGGGAAAAAGACCGGTATCCACATACCGCTTCGGGGCGGTCGGATCCGCCGCCTGCAGTGGCGCCTGCGCATCCCAGATGGTGGCGCCGCCGAAGCAGACCAGCGCGATCCAGCCGATCGAGGAGTAGAGCCGCCGCGAGAACAACAGCAGTCCACCCAGACCCGCGACCACGAGCAGCGACCCCGAGACCGTGTCACCCGTGGTGAAAACCCATCGGAACGGCGCGCCCTTCTCCGCCAGCTGGCTCAGGAAGGTATTGGTCGGATCGCTCTTGATCGGGAGGATGAACTCCAGCACCCACGACGAATAGCCGAATCCGGCGAATGCGATGAGGATCGCGATGATCCACCGGAGGAATCGCCGCCATCGTGACTGCCGGACGCCGTGGTCCGTGGCCGGTTCCTGATGCTCCTGTTCGGTTGGGATCATCGACGTGCTCGCTTTCGGTGGCCTGCCCTCACTCGCTATCGACTGCCTTGCCCGCAGTACTTGCTCCGGACTGGTCGGTCCGGCTATCCCTGTTCATTGTCGCGCATCGCGTTTACCCGCCCGTCACACCGCTCCGGCCAGGGCGTGCAGAACCGAGTCCGCCGCCGTGGCCACACCCTCGTGCTCCCACACCCGCACCACCGTCCACCCGGCCTCGGTCAACCGCAGATCGGTATCCCGATCCCGCGCCACATTCCCGGCCAGCTTCGCCGCCCACCACTCGGCATTGTTCTTCGGGTGTGTCGCATGGTCCGGACAGCTGTGCCAGAAACACCCGTCCACATAGACCGCCACCTTCCGCCGCGGGAACACGATGTCGGCGCGCCTGCGCAAACCCGGCAGGGGCGCCCTATCGACGAAGAACCTCGCACCCCTGCGATGCAATTCCCGCCGCAGCTCCAGTTCCGGTTTCGTCCCCACCCGCCGCTGCTTCGCCATGCGCGCACTCGTCGCCGCATCGGTCCCCGGCCGTGCGCTCACCACCGCACCCCGCCCTGCCACCGCGTCGTCACGAGGCCATCATCGTCACCGCCGTGAGCACCGGCAAGGACGACCCGGCGCGATATCAGGCAGCCTCGCGGGGGGCGCCGCCCATGCGCTCGAGATGCGATTCGACATCGTCGAGGAACCCGGCCGGGAAACGCAGACTGCCCATCCGGGTGCGACGCAGGAACCCGGCCGTGGCGCGCGCCGACAGCAGCCGCGGATCATCCAGGAACCAGCGCAGATCCTCGTACGGGGCGTGAACGGGCCAGGTGGACACCGGCATTCGATACACCACCCCGTCCCGGCCCCAGGCCGCCGCGGGCCAGCTGCGCCGCGTATGCGGTTCGCCTTCGGGGAAGGGATCATCGGCGGGATCGGCCAGGCGTGAACCGATCCACTCGGCCATGCGGACACTCACCGCATTGCCCGCCAGCTTCCACCGATGGCCGTGGCGCACACCGGGAACCGTCAAGGCGGGAGCGGTCCAATCACGGTCGAAGCCCTGCAGGCGTTCACCGTCGGTGATGCCCGGGGTGACGAGCTCGCCGGACGGCAGCCGCACCGCGGGCGGACTCGCGATGCCCAGCGCCGAACCACCCTTCAGGGTGGGGATCGCGTTCACCGCCCAGCCCAGGCCGCGATTGCCTTCCGTCCAATAGAAGCCGCACGGATCGTGCGCGGGATCACCGACCTCGCGCGGGCCCGCATCCGCGCCGAACAGCACCGGGCGCGGATCCTCGGTGCGCGACGCCAGCATCAGCACCCGCTCGCGGCGTTGCGGCAGGCCGAATGCTCGCGCATCGACGACCCGGTAGGCCCACAGGTACCCGAGCTCCTCGAGCGCCGCGGTGATGTGCCGCATGGCCGCGCCGCCGCCCAGTTGCAGCATGAAGGGCACGTTTTCGATCAGCAGCCAGCGCGGTCCGCGTTTGCGGCGCACCAGCCGGAACACCTCGTCCACCAAACCCGAACGCGGCCCGGTGATTCCGGCCGTGCGCCCGGCCTGGGACAGGTCCTGGCACGGGAAACCGGCCGCTACCAATTCCGTGCCGGCGGGTAGCGACCGCAGTTTGGTCACATCGGAATGCAATGGCACATCCGGGAAATGCGCGCCCAGCACCGCCTGCGCCCCCGCGTCGATCTCGCACAGCAGGTCACTGCGCCAGCCGTGCGCCGAGAGCCCCAGCTCCAGCCCGCCGATGCCGGCGAACAGGCCGACCATCCGCGCGCCCGTCACAACAACAGTCCCTTTCACCGGAGTCCCCCTGCCGGAGAGCACGTTACTCGAGTTCGCTGAGACACACCGTGATCAACACCCGTAGCCGGGCGCGCCCGAGAGGCGGTGGCTATTACCGGGCAGCACCCCGGTACTCAGGACAAAGGCCGCGTCCCGAGACATATGTCAGCCGCGTCGGCTGCGAAGAGCGCCGTCGATCGGAGCGCAGTTGATCGCGGTGGAAAGCCCGTGACCAAGACAAGTGGTGCATGAGCCGGCATCCTCCGCCGCGCGTGCGCGGGTGCACGTACCCGTGCACGTACGGTTATAGGCGTGACGGATAGCGGGAGCGAGGAACCGAAGCCACCGACGCCCAAATGGCCGTCGATATTGACCTGGCGGGCGCACAACGGCTCGCGCATGGAGTCCGTCCGGGTGGTGCTCGGCGGCAATCGGATTCGCGCCGCGGGCCGCATCATCGCCGGCGAATGCGAGGACCACCCCGCCTTCAGCGCCTCCTACGACCTGGTCACCGACGAGAACGGGGTGACGCGGCGGCTATCCCTGCGCAGCACCCTCGCCAGCGGTGAACGGCACGCCTCCGTGGCCCGCGACGAAGAGAACTACTGGCTCATCGACGCCGGCAACACCCACGTCCGCTCCACCTTCGGCGGCGCACTCGACGTGGACGTGGTCCTCAGCCCGTTCTTCAACACCCTCCCCATCCGCCGCTACGGCCTGGCCCACGCCAGCGAGGACGTCCAGGTCCCCGTCGTCTACGTCCGCCTCCCCGACCTCCTCGTCCAGGAAGCCTCCCTCACCTACAGCAGCGGCCCCGACGGCATCCACGTCCTCTCCCCGGTCTCCTCCGCCACCGTCACCGTCGACGCCGACGGCTTCCTCCTCGACTACCCAGGCCTGGCCGAACGCATCTAGCTCGGTATCAAAGGGATTCGATGACGCCGCCCTGGCGGCCGGCTTCGGCGAGTCGGGTGTGCCAATCGTGGTCGCCGGGGCGGATATCGGTGATGGGCCGGCGCTGGTTGTCGTCGAAGTCGATGCGGGCGGAGTGGCCGGCTTCGGTGAGGTCGGTCAGGTCGGCGGAGGCGCGCAAGGTGTCGCGGGCCGCTTGCAGGACTCGGAGGGTGTCGTCGAGGACTTCGGCGAGGGCGGTGGCGTTGGGTTCGCAGAAGGCGCGCACCAATTCGGGGGCGGTGGCGGCGACCCGGGTGCCGTCGCGGAAGGAGCCGGCGGCCAGGCCGAGGGCGAGTGCGCCGCCGTTCGAGCCCTGCATGGCGAGGGCCTCGGCCAGCACGTGCGGCAGGTGCGAGATGCGGGCTACGGCGCGGTCGTGCTCTTCGGAGAGCACGGGCACCACGACTGCGCCGCAGTCGAGCGCCAGGCGGGCGACCCGTTCCCAGGTTTGGGCGTGCACACCGGGATCCACGCTCACTGCCCAGGCGGCGTCCTTGAACAGGCCGGGAGTGGATGCGGCCCAACCGGATTCGCTGGTGCCGGCCATGGGATGCCCGCCCACGAAGCGGGCGCCGAGCTCGTGCCGGTGCACGGCGGCGGCGACCGGGGCCTTCACGCTCACCACGTCGGTGAGCGCGCAGCCGGGGGCGAAGGTCTTCACATCCGAGAGCACGCCGGCGAGGGCGGGCACGGGCACGCCGATCACGATCAGGGCATCCCGCTCGGCGGCCCGGCCGAGTACCGCCGCTACGTCGCTGACCACGTCGAATCCGTCGGCGCGCGCGGCCTTCGCACCGGTTTCGGATCGGTTGTAACCCCACGCCTCATACCCGGCGTCGACCGCGGCGCGCAGCACGGAACCCCCGATCAATCCGGTACCGAGGACACAGACAGCAGGTTTCGGATCGCCCGTCATACCACCAGATTCGCATACGACTTCAACATTTACCCCGAAGCGGACTACCGTTGCGGCCATGGCAGCACAGCGCTCGAGCACGAACAGGGCGGCGTCGGACGACTACGACGACGTAGAAGGGTTCGCAGTGGCGGTTGTCCGCGAAGAAGCCAACTGGAAAGTGACGCCTCTGAGTGAGGCCGCACTGCACAGTCTCACCGCGGCCGAGCAGGAGCTCCGCGCCCTGCGAAGTTCCGGCGCGGTCTTCGGCCTGCTCGATGTCGACGACGAGTTCTTCATCATCCTGCGCCCGGCCCCGACCGGCAGCCGCATGCTGCTCTCGGATGCCACGGCCGCCATCGACTACGACATCGCGGCCGATGTGCTGGAGCAGCTGAACGTCGAGATCCCGGACATCGATCCGGACGAACTCGACGATGTCGAGCCCTGGGAGGAGGGTGACCTCGGTGTCCTGTCCGACCTGGGCCTCCCCGAACCGGTGCTCAGCGTCATCCTCGCCGAGACCGATCTCTACCCGGACGAGCAGCTCGGCATGATCGCCCAGCGCCTGGGCTTCGCCAACGAGTTCTCGGCCGTCCTGGACAAGCTCCCGCGCTGACCGTGCCGTCCGATTCGGTCTCCACCGATGAGGCGATGATCCGCGCGGCCATCGATGCGGCGGCCTCGGCGGATCCTCGCGACGTCCCGGTCGGCGCGGTCGTCTTCGACAGCTCCGGTCGCGAACTGGCCCGCGCCGCCAATGCCCGTGAGGCCCTCGGCGATCCGACCGCGCACGCCGAGGTCCTCGCCCTGCGCGCGGCCGCGCGGGTGCTCGGCGATGGCTGGCGGCTCGAGCACGCGACCCTCGCGGTGACTCTCGAACCCTGCACCATGTGCGCGGGCGCCCTGGTCCTGTCCCGTATCGGCAAATTGGTCTTCGGCGCCTGGGAGCCGAAAACCGGCGCCGTCGGCTCCCTCTGGGATGTGGTCCGTGACCGACGTCTCAATCACCGCCCGCAGGTCCGCGGCGGCGTCCTCGAATCGGAATGCGCCGCTTTGCTGGACGATTTCTTCAAATCCCAGCGCCCGTAGCGCTCTTTCCAGCCGATTTCGGTATCGGCGGGGTCGTCCGGTAAAGTCACCACCGGTGGCGTGTCCGAGCGGCCTAAGGAGCACGCCTCGAAAGCGTGTGAGGGGTAACCCCCCTCCGAGGGTTCAAATCCCTCCGCCACCGCTGCAAGCAGCCCCGCACCGATTCCGGTGCGGGGCTGCTTCGTTTTCCGGGCCGTTCAATGTGGTTGGGGCGGAAAAGGGTTCGGCCCCCGACCGGGAAACGGTCGGGGGCCGAACGGGTTTCAGGGTGCCGGGGTCAGCCGACGGGGACCGGTTCCTTGTCCTCCGCCGGTGGGGTGGCGGATTCCTTCAGGGCGGCCAGTTTCGCGCCCTCGACGTCGATGTCGGGGAGGATGCGGTCCAGCCACTTGGGCATCCACCACGCTGCCGGGCCGAGCAGGGCCAGCAGGGAGGGGATGAGGACCATGCGGACGATGAAGGCGTCGAAGAAGACGCCGGCCGCCATGGCGAAGCCCATGGACTTGGCCACCACGTTCGGTTCCAGCATGAAGGCGGAGAAGACCGAGATCATGATGACGGCCGCCGAGGTCACGACGCGGGCGCCGTGGTGGTAGCCGGAGATCATGGCCTCCTTGGCGGACTTGCCGTGCACGTATTCCTCGCGCATGCGCGTCACCAGGAACACCTGGTAGTCCATCGCCAGACCGAATACCAAGCCGATCAACATGATCGGCAGGAAGCTCACCAGCGGATGTGGTTCCACCAGGTTGAGGTGGCCCTCCTGGAAGATGAGCACCGTCGCGCCGAAGGTGGCCGCCATGGAGAGCAGGAAGCCCAGTGCGGCGGTCAGCGGGACCAGGATCGAGCGGAACACCAGGACCAGCAGCAGGAAGGCCGCGCCCGCCACGATCGCCAGGTAGGGCGCGATCTTATTGAGCAGCGCCGCGGACACGTCCGCGTAAATGGCCGTGGTGCCGGTGATTCCGTACTGCATGCCGTAGCGGTCCTGGAACTGTGATTCCGCGTCCCGGGCGTGCTTGACCAGATCCTTGGTCTGCTGCGCGTTCGGACCCTCCTTGGGGACGCCCATGAACAGGGCGGCTTCCTGGTCCTGGCTGCGCTGCGGGAAGGTCAGGTAGTCCATGCCGTCGTAGGTGCGCAGTTTGTCCTGCAACGCCTTGACGGCCTCGTCGCGCTGGTTCTCCGGCGTCTTGGACAGATCGACGGCGATCATGAGGGTGCCGTTGGCGCCCTCGCCGAAGCCGGCGGTCTGCAGGTCGTACGCCTTGCGGATGGTGGTGTCCTTCGGCATCGAGTCGCCGCCGGGCAGGCCCAGCTGCATGCTCAGCGCGGGTGCGGCCAGCAGGCCGAGCAGCACCACCGAGACGGCCAGCGTCAAAGCCGGTGCCTTGCCGATGAATCGGGCGAACCGCATGCCGTTGGTGACGGAATGCTCGTCCTCCGGATTGTGCTGGGCGACCAGCGGCAGCTTCGGCTTGAATAAGAAGCGGCCGAACGCGCCCATCAGCGCGGGCATCAGGGTGACCGCCACCAGCACCGCGAACGCGGCCGAGACGGCGCCGAAAACGCCCATGTAGGTGAGGAATCCGACGCCGACGAAGCTGAGGCCCGCCAGCGCGATGATCACGGTGAGACCGGCGAAGATGACCGCGGAGCCGGCGGTGCCGACCGCGGTGCCCGCGGCCTCCTCCGGGTTCTTGGACACGGCCAGCTCGTGTTTGTACCGGGACACGATGAACATGGCGTAGTCGATGGACAACGCCAAGCCGATCATGGACGCCAGAATCGGCGTGAAGGTCGGCACGGTCAGCCAGTGCGTGCCCCACATGATGATCGAGATGGCGGTACCGACACCGATGATGGCGGTGAGGATCGGCACGAAGGCGGCCACGATGGCACCGAACGCGATCACCATGACGACCAGTGCGACGGCGATACCGATCAATTCGGAGCTACCCGATGACCCGCCCGGATCCTGCGCGATGGACCCGGTGAGTTCCACCTGCAGTCCGGCCTGGCGGGCGTCGGCGCCCACGCCGTAGGCCTTGTCGCGGTCCGTCTTGGTGATGTCGGCGAACTTGGCGATGTCGTACTTGGCCTTGATGGTGGCGACCGAGTCGGGGTCGGTCTTGTTCAGCACATTGAGCGGCACGCTGCTGCACACGCTGGAGAAGTTGGGTGCGGAGCGGTCGGTGCCGAGGCAGTCGACTCCGGTCTTCTGGCTGATCTGCTTGGTGAGGTCGATCGGGTTCTGCGCCGGGATCGACTTGTCCAGAATGTCGAGGCCGTTCAGCTTGTCGACGAAGGCTTGCAGCGCAGCCGCGTTGGCGGGATCGGTGAGCTTCTGGCCCGTGGGTGCGGCGATCACATAGGTGCCGGTGACCGCGTTCGGGTCGAAGTCCTTGGAGCTGCCCGGGAAGTGCTTGTCCAGAATGTCGGTCGCCTTCTGGGAAGGCAGGCCGGGCATGGTGAAGCTGTCCTGGAACGGTTTGGCGAGGGAGCCGCCGACGCCGCCGATGACGATGAGCGCGGCGATCCACGCTCCGATGACGAGCCATTTTCGGCGGAAGGCGAACTTTCCCCACCGGTAGAGGTATACGGACACGAGGGGTTCTCCTGGCGATGGATTCTGCTGGTGTGCAAGCACTTTCGGGTGCTGAGAACTGCGGGCACGAAGGCAGCACTGCCGCGGGAGCCACTGCACGCTCCCCGCCTCCACGAATAATCTGCCTACCGTGCGGTAGGTAGACTACCGAGCGAATAAGCGGAGGAACAACCTCGACTCTAAGTGGTGTTCATCGCTTTCGGAGCGGTGGTGAGAGGATGAGTCAATGAGTGCCCGAGCCGGATCCGGAACCGTTGTCGCAGGTAGGAGCACCAAGGACGCGATTCGTGAGGCCGCGATCCAGTTATTTTCGAGCAAGGGATTCGAACAGACCAGCCTGCGCGAGGTCGCCGATGCGGTGGGAATCACAAAAGCCTCCCTCTACTATCACTACGCCTCGAAGGTCGATCTGCTGATCGCCATCATCGAGCCGATGTTCGAGGATCTGCGCGCCTTGGTCGAAAGCCTGGACACCAGGCCGCATTCCCCGCAGAGCGTGCGCGAAGTACTGACCGCACAGGTCGATTCCATGCTGCGCAACCGCCGCACCGGCGTGCTGTGCATGCGCGACACCGTCGCCATCGTGAACGCCCTCGGCAATCGCTACCCGGACCTGATAGAACTGCATCGCCGCATGTGCCGCTGGGTCGCCGGCCCCGACGCCGACGATGCCACGCTGCTGCGCGCGGCCTCCGCCATGGAGGTGCTGAGCACCGCGCTCATGTCCCAGGAGATAGTGCCGAACGCCTCGGAGCCGGAGATCCAGGACGTGCTCCTGACCGCCGCGCTCGGCGTGCTGAATGTGGCGCGATAACCTTTCTCTTCGCCACCGAGCAGATCAGGAGTCACCGTGCACATCACCGCGAAGGTCGATTACGCGGTGCGCACGCTCGTGGAAATAGCCAAGGCGCAACCGGATTCGGTGAAGGCCGACACCATCGTGGTGGCCCAGGACATTCCACCCAAGGTGCTGGAGTCGGTCGTCGCGGATCTGCGGCGTGGCGGATTGGTCACCAGCCGCCGCGGGCCCGACGGCGGCTACCGGCTGGCCCGCCCCGCCACCGAGATCAGCATCGCCGAAGTGATCCGCGCGGTCGAAGGCCCGCTCGCCTCGGTCCGCGGGCAACGCCCCGAGGATGTCAGCTACCCGGGCGCGGCCGAACCGCTGCAGCGCGTCTGGATCGGTTTGCGCGTCAATATCCGCGCGGTCCTGGAACGCGTCACCATCGCCGATATCGCCCACGATCTGCTGCCGCCCTTCCTTGACGAACTGCTGCACGACCCGCACGCCTGGAACCGCAAACCGCGCCCGACCGCGCCCGGCGGCATCGCCCTGCCCGCCGAGGAACGCGTCGTTCCGGCCGACAGCGACTCCGGCTGGCGGGATCTGGACACCCCGGATATCTGAAGCTTTGCGGACTCCGATCATCTGAAAATCCTCACGCCAGCCCTCCCCGCGAGGCGGTAGCCTGCGAACATCATGTTGATCAGACTTCTCCGCACCTACATGGCGCCCTACCGCAGGCAATTGGCGGGGGTCGTCGTGCTTCAGCTGATCTCGGTCATCGCCATGCTGTATCTGCCGACTTTGAACGCCGACATCATCGACAAGGGCGTGACGAAGGGCGATATCGGCTACATCTGGAGCACCGGCGGCTGGATGCTGCTGGTGACCGCCATCCAAATCTGCGCGCAATCCGCGTCGGTGTACCTGGGCGCGCAGGCGGCCATGGGCGCGGGCCGCGATATGCGCTCGGCGCTGCTGCATCGCGTCGGCACCTTCTCCGCCCGCGAGGTCGGCACCTTCGGCGCGCCCTCGCTGATCACCCGCAACACCAATGACGTGCAGCAGGTACAGCTGCTGGTGGTGATGAGCGCGACCATCCTGGTGATGGCGCCCATCATGTGCGTCGGCGGCATCATCATGGCGTTGAAGGAGAGCCTGTCGCTGTCCTGGCTGCTGCTCATCGCGGTGCCGGCGCTGGCGCTGTCGATGGCGTTCATCATCGCCCGCATGGTGCCCGGCTTCCGGCGCATGCAGGCCCGCATCGATGTGGTGAACCGCGTACTGCGCGAACAGATCACGGGCATCCGGGTGGTGCGCGCGTTCGTGCGGGAGCGGCAGGAGACCACCCGCTTCGGCGTCGCCAATACCGATCTGACCGCGCAGCAGCTGTTCGTCGGCAAGTACACGGCGCTCATGTTCCCGACCATCATGCTGATCTCGAATGTCACCACGGTGGGCGTGATCTGGTTCGGCGGCCATGCCATCGACCGCGGCGAGCTGCAGATCGGCCAGCTCACCGCCATGCTGACCTACATCGTGCAGATCCTGATGGCGGTCATGATGGCCTCCATCCTCGCCATGATCGCACCGCGTTCCGCGGTGTCGGCCGAGCGCATCGCCGATGTACTCGGCACCGAATCCTCGGTCGGCGAACCGCCGCTGCCGCAGGCGTTCAAGGGCGATCCCGGCACCGTCGAATTCGCGTTCGCGGAGTTCAAGTTCCCGGGCGCGGAGAAGCCGGTGCTGCGTTCCATCCAGTTCCGCGCGGATCCCGGCACCACGACCGCCATCGTCGGCGCGACCGGTTCCGGCAAGACGACGCTGGTGAATCTGATACCGCGGCTCATCGATGTCACCGACGGCGCGATCTATGTGGGCGGCACCGACGTTCGCCACATCGACCTGGAGACGCTGCGCGGCGGGATCGGCCTGGTGCCGCAGAAGGCGTACCTGTTCTCCGGCACCATCGCCTCCAACCTGCGCTACGGCAATCCGGACGCCACCGACGACGAGCTGTGGCATGCCCTGGAGATCGCGCAGGCCGCCGATTTCGTGCGCGATATGCCGCAGGAACTGGAAACGCCTGTCGCACAGGGCGGCACGACCGTCTCCGGTGGGCAGCGGCAACGCCTGGCCATCGCGCGGGCGCTGGTGCGCAAGCCGCGCATCTACCTCTTCGACGACTGCTTCTCGGCGCTGGACGTCGCGACCGATGTGCGGGTGCGGGAAGCCCTGAAACCGGAGACCCGCGACGCCGCGGTCATCATTGTGGCGCAACGGATCTCGACCATCCGCGAAGCGGATCAGATCGTGGTGCTGGAGGACGGCGCCATGGCCGGCATCGGCACGCACGCGGAACTGGTCCGCAGCTGCAACGAATACCGCGAGATCGTGGAGTCCCAGTTCAGTGCGGAGGAGGTGCGATGAGGCCCGGAGCCCCCAATCTCGGTTCCCCGGACGCGAAGGCGAAATCCTTCGGCCCGTCCATCAAGCGGCTGCTGCGCCGCCTCGCACCCGAAAAGCTGCTGCTGTCAGGGGTTTTCACGCTTGCTGTGGCCTCGGTGGTGCTGAACACCCTGGGCCCGCAGATCCTCGGCCGGGCCACCAACATCATCTTCGACGGTGTGGTCGGCAAGGAGCTGCCCGCCGGCGTCACCAAGGATCAGGCGGTCGACCAGCTGCGCGCCAGCGGCAACGGCACCTTCGCCGACATGCTCGCCAACATGAACGTGATCCCCGGCACCGGTGTGGATTTCACCGCCGTCGGGCACGTGCTGGCCTGGGTGCTGGCCCTGTACATCGGGTCGTCGCTGTTCGGCTGGCTGGAGGCGCGGCTGCTGATCGTGGTCATCAACCGCACCGTGAAGCGGCTGCGCGCCGATATCGAGGACAAGATCCACCGGCTGCCGCTGCGCTACTTCGACAGCATGCCGCGCGGTGACGTGCTCTCCCGTGTCACCAACGACGTCGACAATGTGGCGCAGACGCTGCAGCAGACGTTGAGCCAGTTGATCATTCAGGTGCTGTCGGTGATCGGCGTGCTGATCATGATGTTCTGGATCTCCTGGCTGCTGGCCCTGATCGCGCTGCTCACCGTGCCGCTGGCGATCATCGTGACCGCGCAGATCGCCAAGCGCTCCAAACCGCACTTCGTGGATCAGTGGAAGTACACCGGCGCGGTCAACTCGCAGGTGGAGGAGGCCTTCACCGGCCACGAGGTGGTGACCGCCTTCGGCCGCAGCCGCGAGGTCGGCGAACGCTTCGACGAGACCAACGACAAGCTCTACAACGCGTCGTTCAAATCGCAGTTCATCTCCGGCCTGATCATGCCCGCCATCATGTTCCTCGGGAACCTGAACTACGTGCTGATCGCCGTGGTCGGCGGCCTGCGGGTGGCATCGGGCAATCTGTCGCTGGGTGAGGTGCAGGCGTTCATCCAGTACTCGCGCTCGTTCACGCAGCCGCTCACCCAGATCGGCTCGATGATGAACCTGCTGCAGTCCGGCGTGGCCTCGGCGGAACGCATCTTCGAGATCCTGGACGCCGAGGAGCAGTCCCCGGATCCGGAGGTCGAGGACGAGCGGCCGGTGGACCGCGGGCGGGTCGCGTTCGAGAACGTGTCCTTCCGCTACGAGCCGGAGACCCCGATCATCGAGGACCTCTCGCTGGTCGCCGAACCCGGGCACGTGGTGGCCATCGTCGGACCGACCGGTGCGGGCAAGACCACGCTGGTCAACCTGCTCATGCGGTTCTACGAGGTGGATTCCGGCGCCATCACCATCGACGGCGTCGACATCACCCGCATCACCCGCGATCACCTGCGGGCGCGCATGGGCATGGTGCTGCAGGACACCTGGCTGTTCGGCGGCACCATCCGCGAGAACATCGCGTACGGCGATCCGAACGCCTCCGAGGACGAGATCCTCGCGGCGGCCCGCGCGGCGTACGTGGACCGGTTCGTGCACGCGCTGCCGCACGGCTACGAGACCGTCATCGACGAGGAGGGCTCGGGCGTCAGCGCCGGCGAGAAGCAGCTCATCACCATCGCCCGCGCGTTCCTGGCCAAGCCCTCGATCCTGATCCTGGACGAGGCCACCAGCTCGGTCGACACCCGCACCGAACTGCTGGTGCAGCACGCCATGGCGGCGCTGCGCCGGGACCGCACGAGTTTCGTGATCGCGCACCGGCTTTCGACGATCCGCGACGCCGACACCATCGTGGTGATGGATCACGGTCACATCGTCGAGCAGGGCACGCACGACACCCTGCTCGCGTCGAAGGGCTTCTACTACCGGCTCTACAACGCACAGTTCGCGGCGGCCATCACCGACGGTGAGGGCGAGGGCGTGGACCTGCCCGACGAAGACGCCGTCTCTGTGGGCAAGTAGTCATCCCACAGACCAGCCCGGCCCGCACCGTAAAGGTGCGGGCCGGGCCTTTTTCGCAGGGTGGGAGGATAGACGCCGTGTCTGCAGCTTCCGAGTTCTCGTTCAAGGTCGGTGCCCGCCTCGAAGGACGGCATGGACGGACGGGCGTGATCAGTACCCCGCACGGGGATATTGCCACGCCCGCCTTCATTCCCGTCGGTACCAAGGCGACCGTCAAGGCGGTGCTGCCGGAGACGATGAAGGAACTCGGATCGCAGGCTCTGCTCGCGAACGCGTACCACCTGTATCTACAGCCCGGGCCCGACATCGTCGACGAGGCGGGGGGACTGTCCGAGTTCATGAACTGGCACGGCCCGACCTTCACGGACTCGGGTGGGTTCCAGGTCATGTCCCTGGGCGTGGGCTTCAAGAAAGTCCTCGCCATGGAGGCCGTCGGCGTCCAGAACGACGATGTGATCGCCAAGGGCAAGGAACGCCTCGCGCATGTCGACGACGACGGCGTCACCTTCCGCTCACACCTGGACGGTTCGAAGCACCGCTTCACCCCCGAGGTGTCCATGGGCATCCAGCATCAGCTCGGCGCGGACGTCATGTTCGCCTTCGACGAGCTCACCACGCTCATGAATACCCGTGGCTACCAAGAGGAATCGCTGGAACGCACCCGCCGCTGGGCGCAGCGCTGCCTCGACGAACACGAAAAGCTCACCGCCGCACGATCGCATCGCCCCTACCAGGCGCTGTTCGGCGTCATTCAGGGCGCGCAGTACGAGGACCTGCGCCGCAAGGCCTGCCAGGATCTGGAGGCATTGCATGGCGAGGCCGGAACGGGTTTCGACGGTTACGGCATCGGCGGCGCGCTGGAGAAGCACAATCTCGGCACCATCGTCGGCTGGTGCTGTGACGAACTGCCGGAACAGAAGCCGCGTCACCTGCTCGGCATCAGCGAGCCCGAGGACATCTTCACCGCCGTGGAGAACGGCGCCGACACCTTCGACTGCGTGAATCCCTCACGCGTGGCCCGCAATGCGGCCATGTACACCGACGAGGGCCGCTACAACATCAACACCGCCCGCTTCAAACGCGACTTCACGCCGATCGACGAAACCTGCGACTGCTACACCTGCGCGAACTACACCCGCGCCTACATCCACCACCTGTTCAAGGCCAAGGAGATGCTGGCCTCCACCCTCTGCACCATCCACAACGAGCGCTTCACCGTGCGCTTGGTGGACCGCGTCCGCGAAAGCCTCGACGGCGGCTACTTCGACGACTACAAGACCGAATTCCTCGGCCAGTGGCGCGGCCGCATCAAAGCCCCTGGACTGTAAGGGAATTCGACACGACCGCGCGCGGGCTCATCGAGAGTCGGGCTTCCCCTATTCGAAGATCGCGGCCCGCGAGCGGGGCGCGTAGCTGGGTTCGCGCTTCTTGAGGAAGGCGATGCACCGGTAGGAGATGGGCAGCACCATCATCTCGACCAGGGTCTTCCAGATGAAGCCCACGATCGTGTAATTGATGTAGTCCGGCCAGGTATGGATGCCGATCGCGGTCGCCGCGATGGAGCAGAACACGAACGTATCGCCGAACTCACCGGCCACCGTCGAGCCCAGCAGGCGCGCCCACAGATGCTTCTCCTTGGTGCGTTCCTTGATGAGCACCAGGGTGATCGAGTTCAGGAACTGCCCCACGAAGTACCCGGCGATCCCGGCGAAGGCGAGCTGCGGGGTATTGCCGAGCACGCTCTGGAACGCGCCGGCATCCTCTTGCAGGTTGCCCGTGGGCAGTTTGATGACGAGCCAGAAGCAGGCGATCATCAGCAGCAGCGCACCGAACCCGTAGTACACGATGCGGCGGGTGGCCCGGAAGCCGTAGACCTCGCTGAGGATGTCGCCGATGACGTAGGCGAGCGGGAAGAGGAAGAACGCGCCGTCGGTATTGAGCGGCAGCAGTTGGAGCGGACCCCAGGACAGGTGATGCCCGGAGAAGAATTGCACGCCTTTGGTGACGCAGACGTTCGAAATGAGCAGGACTGCGGTGAAGGCGACCGCCACCTGCGTGAAATAGCCCCCCGCGGCCGAAGCGAATGCTGCGTGCTCGGGCGCGGGGTGTCCAGATCGGTCTGGATCGACCGTTTTCGTTTCACTCACGCGGGCAAGTATCCCTGCTCCGACCACTCGTTATGGTGTGGTGGGGTGGCATAGGCTGAGTCAATGACGAATCCCGGCGATTCCGACGAGTGGTGGAAGCAGTACGGCGGTGAGGGCGTCACGCCCGAGGCGCCGGCAGCGACTCCCCAGCCGCCGGTGACTCCGCCCCCGGGGCAGTACCAGACGCCGCAGCCGCAGTTCCCGAATTACCCGCCGCCGCAATCGGATCCGAGCGGGTATCCGCAGCAGTCGAATCCGCTGGGTTATCCCCAGGCCGGCTATCCCCAAGCGGGCGGCTATCCCCAACTCGGACCGTCCGTCCCGCCGCCGGGCTACACCTACCCGGCCGCCTATTCGCCGTACGGCTACGCGCAACCTGCTCGTTCCACGAACGGCCTGGCCATCGCCTCGCTGGTGGTCTCGATCGTCGGCGTCCCCGGCATGTTCTTCTGCCTCTTCCTCCCGGTGGGCCCGATCATCGGCTTGATCCTCGGCATCGTCAGCCTCAACCAGGTCAAGAAGTCCGGCCAGCAGGGCCGCGGCCTCGCCCTGGGCGGCATCTGGGTCGGCGCCATCGCCACCGTCATCGGCATAGTCCTGCTCTGCCTCCTGATAGTCGGCAACATCCACTCGACCACCTGACCGCTGCGGCGATGACCGCCCCCGATACGAAAGGGGCGGCGCATCCGTCAGGATGCGCCGCGCCCGTCACCCCTCCATACGAAACGGGCAGCGCATCCGTCAGGATGCGCTGCCCGCCTTCGCTTTTGCCCGTCAGGGCACCGTGAGCTACTGGGTCTTCACGACCTGCGTGCCGCCGGCGAACTTGTCGTGCCAGCCCTGCTTGTTCGGGTCCTGTTCGATGGTGACCGCGATGTAGATCTGCAGACCGATGCTGATCAGCGTGCCCAGGCACGGGATCAGGCCGACCACGACGAACAGGTTGCGCTTGGCCGAGGTGGCCGGGTCGATGGGCCCGCCGCCGGGGCCCAGCACCCGCATGCCCAGGATCTGCTTGCCGAGGGTCCGGCCCTGCGTGGTCTCCATGAGGATGAAGTAGCCGTACATGATGATCGGCAGCAGGACTTCCCACACCCAGCCGAGCGTGCTCGGCAGGAACATGTAGATGATCACGCCGGGGACGCCGATGATCAGGCCGTCGATCAGGCGGGCCGCGAAGCGCAGCCACAGGTCGCCCGGTCGCGCACCGCCGCCGAAGCCCGGTCCGCCGCCGAAGCCGGGACCGCCCGGGTACGGCTGGTAGGGCTGCTGGCCGAAGCCCGGCTGCTGCCCGCCGTAGGGCTGATCCTGCTGACCGTAGGACGGCTGCTGGCCGAAGCCCGGCTGCTGCTGGCCGAAACCCGGCTGCTGGTTGTAGGGATCCGACTGCTGACCGTAGGGCTGCTGACCGTAGGGCTGCTGCGGCTGCTGGTTATAGGGGTCGGACTGACCGTAGGGCTGCTGCGGCTGCCCGTAGGGGTCGGACTGTCCGTACGGCTGCTGGGGCTGCTGCCCGTAAGGCTGGCTCTGCGGGTACGGCTGCCCGTACGGCTGCCCGCCCTGGGGATACTGGTTGGGGTCGTACCCACCGCTTGTCATTGTTTGGCCGTCCTCGTCGGAATTCGTGCGGGATCTGGTCGAGTGGGTACGTTACGGTTGCGAGCTGGGTTGTAACAAGCCGTTCGGGTCCAGTGTCCACGGTTCTCGGGGCAGGTTTTCCGGCCGAAAGCCCTTCAGTAGCTCACGCGGCGTGTCGGCGCCGGGAAATCCGAGTGATTCCGCGAGCGATCCCAGCACCTGCGCAGGCGTTTCGCCGAGGGCCTGCCGGTCGCGCAGGGTGACGGCGCCGTCGCGTTTGGCGAGGCGCTGTCCTGCCGTGTTCAGGACGAGTGGCACATGTGCGTAATGCGGTACGGGCAGGCCGAGCAGGGTGGCGAGGTAGGCCTGCCGCGGGGTGGAGGGCAGCAGGTCGTCACCGCGGACGACCTGGTCGATCCGCTGGTCGGCGTCGTCGACCACGACCGCGAGGTTGTAGGCGGGGATGCCGTCGCCGCGGCGCAGCACCAGATCGTCGACGGCGCCGCGGTATTCGCCGTGCAGTTCGTCGGTGATGGCGAATTCGGTGAGTTCGGCGCGCAATCGCAGTGCGGCGGGCCGTCCTTCGTCGCGGCGGGCTTGCTGTTCCTTCTCGGTGAGGTTGCGGCAGGTGCCGGGGTAGGCGCCCATGGGACCGTGGGGCGCGGTGGCGGCCTGCTGGATTTCCCTTCGCGTGCAGAAACACTCGTAGGTGTGGCCGGCGGCGGTCAGCCGCGTGATGGCTTCCTCGTAGAGCGGTAATCGTTCGGACTGTGCGACGACGGGTGGGTCCCAGTCGAGTCCGATGGCGGCGAGGTCTTCGAGCTGGCGCTGTGCCGCTCCCTTTTTCACGCGGTCGAGGTCTTCGATGCGCAGGAGGAAGCCGCGTCCGGTGGAGCGTGCGAACAGCCAGGCGAGCAGTCCGGTCCGCAGATTGCCCAGATGCAGATCGCCCGATGGGCTGGGCGCGAAGCGTCCGTTCATGTGGAGCAATGCTACTTCGCATGCTTCGCAGTGCCGCTGGTCCTTCGCAGTCGTGCGCGCGCACGCCGGGGCCGGATGCGGTGGCAGCGCGGATGCGAGGTCAGCGTGCGCGGGTGAGGTGCGGTCGAAGATCGTTGTCGGAGAGCGGTTTTCCCTGTTCAACGGCGGTGAGCAGGGTATCGGCGCAGGTGATGAGGCCGGTGCTGTCGATGTCGTAGGGGGCGGGGCCGTAGGCGGCGAGTCGCTCCCGGGCGCGTTCGAGGAGCGTGCGCGCGCCCTTCGGATTGCCCCGTTGAATGTGGGTGAGGCCAACGGCGAACTGCGCGAGACCCTGCCACAGCGACTTTTCGGCGAACGGGCCGTTCTTCCAGGCGGCTTCGAGGACCTCGTGGGCGTTGAAGGGGAGTCCGTCGTCGATCAGCTGCTGGGCGTAGGTGAGGGTTTCGGCGGGCGGCAGGTCGAGATCATCGGGGATGCGCGCTACGCCGGCGCTGCCGAACGGGAGAGGTCGCCCAAACCGGTCACGGGGTCGGGCATTCCGGGCACGTCCATCGTCGTCTCGATCCCGTTCGGTCTCTTGCTGTCCGTCTTCGACCATGCCTCCATGATCCCCGATCTTCGGAGTGAGGCTTCGTGAGGAGTTTGCCAGGAGGTCAGCTATTGGTCCGGCAACAGAATTGCGAGTATCGAAATTCCTCTGTACCGGAATAACGGCTATCTCTAAGCAAATAATTTGCTGGCTAACCTTGCCTCAAATTTGCTGATTGAAAACGAAAGAATGCGATCTCCCTATGTCGAACCTGCTAGTCTTTAGCCCGGGAAGGGCCATCGGGGGTGCATTCCCATCGTGAAGTGCAGAGAAAGGGTTGTACGGAGCGGTTGCGTACAACCCGGGCGTACGAGGGGTCCGCCAATCTCGGCGGATCCCAGTGTCACCAAGATCGATGCCAGCAGTATCTCGTGCTTGACGCAGCAAAGGAGCTAGTACCGTGAAGGTGGATTACACAGGCGCTGTTTGGCGTAAGAGCAAACACAGCGGCCCCAACGGCAACTGCGTAGAGGTTGCATTTCTCCGGGACGGCAATGTAGCGGTCCGCGACACGAAGGATCACGGCTTCGGCCCGATCCTGGCTTTCACCCCCGGCGAGTGGGATGCGTTCGTCGCCGGCGTAAGTGACGGAGAGTTCAAGCGGGCCTGACCAGGCCGCGCGATTCCGGGAGAAAAACGAAGCCCCGAGTCCCGGAGACTCGGGGCTTCCGCGTCTTTTGGCCCCTCCGCTGCGCTCCGGGGCGGGTTCGCGGCCCTAAGTCTCGATTCTTCCCTCCCTCCGCTCCTCCGCTGCGCTCCCCCGCTCCACTCAGTCCAGAATCGAGCCGGCCGCGAACCTCGAAGGTCTTCAATCGGAGTGTTCTTGGACCTGCCTGAGCACCGCGAGTTGTTTGTGTTCGGCTTCTTTGTCGTTGGCGGCGTTGGTTTCTCGTTCCTCGGCGGGGTCGGCGCGGAAGAAGGTACCGGTGCCGGGGTGGCCGGCCAGGCCGAGTTGGTTCAGCTTTCGGGGGACGCGGGCGCCCTGGTATTCGAGGGGGATGGGGTGGCCGTGGTCGTCGACCGGGCCCAGAGGCTGGTGGATCTCGATGTATTCGCCTTGGGGGAGGCGGCGGATCACGCCGGTCTCGATGCCGTGCTCGAGGATGGCGCGGTCGCCGCGTTGCAGGCCCAGGCACAGGCGGTAGGCCACGAAGTAGGCGAACGGCGGGATCAGCAGCAGGGCGATGCGGAAGAACCAGGTGGTCGCATTGAGCGAGATGCTGAACTTCAAGGCGATGATGTCATTGACGCAGGCCAGCGTGAGAATCACGTAGAAGGCCAGCGACATGGCGCCGATCGCGGTGCGCACCGGCACATCTCGCGGCCGCTGCAGCAGATTGTGCCGCGCGCGATCACCGGTGAGACGCTTCTCGATCCACGGATACCCGATGAGCAGGCCGAAGATCAGCGGCATGACGATCGCGACGGAGAAGGCGGCGGGCACCGTATGGCCGAAGATGTACAGCTCCCACGGCGGGAACAGGCGCAGGAACCCGTCGGTCCACATCATGTAGAAGTCCGGCTGGGTGCCCGCGGAGACCTGGGATGGGTTGTACGGCCCCAGATTCCAGATCGGATTGATCTGCAACAGCCCGCCCATGATGGCCAGCACGGCCAGCGTGAACGCGAAGAACGCGCCCTGGTCCAGCGAGAACACCGGCACGATGCGGGTGCCGATGACGTTCTTCTCGGTGCGACCGGGCCCCGGGAACTGGGTGTGTTTCTGGTACCAGACCAGCGCGATGTGCGCGCCGACCAGCGCCAGCATGATGCCGGGCAGCAGCAGCACGTGCGCGATGTAGAGGCGCGGAATGATGATGTCGCCCGGGAATTCACCGCCGAACAGCAGCCATTCCAGCCAGGTGCCGATGACCGGCGTGCCGAGCGGGATGCCGGCGAAGGCGGCGCGCAGCCCGGTGCCGGAGAGCAGATCGTCGGGCAGCGAGTAGCCGAAGAAGCCCTCGAACATGGCCAGGATGAGGATGATGGCGCCGAGCACCCAGTTGGCCTCGCGCGGTTTGCGGAAGGCGCCGGTGAAGAAGACCCGGCACACGTGGATGATCATCGATGCGGTGAACAGCAGTGCGGCCCAATGGTGTACCTGCCGCACGAACAGTCCGCCGCGCACGTCGAAGGAGATCTGCAGCGCCGATTCGTAGGCGCGGGACATGGTGACCCCGCGCAGCGGCTGGTAGGTGCCGTTGTAGACGACGTCCGTCATGGACGGGTCGAAGAACAGCGTGAGGTAGATGCCGGAGATGATGAGGATGATGAAGCTGTAGAGCGCGATTTCGCCGAGCAGGAACGACCAGTGGGTCGGGAACACCTTGTTGATGGATCTTTTGACGAATGCGGCGCCCCGGTACCGTTCGTCCATCGCATCCGCTTGCTCGGCCGCGCGTTCGGCGAGCCGGTTTCTTCCTGCTGCCGTGGTTTCGGTTGCCATTGCTGTCACCCCGCCCCCGGGAGAGATGTGAAGGCTTCTACTACAAACGGTAGCACCCAGAGGGGTTGGCTCGTAGCGGCTTTCGTTATGGTCGTCGCGTGAATTCGCTGTCGCCGCGGGATGCCGCCGTCTACTGGTTGTCCCGGCGTTCGCGGACCGATCTGTTCCTGCTCTACTGCTTCGAGGAAACCAATCAGTCGACCGAGTTACTGCGGGCCGTAATCGCAAAGCGGGTCACCGGTATTCCGGATTTGCTGATGCACGTGCTGGACACTCCTGCAAACATTGCGTACCCGATTTGGGCGCCTTGCGAATTCATTGCGGAGCAGTTCGCCGACCACGGCCGCAGCGCCGCTACCTGGGCGGATCTCGAAGCCGCGGTGGGCGATCTGCTCGCCACAAGCCTGTGTGCAAATCATCGGGCGTGGCGGCTGCACGTATTCCGCGAGGTCAGCGAGGCCCCCGGATTCGCTGGAGATCGGCCGGCCCTCGTAGCTGTCCTCCAGCTATCGCATGCCCTGGCCGACGGCCGTCGCGCCGCCGACCTGGCCCGCGCCCTCTTCACCGAGGACCCGGACCGCACCGACGGCGCCGCAGAGGTCCGCCCAGCGCCGCTTGCCCGCGTGCCGGATACGGTCGCACGCTGGAGTGCCGCCGCGCTGGCGCTACCCGCGATACCGATCGGCATGGCGCGCACCGTGATTCGCGGCGTAGCGGCCTATCGAGCACAACGGGAGCTCGCGGAACTCACCGCGGCGGCTGCCATTCCGCCGCCCGCCCCGACCGTCGCGCCGAGTCTGCTGAACGGCGGGGGAGCCGCCCCGGGCGGACACGCGGTGCGCATGCTCGTCCGCGACAAGGAGCGGCTGCTCGCGCCGGACCACACCGTGACGGTGCTGGCGGCCACCGCGATCTCGCTGGCCCTGGAACGCTATTGCGCACAGCGCGGCGCGCCCGCCACGGAGTTGCGCGCCCAGATCCCACTCGCGCTCACCACGAACACGGTGGAACGCAACAGCTATCGCGACCTCTCCGTGGATCTGGCAGTGGGAGAACCGGATCCGCGGCGCCGCGCGGCCCGGATCGCCGCCGACCTGACCCTGCGCCGCGAGCGCGCCTCGCACCCACTGCAATCGGCGCAGGACGCCGCCACCGCGGCGGTCCCCGCCCCGCTGCTGCACCGTGACGCGATGCACGCCCCGATCGACGTCCTGCCGGAACGAGTTTCGGGTCACACCGTCGTCTCGAGTGTGAATCGTGGCGCAGCCGGCCTGAGCTTCGGCGGCCGGGCGTGTTTCACCGCCGGCTTCCCGGCCCTGGGCGCGGTCATGCATCTGACGCACGGCGTCCACGGCCTCGGTGACACCGTGACCGTCTCCGTGCACGCCGACCCGGTGGTGTTCCCGGAGGTGGATGCCTATGCGGCCCTGCTGGACGCGGCCCTGGACGAGGTGGCGACCGCCCTGCAAGCGCCGCCAGCCCTGTGAACGCGAAGGCCCCGGCCGGACACTGATGCCTTGTGCCGCAGGGCATTGGCCGCGCAGACCGATTGCACTGGGCACCGTTCGGCGCAGCGTTGCGGTGAGCTTCCCGCGAGTTCGAATGCGTCCGTGAACCGGCCTGCGGCGCGTCCACACCGGCATTGATTTCGGATCCAGATTCAGATCTCGGGTACCGGCTCCGGCTGCAAGGCAGGATATATTCCTAAAGCAACGGTGTGACCTCGTGCCCACCAGCCGGTGTCGTCAGCACTTCGGTCAGCGGTCACCGAGTGAAGTGCGACGTGTTGTTCGCGCGTTCCCATGCCTCGACCGCTTGTGCGGCCTGCCATTCCTCCTCATTGAGGTAGTGCTGAAACGACACCAATACGAACCCCAGGGCCTGGCCGACAAGGAAAAGCGACCCGAAGGCGAGCAGGCTGCCCGCGAGCCCGGAGCCGCCCGACGCTGCGGTTCCCAGCCCGATTCCTGTACCTCCGGCGCGAACTTTCTTCGCACGTGAGGTGTTTGGAAACCCGAACGGCTTCCCTTGCGCGCGGTCTTCAGGGGTGCGCTTCAGGGTGCGATACGCCGAAAAACAACTCCACGCAATCGCGAGTCCGACCAGGGTGAGAAGGATGATCCGGGTCGGCAACCAGTGCGAAACGGACACGATCGCGCAGACCGCCAACGTGGCGGCACCGAGTATCAGCGCCAGCAGGAAGATGGCGAATGCCGATACACCCGCGCGGTGGCGCCAATATCGGGAGCCGCGGTCGTACCAGGTGGTCCCGAAGCGAGGAAGCGAGGGAATCGGGGGGCCGGCGGTTGGCTTGTTCATCAGAACAGGCTCGTTATGCCGTGCCACACCGTGGAGCCTGTGCTCTTCACGTCGTCCCAGACCGCTTTACCTCCGTTGACAAGGCTGTGCCCCGCGCCGTCTGCTATACCCACTACTACTCCGTTGTTGTGAACGTCTTCGGACCAATGTTCATGGACCGCTGCCGATCCCAGGTCGCCGACAGTCCAGGCGACCAGACCTGCGCCGGCCGCCACAGCGGCGACGGGTGCTTCGACCGGCGCAGCGAGGACGACAGCGGCCGCGGCGGCCAAGCCGAGCGCCTGGCTACCGCCATCAAGGGTCACGGCGGTCTGGGGGGACCAGCCCTTTTGTGTATCGTCCACGGATTGGAAAGCAGTGACCAGGCTGGCGGCCGCGATATCGACGACCGGTACTTCCTTGAGGAACTTCAGCCCTTTCGGCAGACCATCGATTGCGGGGAACACCTTCGCGAGGTCACCGATATTGGTATTGAGGACCTCCATGAACGGCTTCTCACCCTTACCCGCCTCGGCATCGGCGAGCTGGCTCTCGACGTCCTTGAGGTCGTTGTAAGCCGCCGTATGGTTGATGCGTGCGGGATCATCCTTGGGAAGCGCGCGCCCCGCGTCCGCATAAGCAGCCTTGGCAGCCTTGAGGTCTTTGCGCGCATCCTTGAACTCGTTGCGCAGGTTGGTGATTTCATCAGGGAGCTTCGCGGCGAGATCCCTGTTCTTCGCGTTCGGGATCACGTAGAGGCCCTTGAGATAGTCGGCCATTGTGGTCGCCGAATCCCAGTGCGGCTCATTCCCGTCGTCGCTGGGTGCCAGGCTGGTGGCGATACCTTCCAGCGCGGTCGCCGCGGTTAGTCGTAGGCCATCGGCGGTATGCATTGCGTCGGCGTAGAACTGGTTGTAGTCCTGCTGGGCAGCCAAGGCGTCCTTGGCCTTCTGAGTGTTCGGGTCCCCGGTGATCACCAATTGCAGTGGTGCACCGGTTGTCTGGTCGATCTGCGCGCCTTTGCGGCCGTCCTGGTCGGCGGTATTGGATAGGTCGGCCTCGACCTTGGCGAGTTTGTCACCCAGATCCTGCACGGTCTGACCGAACTTGTCGCCGACACCCTTGATGAATCCGACACGCATCGACGCCAGTGTCCAGCCCTTGCGGAACTTCTCCGCACCCTGCCCGGACCAGTTCGCGTCATCGGCGAGCTTGTCCACCGTGTCGCCGAGTGTTTTGCGAATCTCCTCCAAGTCGCCGACCGCGCTCTGCAGACCGGCACCCATCGCCTGCATACCGGGGATGTCCCCGCCCACCCAGCTCATGTCAGTTCACACCTGTGTTCAGGTTGTCCCATAGGAAACGGTTCTTGTTGAAATCTTCGGTCCGGTCATAGATGGTGCGGGCATCGCGCAGCTTGTCGGCGTCGGCATCGATACTCGAGACCATCTGCTGGTTGAAGATGTCGAGCTCATCCATCAACGAGCGCATCACCTTGTTCAACGCGGCGCTACCGGAATCCGGGAGCGCTGGACTCAACTTCGGCAGCAGCTTCTGATACACGCCCGCCTCGTTCGTGTATGCCGTCGCCATCGTGGTCAAATCATCGGATACGACCTTGAAATCGGTCACCTGGAAACCTCCTGCAACGCTTGCAACCGCTCAGCGGTCCACACCACGTCGACCACCCCGTCGACAGGATCCAGCAACACCGGAAGTGCCCCGGGAAGCTGTGCGAGTGTTTGGCCGGGCAGCTCGATCCATGGTTGGAAACGGCCGCGCTGATTGATCAACTTCGCGACCGTCGTATAGGCGATGAGCGCAAGGCCTGCATCGAGTCGTGCCAACTCGATTTCGATGCGGGCATCCGCGCCCGCGACGCCCGGCCTCGGATGCGCCGGAACAACCACCCGCGGCGGCAGTGCCGAACCGATGGCTGTGGCCGGCGCGGTCGCGGCCACAGCGGCTCCGGTATGCCCGGCAATACTCGCTGCTGCGGCCGGTGCCTGCGGATGCGCACGGTGATACTCACGTTCGGCTTCCGCGACTGCCCGCCAATGAGCGCGAACCTCGACCGGAGGCGGAGTCAGACCACTGTTGCTCTCATACCAATCCGACTGCATCTCAGCCGCGGTCTGCCACCCCGGAGCCCACACGACCGGCCGGTTTTCTGAATTCACAGCAATCGCCCCCATACCGCACCGGTCCCAACATCGTATGCACCAGTGTCGGAGACGATCATAACCACGCGCAACACCACCGCGATCCGGCATACCGTCCGCTTGTTTCTTCAGCAGGTCAAGGACCATATCGCGGGCGAATCCGGTGCGTGAACCCCCCGATATGGCTTGGCGCTGCACAATCATCGGTCTTGCGTGCTCAACCGCGTAGGCATTGGTGAGGTCTGTGAGGACCGCGCGCCGCCAGATCGTCTGCGACAGTTCCGCCCGGTTACGCGGGGTGCGTGTGTAGCGGAATGTGTCGGAGGGGGGCCCTACACTAAAACCGGCCGAGGATCTACCTCGGCCTGGAACGCCGAGGCCCTGCCAGAGCGGGCTCCAGCAGGGCTCGGGATTTGTCCTGGAAGACTTCCTGATCCTAACTCCATCGATCCTGGCTGTCTCAGCAGGTAGGGGTTTTGGGGTGCCGCCAGTTGCATCGCCTCCGATGAGCCATGTAACGAACGAGGGACCACCCCCATTGAGAACGGTCGCTACGACTACCTACTTTCCGGCGCTCAAGGGCAAGCTCGGCGAAATGCAAGCGCTCAAGAACTTGACGCCTGTGCAGCGCGCAGCAACGATCCCGATCCTGGATCTGCCGATCGATGACTCCGCCGACAGCTCCGAGATCGCGGTAGCCATCGATAAGTTCGGCAGCAAACTCGGCCAGTATTACGACGCGACCAACTACGTGATCGTCGACGCGACCATGACCGACCGGTCAGGTACGGATGGAACCGAACGAGTGTCGCAACTTCACCGCTGCCTGGCCGACGACCTCGCCGCGGTTCCCGTCGTCACGCTGTCGTCGTCACCGGATTTCGTCGCGGCGGTCGCCGCCATCGCTGTCGGAGACGGCAATGGAGTGTGCATTCGCCTCAGCCGCGAGGACTACGCCAACATCGCGCAGTTGCCGACTGAACTGGCTGGTGTACTGAATGCGCTGAAGTTGCCGGCGAGCGCAGTCGATCTGGTGATCGATGTCGGTTACCTCGACGCCAACTCGATCGCGACGAACTCGGCGTTGATCCCCTTGATCATCCCGACTCTGCCGCATCTATCGCAGTGGCGCAATCTAGTCCTGCTATCTGGAGCCTTCCCGGTCGGTCTGTCCAACTTGATCGCCTATGTCCCCCAACGGTTCCTGCGCTACGACGCTGAACTGTGGAACCGTGTTGCAGCCACTGCCAGAACTTCCCGGGTGCCTCGGTTCGGTGACTACGCGACCTCGCACCCGTTGCCCGGCGCTCCGGTTGCTCGTCGCTCCGCGCCCAACCTGCGCTACACCACCGGGAACGAGTGGTATTGCCTGCGTTCGGATCTGGACAAGGTGCTCGCCAACCAGACCTATTACGAGATCTGCAAACAGCTGCGGGACGAGACGTCCCGGATCCTGCTACCGGAGTCGTTCAGCTGGGGCGACAGCCAGATTCGCCGGTGTGCGAGCTCGACCGGAGGTCCCGGAGGCGCGATGAACTGGAAGGCGTGGGCGACCTCGCACCACTTGACAGCGGTCATTGAGAATCTCGCCAGCACTGGCGCTCCTTGAGCCGCCGCCGAACTAGACAGCGCAGTTCCTCGCGATCGATCACCTCGGTGAGGCGAGTCCATACCGCCCACCGAGGTTTCGATCGGACCCCTCGATCCGCGTCGCGCACGGTCAGCTCCTCGAGCGCTTCCTCGCGCCACAGTAACTGGGCCAGCGCTATCGGCTCGACGTCCCGATTCAGCCGAGGTTCGCGATCAACCTGAAGCCGCACGGCATCACCATCCATGACGGCGATGGTCAACCCCCACCACGGCTTGATGATCTCCATGGCTTCGTGAAGGTGATTCTCGGCTACGACCAAAACCGCGAAATCCAAGACCTGCGAGTACACCTCGACCTGCCGCGGGAGGCGGCGCAGAGTGTCGCGAGCACTCTTCAGTTCGAACCCCGACAGCGAACCATTGACGACCGCTATGTCGACTCGCACTTCGCCGCAGAGGCCGAGTTCGTCAAGGATCAGAGTGTTGTCGATATGCGCGGCGTGCTCGGCCTTCAGCTGTTCCCGTACCGCTATCCGGACATCGACATCACGCATGGCAGGAACAGTACTGGGTGATCTTGGAGCAGAGAACGGATATCGATGCCGTGTTCATCGCACGGCTTGTACGGGCCGGCATGCCCGCGTTGATGCATAGAAGCCGAGTCCAGGGCCGGAGAAGAGACGGCGCCTATCGCGAGGCGTAACGGTGTCGCGTGCGTATGGGGGAGGGCCGATGGCAAGACCGACGAGCCGGCTCCTGCACTTGCAGCATCCGGGCCGGCGGATGCGGACTGTCCCTCGCTGCCAGCCCGATCGAAACCGAACACCGCGATCTCGCTGGCCCTGGAATGCTATTGCGCACAGCGCGGCGCGTCCGCCACGGAGCTGCGCGCCCAGATCCCGCTCGCACTCGCCACGAACACCATGGAGCGCAACAGCTATCGCGACCTCTCCGTGGATCTAGGTGGATGCCTGCGGCCCTGCTGGGACCGCGGCCCCGGACGAGGTGGCGACCGTGCTGCGCACACCGTCGGCCCGCTGAACGACGAAGGCTCCGGCCGGACTGAGTCCGGCCGGAGCCTTCGGGAGCGGAGGATAGGGGATTTGAACCCCTGAGGGCGTTAACCCAACCCGCGTTCCAGGCGAGCGCCATAGGCCACTAGGCGAATCCTCCGTCGAGCAATATACCGGCTGCTCCCCTGGAATACACAAATGGGGTGGTCGAGGGCTATTTCTTCATGCCGTCGAGGGCCTTCTGCACCTGCTGCTTGGCTACCGCGGCCACATCGTCCTTGCTGACGGATTCGCCGGAGCCGCGCTGCAGGCTGATCTCGACCTTCACCGAGACATTGCTGTCCTTGGTGGCGACGGTGTAGTCGAGGTCGTTGAAGGAGGAGTAGTCGCGGGTCTCGGCGTGCCAGTAGGCCTCGGTGCCGAGGCCGCTGACGTCGCCGGAGGTGCGGCCGGAGCCGGTGGTGCCGGTGTCGTACTGCTTCCAGGAGTCGTACTGCGGTCCGCCGTAGGCGCCGGTGTATTCGACGTCGAGCTGGATGCGGGCGGTGTTCTGCGTGTACTTGTCGGTGGTGGAGTTGCTGTAGTACTCGGCGGTGCAGCTCATCCGGCCGCCGGCGTAGTCGCTGGGCTGGGTCTCGGAGTGTTCCGGGTTGCCCTTCTGGGTGCTCGACCACTTGGTGAGCGCGCTGGGGTCGATGACGCTGCAGGCGTTGGTGATATTGGCCATGGAGTAGTTGCCGTTCATGGCTTTTTTCTTGTCATCGCTGAGCGGCGAGATCGGGCTGTCCTTGTGCGTGAAGGCCACGATGCCGATGACCACGCCGACGATGACGACCAGACCGATGACGCCCGCGATGATCAGCCCGGCCTTGCTGCCGCTGTTCCGCGGCGGCGTCGGGTAGCTGTTGTAGCCGGGTGTGGGGGCCTGGCCGGGGAAGGGCTGCTGGAATCCGGGCTGGGCCTGCTGCGGGAATCCGGGTGCGGATTGCTGCGCATAGCCGGGCGCGGACTGTTGTGCGTACGCGGGCGCGGACTGTTGTGGGTAGCCGGGCGCGGACTGCTGGGGATAGCCCGGGCTCGACTGCTGCCCGTAACCGGGCGCGGGCTGCTGCGGATACCCGGGCTGCGACTGCTGCGGGTTGGCGGGCGGGAACTGTTGTGCCGCCGCGGCATAGTTCAGCATGGTCGGGTCGGCGCCGGTGACCGGCTGACCCGCATCGGTTCCGGCGGGCGGGGTGGCCCACCACTGTGCCGTCTCCTGCGCTTTGGCGGGATCCTGTCCTCCGCCCGGTCCTGAATTCGAGCTGGTCATAAGTCTTTCCCCTCCGGTTCAGCGGGACTCCCCCGTCGTGTCGGAGAGATCGTAACGACCCGGCGCGGCGATGTCGCCGGTGAGCCGCTACACTGGCCGACGGATCCAGCGCGGCGCGCATCCTGTGAACTCCCCCAGGGCCGGAAGGCAGCAAGGGTCAACGGGCTCTGCCGGGTGCGCTGGGTCCCCTTATCTTTTCTGGGGGCCGCGACTTTTCCGGGGGACGGAGTCGCCGTATATCGCTCCCGATTCGCCGGGCTCTCCGAGTAACCTGGGCGCTTGGGTCGGCGTGCGCGCCGACCTGGAAAAACACTCAACCGCCCTTGGAAAGGCTGTCTGATGCCCCGGCAAACGCAACTCGGTTTGATGAGCCATGCGGAACTCGTAGCGGAAAACGAGACGCAGACCGCGAACTACGCGAAGCTCAAGACCGAGAAGCTGACGCTGGATATCACGAGGGGTAAGCCCTCGCCCGAGCAGCTGGATCTCTCGCTGGAGCTCCTGTCGCTGCCGGGCGTCGACGACTACAAAGACGCCAACGGCACGGATGTGCGCAATTACGGTGGCCTGCACGGCCTCCCGGAGCTGCGCGCCATCTTCGGCGAACTCCTCGGCATTCCGGTGTCGAACCTGCTGGCCGGCAACAATGCCAGCCTGGAGATCATGCACGACGCCATCGTGTTCGCGCTGCTGCACGGCACGGTGGATTCCCCGCGCCCGTGGTCGGCGGAGCCGGTGCGCAAGTTCCTGTGTCCCGCACCGGGTTACGACCGGCACTTCACCATCACCGAGTCCTTCGGCTTCGAGATGATCCCGATCCCGATCGGTCCCGAGGGCCCGGACGCGCACGCCATCGCCGAGATGGTGGCCGCGGATCCGAGCATCAAGGGCATGTGGGTGGTGCCGAACTACTCGAACCCGACCGGCGTCACCTATTCCGAAGCCGTGACCCGCGAACTGGTTTCGATGCCGGCGGCGGCCCCGGACTTCCGCCTGTTCTGGGACAACGCGTACGCCGTGCACCCGCTCACCGATACCGCCGTGCCGGTGCAGGATGTGCTGGGCCTGGCGGCCGCGGCCGGAAACCCGAACCGGCCCCTGGTGTTCGCGTCCACCTCGAAGATCACCTTCGCGGGTGCGGGCGTGAGCTTCTTCGGCGGTTCGACCGCGAACCTGGAGTGGTACCTGAAGTACGCGGGCAAGAAGAGCATCGGCCCGGACAAGGTGAACCAGCTGCGGCACGTGCGCTTCTTCAAGGACGCGGCGGGCGTGCGGGCGCACATGCAGAAGCATCGCGCGATCCTGGAGCCGAAGTTCAAGCTGGTGCTGCGGATTCTGGAGGACCGGCTGGGCGCCTCGAAGGTGGCGTCCTGGACGGAGCCGAAGGGCGGCTACTTCATCAGCCTGGATGTGCTGGAGGGCACGGCTTCCCGCGTGGTGGCGCTGGCGAAGGACGCGGGCATCGCGCTGACCCCGGCGGGCGCCTCGTACCCGTACGGCCGGGATCCGGAGGACAAGAACATCCGTATCGCGCCGAGCTTCCCCTCGCTGGGTGAGCTGGAGAAGGCGATGGACGGTCTGGCCACCTGCGTGCTGCTGGCCGCGAGTGAGAAGTTGTCGAGCATTTCCGCCTCTCCGCGCCTTTAGCGGGCGGCCTGGGTGCCGTGCGGGTTTGGTAACCCGTGCGGCGGTTGGGTCCGGATCGCGGTTCGGTCGTCCCCGACGAGTTACCCGCATCTCGCCAGATCAGTTGTCACGCAGCATAATTGCACCGAGCGCGCACCGGGATACCGGTGCGCGCTCGATTTCTTCCTTACCTCAGGCGGGCTTGTGCGCCAGCACCGCGAAGATGGTCACCGACAGGTGGATGTCACCGCTGGCCGCGCCGGCCTCCAGATCGGCGATGAGCCGGTCGCGCTGGGCCTGGCTGATGGCGCTGCGCGCCACCGCCATATCGGCGACCCGGGCGACCAGCGCGCCCGCGCCGACGCTGCCGTCCTGGATGAGGGCGTGCGAGCCGATATCGTCGACGACCAGCCCGGCCTGGGTGAGCTGGCCCGCGAGGCGGCGTCCGGCGTACGGGTTGGTGGTGCCGGCGATCATGGTCTCGATGACCTCGTGCACGACGTGCCGGTCGCCCGGATGCACGACGGCGGTACCCCAGTCGCTGTCCATGACGACCACCCGGCCGCCGGGCTTCAGGACGCGGGCGATCTCCCGGGCGGCGCGGGCCGGCCCGGTGAGGTGCTGGAAGACGCGCTCGCACAGGGCGACATCGAAGGTGTCGGAGCCGAAGGGCAGCCCGTAGGCGTCGCCGGAGACGAATTTGGCGGTGGAGCCGGATTGGCGGGCGCGGCGTTCGGCGGCGGCCAGCAGGTCCGGATCGGGTTCCACGCCGAGGGCGGTGCCGGTCGGTCCGACGCGGTCGGCGAAGGCCATGACCTCGGAGCCGGTGCCGGCGCCGATATCGACGGCGTTTTCGCCGGGGCGGGTGGCGAGCGCGTCGTGCGCCCAGGTCCGGAGCCTGCGGATGCCGGGTAGTGCGGCTTGCAGATCCTGGACGTCGACCAGCTGGTCCTGGCCGTCGCGGTCGAAACGGTCCGGTCGCAGTCCGGAGCCTCCGCCGTCGTGCGGCGTGTTTCCCACTGAAGAAATAGCCATGGTGTCGGGCATGCGCCGAAGCCTAGTCGTGACCCGCGTCACCGCAACGCAGGATGGATGGGATGATCGGAGCATGGTGAGCCGAAAGCTGGTTATTGCGCAGGATCCCGCCGCCGACGAACTGCTTTCCACGGATGATTTCGCCCTTTTGGTGGGTATGGCCCTCGATCAGCAGTTTCCGATGGAGCACGCATTCCGTGGTCCGCAGAAACTCGCCGACCGCATGGGCGGATTCGATATCCGGAAGATCGCGAACGCGGATCCGGAGGAATTCGAGGAGCTGGCCGCGACCCCGCCCGCCATTCACCGGTACGGCCGGTCCATGGGCCGCCGGGTGCAGGAGCTGGCCCGATACATTGTCGAGCACTACGACGGGCAGACCTCCGCGTTGTGGACCGAGGGTGATCCGGACGGCAAGGAAGTATTGAAGCGTTTGAAGGCGCTGCCCGGTTTCGGTGATCAGAAAGCGCGAATCTTCCTGGCCCTGTTGGGTAAACAGGAAGGCCTGCAAGCGAAGGGCTGGCGAGAGGCCGCCGGCGCGTACGGCGAAGCGGGTTCGCGGCGTTCCGTGGCGGATGTGACGGATGCCGAATCATTGACTCAGGTCAGGGAATTCAAGAAGCAGGCGAAAGCCGCGGCGAAGTCGAAGTGAGTAGGTGAGCGGACCCGCTCGGGCGGGTTCGCGGCGTTTCCGCACCCCTTGCGATCGGGCCGATCCCAACCCTGTCGGCGGCCGCGCGGGAGTGTTGCACTGGGGCGATGGGCGAGTTGACCTCGATCCGCGGCGGGACCGCCGCGTTGACCTCAGTCGACGGTACGGATCTCCGGCGGACGTTCGCGCACTTCCCCAGCGGGGTGGTGGCGGTATGCGCCCGCATCGGGGGTGTGGCGCACGGGCTGGTGGTGAGCACCTTCGTGCCGGTGTCGCTGGATCCGCCGTTGGTATCCATCTGCATGCAGTATTCGTCGCAGACCTGGCCGGAGCTGGAGAAGGCGAGCCGGCTCGGCCTGAGCCTGCTCGACGGCGAGCAGCGGGAAGCGGCGCTGAATCTGAGCTCGCGCACCGGGGATCGCTTCCGGAATGTGGACCTGCGCACCGGGAACGGGAACGCGGCGTTCATCGCGGGCGCCACGGCCTGGCTGGAGACCTCGGTGCACGCGCAGGTGCCCGCCGGTGATCACGCGGTGGTGTTGTTGCGGGTGCGTCGTCTGAGCGTGCGCCCGGAGTCGGAGCCACTGGTCTTCCATCGCAGCGGTTTCCGCGCGCTGCACGACGGGGCGGGGGCTATCAGCGAAGCCGCGAGCTAGTCCTGTTGCGGCGCAATTCGATTCACGGTGATCCGGAACGGCGACAGTCGCCGGTCCGGTTCGTATCGTCGTCATCACCATCCAGAGCGATCGAGAGACCTGGCTCGTAGACGTCGCAGCAACCCCCTTCACGTTCGGGTGCGGGTGCTTCCCGCCAGGACCGATGGAGGGACATTGTCATGAGCATCCTGGCCGCGCCGCCGGAACGGCGCGAGGAGGTCGACGACGGCGCGTTGCCGATCGCCCGCCGGCGGCATCCGTGGCGCTGGGTGGCGGCCGCCGTCGCATTGCTGCTGGTCGCGCAGTTCGTGCACGGGCTGGTCACCAATCCCGGCTGGGATTGGTCCACGTTCGCGCAGTACGTGACCGCGAGGTCGGTGCTGGCGGCCCTGAAGGTGACCCTCGAATTGACGTTCTGGGGCACCCTCATCGGTTTCCTGCTCGGGATCGTGCTGGCCATCGGCCGGTTGTCGAAGAACCCGGTGCTGCAGACGATCGCGTGGACGTACATCTGGGCGTTCCGCTCGATTCCGCTGATCGTGCAGTTGCTGTTCTGGTTCAACCTGGCGTACCTGTACAAGACGGTGTCGATCGGCATTCCGTTCGGACCGGAGTTCGCGCACTTCCAGACGAACCAGGCGCTGAGCGGTTTCACCGCCGCGGTGATCGGCCTGGCCCTGCATCAGGCGGCGTATTCGGCGGAAATCATTCGGGCCGGGATCATTTCGGTGGATCAGGGGCAGTGGGAGGCGGCCAGATCGCTCGGGCTGCCCTGGCGTCGCCAGTTCTTCACGATCGTGGCGCCGCAGGCCATGCGCGGCATTCTGCCGAACGCGGCCAATGAGGTGATCAGCCTCTTCAAGGGCACGTCGATCGTGTCGACGATGGCGATCGCCGAGTTGTTCTATCAGGTGCAGGTCATCTACGGCCGGAACGGCCGGGTGGTGCCGCTGCTGATGGTGGCGACGGTCTGGTACATCGTGCTGACCTCGGTGCTGAGCGTCATCCAGTTCTATATCGAACGGCATTTCGCGAAGGGCAGCGTGCGGAAATGAGCGAGTACGCGGTCGAATTGCGCGGCATCCGTAAGTCTTTCGGCACGAACGAGGTGCTGGGCGGGGTGGATCTGGCCGTGCGGCCGGGTGAGGTCGCGGTCATCCTGGGCCCGTCGGGTTCCGGGAAGTCCACGCTCTTGCGAACCATCAATCACCTGGAACAGGTGGACGCGGGCACGGTCCGGGTCGGCGGGGATCTGGTGGGTTACCGCCGTAAGGGCAACAAGCTGCACGAGCTGTCCGAGCGCGAGATCCTGCGGCAGCGGGCGCGCATCGGTTTCGTCTTCCAGAACTTCAATCTCTTTCCGCACCTGACGGTCCGGGAGAATGTGGCGCTGGCGCCGGTCGCCTCGCAGGGCCGTCCCAAGGCGGAGGCGAATGCCGAGGCGCTGGCGCTGCTGGCGCGAGTCGGCCTGGCGGACAAGGCCGATGAGTATCCGCGCCGCCTGTCCGGCGGGCAGCAGCAGCGGGTCGCCATCGCCCGCGCGCTGGCCCTGCGGCCGGAGGTGGTGCTGTTCGACGAGCCCACGTCCGCGCTCGATCCCGAGCTGGTGGGTGAGGTGCTGGATGTGATCCGGGACCTGGCCCGCGACGGTTCGACGCTGGTGATCGTCACGCACGAGGTCGGTTTCGCCCGCGAGGTGGCCGACACCGTGGTGCTGCTGGACGCCGGCCGCATCATCGAACAGGGTCCGCCGGGTGAGGTGCTGGACAATCCGGCCCACGAGCGCACCAAAGCCTTTCTCGCGCATGTCCTTTGACGATGCCGCCGCTGACGTTGCCGCCCCTCACGTAAGGAATCACATCTCATGTCTCTGGCGCGCCGCCGCAGGCGAACCGGCGCTCTCATCGCCCTCACCGTCCTGAGCCTGCTCACCGGGGCCTGTGGCAAGGGTGACGGTGGTGCGAGCGAGACCCGCGCGGTCAACGGGATCACCTACGACCTGAGCCCGGAGCAGTCGACCCGCATTCACGCCGACAAGGTGGATTCGATCGCGGCGCAGGTGCCGGCCGCCATCCGGCAGCGCGGCACGCTCGTCGTGTCGGGTTCGGTCGGCGCGACGCCGCCCCTGGGTTTCTACGCCACCGACGACCGCACCGTGATCGGTTCGGAGGTCGATATCGCCTGGCTGGTGGCCGACATCCTGGGCCTGAAGGTGGATCACCGCACGGCCGATTTCGCGCAGAACTTCGTCAAGGTCGATTCGGGTGGGGTGGATGCCATCGTCTCGAACATCACCGTCACCGAGGAGCGGAAGGAGAAGTACGACTTCGCCACCTACCGGCTGGACAATGTCTCGCTGGAGGTGCCCAAGGATTCGGACTGGACCTACACGGACCGGAAGTCGCTGGCGGGCAAGCGGATCGGCGTCACCTCGGGCACCAATCAGGAACAGCTGCTGGTGAAGTGGAACGACCAGAACGTCGCCGACGGCCTGCCCAAGCTGGATCTCGCCTACTACCAGCAGAACAACGACTACTACCTGGCGCTGGCCTCGCACCGCATCGACGGTTACGTGGGCCCGAACCCGAGCGCCCAGTATCACGTCGCGGCGGTCGGCCAGTCGAAGGTGATCGCGACCTGGTCGGGCGCGGGCGATGCGCTGCGGGCCGAGATCGCGGTGCTCACCAAGAAGGACAACGGCCTGATCGGCCCGGTCCAGCAGGCGCTGCAGTACGCCATCGATCACGGCACCTATCAGAAGGTGCTGGACCACTGGGGGCTCGGCGGCGAGGCCGTGAAGCAGTCCCGCATCGATCCGCCCGGCCTGCCGAAGAGGGGATGAGCGTGAGCCGCACCGTATTTCACGTCGGACAGCACGACCCGCTGGCCGCGCCGCTGCTGGCGGAACTGGCCATCGAATACAGCACTCGCTACGGCCGCACGGTCGGCGAGGTGCACGCCGGGCTGCTGGCCTATCCGGCGCAGGATTTCGCGCCGCCCTACGGCGATCTGCTGGTCGTGGTCGAGGACGGAGAGGTGGTGGCGGGCGGCGCCTTCCAGCGCTACGACGCCGAAACCGCCGAGCTGAAACGCATCTGGACCTCCGCCGAGCACCGTCGTAAAGGTCTGGCCCGATTCGTGCTGGAGCAGCTGGAAGCCGAAGTCGCCAAACGCGGTTACCGGCGCATCTTCCTCACCACCGGTCCGCGGCAGCCCGAGGCGGTCGCGCTGTACAAGGCCACCGGATACATCCCGCTGCCACCGGACGTGGAGAAGGCGCTCCACCTCCCTGCGCTTGTCGGCTTCGTGCACCCCTTCGAGAAGTTCATCGGTTCCGAGGCCGAGGCGGTGCCGGCGTGAAATTCCTGCTGCTGACACTGATCACGCACGTCCCCGATCCGATCACCGGCACCACCGAGAGCTCGCGGCAGCGGCTGCGCCGGGTGGTGGACAGCGCGAAGCTGGCCGAGGAACTCGGTTACGACGGTTTCGCGGTGGGGGAGCGGCACGAGGATCCGTTCATCTCCGCCGCGCCGCCGGTGGTGCTGAGCCACATCGCCGCGGTCACCTCGCGTATCGCACTGTTCACCGGCGTCACCACCCTGAGCCTGCTGGATCCGGTGCGCGCCTTCGAGGATTACTCCACACTCGATAATCTCTCCGGCGGCCGCCTCGAACTCATCATCGGCAAGGGCAATGGCGCGGCGCAGGCCAAGCTGTTCCACGTCACCACCGATGATCAGTGGGACCGCAATCGGGAAGGCTACGAACTCTTCCGGCAACTCTGGGAGCACGACAGCGTCACCTGGAGCGGCCGCTTCCGCCCGTCCTTGACGGAGGCCAAGGCCTTGCCGCGCCCGCTGCAGCCACGGCTGCGCATCTGGCACGGCAGCGCCACCAGCCGGGAATCCGCGGATTACGCGGCGCAGCACGGTGATCCGCTGTTCTCGGCGAATGTCACCTATGCGGTGGACCCGTACGCCGAACTGGTCGAGCACTACCGGGAACGCTGGGCCGCCTACGGGCACGACCCGGCCGAGGCCCTGGTGGGTGCGGGCACCGCCGGATTCCTGATCACCGAGAACTCGCAGGCGGCCATCGACGCCTACCGTCCGATCTTCCAGGCGCGGCAGGCGTCGGCCCGGAAGTTCGATGTGCCGGTCGTATTCGAGACCGTCGAGGATTTCGCCGAACGCTCCTCCGCGCTCATCGGCAGCCCGCAGCAGGTGCTGGACAAGCTGTCCCGCTATCACGAGCGACTGGGGCACGAAGTGGTTCACCTCAACGCCGATGGTGACGGCCGCACGGATAAGCAGCACCGCGAAAGTCTCGAACTGTTCCAGGCGGAGGTGGCGCCCGAACTGCGCCGCCGCATCCCGAGCCGTCCGCTCGGCGCCGATCGCTACCCCTCCGGAGATCCCCGATGAGCTTTACCCACGCCCGGACGCGACGACCGCTGGCCTTGGCCGGCGTGCTCGCCGTCACCACCCTGGGCCTCGCGGATTGCGGTGGCGGTTCGGACAGCCCGGGTGGTGCGCCCACGGGCCCGCCGCAAGCCGGAGGCACCCTGCGCTACGGCCTGTCGCAGGCACCGACCTGCTCGGATCCGGCGGTCGTGGGCGGCGCGGCGCCGGCCGCCGTGGGCGTAGTCCGGAATGCGCTCTCCACCAACTCTATTCCGCTCGAGAGGACAGCCTGATGGCGCATATCTCGCCCTTGCTGCTGGGCCTGGAACTGTCCGGCACCGGCGCGCACCCCGCGTCCTGGCGGCGGCCGGATTCCCGGGCCGAGGAGCTGTTCGGCGCGCACTACTGGGTGGACGCCCTGCGGGCCGCCGAGGACGCCGGTATCGATCTCGCCTTCCTGCCGGACTCCTTCGCACTGCAACCCGAGGGTGCGATCGGCCGCCTGGACGCGGTCGCGGTGGCCGCTCGCGCCGCCGCGCTCACCCGCCGCATCGGCCTGATCCCGCAGGCCACGGTCACTCACACCGAACCGTTCCATCTGTCCAAAGCCATTGCGAGCCTGGACTTCGCGACGCACGGCCGGGCGGGCTGGGAGGTCGCGGTATCCGCGGGTGACGCGAAACTGTTCGGCCGCAAGCCGGAACAGGACGATCGCTCCCGCTGGGCGGAGGCCGACGAGGCGGTGGAGGTGGTCACCCGGTTGTGGGACAGCTGGGAGGACGACGCCGAGATCCGCGACCAGGCCACCGGCCGCTTCATCGACCGCGAGAAGCTGCACTACATCGACTTCACCGGAACGCATTTCGCGGTGCAGGGCCCGTCCATCACGCCGCGTCCCCCGCAGGGGCAGCCGCTGGTGACGGTGCGGGCCGCCGATCCGCACAGCATCCGGCTGGCCGTGCACCGCGCCGATCTGATCCGCATCACCGCGCCCAGCCTCGAGGCCGCCGCCGCGACCCGCTCCGAACTCCGTGCCGCCGTGGCCGCGACCGGGCGCGATCCGCAGCGGGTGCGCGTGCTGCTGGATGTGGACATCCACCTGGCCGGCACCGCCGATGCGGCCGCGGCGGATGTCGCGCAGCTGGAGGACTGGATCGCCACCGGCGCACCGCGCACGGTCTTCCACATCGGCACCGCCGCGGAATTGCGCACGGTGCTGCGCGAGGTCGAAACCGCCTGCGCCGCGGACGGTGTGGTGCTGCGCCCGCTCGCGCTGGCCGCGACCCTGCCGTACCTGCCGGCGCTCATCCCGACCCTGCGGGATCGGCTGGGCCTGCCGCGTCCCGCCAACCGCTACGCGCACGCTTGAGGAGAGTCATGCCGGACCATCGGATACGCAAGCAGATTCACCTCGCCGCGCACTTCCCGGGCGTCAATCACCACACGGTGTGGACCGATCCGGAATCGGGCAGCCAGATCGATTTGGAATCCTTCGTGCATCTGGCGCGCACCGCGGAACGCGCCCTGTTCGACTTCTTCTTCCTCGCCGAGGGACTGCGGCTGCGCGAGCATCGGGAGCGCATCCACGACCTGGACGTGGTGGGCCGGCCGGACACCTTCACCGTGCTCAATGCGCTCGCGGGCGTCACCACGCGGCTCGGGCTGGCGGGCACCATCAACACCACCTACAACGAACCCTTCGAGCTGGCGAAGCAGTTCGGCTCGCTGGATCATCTGTCCGGCGGCCGGGCGGCCTGGAACGCGGTGACCTCCTCCGACGCGTTCACCGGGGAGAACTTCCGGCGCGGCGGCTATCTCGAACACGCCAAGCGGTATTCGCGCGCGGCCGAGGTGGTGGACGCGACGCGCGCGCTGTGGGACAGCTGGCCCGCGGACGCGCTCGTGGTGGATCGGGAGCGGGGCGTGTTCGCGCAGCCCGCGCCGACCGTGCACTTCAATAGCGACCAGTTTGATATCGACGGGCAGTTCGTGCTGCCGCGCAGCCCGCAGAGCTACCCGGTGCAGATCCAGGCCGGGGACTCCGACGAGGGCCGCGAATTCGCCGCCGCCAAGGCCGATGTCGTCTTCAGCGCGCACGGTGAACTCGTCGACGGGCAGCGCTTCTACACCGATGTGAAGGACCGGCTCGCCAAGTACGGCCGCGCCCGCGACGACCTGAAGATCCTGCCCGCCGCGAGCTTCGTGCTCGGCGATACGCCCGCGGAGGCGCAGGAGCGGGCCCGGCACCTGCGCCGGCAGCAGGTGACGCCGCAGACCGCCATCGCCTTCCTCGAACAGGTGTGGGGCCGCGACCTTTCCGCCTACGATCCGGACGGCCCGCTGCCCGCGATCGACCCGGTCGAGAACGTGAACATCACCCGCGGCCGGGTCCGGCACGCCAAGGATCCGCGCGCCATCGCCGACGCCTGGCGTGCCAAGGCGGAAGCCGAGGGGCTGTCCATTCGCGACCTCATCATCGCCACCACCGCCCGCCAGCAGTTCGTCGGCACACCCCGGCAGGTGGCGGCCGATGTCGACCACTACGTGCAGTCCGACGCGGCGGATGGGTTCGTGCTCGTCCCGTCCCTCACCCCGGCCGGTCTCGACGAATTCGCCGACCAGGTCGTCCCGGAACTGCAGGCGCTCGGCAGCTTCCGCACCGAGTACACCGGCGCGACCCTGCGTGACCACCTGGGCCTGCGCCACCCTCACCACGGCACCGAAGGAGTACGCGCATCATGACCGCTACCGACACCGCCACCGAATTCGAGCGGCAGTGGGACGTATTCCGAGCCGGACGCGACACCTGGGCACGGCAGCCACTGGGCTGGCTGAGCATCACCGGATTGCATTGGCTCGGCGACACCGACGAGACCGTCGAGGGACTGCCGGGGTTGTGGCGGACCGACGGTGAAAACGTCCATGTGACCGTCGAATCCGGTGCGGACCTGCGGCTCGATGGTCAGGCGCGGCCGTGCTGACGCCCGCCGAGGGGGCGCCCGGCCTGGAGGTTCACACCGGCGAGCGGATCATCGAAGTCATCCGGCGCACCGGGCAATTCGCGCTGCGCATCCACGATCCGGCCGCGACCACGCTGGCTGAGTACACCGGTATCCCGGTGTACGAGGCGGATCCGGCGTGGGCCGTCACCGGACTCTTCGAACCGTACGAATCGGCGCAGGTGGTCACTACCGGCGCCGTGGTGGCGGGCCTCGAACACCACCACTCCGCCGCGGGCACGGTGACCTTCGAACTCGGCGGCACCACGCAGCGGCTCATCGCCTTCGGCTCGGCCGAGGCCGGGTTGCACGCGCTGTTCACCGACGCCACCAGCGGGGTCACCACCTACGGCGGCGCGCGCCGCCTCGACCTGGGCCGGCCGGCCGCCGACGGCTCGCTGACGCTGGACTTCAACCGGGCGGTGAACCTGCCCTGCGCCTTCACCGATCACGCCACCTGCCCGGTGGCGCCGGCCGAGAACCGGCTGACGGTGAGTGTCGAAGCGGGCGAACAGGATCCGCGCAAGGAGCAGTCGCTATGACCATCCCACTCTCGGTGCTTGACCTGTCGCCCGTCAGCACGGGCTCGACGCCGCGACAGGCCCTCCGCAATACCATCGACCTGGCGCAGCAGGCGGAACGCCTGGGCTACCACCGCTTCTGGGTGGCCGAGCATCACTTCGCGCAGGTGGCCAGCGCCGCGCCGACCACGCTCATCGGATTGATCGCCGCCGCAACGGAATCCATCCGGGTCGGTTCGGCGGCCGTACAGCTGGGGCACCACACCTCCGCTTCCGTGGTGGAAGCCTTCGGCACCATCGACGCGCTGTACCCGGGCCGGCTGGACCTCGGCCTCGGCCGTTCCGGTCATCGCGGCGGCCAATTGCGTTCCGCCGCAGACCGGCCCGCCGCCGAGCCGGTGGCGGATCGGGCTACCGAGGTGCGGGGTGGGGTCGTCATTCCGCCGCCCTTCAATCCGGCGAAGCTGCTCGACTTCACCAAGTTCGCGGCGGGTCTCGAGGCGCTGCAACTGCCGGGCGCGCAGTCTTTGCCCTACACCGAGCAGGTGCAGCAGATCAGCGATCTGCTGGCGGGCACCTACACCTCCGCCGATGGGGTGCCCCTGCACGCCGTCCCGGGTGAGGGCGCGGATGTGCAGCTGTGGCTGTTCGGCAGCAGCGGCGGCGAAAGTGCGCAACTGGCAGGGCGATTGGGCCTGCCCTTCGCCGCGAACTACCACGTCTCGCCGGGCACGATCCTCGAAACCGTCGAGGCCTATCGCAAGGCATTCCGCCCCTCGCCCCGCTTCCCCCGCCCATACCTCGTGGTCTCCACGGATGTCGTGGTGGCCGAGGACGATGCGACCGCCCGCCACCTGGCCGCCAGCTACGGCCACTGGGTCTACAGCATCCGCAGCGGCGCCGGCGCGGCCGAATACCTCGACCCCGCCACTGCCCCGCCCCTCACCGACGCCCAGCGCGCACTGGTCGAAGACCGCCTGACCACCCAGTTCGCCGGTTCCCCGGCCACCGTCGCAGAACGCCTCACCGCCCTCCAACAGCTCACCGGCGCAGACGAACTCGTCATCACCAGCGTCACGTACGACCACCAGGACCGCCTCACCTCGCACCGCCTCCTGGCGCGCGAATGGGGCCTCTCCCACGTACGAGCCGCGTAAAGACTCTCCGGCCACTCACCTTGGGAAAGGGGACTCCCCACCGTGAGCGTCCGGAGACCGCACCCGCGTAAATGGGCCTCGCGCGCGTGCGGCAGATAGGGGCCGGGCTCGGACACGTGGACCTGTCCGAGCCCGGCCCGCCTTCCTCAGAAAAGAATTCCCCTGCCGGGCGGCCCCGGC
The DNA here is from genome assembly GCF_044386975.1 of Nocardia sp. NPDC020380. NCBI lineage: Bacteria > Bacillati > Actinomycetota > Actinomycetes > Mycobacteriales > Nocardiaceae > Nocardia > Nocardia sp. NPDC020380. Next base: position 469,454 of record NZ_JBIRVQ010000005.1, on the reverse strand, counting down.
GGGGGAATTCGCTTGTACCGGGGCCGTGCCGCGCGCCCGCGCATCGGGCTGTCACCGCGGCCGCAGTCGCCGCAGGGCCGAGATCGGCCCGCAGACCGGCTACGTCGGGAAGCGCAGTTCCGGCTGATACGCTCTCGGGTGGCCGGCCTGAAACTCGTTCCAGTCCAGGGATTTCCGACATGCAAATGCCGACCGGCGGCGATTTCTCGCCGCCGGTCGGTTGTCTCGTGTGGGGTGTGGGTCAGCGGGCGGCGCGGGTGGCGCGGCGCATGGCGGACAGGGGGTCGGCGTAGAAGACGCTGAGGCTGGTTACGGCGGCGGCGAATTCCTGGACGCGGCCGCCGAAGCGGCTGATGCGGAGGTCGGCGGTGGGGAGGGTGGTGCTGTCGTGGAAGGCCTTGGCGACCTTCTCCATGCCGGGGCGGTAGCCGGTGAAGGCCTGGCCACCGAGGATGACGCGGTCCGGGTTGAACATGTCGCGTACGAGGGCGGCGGTGCGGCCGAGGATTTCGGCGCGCTCGAAGAGGAGTTCCTGCGCCGCGGCATTGCCGTTGTCGGCGGCGCGGTAGAGGTCGGTGATCACCGGGCGCCGCGGGGCCTCCGGCTTGCGCAGGATGCCCTTGCGCACAGCGCGTTCCAGCAGGTAGCGCTCACCGACCGTGGCCTCCAAGCAGCCGCGCCGGCCGCAGGTGCAATCCACATCCGAACCGGTCGGCAGGTGCGCGACCGAGCCGGGGCCGTTGGCCGGAGTGTGCACGCGATCGTGCAATGTCACTGCGAGACCGGCGGTTTCGCGGGCGTAGATGTAGAGGCTGCTGCCGGGCCGTTCGGTCTCGGCCGGATCGCGACCGTTGAGCAGCAGCTCGGCCGCGGCCATGGCCTCCACGTGCGCCGACACCGATACCGGCAGGTCCAGCACGCTGCTGAACACGGCCGCCACCGGCGCCGCGGTCCAGCCGAGCCGCGGATGGTCGACCACCCCGCCCGCCGGATCGACCCGGCCCGCCAGCGCCACACCCGTCCACAGCGGCTTGCGCCGCGGCAGCCGGTCCAGGAAGGCCTTGGCGCTGCGCGCCACGATGGTCAGCGCCGCGTCCTGACCCGTTTGCGGCGTGGCGATTTCGAGTCCGCCGAGAATCCGGCCGGACAGATCCGCGGCCACGATGCGGGTCACGGTGGACCCGATGTGCACGCCGACGGTCACATACGAGTCGGTGTCGACCTCGAACGGCACCCGCGGGCGGCCGACCGCGCCGGAGGCGGTGAGGTCGGCGCGCTCGCGCAGCAGGCCGGCCGAAAGCAGCGCCGACACTTGACGATTCACGGTGGCGATGCTGGAGCCCGTGGACTGGGCCGCCACATCGCGGAAGATGGGGCCGCGGGTGGCGGCACGCAACACGGCGGCGGCCGGGTTGTCGGTGATGCGGAGTTCGGCCGGGACGGCCGGACGGGCCGGAGCCAGTCGGGCGGTCGCGACGGTGGTACTGAGCGGACGCTCGAGAATGGGGCTGGACATGGCTTCGAGTCCTTGCTGCGGTCCCGTCGGCTAACGAGACGAATGCCTACATGGAGCTATCAGCGGTGCAGCGAGAGGCCCGGATTCCAGGAATCAGGGGTCAGTACTCGGCTGCGCGACGGCAGGGACAACACAGTTCCCGTTGCCGCGGCAGCCGCACACCCAGCGCGACGGTCACATACGTGACCCGCGTTGCGGTGGGCTGACTGGAAGACATGGGATCAAATTAGCATTCCACTCAGCCGGAGCGGAAGGCACGGACGAGTGTCCCGGCCGCACAGTGCTTCCGGAGGGCATTCACACCAAACCCTTCGGAATCCCGGTTGCTCTACTGAATCTTTTGTGCCAGTTGACTTTTGCCGTCAGCTCCGGGCCGATGTCGAGCCGGTCCGGAAAGTGATGGACGACACGCCGTCCTCCCACATCTCGAGAAATGAACCCACCGTCAACCCCACTCCCGCGGCATGGGCGGCACACGCATTCCGATCACTGTGATTTCAAGTCCGCCGCTGGTGGGGAGGGTGGCGCAATAGCCGGATCGCCCGCTGTTTCGGCAGGCCGCGCGCGGGTGCGGGCGGCGCATTGCCGCACACCCGCAGGGGTGCCGGCGATGAGGTCGAGTCGCGCCGCGGAACTGGCCTTAGAGTCTGAAACCGCAGGTCAACGGCGGAAAGGAGAATCAGGTGTCAGCGGAACCAGTGCCATTGCGCCCCACCGTCCGCCGGGCCGACCGGGCCCGCCAGGTGGCGGATATCTTGCGGCAGCAGATTCATTCGGGCGGTATCGAGGGCTCGCTGCCCTCGGAACACGAGCTGTCCACCGAGTTCGCCGTCTCCCGCAATACGGTGCGTGACGCGCTCGCCCTGTTGAAGGACGAGGGCCTCATCGAACGCGCCCCGAAGGTCGGCACCCATGTGGCCCGCCGCAAATACGACCACGGACTGGACGCCCTGCTCGGACTCAAGGAAACCCTGCGCGGCCACGGCGAGGTCCGCAACGAGGTCCGCGCGGCACCAGTCCAAGACCATCAACACCGTCACCGCCGGAACCCTGTTGAAGGCCAAGGACGGCCGAATGGCGGTCGCCGATGATCATGACTGCACGGTATTCGCGTGGCTCGCGCGCTAGGGCATCGGGCTGTCGTCGAACTTCACGGTGTAGTTGATCTGGTCGCCTTCGATATTGGTGGTCGTCGCGGTGACGCCCCAGCGGGTGCCGTCGTCCTCGGTCGCAACGCAGCGCAGGGTGGTGCCGGTGGCGCCGGGCAGGAGGCCGGTGCAGCTGGTGGCTTTGGCGGTCTTGCCGGTCTGTTCGTTGTAGATGCGGGCGACCTCCTTGGCGACATCGTCGGGCTTGAGGTACTTGCTGTCGAAGGTCTCCTCGTAGTCGACGGTCTTGTCCTCGACCTTGGTCGCCTTCACCGTAACCGGCCAGGTCTGGCCGTTGCCCGCGGTGACCGTGCACTTCTGCTGCGCCCCGACCTCCGCCTTCAGGTCCCCCTCGCAGGTCGTGGACTTCGCGTCCTCGTGCGATTCGTCGTGGTAGAAACCGGCCACCTTGGTCTGGATATCACTCTTGTCGACCGAGCCCGGGCCGAAACAACCCGACGCCACCAACGGAACCGCCGCGATCAGGAATACTGCAGAGAACTTGCGCATGGCCCGGAGAGTAGGACCGCGCGGCGGCGGGCGTATCGGTCGGTGAATCGGTCGTTTCTCGAGCTCAGGTGCGGTCCGGGCCCGTCCGGAACAAGCCCTCGAGTTTGGTTGTGAAGTACGGGAATTGGGCGGCGAAACGATGCAGCGAGCGATCGGATTCGAAACCGCCGAACCAGTACAGGCCCGGATGGCCGTCGGCGGTGGGGTCCAGATCGCGGAAGGTGCGGACCCACTGATCCGTCCGGTGCGCGGCCACCTCGAAGGGCAGGGCGCGGGAGAAGGCCTGCTCCTGATCCGGCTGCGGAATACGCTGCGGAGTCAGGGTTTCCAGGCCCCGGCCCATGGCCTCCAGGCGGGCGGTGAGATCGCGGCCCGCCGTGGTGCGGGACGGCAGGTAACGGGGGAGCAACATGGCCGCCACACCCGCCAGCACGATCGCGATACCGACCAGTGCGTGCCGGGCCGGGCCCAGCGCCAGCCACAGGGTCGCCGCGACACCGGCCACGACCAGCACTGCGCCGAAACGGAATTCGAGACCGCGACGGGAACGATCCAGGTAGAAGCCGCCGGCAACGGCATCATCGATCAGCGCGGCGCGCACCGCGGAGAGCGGCACCCGGCCCGAACGCTCGGACAGCAGGGCCGACTCGACGCCGTCCGGCAGCAGGGCCGTGTACACCGCTCGCTCGTGTGCGGTGAGATGTTGATCCGGCGGATTCATGCGGCTGATACGCCAATCCGAATCGTTCACCGCGGCGATCCAGATATAGCTGCGCACAGCCAGATCCACGACGGCGGCCGCCATGGCCGCGGCCTCGGCGGTGCCATCCAGCAGCAGGCCCGCGATGCCCGGCAGCACGCCATCGGGGGAAGCGAACGCCACCCGATCGCCATTGCGCACCATCGGATCGATGATCTCGGAGCCGGCCGGGACGGACCGCCGCGACCACATGATGTAACCGCCCGCCGCCGCGAGCGCCAGCAGCAGGAGACCGAAGGCCGCCAGCACCGGACCCGTCACCGAGAACGCGGTCTGCGCATTGTCGTCCTGGATATCCGCGTTCGCCTTGACCGTGCCGGGCGGCAACTGCAGGGTCACATCCAGCACGTCGCCCTTGTGCAGACCGGTCTTCTCCAGATGCGCGAAACCGTCCGGCTCGACCTGAATATCCGTGCAGTCCTGCGGATTCGCGGGCGGGCCGATGGTGCATTTGGTCACACCCATGCGGAAACTGGGACTCGACACCGTGGCGCTGATCGACTGCACATCGGTGTTCAGCACACCGGTCCAATGGAAAACCTGCGCACCCGTCGCATCGCTGACCGTGTTGTGCACCGTGTACTTGAACGTCGCGGTACCGGGCCGCGCATCGATGGTGAACCGGTCGTCCCCGATCGTCGCGTCCCCGTCCCCGGTGGCCTGCACCTCGCTCACCTGAAAACTGCGCTGCACATTCGGGTCCACCTGCACCCGCAGCGGCAACACCTGCCGGAACTCCCCGCCCGCAGGCACTTCCACCGTCTCGGTGACCCGCAGCAGACCGCCATCGCCCAGATTCACGTCCGCGGTGATCTTCACCCCGTCCGCCTGCGCACGAGCAACCGGCGCGACCGCACCCGCGATCGCGAGGAGCATCGCGACCAGTGCGGCCCCCCGAAAAATCTGCATGGACAGCTACTTTAGACAGCTTGCTATCCTTCCTCAGCGGTCAACGCACAGGTCTACGGAGCCGGCCGGTTATCTCTGAAGGAACGAGGGGGTGCAGGGGATGACTCGCCCACCATCCGGCCACGGACCCATACCCCCAGGTGAGAACCCCCGCGCCCAGCCTCCACGGCCACCCGCCCCCGGTGTTCCACCCGCAGCGGGCAACCCGCAGCAACGGCCTGCGGAACCCCAGCACCCCGGCAATCCCGGGTACCCGCCGCAGCGTCCGGCCACCCCGCCCGGAAACCCTCAGTACCAGGGCAATCCGCCGCAGCGCCAAGGCAACTCGCCCGCCGCCGGAAGCCCACGGGACCAAGGACATCCGCCGCAGCCGCCAGCTGGCTCGCAGGGCCAGGGCCATCCACAGGGCCCGAGCAATCCGCAGCGACCGGTCGGTCCGCAGGGGTCCGGAATTCCACCGGCGCCTGGTTATCCACAGCGCCAAGGCTTTCAGCCCGCGCCGCCTCCGGGGTACGGGCGGGTCCTGCCGCCCGGCGGACAGCCCGGGTATCCACCGCCTGCCCCGGGCGTACGACCTGGTCAGGGGACGCCGGTCGGGCCCGGCATGCCCGTTTACGGGATGCCGCCGGGCTTCTCGCAACCCGCCTACCGCCCACCGCTGCCGCCGACCGGCGGCTTCCAGGTCATGGGCGCGCCGCCCCGGCCCGCGGCGCGGCGCGGGCGTGTCGTTCCGCTGCTGATCGTGCTCGTGGTCCTGGTGACCGCCGGGCTGCTGCGTACCGCCCTGGTCACCCGGCTGCATCACCTCAGCTCCGGCGACAATGTGCAGACCACATACGCCCCCGACACCGGCAGCGAGAACCGCGGCATTGCCGAGACCGCGAACAATCCGCTGCTCACCAATGACGACTACACCCTGATTCCGGCGAAATGCGATTACGCGCCGTGGGGCACCCAGGTCGATGTCGCGCGGAAATTCTTCGAAACCGCCGCCGACTGCCTGCACAATGCGTGGAAACCGTTGTTCGACAACATCAAACTGCCCTTCGATCCGCCGAAATTGAAGGTCACCGCCGACACCAACGGCATCACCACCCTGTGCACCGGCAGCAGCAACAACTTCGCCGCCTTCTACTGCGCGGCCGACCAGACCATCTACCTGCCCATCAGCCAGCTGCAGACCGACCTGTTCAAGAACAACTGGGTGGTCTACCTCTCCGTCTTCGCCCACGAATACGGGCACCACGTCCAAGCCGAGGCCGGCATCCTCGGCAAGGTGCACCAGCAGCGCCGCGACGCCGGCGCCCGCTCCGACACCGGCCTCGAATTGTCCCGCCGCACCGAACAACAGGCCCAATGCTTCGACGGCATGTACCTGTCGTCCTCGAAGGGCGGCGGCTCACTCACCCCCGCCCAGATCACCACGGCCCAGAACGACGCCTACCACCGCGGCGACGGCCCCGGCGACATGCGCGACCACGGCAGCGCCCAGCACATGGGCGACTGGTGGGTGGTCGGCTACAGCAAGGACCGTGCGGCGCAATGCAATACCTTCAGCGCCGCCACCGCCAACGTCAGCTGAACGGCCCATCGCTGAGGCGCTTCACCGAATGCCCGCCACTGTGCCCGTGCACACCCTCGGCGTAGGCCGTCTCCGCGTGCAGCGCGAAGTCCACGCCGCCGATCTCGTCCTCGCGGCTGACCCGGAACCCGATGGTCTTGTCCAGCAGCTTGCCCAGCGCGAACGTCACCCCGAAGGCGAACGCCGCCACCACGAGCACGCCCAGCGCCTGCTTGCCCAGCTGCCCCAGCCCGCCGCCATAGAACAGACCCTTCGGCCCGCCCGTCATGACCGCACTGGCCAGGAACCCGATCAGCAGCGTGCCCACGATGCCGCCCACGAAGTGCACACCCACCACATCGAGCGAATCGTCGTAATTGCCCTTGAACTTCCAGCCCACCGCGAACGAACACACCACGCCCGCAACCAGACCCACGACCACCGAACCCAGCGTGTTCACCTCACCGCACGACGGCGTGATGGCCACCAGACCCGCCACCGCACCCGAGGCCGCACCGAAGGTGGTCGGCTTCCCGTCCCGGCGTAACTCCACCACCAGCCAGCCCAGCATGCCCACACAGCCCGCCACCAGCGTGTTCAGGAAAACCGCCGCCGCAATCCCGTTGGCCTGCAATGCCGAACCGGCATTGAACCCGAACCAGCCGAACCACAGCAGACCCGCGCCCAGCAGCACGAACGGTAGATTGTGCGGCCGCATCGCATCCACCTTGAAACCGACTCGCGGACCCAGTACCAGCGCCATGGCCAGCGCCGAAGCGCCCGAAGCGATCTCGACCACCAGGCCGCCCGCGTAATCGAGCGTGCCCAGCCGCTGCAACCAGCCGTTCGGCGTCCACACCCAGTGCGCGATCGGCGCGTACACGATGAGCGCCCACACCGGCACGAAGATCACCCAGGCCGCGAACTTGGCCCGATCCGCGATCGCGCCGGAGATCAGCGCGACGGTCAGAATCGCGAAGGTCAGCTGGAAGGTGACGTACAGCAGCTCCGGAACCGCCGCGCCCGTACTCGAATTCACCACGTGCAGCGTCGCCGGATCGATGCCCGAGAGCCCGAGGTGCCCGAGATTGCCGATGATCCCGCCGCCCGCGTCATCCCCGAAGGCCAGCGTGTATCCGAACAGCAGCCACACGACGGCCACCAGCGGAATCGAAATGAAGCTCATCATCAGCATGTTCAGCACGCCCGTGGAGCGCACCATGCCGCCGTAGAAGATCGCCAGGCCCGGGGTCATCAGCAGCACCAGGGCGGTGGCCGCGAGCAGCCAGGCCGTGGCGGCCGGATCGAGGGTCGGATTCATCGTGGGCAACTCCTTCCACGCGTGATCGCGTTTCGTGGAAGTTACCGAATCCTCACGTTAAGGCGCTGTTACAAAAATATGTGTTCGGATACCTGGCCGTAACACTGTCCCGCCTCTCCGCGCCTTCTGCGCCCGGCTGAGAGCCGTCGGCGTTTCGCATGCGTGCCGGCGTTTTTGCGCGGCACCGATTCTGGACGTACCCCCGGAGTTACCCGGACCCTTGCGAAATCAGTTGTTCCGCTGGGCCCGCCCTTTACGGGACAGCGCCCGCAAACCGCGCGGACCGGGCATGGGTAAGCCGTCCTCGAGGGACATCCATTCGGCGATGGTCAGCCACTGCTGCTGCGCCCGCGCATCGGCTGTGTCGTTGAACACTCGCCGGCCGCGATCGTCGCGCAGTTCGTACGCCAGCACCGACCAGCGCGGCGGGCGGTCGTGCTCGGCGACCTGATCCCGCAGATAGGCCGCCACCAGCGTGCCGATGGTGTTCACCGGTCGCAGCGACACCCGGTTTCCGTACCGTGCGGCATGGAAACGCCTTCCGGCACACAGGGATCGGGGCGTGGCGTTGTAGGCGATCCAGCCGGCGCGCTGCGCCCGCTCGATGAGCCAGAGATGTTTGATCGCGGTCGGCGGGATATCCCCGACCCGATCGCGAATGAGGTCGATGACCGGTTCCGACAGCAGAATGTCGCGGCGCGTGGGACCGGTGCCGTGTAGCACCCAGTACTCGTCGGTGAGCTTGGCCAGCACCCGGCCGAAATCGTCGATGCTGCGCTGCGCCCGGCGGCCCAGCCGCTCGATGCGCTCGGCCTCGGCGCGCATGTCGTTCTGCACGATGAGGGTCTCGATGGCGGCGAGAGTGGGTACCTGGCCGCGCTGCAGTAGTTCGAGAATGGCGCCCGCGGTGGCCGGATCGGCGGCGGCCGACACCGGCAGGGATGCGCGCTTGATGTCGTATGTCGCCGGATTGATGGCTCTGGAGAGCAATCCGACCGCGGCATTGTCACCCGCGAATTCGGTGCTGGAGAGCCAGGCTGCGGCGATGTCGTCGTGCGACGGCACTTGGAAGATCCTCCGGAAGATTTGGTTGTGCCCCGGTCGGGATGAGGGACCGGCCGGGGCCACCAACCTGATGAAGGTTTGGCTACCGAAGTTGCCGAGGTCCACGTTAGCCAAACGATTGCGATCTTGCGCTATCGATTGATGGGATCGTTATGTCCGCAATGCGGAGTTGAAACCGAACGCGCGTCAGTAAATGGTGATCTTGGCTGGAGACGGCGTCCGGGTTGGGTATCCAGGAATCACGCTAAGAATTTGCTGAGACAATTCCCGGGCCTCGAGTTCGGTCCGGTCGGTATCGAACAGGCGTGAAGATTGCATGTGATCTACATCACATAGCCGACGGCTCCGGAGTCGTAGTGCGGCGCCGGACTGTCGGCAGCTCCCGGTACCCTTCTGCCGTGGCTCTGTACCGGAAATACCGACCGGCAACATTCGCTGAAGTGGTGGGGCAGGAGCACGTCACCGAACCCCTGAGTACAGCGCTGGATACCGGGCGGATCAGTCATGCGTACCTGTTCTCGGGTCCGCGCGGATGTGGCAAGACGTCCTCCGCGCGCATCCTCGCGCGCTCGCTGAACTGTGTGCAGGGCCCGACCTCGACGCCGTGCGGCGTCTGCTCGTCCTGTGTGGCGCTCGGCCCGGGCGGGTCCGGCAACCTCGACGTCATCGAGCTCGACGCCGCCAGCCACGGTGGCGTCGACGACACCCGCGAACTGCGCGACCGCGCCTTCTACGCGCCCGCCGAATCGCGCTACCGCGTCTTCATCGTCGACGAGGCGCACATGGTGACCACCGCGGGCTTCAACGCGCTGCTCAAGATCGTGGAAGAGCCGCCCGCTCACCTCATCTTCGTGTTCGCCACCACCGAACCGGACAAGGTCCTCCCGACCATCCGGTCCCGCACCCACCACTACCCTTTCCGCCTGCTGCCGCCCGCCACCATGCGCGGCCTGCTCGGCAAGATCTGCGACCAAGAAGGCGTCCAGGTCGAGGAATCGGTCTACCCCTTGGTGATTCGCGCCGGCGGCGGCTCCCCGCGCGACAGCCTCAGCGTCCTCGACCAGCTCCTCGCGGGCGCCGGCCCCGACGGCGTCACCTACCCCCGCGCCGTCTCCCTCCTCGGCGTCACCGACGTCGCCCTGATCGACAATGCGGTCGAGGCTCTCGCAAACGCCGACGGCGCAGCCCTTTTCGGCACCATCGACCGAGTGGTCGAGGCAGGCCACGACCCCCGCCGCTTCGCCACCGACCTCCTCGAACGCCTCCGCGACCTCATCCTCCTGCGCGCCGTCCCCGACGCCACCGACCGCAACCTGGTCACCGGCCCCGGCGACGTCATAGAACGCATGCGCGCCCAAGCCGCCTCCCTCGGCCCGGCCACCCTCGCCCGCCACGCCGAACTCCTCCACGAGGGCCTCGGCGACATGCGCGGCGCCACCAACCCCCGCCTCCTCCTCGAGGTAATCGCCGCCCGCATGCTCCTCCCCGCGGCCACCGACACCGAAACCGCCACCCTCCAACGCCTCGAAACCCTCGAACGCCGCCTCGCCGGCGGCGCCCTCCCCCCCGCCGCCGCGCCCCCCGCCCGCCCCGCCGACTCCACCGCGGTGCGCCCCGCAGATTCCCCGACCACCCAGGCCCCGAGCTCGCCGCCGCCCGCCGCAGCAGGCGGCGCCCCCCGCCGCCGAGGCGCCGAGGCCCTCGCAGCCCTGCGCGCCGAAAAAACAGTTCCCTCAACCACTCCCGCGCCGGCCTCGGCGCCTACCGCTCCGGTCCCGGCAGCAGCTGCCTCAGGGTCTGTTGCCCAGACGGCAGCTCCTGTGCCGCCGGCAACACCTTCCGTCCCGGCGTCGCAACCCGCTGCTCAGGCCTTGACGGCTCCCGCCGCCGCGCCAGCGAGTCAGGCGCGACCGGAGCCCGATCCGGCAGCAGCGCCCATTACGCAGACCTCGGCTGCTGCCACGGCGGCGGGTGTACCAGATTCGGCGCAAACGCCTTCCGCTCCGGTCACTACGCCGCCCCCTGTCGCCGCGCTGCCTGTTCAGGCTGCGGCACCCCAGTCCGCCGCGGTGGCGGAGGCTCCGCTGGCCGGTGCGGCGGAAAGTGCTGCACCACAGGATGATTCGCGGGTCGATGAGCTCTCCTCCGCAGAGGCGGAACCTGCCGAAGCGCAGGTCGACAGTGCGCCGGATGCGGCGGACGTCGCTCGCCCGGCGGCAGTGCGGCCGCCCGAAATGAATGCCGTGCGTGGTCCAGTGGCCGAACTGCCCATCGCCGAGCCCGAATCGGGCGCGCAAGGGGTGACAGCACCGGCGCAGCCGCAGGCTTCCGGGCCTCGACCCGCCGCTGAGTCGCCTGATCCTGCAGGGCAAATCGATACGGCCCGGCCTATTTCCGCGTCCGATGAACCTGCCATACCGGAGATTTCCGGCGCGGTCGAAGCGGCTGCGGCACCTGCTCATCCGGCCGAACGCGCTGCGGCCCAGCAAGGTTCCGGGGCGAGGCCCTCTGTCGAATCATCGGATCCGGCTGCGCAGGACGACATGGTCCTCCCGGTCTCCGTGTCCGATGAACCGGCCGCGGAGGAGATCTCCGGCGCGGCCGAATCCGTCGCCGCGCCCGCGCATCCTGCTGAACGTGCCGTGGCTCAGCGCGCTTCGGTCGAGAGCACGGATATGGCTCCGCCTGCGCGCTCGGGTGCGAGCGTGGAGGCCGCAGCGGATGACTCGTCCGCCGTGCCCGCAGCCTCTGCCGCGATGGCTTTCGACGCCTCGGGCGGGGTTGGTTCCGATGCTGCGGTAGCGGAATTCGAGCAGGCTGACGTGTCCGGTGCGGGCGAGGCGGCCGAATCCGGTGCTGCGGCTGTCTCTCCCGCGGGTGGGACCGAGGATGTTTTGCGGGAGATCGAGGCGGCTTGGGCTGATATTCGGGCCAAGGTGCGGGAGTTCGGGGCTGCGGTGCAGGCCTTGTTGTCGGGGGCCTCGGTGGTGCGGGTCGAGGGGGAGACGATTGTTTTTGCGCACCAGCATGCGCCGTTGGCGCAGCGGCTTTCGCAGCCGAAGAACTTGGAGGCTGTGCGGTCGGCCGTGAAGGCCGTGCTGGGGCGGGAACATGATGTGAAGTGGGAGGTCGGGGGTGCGCCGCAGGCTGTCGCCGCGCCGCCCGCGGGTGGGGGTGGGGCGGCTCCGGCGGGGGCGAAGACTGCGGAGAAGAAGGCTGCGCCCAAGTTCTCGCGGCCGAGTCAGACGAAGGCGGCGGGTGCGGAGGCGGCTGTCGCGACCCAGGCGGGGGCTGACGATTGGGGGACGCCTGCGGGCGGTGGTAACGGGGGTGGATGGGGAGCTTCGCCCGGTGGGCAGGCGGGTCAGGGTGCGAGTGGGCTAGCCGGCGGCGTGGCCGACGCCGCAGTGGTAGCACCGGCCGGTGGGGCCGGCACGGGCATCGGTGGGCAGGAGACCGCTGTCGTCAATGGTGGGGGAGCGGCGGCGGCACCCAAATACGTGCGGTCGAGCACGGCGAAGGGGAATGCCGCGCCGGGCGGTGCGGCGGAAGGCGGGACCGGTTCGGGAGGCGCCGATCCGTGGGCGGAGGACGATATTCCGCTGCCCGACGGGCCGGACCTTCCGGACGACCCGGGGCCTACTGACTACTCGCCAGTAGGTTATGACGGCGTCCCACCTGCGGCTACGCCGGAGGAGGAAGAGGAGATGCTGAAGGAATCGTCCCTTCCGGTGCCCCCCGGCGAACGCCGCGACCCCGATGAGGTGGCGTTGGATCTGCTGCGCTCGGAGTTGGGGGCCACACCTCTGGAGGGTTGACAGTTCCCCTGTGAGGCACATTAAGTTAACCGGAGTTCGCATCCGGCGGTACTATGATCGGGTGGCCGTGAGTATCGGTTTCGCGAGGTTCTAAGGTATGCCCAGGCATAAGGGCTACTGGAGCGTCAACAAGCCTGCTCGTGACGCTGTTTGTACAGCGTCAGGACGGCCGGTCCCCGGACTGGTCGACGAGGTTACGAGCGGCCGCTCCGCACAACGCGGTGTCGGCGCACCTTAAGAGAGGACAACTCGGATATGACCACTGAGGCCTACATTTACGAGGCCATCCGCACTCCGCGCGGCCGTAACCGGAAGGGCTCGCTGCACTCGGTCAAGCCGATCGACCTGACCACCGGTCTGGTCGCGGAGCTGCGTAACCGGTTCCCGAACCTGGACGAGGACCGCATCTCGGACATCATCCTCGGCGTCGTCTCGCCGGTTGGTGATCAGGGTGCCGACATCGCCCGTACCACCGTTCTCACCGCGGGTCTGCCCGACACCGTCGGTGGCGTTCAGATCAACCGCTTCTGCGCCTCCGGCCTGGAGGCCGTCAACCTGGCCGCCCAGAAGGTCCGCTCCGGCTTCGACGACCTCGTCCTCGCCGGTGGCGTCGAGTCCATGTCCCGCGTGCCGATGGGCTCCGACGGCGGCGCCATGTTCATGGACCCCTGGACCAGCTACAACGCTTACATTGTGCCGCAGGGCATTTCGGCCGACCTGATCGCCACCATCGAGGGCTTCACCCGCGATGACGTCGACGCCTACGCCGTGCGCTCGCAGGACCTGGCCGCCAAGTCCTGGGACAACGGCTACTTCTCCCGCTCGGTCGTCCCGGTCAAGGACATCAACGGCCTGACCGTCCTCGACAACGACGAGCACCTGCGCCGCGGCACCACCGCCGCCGACCTGGGCAAGCTGAACCCGGCCTTCGCCGGCATCGGCGACATGGGCGGGTTCGACGCCGTCGCCATGCAGCGCTACACCTACGTCGAGAAGATCGACCACGTCCACACCGGCGGTAACTCCTCCGGCATCGTCGACGGCGCCGCGCTGGTGCTGGTCGGCTCCGAAGAGGCCGGCGCCGCTTCGGGTCTGACCCCGCGCGCCCGCGTCGTGGCGACCGCTACCTCGGGTGCGGACGCCACCATCATGCTGACCGGCCCGACCCCGGCCGCGCACAAGGCTCTCGCCAAGGCGGGCCTGACCGTCGACGACATCGACCTGTTCGAGATCAACGAGGCCTTCGCCTCCGTCGTCCTGAAGTTCCAGAAGGATCTGCAGATCCCCGACGAGAAGCTGAACGTCAACGGCGGCGCCATCGCCCTGGGCCACCCGCTGGGCGCCACCGGCGCCATGATCACCGGCACCATGGTCGACGAGCTGCACCGCCGCAACGCGCGGTACGCGCTGGTCACCCTGTGCATCGGCGGCGGCATGGGTGTCGCCACCATCATCGAGCGCGTCTGACGCCCACCGCTGCGATCGCTGCAGTCCGACACAGACTTTCGTCATCAGGAGACTCAAAAACAATGACCGAGAACATGATCGGCTGGGACAAGGACGCCGACGGTATCGTCGTGCTGACCATGGATGACCCGAACCAGGGCGCCAACACCATGAACCAGCTCTACAAGGACTCCATGCGAGCCACTGTGGACCGCCTGGTAGCCGAGAAGGACGACATCACCGGTGTCGTCATCACCTCCGCGAAGAAGACCTTCTTCGCCGGCGGCGACCTCAAGAACATGATGCAGACCACCCCGGACGACGCGGCGGCCATCATGGAGGAGCTCACCTTCATCAAGAGCGACCTGCGTCGCCTGGAAACCCTTGGCAAGCCGGTGGTTTCGGCCATCAACGGCGCTGCCCTGGGCGGCGGCCTGGAAATCACCCTGGCCACCCATCACCGCATCGCGGCCGACATCAAGGCCGTGCAGCTGGGCCTGCCCGAGGTCTCCCTCGGCCTGCTCCCGGCCGGTGGCGGCGTCACCCGCATCACCCGCCTGCTGGGCATCGCGAACGGCCTGATGGGTGTCCTGCTGCAGGGCAACAAGTTCACCGCGCAGAAGGCGAAGGCCACCGGCCTGATCCACGAGGTCGTGTCCTCCGTCGAGGAGCTGGTCCCGGCCGCCAAGGCGTGGATCAAGGCCAACCCCGAGGGCGGCGTGCAGCCGTGGGACGTCAAGGGTTACAAGATCCCGGGCGGCACCCCCACCACCCCGGCCCTGGCCGCCAACCTCCCGGCCTTCCCGGCCAACCTGCGCAAGCAGCTCAAGGGCCAGAACATGCCGGCCCCCAAGGCCATCATGGCCGCCGCGGTCGAGGGCGCGCAGGTCGATTTCGACAACGCGTCGCTGATCGAGTCCCGCTACTTCGTCTCGCTGCTGACCGGCCCGGTCGCGAAGAACATGATCCAGGCGTTCTTCTTCGACCTGCAGCACATCAACAACGGCGGCTCCCGCCCGAAGGATGTGCCGAAGCGTGAGATCAAGAAGATCGGCGTGCTGGGCGCGGGCATGATGGGCGCGGGCATCGCGTACGTCTCCGCCAAGGCCGGCTTCGACGTCGTGCTGAAGGACGTCACCATCGAGGCGGCCGAGAAGGGCAAGAACTACTCGGAGAAGCTCGAGGAGAAGGCGCTCTCGCGCGGCAAGACCACCGCGGAGAAGTCGGCCGCGCTGCTCGCCAAGATCCACCCGACCGCCGACCCCAAGGATTTCGCGGGCGTCGACTTCGTGATCGAGGCCGTGTTCGAGAACCCGGAGCTCAAGGCGAAGGTCTTCGGCGAGATCGAGGACATCGTGGACGCCGACGCGCTGCTCGGTTCCAACACCTCGACCCTGCCCATCACCCTGCTGGCCAACGGCGTGAAGCGGACCGAGGACTTCATCGGCATCCACTTCTTCTCCCCGGTCGACAAGATGCCGCTGGTCGAGATCATCAAGGGCGAGAAGACCTCCGACGAGGCGCTGGCCCGGGTGTACGACTACACCCTCGCGATCCGCAAGACCCCGATCGTGGTCAACGACAGCCGCGGCTTCTACACCTCGCGCGTGATCGGCAAGTTCATCAACGAGGCCATCATGATGCTCGGTGAGGGCGTCGACCCGCAGACCATCGAGCAGGCCGGTCTGCAGGCGGGCTACCCGGCGGCGCCGCTGAAGCTGTCGGACGAGCTGAACTTCACCACCATGCAGAAGATCTACAAGGAGACCGCCGAGGCGATCACCGCCGCCGGTGGTTCGATCGACGCCGCCTCGGGCGAGACCGCGAAGATCCTCGACAAGATGGTGGGCGAGTTCGACCGCAAGGGCAAGGCGGGCGGCGCCGGCTTCTACGACTACGCCGACGGCAAGGCCACCGGCCTGTGGTCGGAGCTGCGTTCCACCTTCAAGACCTCCACCGAGCTGCCCGCGGGCGTCTCGCTGCAGGACCTGAAGGACCGCATGCTGTTCGCGGAGGCCATCGAGACCCAGAAGTGCTTCGACGAGAACGTGCTGACGTCGACCGCCGACGCCAACATCGGCTCGATCTTCGGCATCGGTTTCCCGGCCTGGACCGGTGGCACCCACCAGTTCATCGTGGGCTACCCGGGCGGGCAGGAGGCCTTCGTGGCCCGTGCCGACGAGCTGGCCGCCAAGTTCGGCGAGCGCTTCGAGGTTCCGGCCTCGCTGCGTAAGTAAGGGAGCTGCGGGCGCATTTGCGCCACAGTCCCGATGTTTCGGTACGGCCCGGATCGCGTTCCTCGCGGTCCGGGCCGTGTCCGTTTCGGCCCCGGATGGTGTCCGGACTGGTCGGGCCCTTTGTACCTCGTCGAAATCTCCCCAGGCCGCTACCAGCCGCGCTACGTTTGAAATATGCGCGGGTGATCCGGAATAGCCCGTACGTTCGGTACGCGCTGTTTCCAGTTCGAGGTGGTGGGAGATGAGTCCACAGGCGCGTCCGGGAGACTCCCGGAACGATTCGACCCCTCCCGAAAGCTCCACCCAGTCCTACCTCCCGGTGAGCATCATCGATGAGTTGGAAGCGATGGGCCTGTTCGATGCCGAGGAGATAGGGCGGGGCGGGTTCGGGGTCGTGTACCGCTGTGCCCAAAGGGTTCTGGACCGCGTCGTCGCGGTGAAGGTGCTGTCCACCGAGATAGACGACGAGAGCCGGGAACGGTTCCTGCGCGAGGAACACGCCATGGGCCGGCTCTCCGGGCATCCGAACATCGTGGACATCCTGCAGGTGGACGTGACGCCCAGCGGGCGGCCCTACATCGTCATGCCGTATGCCACGCACGGCTCGCTGGAACAGCTGGTCCGCGAGAACGGGCCACTGACCTGGGCGGATTCTCTGCGGGTCGGGGTCAAGCTGGCGGGGGCCATCGAGACCGCGCACCGCGCCCAGGTGCTGCACCGGGATGTGAAACCGGCGAACGTGCTGCTCAGCCGGTACGGGGAACCCCAGCTTACGGATTTCGGAATCGCCCGCATACCAGGCGGATTCCGCACCTCGACCAGCCTCATCACGGGCTCCCCGGCGTTCACCGCGCCGGAGGTGCTCAAGGGTGACGAGCCGACCGTGCGCTCGGATGTGTACGGGCTCGGCTCCACCCTGTTCGCCTTGCTGACCGGGCATGCGGCCTTCGAGCGGCAGTCGGGGGAGAAGATCGTCGCGCAGTTCCTGCGCATCACCAGCCAGCCGGTGCCGGATCTGCGGGAGCTGGAGATCCCACCGGACGTGGCGGGCGCCATCGAGGCCGCCATGGCGCCGGACCCGCGGGACCGGCCGGAATCGGCGGTGGAATTCGGTGAACTGCTGCGCACGGTGCAGAGCGGGCACGGGCAGGTGCCGGACGAAATGGCCTTGCTGGCCGGTGATGTCGCCGGGGCACAATCAGAGGTGACTGTGTCGCAACAAAATTCGCGGCACACCCTGGCCGGGGCGCCGCGCACCCGGTCGCTGACCTTCCGCTCGTCCGTATTATCGGGCACCGTTTCCCAGCCGCCCGGCAATACGCTGCCGCCCACGGCCACAACGAAATTCCAGCCGCCCAGCCCCGCCCGCGAGCCGGTGCCGCGGCCACGACTGCTGGACACGCTGCGGAACGGCGGGAAACGCCGGCTGGCCGTGATCCACGGTCCGGCGGGTTTCGGTAAGAGCACCCTCGCCGCGCAGTGGTGTGCCGAGCTGACCGATCGCGGGACGACGGTCGCCTGGATCGCCATCGATCGCGACGACGACAACGAGGTGTGGCTGCTCGCGCACATCATCGCCGCCATCCGGCGGGTGCGGCCGGAACTCGGCGCGGGGCTGGAGCAGGTATTGGAGGAGCGGCCCGCCGAGGCGGTGCCGTACGCGGTGACCGCGCTCATCGACGAGGTGCACGCCGGGGACAAGAGCATCGTGGTGGTGGTCGATGATTGGCATCGCATCACAGATTCCGGCGCGCACCGGGTGATGGAGTCCCTCCTCGACAATTGCTGCCACCACTTGCGTTTCGTGATCACCAGCCGGGAGCGGGCGGGCCTGCCGTTGAGCCGCATGCAGGTGGCCGACGAGCTGGTGGAGATCGGGTCCACGCAATTGCGCCTGACCGCGGCGGAGACCCGGCAGATCCTGGTGGACCGGATGGGGCTGGCGCTGACCGAGCAGCAGGTGGAGCAGATCCACACCGCCACCGACGGCTGGCCCGCCGCCATCCAGCTGGCCGGATTGTCGCTGCGCGCCTCCGATCACGATGCGGAGAAGCTGATCTCGCGACTCTCCGGTGACAACAAGGCTATTCGCGAATACCTGGCCGAGAACGTGCTGGACGGGCTGGAACCGCGGATGCTGGACTTCCTGACCGCCATCGCGGTGCCCGAACGGGTGAACGCCTCACTGGCCGAAGCCCTCACCGGCGACCGCGAGGCCGCGGAACTGCTGGACCAGGCCGAGCAGCGAGAACTGTTCGTGCACCGGACTTCCGACGAATCCAGCTGGTACCGGATGCAGCCCATGGTGGCCGAGCATCTGCGCGCCCGGCTGGATCGCGCGCAGCCCGCGCAGCTGAAGGCCCTGCACCGCAAGGCCTCCCGCTGGTTCGCCGAACATCAGCAGATCCGGCAGTCGGTGGATCACGCGCTGGCCGCCACCGATTTCAAATACGCCCTGGACCTGGTCGAGAACGGCGGCATGGATCTCATCGACCGGTCCCGGCTGGCGACCTTGTTCGGGACGGTGTCGAAACTGCCGGTGCAGCAGGTGGCTTCGCGCTCCAAGTTATTGATGGCGCTGGCTCGCGCGAATGTGAATCTGCAGCAGTCGGGTGCGGCCCGCAGCGCGCTGGGCCGGTTGTCGAACATGCTGGCGCGTAGTTCGCCGACCGATGCCGAGGCGGTGAACCAGCGCTGTCAGGCGGCGGTGCTGGCGGCCGCCGATCAGGTGGCGCGGGATCGCACCGAGGGGGTGCTGGATCGGCTCACCGACTGTCTGCGGCTGGCCGATGAGCTGCCGGCGTGGACGGTGTCGACCGCCGCGAATCTGGCGTCGTTCGTGCGATTGTGCGAGTTCGACTTCGAGGGCGCGCGGGAGATGCAGGAGTGGGCCGCGCCGTATCACCAGCAGTCGGCGGATCCGCTGGGTGAGGTGTTCGGATTGTGCGCGCAGGGCGCGGCCGCCTACGAGCAGCTCGAGATGGAGGCCGCCACGCGCTTTTTCGAGCAGGCGTGGCAGACGGCCCGGGATCGTGCGGGGTCGCGGTCGCATTCGGTGCGGGTGGCGGCGGCGCTGCTCGGCGAGGTGACCTATCGCCGCGGCGAACTCGATACCGCCGAGGCGCTGCTGGATCAGAGTCACGAGATGACCGCCCGCGTGGGCCCGGTCGACTTCCTGGTGACCATCTTCGTCACGGGTGCGCGGGTGAAGGCCGTGCACGGCGATCTGGAGACCGCGGGCGCCCGCCTGGACGAGGGCGCCCGGATCGCCGCGGAGCGCAAGCTGACCCGGCTGGCCGCGCACGTGCGGGCCGAACGCCTGCGACTCGGTCTCCCGTCCGATGCGCTGACCGCCGGGCTGGTCACCGATCCCATGGTGCGTGCGCAGCGGCACGGCACGGGTGCGGCGGCGCTGGCGGCGGAGGCCGAGGAGATCGCCACCATCCGGGCGCTGCTGGCCCGGCATTACCGCGGTGACGATCGCGGCTACGACGATCTCGCGCCGCTGGGCACCGATGACACGGCGGTGAAGCGGGCGCGGGCGTTGTTCGGCCGCATCAAGGAGCAGCGGCGGCCGCGGGCCGAACTGGATTCGGCCTTGCTGCTCGCGGAGTGCCTGTCGGCGGCGGGCTGGCTGGGTGAGTCGATCGCGACCTTGTCGCCGGTGGTGGTGCGGTGTGCCGAATTGGGCTGGCGGCGACCGCTGCTGGACGCTGGTCCAGGGGTGCTGAACATTCTGCGAACACTGCGCCACGAGATGCCGCTGGGTGACGGGGGTCCGGGGGAGGACGAGGTGCCGCGGGCTTTTCTCGATTCTCTGCTTTGACCAGCGGCGGGAGGGTGGCGCGACTATGCTGGGCGAGCGTCCGATCCGGTGTGCCCGAGCGTCCGATCGGCTACATGGATGTTGCCGTTGTATTACGTAACCAGCCGCCATGGAGCTTGTTCACAGGGTTTCTCGAGGATTGGTGTCGAGAATCGCCGACGTGCCTGTGACGTCGATGCTGCAATCTCCTCCCGTGGTGCCACCGGCACCTCAAATGCCTGCGCAGACCCAGGTCGGGTACCCGGGCTTCCACCATGGAATTTCGCTACTCCACGGCTGGCTGCCGCAGGTGATCACCTTCGTGGCGGTTTTCCTGCTGATCGTGGCCTTCGCGCGGTTCACCCGGCGCTGGTGGCTGCTGTGGGTGCCGATCTGCCTGGTGATCGCGGTCGGCATCGCCTGGGCGTCCTGGATCTACACCAATAACCAAGGCCTCGCGTCGGACCCGGCACCGGTCCTGCTGTGGATCACCATCGGTATGGCCGGCGCGGCACTGGCCGCGGCCGTGCTCGGCATCCGCACCGGACGCTGGTGGCAGCGGACCGCGGCCATCCTGGCGGTGCCGGTGGCGCTGCTGAACGTCGGCGTGGTGCTGAACCAGTGGGTGGGCTACTACCCGACCGCGAATGCCGCGTGGGACGCGCTGACGGCCGAACCGCTGCCGCATCAGACCAGCCTGGCCTCGCTGACCTCGCTGCGGAACACGAACGTGGACACCGGCAAGATCGTGCCGGTGGACATCCCGGAGTCGGGCAGCCACTTCAATCATCGCACCGAGTACGTGTACCTGCCGCCGGCCTGGTTCCAGGGGCCCAAGCCGCCGACCCTGCCGGTGATCATGATGATCGGCGGCGAGTTCAATACGCCCGCGGACTGGGTGCGCAGCGGTCAGATCATGCCGACCGTGGACAACTTCGCGAAGTCCAACAACGGGCAGGCGCCCATCATGGTGTTCGTCGACTCCGGCGGCAGCTTCAACAATGACACCGAATGTGTGAACGGCCCGCGCGGCGACGCCGCCGACCACCTCACCAAGGATGTGCCGTCGTACGTGGAGTCCACCTTCGGCGCGTCCTCGGACCCGGCCAAGTGGGGCATCGTCGGCTGGTCCATGGGCGGCACCTGCGCGGTCGACCTGGCGGTCATGCACCCGGACCTGTTCGGCACCTTCGTGGACATCGCGGGCGACCTCGGCCCCGACGCCGGCAACAAGCAGCAGACCATCACCCGCCTCTTCGGCGGCAGTGAGGCGACGTGGGCGGCCTACGACCCCACCACCGTCATGCAGAAGCACGGCCCCTACACCGACACGGTCGGCCTCTTCGACGATCTGACCCCGCCCGCGTGGCAGAAGAAGATGATCTCCGACCCGAACGTGAAGAAGATGCTCCAGCAGGCCCAGCCGAGCGAGAGCACCGTCGGCATGGGCGGCCGCGACGCCTTCGGTGAGACCGGCGAGGTCGGCGCCGCCGAATCCCTTTGCGCCGAAGGCCAGAGGGTCAACATCAACTGCACGGTGCACACCACCGAAGGCGGCCACACCTGGCAGTTCGCCGCCGCCGCCTTCACCTCCTCCCTCCCGTGGATGACCGCCCGCCTCGGCATCCCGGTACAAGGCATGTCGTCCTGATTCAGGGCTCAGGGACGACATAAAGGCGGCGGCGCGGAAGGGAATCCGCGCCGCCGCCTTACTCTTTCACCACCGGGCTCCCGCGTTTACACCCAAGCCCGCCCGGCGGTTTCGGGGCCGAGAGTTGTGGCCCAACCCGCCCGGCGGTTTCCGGGTGCAGGGTTGTGGCCAAGCCCGCCTTACGTTTTCGGGCCTCCGCGGTAATCGCGGAGGCCCGAAACATTTGGTGGGGTTTCAGGGGTTCACCCCGGCGCAGGGAGGTGGAGCCGCGAGCTACGAGAGTTGTTATGCATTCCACCAAGGCCGCAGCGGCACCGTCCAGGCGCTGTCCGGGCCGAGTTTGACGCCCAGGATCTGGTGCAGCTGAACGACATTGCGTTCGAAGCCGAGCTGGCAGCCGGCCATGTAGAGGCCCCAGACCTTGGCGGTGCCGTCGCCGACCTCGTCGACGGCGGCGTCCCAGTTCTTGACCAGGTTGTCGCACCATTCGGCGAGGGTGAGCGCGTAGTGGTAGCGCAGGTTCTCCTCGTGCATCACCTCGAGTCCGACATTCTGGATCTCGCTGATGATGCGGCCGGAGCCCGCCAGCTCACCGTCGGGGAACACGTAGCGGTCGATGAAGTCGCCCGCCTTGGTGATGCGCGTGTTGTCCGGCCGGGTGATGGAGTGGTTGAGGAACAGCCCGCCGACCTTCAGCTTCGACTTGATGAACTCGAAGTAGGCCGGGTAGTTGGCGACGCCGATGTGCTCGGTGAGCCCGATGGACGACACCGCGTCGAACCCGCTCTCGCGCACGTCGCGGTAGTCGGAGTGGCGGACCTCGGCGAGCTCGGAGAGTCCCTCTTCGGCGATCTTGGCCTGCGCCCATTCGGCCTGTTCGGCGGACAGGGTCGCGCCGATGACCTTGACCCCGCGCTTGGCGGCGAACCGCACCATGCCGCCCCAGCCGCAGCCGATGTCGAGCAGCCGGTCACCGGCCTTCAGGTTCAGCTTCTCGAAGACGAGCCGGTACTTGTTCTCCTGCGCCTCTTCCAGGGTCCAGCTCGGATCCCCGTAGGCGGCGCAGGTGTAGGTCATGGACGGGCCGAGCACGTATTCGTAGAACGTGTTGGATACGTCGTAGTGATGGTGGATTGCTTCGGCGTCGCGGGTCTTGCTGTGCCGCAGTCCTTCCAGGGCGATGCGCCGCCAGCGCGGGAGCGTCTCCTGGGGCGGCGGGGCGATCGGCTTGAGCAGATCCCAGCCGAGCGAGCGCGCGATGACCACCAGTTGCAGGGCGGTGGGCCGGCGGAACTTCATGCTCCCCATGGCCTTCAGGAGCTCGTACGGGTCGCCGGGGTGCACGCCGTGGGCGATCAGGTCGCCGGAGATGTAGGCGCGGGCCATGCCCAGATCGCCGGGTGCGGTGGCGATGTAGTTGACGCCGCGCGGCGTCTTGATCTCCAGGCCGAAATCCGAGTCCTGCGGTCCGGTTGTGCTGCCGTCATATGCGGTGATCTTGAGCGGCACGGGCCCGTCGATGAGGGTCTCGAAGATCTCGGCAATGCTGAGTTTTGTTCCGAGTTCTGTGAATACGTCGGAACGATCTTTGAACGTGGTCACTTGCGTTGCACCGCCTTCGAATACAGATCCAGTAAGCGAGAGTCCGGGTCGTAGTGTTGCTTGAGCTCGGCGTAGGTGTCGCCGCCGTAGTACAGGTCGGCGAATTCATCCTTGCCGTAGTACGCGTCCGAATACAGCGATTTGTGACCGTCCAGTTTGGAGACCTGCAGTTCGATGGCGCGGTTGGCCACGCCCTCGCCCTGTCCCGGGACGGTCGGCACGGCCGACCAGAAACCGACGTTCACATACGTACGGTCCGGTTCCAGCGGGTACAGCGGCCACGGCCGTTCCCCGCCGGTGTCGCGCAATCGCAACGGGCACAACCAGATCGGCTCGATCGGAATCTCGCGCAGGAACCACTCCAGGAAATCGGCGGTGCGCTCGATGGGCACCTCGATGTCCTGCACGACCCGTTCCTGCGGCGGATTGCCCTTGCGGGCCTCCAGTTTGTCGCCGATGTGGTACTTGTGATCCAGCGCGATCAGCTTCCAGTAGAAGCTGCTGCGCAGATACTGTTTCGGCCAGAACCGCCGGATGCTCGGATTCTGTGCGCCGAAAGCCCGTGAGCACCAGAACCAATCGGTATCCCAGCGCCACAGGTAGTCCGCGATGGTGAGCCGGTCCCGCTTCGGTTCCTCGGAATCGTGCTGGATCGACCGGTAGAAGATGTTCTTGTCGGTGTAATCGCTGACCGGTCCCGGCTCGTCGGTCTGCCGTCCCACGGTCAGGTAGCACTCGTCGGCGGTGAACACCACGCCGTCGAGGTAGTCGACCTGTTCGCCCGCATAGGAGCGATCCGCGATGATCCGGGCCATGGTGGCCTCGAGCTCGCGCAGGTCGTGAAAGCGTATGTGCCGCAGGGCGACATACGGCTGCACGGTTTCCAGCTCGATCTTCAGCCGGGTGGAGTAGCCGAGCGTGCCGTACGAGTTCGGGAACCCGCGGAACAGGTCCGAGTGCGCGCCGTCGCGGGTGGCGGTGATGATCTCACCGGCGCCGGTCAGCACGTCGATCTCCAGCACCGATTCGTGCGGCAGGCCGTTGCGGAACGAGGTGGATTCGATGCCCAGCCCGGTGACCGCACCACCCAGGGTGATGGTCTTGAGCTGCGGCACCACCAGCGGCGCCAGGCCGTAGCGGAGGGTGGTGGCGACCAGGTCCTCGTAGGTGGTCATGCCCGCCACGTCGGCGGTGCGCGCTCCGGGGTCGACCTTGATGACCTGCGTCAATCCGGACACGTCCAGTCCGGGTGCGGGGTTCTTGGCGCGCGCCCGGAACAGATTCGAGGTCTTCTTGGCCAATCGCACGTTGGCATCCCGTGGGATGGCGCGGTACGAGGCCAGGAGGCGGTCGACTCCGGCTTGGTGCGCGGCGAACCCTGATTCCTGTGCGGCCGGTGCGCGGCCGGCCTTCCCCAACAGACTCACTGCCACCTCGGAAACCTATCGTGCACCGACCGGTACGGCCAGCAGGGGAACCCCGGCGGGGCGGGTTTTCACTCATAGTTTGCATACCAGTCGAAGGGTGCTACCAGCCGCGCTTCGTGGTTATTCCCGCCCGAATCGTGACGATTGTTACGTTAGCTAACGGTTTGATGGAAGGTTCGCCGCAGCCATTCCACATTCGACCGGGTGTGAAACCGGATACCGACTGATCCGGAGAGCTCGAAATCGGGCGTAGCATGACCGGGCGGCAACAGGGGAGACTCTGGATAGCCCGTGGGCCAAGCCTGTTGGTCCATGAGCCGGCACAGTAAGGAGCACATGGTGGGACAGGTCAGCGCCTCCAGTTCGATCGTCGTCACGGCCGATCCGAAGCGCACCCTCGAAGCGATCGCGGACTACGAGACAGTGCGCCCGCGCATCCTCTCCCCGCACTACCGCGACTACAAGGTGGTCGAGGGCGGTAAGGGCGCCGGCACGGTTGCCGAATGGACGCTGCAGGCCACCGAGAAGCGCTCCCGCAATGTGCGCGCCGCCGTCACCGTCTCCGATTCCATGGTGACGGAACGCGATTCGAACTCCTCCATGGTCACCACCTGGACCGTCACCCCCTCCGGCAGCGGCTCCCTCGTCACCGTCCGCACCAGCTGGAAGGGCGCCGGCGGCATCGGCGGCATCTTCGAAGGCATCTTCGCCCCCCTCGGCCTGAAGAAGATTCAGGCCGAGGTGCTGGAGAATTTGAAGCGGGAGCTGGCCTAGCCCTTGGGCTTCTGTCGGAGGCCCGTAACCAAGCCAGTTGGTTGACGAGCCGGCATAGAAGATCCAGGCCGAGGTGCTGGAGAACCTGAAGAAGGAACTCGCTTAAGCCGCTGGACTAGTCAGCAGCGATATCGAAGAGGTTGCCCTCCGGATCGGCGAATGTCGTCCATACGACGCCGTATTCGTCGAAGTCGCCGATGTGCTTGGCGCCGAGGGCAACCGCGCGATCGCGCTGACCGGGCAGATCGTCGGTGTGCAGATCCAGGTGCACGACGTTCTTGCCCGGAGTCTTGTCCCCGACCTGGATGAACATGAGCGTCGGGCCGTCCCCGGTGCGGCCGACGGTCGCGAAGAAGGCATTCGCCTCCGGATCCACCGGGCGTTCCATCAGTTGCGCCCAGAAGCCGGCCAGCTCGGCGGCATTCGCGCAGTCGAAGGTGATGTTGGCGATGTCGAGTGCCATGTCGTGTTCCTTTCAGAGCCGGCCGATGGGCCAGCAGACCTCGGTGCGGTAGTCGGCCGGCTCGGCATCGCCGGGCCCGACCAGGTAGCGCTCGCGGATCGGTTCCGTGAGCGCGGTGTCGTGTTCGGCCACATGGCTGCCCAGAGCGCCGTAGGTGCGGTCGAAATCGGTGAACGGGCCCGCGTGCACCGCGATGGCGAAGCGGCGGGCGGGCAGGTCGAGGACGGCGCCGGAGCGCTGGTGCCGGAAATGTTCCCGGTGCCGCTCGTCGATCGGCACGAAAGCCACCACCACACCCGTGTCCTCCTCGAAGAACTCGGGCGCATAGCTCGCCCCGCCGGGCCCTGCGGGCGCGATGTTCGCGGCGGCGAGGATCTCGTACAGCGTGCCGAAACTGCTCTCGCACCAGACATCGATCGCGTTCCGGGTGACCACGTCGCTGATCGCCAGCACGGGATGGCTCGGGATGGAACGGTATTCGACGCTGATCCGGTGCGACGGCAACAGCAGCGCCTTCAGCGACGCCACCACGTCCCGGGTGCGGGTGAGCTCGGCTTCCATCCGGTCCAGATGCGCCCGCAATGCCGCGTCCCGCGCCGCCTGGGTGGGCGCGTGCAGCACCTCCCGGATCTCCGGCAGCGGCATGTTCAGTTCCCGCAGCCGCCGGATGAGATGCGCCTGATCCACCTGATCGGTCGAATAGAACCGGTAGCCGGAGCTCGGGTCCACCGAGACCGGTTCCAGCAGTTCGACCTCGTGGTAGTACCGCAGCGTCTTCACCGTGAGGTACGTGAGCCGGGAGAACTCACCGATGGGAACGGTTGCCGTCATGCCCTAAGCGAACACTCTCCAGTGACGGGAGAGTCAAGAAACGCCGTGGGCGGCGGCGACTAGGCTGGGTGGCAATCGTCCCCGCAGAGAGGAATCCCCGTGCAGCCCGGTGGAGAGTTCGATATCCAGCAGTTGATGGCCCAGGCCCAGCAGATGCAGCAGGCCGTCATGGCCGCGCAGCAGGAGATCGCGGAGTCCGAGGTGGACGGTGAGGCGGGCGGCGGCCTGGTGCGCGCGAAGATCCGCGCCACCGGCGAGGTGCTGTCGCTGACCATCGATCCCAAGGTGGTGGATCCGGAGGATGTGGAAACGCTGCAGGACCTGGTGATCGGCGCGCTCAACGACGCCATGAACAATGCGCAGCAGTTGGCCGCGGACCGGCTGGGACCGCTCGCGGGCGGGCTCGGCGGCGGCGCGCTCCCCGGTTTCTGAGGGTGTCAGGGGCAAGCCGCGGAGAGGAGGAGGCGTGTACGAGGGTCCGGTACAGGATCTCATCGACGAGCTGGGCAAACTGCCGGGCGTCGGCCCGAAGAGCGCCCAGCGCATCGCCTTTCATCTGCTCTCGGTGGAGCCGCCGGAGATCGATCGGCTCCAGGCGGCCCTGCAGAAGGTGCGGGACGGCGTGCGATTCTGCGCCGTCTGCGGCACGGTCTCCGACGGCGAATTGTGCCGGATCTGCTCGGATCCGCGGCGCGACCGCAGCATGATCTGTGTGGTCGAGGAGCCCAAGGATGTGCAGGCGATCGAGCGCACACGCGAATTCCGCGGCCGCTATCACGTGCTCGGCGGCGCGCTGGATCCGTTGTCGGGCATCGGCCCGGATCAGCTGCGCATCCGGGAATTGCTGACCCGCATCGGAAATCAGGACGACGGCGTCGACGTCACCGAGGTCATCATCGCCACCGACCCCAATACCGAGGGCGAGGCGACGGCCACCTACCTGGTCCGCATGCTCCGGGATTTCCCCGGCCTCAGCGTGACTCGCCTGGCCAGCGGCCTGCCCATGGGCGGCGACCTCGAATTCGCCGACGAATTGACTCTGGGGCGCGCGCTTTCGGGACGTCGAGCGCTCTGACCCTGGGGTTTTCGGGGTCTCAGGGGTTACCCCTGAGAGGCTACGAGAGTTGTCATGTCCAGGTCGGCGGTGCTGGTAGCGCCGCCGGCTGTGGGCAGGGGATGTGCTGGCTGTTCCGGGGTATTTCCGCGCCGGCGCCGCTGGCGTGCAATGCCACAGCAATGGCGAATGTTGCTGCCAGTCCTGCGACAACGGCCAAACCCTTGCGTAACACCGGGGTGCTCAACTTCGGGCGTAGCTTCATAAACCGAATACTACGTCCCGCATATCAAAAGCTGAGTTTTTCCCAATTCAGCGTGTCGAATCGCGCCCGATCGCCGTTCGCCCAATCCCAAATGAGCTGCGACACAATTCGTGCATCATCCGTGACCGCCGCGAAATGCTTTTCCGGTGACCCTTCCCGATATTCGAGGTCATAATGACCGTCCTCGTGCCGGTAGGTCTGGATATAGAACTGATCACCACGATCCGCGATCAGATAAGGACCGGGCACTCCCAGCTCGGGAATCCACAGTTCCACGAGGGCTTTTGTGAGATAAGGGAATTCACCGGCCCCGCCGTGCGTGACTGCCAGTGGTACGGACCCGTCCGGATCGATCAGCCAGGACAGCTGCGGATCGTAGACCGCGTACCCGCGCGGCGTCGCCAGCTCGAAGAGCAGCCCGCGCACATGCCCGATGGCGTCGTACGGACTCGACACGAACAACGCCTCCCCCAGCGCGGCATCGGCGACCGGGCTGACCGCGAGGAAGCTGTCCGCCTCCGGCAGTTCGGCATTGCGCTTGTCGAGTTCGGCCGCGATCTCGGCAATGGCCGCCGCCACCGGTTGCCCGTCCTGGGCGGTCAGGAAACCGTCCACCTGGGTGGCGGTGGAAACGGCGCCGGCGGGGAGTATTACGTGGTCGTAGCTCACCCGGCCAGGCTAGTGTCCGCCCCGAGGTCGAGGCACTCGCACCCCCCGGCTACATCCGAGCAATCGGCGATCCAGGTGTGCCGCAGCCGATCCGGCACGATGCAGGCGGGATCGGTGCATTCCGCGGCGCGGGCGGCGTGCACGATCAGCGTGCCGTGGCAGTGATCGAGGGCCGCTTCGCAGAGCGAGCAGGTGCTCATGCAACTCCTCCAATCGTCTTTACGGTCCTATCACCTCGGTGTGACAACTGTGGGAGGTCACCGCGTGTCGCCCGTGCTGTCGGGAAATACCGCACCGCGGCGCCCTCCTGCGTGGTGCACTGGAGTAATGGGAATCAAGGTTTCCCTCGAACATCGCACGTCCTACACCTTCGACCGCCCCGTGCGTATCCATCCGCACGTGGTCCGGCTGCGGCCCGCGCCGCATACCCGGACCACCATCGAGGCGTATTCCATGCGGGTGTCCCCGGGCGACCATTGGGTGAACTGGCAGCAGGACGCGTTCGGTAATTTCCTGGCGCGCTTGGTCTTCAACGAACCGGCGACGGAACTGTCCATCGTGGTCGGCTTGATCGCCGACATGGACGCCATCAATCCGTTCGACTTCTTCGTGGAGGAGCACGCGGAATACTTTCCGTTCACGTACTCCCCGCAGCTCGCCGCCGATCTGGAACCGTATCTACGGCCCGTGGACGAGGGCGAAACCGGTTCCGGGCCCGGCGCATCGGTGCGTGACTGGGTGCGCGGCCATGCGCCACAGGGCCGCCCGCGCACCATCGACTTCCTCATCGGCCTGAATCAGGCGCTGCGGCAGGATGTCGGGTACACCATCCGGATGGAGCCGGGCGTGCAGACGCCCGATCACACGCTGGGCGCCGCGCTGGGATCCTGCCGAGACTCGGCGTGGCTGCTGGTCTCGATCCTGCGCGAGTACGGCCTGGCCGCCCGCTTCGTCTCCGGCTACCTCATCCAATTGGCCCAGGACGTACCGTCTTTGGACGGCCCGTCCGGCCCGCCCGCCGACTTCACCGACCTGCACGCCTGGACCGAGGTCTACCTCCCCGGCGCCGGCTGGGTCGGCCTCGACGCCACCTCGGGCCTCTTCGCCGGCGAGGGCCACATCCCCCTCGCCGCCACCCCGCACCCGGTCTCCTCCGCGCCCATCACCGGCGCCACCGACCCGGTGAACGCGACCCTCGACTTCTCCAACACGGTCCACCGCATCCACGAGGATCCCCGAGTAACCCTGCCCTACACCGACATTCAGTGGCAGCACATCACCGCCGCCGGCGCGGACATCGACGCGCGCACCCAATCGGCAGGCATTGACCTGACGGTCGGCGGCGAACCCACCTTCGTCTCCATCGACGACCAGACCGCCCCCGAATGGAACACCGAAGCCGACGGCCCCCAAAAACGCGAACGCGCCGCCGACCTGGCCCAGCGCCTCCGCCGCATCTACGCCCCCACCGGCCTTGCCCAATACCGCCAAGGCAAGTGGTACCCCGGAGAACCCTTGCCCCGCTGGGAAATAGCCCTCCTCTGGCGCGGCGACGCCGCCCCCCTCTGGCGCCACCCCGACTTCCTCGACAACCCCTGGCTCCCCCCACACGACCGCCCCACCACCCCACCCAACCGGCTCGACCCGACCGGCAGCGGCAGTCGAGCGAACGTGCTCGACTCGATGCACCACGGTGCGGCAGCGGATTCGGCGGACGCGATCGTCGCGGTTGACGGGGCCGGTGCCGTGAACACGGCCGACGCGGTGATTTCAGGTGACGCGATGGGCATCGGTGTCGGAGTGGATTCGGCGGACGCGATCGACCCGGTGAACACGGCTGGCGCGGTGAATCCAAGCGGTGCGACCGACTCGAGCGGCGCGATGGACGAGGGCGAGGCGATTGAAGCCGGCAACGAGGGGAACCCTCGCGACGCTTCGGACGCGGTCGATGTGATCGATAGTGGCAGCGCCATCGAGGTCGGTGAGGAGTTCGGGATGGCCGACTCTGCCGGCTCCGGTGAGCGCGGTGAACCGCACGAAAAGATGGATGCGGGCTCGATTGCCGCTGCTTCGGGTAAGCGTCGCGCGAAGGCTGCCGAGGAGCAGCGGCGGGCGCATGTTGCGGGGGAGCGGCGCCGGGCGGGTATGACGGACCCGTCGGATCTTGCTGAGGCGCTGGCGGATCAGTATGGCGCGGGAGGGGCGAAAGGTCATCGGGACAGTTCCGTGCTCGATGGCGAGCAGGGGTCGGAAGGTGAACTGCGGCAGCGGATCAATGGGATCGACGAGCGGGCGGGGAGTGGCTCCGGGATGCAGCGCCGGGACGTGGTGGGGGAGCGCCGGAGTCCTCAGGAGGAGGAGAGTGCGGCGGTCGCGACGTTGCCGCGGACCTCTCGTCCCGGGCTGCGGGGATCGGGTGCCGGCCTGACGGAATCCGCTGTCACACAGGCGGAGTCGGAGACTGCTCGGGCGGTGCTCGCTCATATCGCGCAGGGGCTGGGGTTGCCGGACAGTCAGGTGCGGCCTGCCTATGAGGATTCGCTGCTGCGGACGGCGGCGAAAGTGGCTGTGCCGTATGGGGAACCGGTTGATCCGGAGGAAGATCTGGTGCCGGGGGAGGATTCGGCGCAGGCTCGGAAGGAGTTGCTCGCGAGGCTGGATTCTGCCGTCGGTGAGCCGGCCGCTTATGTGTTGTCGCTGTATCGGCGTGCCGATGAGGCCGGGTGGGCGAGTGCGGACTGGCGGTTGCGGCGGGGGCGAATCGTGTTGACGGAGGGGGATTCTCCGGCCGGGCTGCGGTTGCCGCTGCGGTCGATCGCCTGGAACGCACCGCCGCCGCGGCCCGAGGCGGATCCGTTCGCGCCACGGCTGCCGCTGGCTTCGGATGAGCCGCCGGCGATCGTGGAGTCGGCCGCGCGGGCGCCGATCACCGCGCTGGTCGCGGAGGTTCGTGCCGATCGCCTGTTCGTATTCCTGCCTCCCATCGAGGAATTCGGTGCGTTCTGCGATCTGGTGCGCCGGGTGGAGGAGGCGGTGGTGGCGGCCGGGCAGCCGGTTGTGCTGGAGGGTTATGCGCCGCCGGTCGACGGCCGGTTGCATTCGCTGTCGATCACTCCGGATCCGGGTGTGATCGAGGTGAACGTGCAGCCGACCTCGAGTTTCGCCGAACAGTCGCGCTTGCTGGAGACCCTGTACGAGCAGGCGCGGCTGGCCCGGTTGAGCACGGAATCGTTCGATGTGGACGGCACGGATCGCGGGACCGGCGGCGGGAATCACATCACGCTGGGTGGTCGCACGCCGGCGCGTTCGCCACTGCTGCGCCGTCCGGACCTGCTGGTTTCCATGCTCACGTATTGGCAGCGGCATCCGGCGCTCTCGTATCTGTTCTCGGGTCGTTTCATCGGCCCGACCTCGCAGGCGCCGCGTGTCGACGAGGGCCGCGAGGATGTCCTGTACGAGCTGGAGATCGCGTTCGCCGAGATCGCGCGACTGAGCCATCGCGACTCCGGTGTACGCGGCGCTCCCGCAGCCGGACAGCCCGCCCCGCCGTGGGCTGTCGATCGCGCGCTGCGGCATCTGCTCACCGATCTGACCGGCAATACCCATCGTGCCGAGTTCTGTATCGACAAGCTGTACAGCCCGGATTCGGTGCGCGGCCGGCTCGGCCTGGTGGAGTTGCGTGGTTTCGAGATGCCGCCGCATTTCCGCATGGCCATGGTGCAGTCGCTGCTGGTGCGGGCGCTCGTGCTGCGGTTCTGGGAGCAGCCGTACACCGCGCCGCTGCTGCGGCACGGCGCGAATCTGCACGGCCGGTACCTGCTGCCGCATTTCCTGCAGGCCGATATCGCCGATGTCGCGGCCGATCTGCATTCGCACGGTATCGAATTCGATATCAGCTGGCTCGATCCGTTCTTCGAATTCCGTTTTCCGCGCTTCGGCACGGTGGTACTCGGGGATATGGAAGTGGAACTGCGCGGCGCGATCGAGCCGTGGAACACCCTGGGCGAGCAGACCACGGTCGCCGGCACGGCCCGCTATGTGGACTCGTCGGTGGAGCGGCTGCAGGTGCGGGTGGTTGGCGCCGATCGGGGCCGGTATGCGCTGACCTGCAATGATTTCCCGCTGCCGTTGATTCCGGCGGGCCGGGCCGATGTGCAGGTCGCGGGCGTCCGGTATCGGGCATGGCAGCCGCCGGAGTCCCTGCATCCGACGATCACGGTGGACGCGCCGCTGGTGTTCGATGTGGTCGATCTGGATACGGGCCTGTCCCGTGGCGGCTGCACGTATCACGTCAGTCATCCGGGCGGCATGTTCTACGCGGGGCCGCCGGTGAATTCGATGGTGGCGCAATCGCGGCGCAACAGGCGATTCGAGGCCACGGGTCATACGCCGGGGCCGGTCGACATCGCGGAGTTGCGTGCCAGAATGGCTGTACAGGCCACGGACATCGGTGCGCCCGGGATTCTCGATCTGCGCCGGGCGCGCACCGTCTGGGGCGTGGGCGACCGCTAGGCAACCGGGAGCGCCATGACCGATCCAGCCGGACGTTGGACCACCCTCGCCGCCCGGCGTGAGGTCCTCGAGGAATTCGCGAAATATCGTGCCGCCGCGGCCGATACGGGTGGCTTCGACGCCTGCGGGCTGCCCACCGGCGGCTACTACGACGAACTCGCCGACCGCGACGGGCAATTGCGCAGCATGTGGGCCGACCTGTCCGCGGACTTCCTGGACCAGGGACGGGAGGGGCTGCAGCGCATAGACAGCCGGGTGCGGCGTCTCATCGAGGACGACGGCATCACCTACACCGAACTCACCGACGCCACCCAGCCCGCGGCGCCCGCACCGTGGCGGCTGGATCCGATCCCGCTGCTCGTCTCCGATGACGACTGGGCGGAACTGGAAACCGGTGTGGTGCAGCGTTCCCGATTGCTGGACAGGATCCTGGCCGATGTGTACGGGCCGCGCCGCACGCTGACTTCCGGGCTGCTGCCACCGCAGATCGTGTTCGGGCACACCGGATATGTGCGGGCCGCGCACGGGATCACGCTGCCGGGGCGGCATCAGCTGTTCCTGCACGCCTGCGATGTGAGCCGGTGGGGCGACGGCGGATTCCGGGTGCTGGCGGATTGGGCGCAGGCGCCGTCCGGTGCGGGGTATGCGCTGGCGGATCGGCGCGTGGTGTCCGCGGCCATCCCCGAGGCCTTCGAACTGGCCAGCCCCCGGCCGCTCAATCCGTTTGTGCGGGCCATGCGGCTGATGCTGGTGGAATCCGCGCCGCGCACCGCCGATGAGGAACCCGTGGTGGTGGTGCTCAGCCCGGGCGTGCATTCCGAAACCGCCTTCGATCAAGCGCATTTGGCGTCCGTGCTGGGCTTCCCGCTGGTGGAGAGCGCGGATCTGGTGGTGCGGGACGGGCGGCTGTGGATGCGGTCACTCGGCACCCTCGAACGGGTCGATGTGGTGTTGCGGCGCGTGGACGCCGAATTCTCGGATCCGCTGGACCTGCGCCCGGATTCGCGACTCGGTGTGGTCGGGCTGGTGGAAGTGCTGCGGCGCGGCGCGGTCTCCGTGGTCAACACGCTCGGCAGTGGATTGCTGGAAAGCCCCGGGCTGGCCGCCTTCCTCCCGAGGCTGTCCCGCGCCTTGCTCGACGAGGACTTGAAACTGCCTGGCGTGCAGTCCTATTGGGGTGGCGATGAACTGGAACGCACCCACCTCACCACCAACCTGCCCCGCCTCATCCTGCGCTCCACGGTGAACAACGAAACCGTTTTCGGCCCGCTGCTGACGCGCGCCCAGCGCGCGGAATGGCGGGACCGCATCGCCGCCGAAGGCTGGAAATGGGTGGGCCAGGAGCCCGCCCGCTTCTCGGTCGCCCCGGCCGTCGCGGGCTCGGGCGGCCTGGACGCCGCCCCCGTAGCCCTGCGCCTCTTCTCCCTCGCCGGCCGTGTCGGCTATCGCATCATGGCCGGCGGCCTAGGCCAGTCGCATCAGCGTGGCGGTCCCGACGGCATGATCGGCGAAGCCGCCGCCAAGGATGTCTGGGTCCGCGCCGCCCCCACCCCCGTCCCCGCGGTCGAGGTGGTCGAGGAACGCGTCCGCCGCGCCCCCGCCCGCCCGGCCCTGGACGTGATCAGCTCCCCCCGCGTCCTCGACGACCTCTTCTGGCTGGGCCGCTACGGCGAACGCGCCGAGGCCACGGTCCGCCTCCTCTCCGCCATCCACGACCGCTACCAGGACTACCGCTACCGCCCCTGGCTGGACGGCGCCGAAGCCATGCCCATCCTCATCACCGCCCTCTCCCGCATGACCGGCTCCACACCCCCCGCCCCGAAACGCCCCGCAACCCAACCACTTTCCCCCGCCCGCCGCCGACGCCAGTCGGAAGCAGCCGCTGCCGCCCTGTCGGCCCAGACCCAAAGCAGCACTGGTCAGACCCAGTCCGCCGGCGGCCAGAGCCAAACCCAGGACCCGGTCGGACAGAGCCGAAGTGGCAGTGACCTGACCGCGAGCCCGAGCGCCGGGAGCCAGACCGCGAGCGAGGGCAGTCATGACCAAAGTCAGAGCCAGAGCAGCGGTCGCCAGGTCCATGGTGGTGGCCAGAGTCAAGGCAGTGGTGGCCAGAGCCAGAGCCAGGGCAGTGGTGGCCAGAGCCAGAGCCAGGGCAGTGGTGGCCAAAGTCAGGGTGGTGGTGGCCGAGCGGAGGGATTCGGTGGCCGGTCCGACAGTGCCGCCGAGGCGGCCGCTGTGGCTGCCGGTGAGGTGAAGCCGGTGCGGCGGGAGTACTCCGATGAGCCGACGGTGCCGATTGCGTTGCCGGGGGCTTCGCGGCGGGATCACGAGTATCTGGTGTCGCTGACGATCGATCGGGAGTTGCCCGGGTCGCTGGCGTTCGCGGTGGAGCGGTATGCGAAAGCGGCTCGGGCGGTGCGGGATCAGTTGTCGCAGGACACGTGGATGGTGCTGGGGGCGATCGATCGGGCGTTGTCGGAGTATCGGGGCGGGCGCGGGGATCGGGGGGCGGCGCTGGCGGCGGTGCATTCGCGGACGCTGGCGGCGTTGCTGTCGCTGGCGGGGATCGATGCGGAATCGACTGTGCGGGACAGTGGCTGGCATGTGATGGATATCGGGCGGCGGGTGGAGCGGGCGCTGGCGTTGACTTCTTTGCTGGCGGCGGCGTTCACCGAGTCCTATCCGGAGGAGGTCGGCCGGGTGGTGACGGAGGCGGTGTTGCAGGCCACGGTGTCGTCGGTGAGTTATCGCCGCCGGCACCGGGATTCGGTGAGTATCACCGCGCTGGCCGGGTTGCTGCTGTTCGACGAGCACAATCCCCGCTCTCTCGCCTACCAGCTGGATCGTCTGGAAGCCGATCTGAGCGTCCTGCCCGCCGCCTCGGGATCGTCTCGGCCGCAACGACTCTTGACCGATGCCCAGCGCATGCTGCGCCGCGTCGATCCCGCCGATCTGGAGACCACGGACGCCGAGGGCCGTCGCACCGAACTGGCCGAACTGCTGGACGGCGTGAACCTGCGGCTGCGCAAGATCTCCGAATCCTTCGAGGCCACCAGGCTGGCGGCGCCGGGCGAGATCCAGCCGCTGTGGGGTTCCACCCGGGTGGTGGGATGAGCAGTCAGGGGCCGGAGGCGGGAGCTTGCGTAACCACGCAGGCCCCCTGCTCATCCCGGATGGGGGCAGCATGAGCGAGCCGCGGCGTTATCGGGTGCTGCACCGCACCATCTACGTGTATTCGGATACGGTCACCAGCTCGTACGGCCGGGCGTTCCTGACGCCGCGCGAGTTCCCGGGTCAGCGTCTGCTGTCCCATGAGGTGCATGTGGATCCGGTGCCGTCGGATCGGTCGGTCGGCACCGATGTCTACGGCAATACCACCCTGTATTTCCATGTGACATCGGAACATCGGCGGCTGGAGGTGACCGGTGAATCGGTGGTCGAGGTGGCTGCCCCGGCCGTGCCGGGCGCCGCGACCCCGTGGGAGCAGGCCCGCCCGTATTCCGGAAACGGTCCCCTCGCAGTGGAATTCACCCTCGACCTGAATCCGCCGGAGATCATTCCCGAGGTCGCGGCGTATGCCGCCGAATCCTTTCCGCCGGGTCGTCCGCTGCCGGAGGCGGTCACCGAACTGACGTCCCGGATCTACACCGACTTCACCTACAAGTCCGGTTCGACCACGGTCAGCACCAGCGTCGCCGACGTTTTCGCCGCCCGGAAGGGTGTATGCCAGGATTTCGCCCGCCTCGCCATCGCGTGCCTGCGTTCCCAGGGTCTGGCCGCGCGCTATGTCTCCGGTTATCTCGCGACGGACCCGCCGCCCGGTAAGCCGCGCATAGTCGGCGCGGACGCCACCCACGCCTGGGCGGCGGTCTGGCTGCCCACAGGCGGGCCGGGCCGCTGGCTCGGTTTCGACCCGACCAACGATCAGTTCGCCAACGAGCGCTACGTGACCCTGGCCTGGGGTCGCGACTACGCGGATGTGCCGCCGTTGCGCGGCATCATCTACACCGACGCGAAGGAGAGCACGATCACGGTGTCGGTGGATGTGGCCCCGGTCGATACTTCCCCGATTGATGTGGCCGCGGCGGAGGTATAGCCGTCCCATGCGCGACTTCCACTGCTCCGAATGCGGCCAGCAGCTGGCCTTCGAGAACTCTCTGTGCCTGCATTGCCGTAGCCCGCTCGGTTTCAGCCTGCCCGAGCGCGCGCTGGTGATCTCCGACGGCGAGTATCGTCCGTGCGCCAACCTGCAAGTGGCTCAATGCAACTGGTTGGTATCCGCGACGGACACCGCGGACCTGTGCGAATCCTGCCGCCTCACCCGCACCCGCCCGGCCGACCAGGACGACAAGTGGCTGGCCGCCTTCGCCGACGCCGAGGCCGCCAAACGCCGCCTGATCCTGGAACTCTCCGAACTCGGCCTGCCCCTGACCGGCCGCGACGCCGATCCGGACCACGGCCTCACCTTCGACCTCCTCGCCAGCGCCCGCGAACAGGTCTTCACCGGCCACGACAACGGCGTCATCACCCTCGACCTGGCCGAGGGCGACGATGTGCACCGCGAACAGCTGCGTGTCGAGATGGCCGAGCCGTACCGCACGCTGCTCGGCCACTTCCGGCACGAGATCGGGCACTACTACTTCCCGATCCTGGTCACCCCAGCCGACCGGGACCGCTGCTCCGAACTCTTCGGTGATCCGGATCTCGACTACCAGGCGGCGCTCGACCGCCACTACGCCGAAGGCCCGCCGCCGGGCTGGGAGTCGACGCACGTCTCCTCGTACGCGACCATGCATCCCGCCGAGGATTGGGCCGAGACCTTCGCCCACTACCTGCACATCCGCGACACCCTCGACACCGCGGCCGCTTTCGGTTTCGCGCCCGCCGGGGCGACGCTGGACAGCGCGCAGCCGGGTCGGGCCGGGTTCGATCGCATCATCGAGCTCTGGCTGCCGCTGGCATGGGCGCTCAACATGATGAATCGCGCCATGGGCCATCCGGATCTGTATCCCTTCGTGCTGGCGGGCCCGGTTCTCGACAAAATGCGCGTCATCCACGAACTCTGCGCGGCGGCCGCGCGGTAGATGCCACACTCGGAGTGTGGCCCCCGCCTCCCCGAATCACGGTCATCTATTTCGGACCTGTAAACTCGTGGACATCATGCAGCGGGCACTTCTTCTCCTCGGCCGCCGCGACGGGTTCTGATACGGACCGGCTCCCGTCGCGGGTGTTCGTCGTGCCGGTCTACCCACACCCTGGGATCCAGCCACACCTTCGGAGATAAATCGCCATGTCCCCTGCTGACGCATTCGTATCCGGTACCCGCACCATCACCGTGCCGGCCAAGCCTGCTCCCGCCGATCAGCCGGCCTGGAACAAGCAGAAGAACTCTTCCATGCCGACCTTCCGGTATCGGCCGTTCGCCGATGAGGTCGAGCCCATCTCGGTGCCCGACCGCACCTGGCCGGACAAGATCATCGACCGGGCGCCCGCCTGGTGCGCCGTCGACCTGCGTGACGGCAATCAGGCCCTGATCGACCCGATGAGCCCCGCCCGCAAGCGCCGCATGTTCGATCTGCTGGTTCGCATGGGCTACAAGGAGATCGAGGTCGGCTTCCCGTCCGCCTCGCAGACCGACTTCGATTTCGTCCGCGAGATCATCGAGGACGGCGCGGTTCCCGACGACGTCACCATCCAGGTGCTGACCCAGTGCCGGCCCGAGCTGATCGAGCGCACCTTCGAGGCCTGCAACGGCGCACCGCACGTGATCGTGCACTTCTACAACTCGACCTCGATCCTGCAGCGGCGCGTGGTGTTCCGCGCGGACCGCGCGGCCGTCAAGAAGATCGCCACCGACGCCGCCACCCTGTGCCTGGAGGTCGAGCAGCGGTACCCCGACACCAACTGGCGCTACGAGTACAGCCCGGAGTCCTACACCGGCACCGAACTGGACTACGCCCGCGAGGTGTGCGACGCGGTCTCGGAGATCATCCAGCCGACCCCGGCCAAGCCGCTGATCATCAACCTGCCCGCCACCGTCGAGATGGCCACGCCCAACGTGTACGCCGACTCCATCGAGTGGATGCACCGCAACCTGGCCCGCCGCGACTCCATCGTGCTGTCGCTGCACCCGCACAACGACCGCGGAACCGCCGTCGCCGCAGCCGAATTGGGCTACCAGGCCGGCGCGGACCGCATCGAGGGCTGTCTGTTCGGCAATGGCGAGCGCACCGGCAATGTCTGCCTGGTGACGCTGGGCATGAACCTGTTCTCCCGCGGCGTGGACCCGCAGATCGACTTCAGCAATATCGACGAGATCCGCCGCACGGTCGAATACTGCAACCAGCTGCCCGTCGCGGAACGCCACCCGTACGGCGGCGACCTGGTGTACACCGCCTTCTCCGGCTCGCACCAGGACGCCATCAACAAGGGCCTGGACGCCATGAAGGCCACGGCCGACGCCGCGGGCGAGGACGTCGCCGACATCACCTGGGAGGTCCCGTACCTGCCCATCGACCCGAAGGACGTCGGCCGCACCTACGAGGCCGTCATCCGGGTGAACTCGCAGTCCGGCAAGGGCGGCGTCGCCTACATCATGAAGACCGATCACGGCCTGGTGCTGCCGCGCCGGCTGCAGATCGAGTTCTCGCAGGCCATCCAGCGCATCACCGACGGTGAGGGCGGCGAGGTCACCCCGAAGGAGATGTGGGATGTCTTCTCCGAGGAGTACCTGACCCCGATCCTGCCGCTGGAGCGCATGCGCCAGAAGGTCACCGCGTCCGAACTGGACGGCGGCGTCGACCACATCGAGGCGGTCGTCAAGGTCGAGGGTGTCGAGCAGGAGATCTCCGGTGAGGGCAACGGCCCGCTCGCCGCGTTCATCGACGCCCTGGCCACCATCGGCTACGACGTCCGCATCCTGGACTACAGCGAGCACGCCATGTCCGCCGGCGACGACGCGCAGGCCGCCTCCTACGTCGAGGTCGCGTTCGGCGACAAGGTCACCTGGGGCGTCGGCATCGCGACCTCCATCACCACCGCTTCGCTGCGGGCCGTGGTGTCCGCGGTCAACCGCGCGGCGCGCTGAGCTGTCCCGCCTCTCCGCGACTTCAGCGCGCGGCTGAGAGCCGCTGCCCGTCTCGCATGCGGGCATGCGGTCGGGTGCCGAAACCATTCTGGACGTCCCCGGGGAGTTACCCGGCCCTCACGAAATCAGTTGTCGCGTTCGAGAAGGCCGGGTTCCCCTGCTAGCGTTGGGACGCATTAGCGCCGAGCTCTCTGTTCGAGCTGTCGAGCAGATGGGGGACACGTGACCACGAAAGATCAGAATTCGACCGCGCAGCCCGGAACGGGCACGCCGGGTGAGGCCGACGACGCCGTCAAGGCGGCGGAGGCCGACGCCGCGGCGGCCGCGGACGGCCACACCGCACCGAAGGACGGAGCCGACTCCGAGGAGCAGGTGGCCGGGTTCTTCCCGCCGGTGCCGGATTCGATCGATCAGACGACCGTCTTCAACCCGGACGGTACGCCGCCCTTCGCCGGTCAACCCGGGCAGCCGGGCTTTCCGCCCTACGCCGGACCGGGCGAGGGACCGAATCCGTTCGCGCCGGGTGGCCCCGGACCGCATCCGTTCGCACCCGGTGACGGGCCGAATCCCTTTGCGCCGCAGGGACCGTACGGTTCGCCGTATCCGGGCGGGCCGCAGGACGGGCCGTTCGCCGCGCCGGGGCCCAACGGCCCGTTCCCGGGGCAGCCCGGGTTCCCGCCCACCGGCAACTTCCAGATGCCGGACGGCGGCCAGTTCGCGCCGCCGCCGAATCCCGGTGCGCCCGGGGCGTTTCAGGCGCCCGGACCCTACGGTGAAGTGCGGGACGAGACCCCGTACGGCGAGATCCGGCAGGAGATCGGCAGCGACGGCATGGTCCGGCGCGTGTTCCCGGAGCAGCAGGGCGATCAGCCGGGTCCCGAGCAGGGGCACTTCGGCGGGCCCGGGCAGCCGGGGCAGTTCGCGCCGTCCAATGATCAGCCGGGCGGGCCCATCTACAGCTGGTCGCCGCCGCCCGCGGCGCCGCAGCAGCAGCAAGGCCCGCAGCAGGGGCCGCCGCCGGGCTGGAACGGGCAGCCGCCGCAAGGTTTTCCGCAGCAGCCGGGCTTTCCGCAGCAGCCCGGATATCAGCCGGGCGGGTTCGGGCAGCAGCCTCCGCCTCCCGGGCATTCGGTCAATGACCTGAACCTGTTGAAGCGGGCGCGTCGTGCGCCGCGTAGCGGGTGGCGGCGGGCCGTGCACAAGGTGTCGGGTGGCGCCATCAATCCGGGTGAGTCGTCGGCGGATATCGTCTACTCGCAGCTGGTGGATCGGGTCAATCAGCCGGTGCGCGGCGACTATCGGATCGCGATCCTGTCGCTGAAGGGCGGTGTCGGAAAGACCACCACCACGGTCGGTCTGGGCTCCACCTTCGCGTCGCTGCGCGGTGACCGGGTGATCGCGATCGACGCCAATCCGGACCTCGGTACGCTGGCGCATCGCGTGCCCCGGCAGACCCGCTCCACGGTGCGGAATCTGCTGGAGGACAACCACATCAGCCGCTACTCGGACGTGCGCGCGCACACCTCGCAGGCGCCGAGTCGGCTGGAAGTGCTTGCCTCCGAGCAGGATCCGGCGGTGTCGGAGGCCTTCTCGGAGGCCGATTACCGCAAGGCGATCGGCATCCTGCAGCAGTTCTACAACATCATCCTCACCGACTGCGGTACCGGTCTGATGCATTCGGCCATGGCCGGTGTGCTGGATATGGCGAGCTCGCTGGTGCTGGTTACCTCGCCCGCCATCGACGGTGCGCGCAGTGCGTCGGCGACGCTGGACTGGCTGGACCATCACGGCTACCACAAGCTGGTGGAACGAACCGTGGTGGTGGTCAACGCCTCCCGCAAGGGTTCCTCCACGGTGGACCTGGACCAGCTCCGTAAACTGTTCCTGGACCGCACCCGCGCCGTCCAGGTCGTCCCCTTCGACGACCACCTCGCGGAAGGCGCCGAGATCGACCTGGAACTGGTCTCGAAACCCACCCGCCGCGCCCTCCTGGAACTGGCCGCCATGGTCGCCGACGATTTCGGCTACCACGCCCAGCAGCACCAGGGCTTCCCGCCCCAGCACTGACCCGTAACGAAAAACGCAGCCCCGCAGCAGAAGCCGCGGGGCTGCGTCGTTCACCGGGAGTGGGCGGTGCCGCCGCTCGGGGTTGCGCTGCAGCTCAGGGGCTGGATGCTCGCGCGGTTCGCCACTCCTACCTCCCAGCCCGCATCCCCCGCAGCCGCACCGCTGCGGGGGATGTTCACTGCTTCGGTCAGGCGTGGACCAGGGGGGAGAGGGCGCGGCCGGCGAGTTCGACGGTGCCGGACTCGTGGCCGTTGGTGACCAGGTTGACGATGATGCCGTCGATGCCCTGGTCCAGGACGCGGGTCTGGATCTGCTCGGCGACCTGGTCGGGGGTGCCGGCGAACTGGCGGTCGGCGATGGTCCGGCGGAGGGATTCCGTCGGGAGCGCCGACAGGTCGGTGATGCCTTGGCGGGCAAGGATTTCGGCCTGCGCCTTGCGGGCGCGGTCACCGTCCTCGTCGACGATGACGAAGGCCAGGAAGCTGGTTTCCAGGGTCTTCGGGTCGCGGCCCACCTCGTCGCAGCGGGCGTGCAGGGCATCCAGCTTGCGCGGGAGTTCCGAGGCGTTGCAGATGATGTTGAGGTGATCGGCGAACCGCGCCGCCATGCCGAAGGTCTTCTTCTCGCCGCCGCCACCGAGCAGGATCGGCAGGTCGTCGCGCACGCGCGGCTCGTTCATGGCGTCGTTGGTGTGGTACCACTTGCCGTCGAAGGTGGAGCGCTGCCCGCGCAGCATGGGCGTGATGATCTGCAGCGCCTCCTCCAGCCGCTCGAAACGTTCGGTGAAGGTGCCGAATTCGAAGCCGTAGGCCTGATGTTCGAGCTCGAACCAGCCCGCGCCGATGCCCAGCACGGCCCGCCCGCGGCTCACCATGTCCAGGGTGGTGACGGTCTTGGCGGTGAGCGCCGGATTCCGGTAGGTGTTCCCGGTCACCAAGGCGGACAATTGGATTCGCTCGGTGGAGGCGGCCAGGCCGGACAGCGCGGTGTACGCCTCCAGCATGGGTTCGTTCGGCTCGCCGATCACCGGCAACTGGTAGAAGTGGTCCATGACGAACGCGGCGTCGAACCCCGCCGCCTCCGCCTCGCGTGCCTGCGCAATGACCGCCGGGAACAGGTCCTTGGGCGCGACACCGTAGCTGAAGTTGGGCATTTGGTATCCGAGGCGAATGCTCATGCCGCAACGCTATGACTTGGAGTGCGCTCCAAGTCAACCTCCGAAACTCGCCGCGAGTCGTGGACGGTGAGTCGTAGACTCGGCACATCCAGTGTCTGGCCTCAGCCAGTGAACCGAGGAATGCCATGACTGCAACCGCCCCGGATGCGATCGCGTCGATCGTCGTCGAGCAGGATGCGAAACGAGTCTGGACGGCCCTGACCGATCCGGCCGAGATCTGCCACTACTTCTTCGGCACCCAGGTGATCACCGACTGGACGGTCGGCGGAACCATCGTGTTCCAGGGGGAATGGCAGGGCAAGACCTACCGCGACCACGGAAGCATCCTCGCATTCGACCCACCCCACCAGGTCACCATGACCCACTACAGCCCGCTCACCGGCCTCCCCGACCTGCCGGAGAACTACCACACCGTCAGCTACCTGCTCGAACCCGCGCCCGAGGGCACCACGGTCACCATCCGCCAGAGCGGCAATCGCAGCGTCGGCGAGGTCACCGAGTCCGAGCGCACCTGGAACCTGGTCCTGACCAACCTGAAGAACTACCTGGCACAGGACTGATCGCAGGTCAGGACGGTAACCGGCAGCGGACTGGCCGGGTTCCGGCAGAGGGCAGGCCGGTTCAGGACGGCTCGGCGGTAGCGCGCTCCGCGGCAGACCGGAACGCCGCGAGAACCGCGGCAACGGCCGGCCGCTTCTCGGCGTGCGGCCGAGTGGCCAAGTCGTAGACGCGCGCCGCGCGAACGCCGGCCAAGCGCAGCATCACCAGGTCCGGGTGCCGGACGGCATGCCGGGGCATGAGCGCGACGCCGTACCCGGAAGCCACCAGCGCTTCGATCACACTGAACTCGCTGAGCCGCTGCGCAATCCGTGGCTGCACACCGGTGATCGTGGCAATCGACCGCAGCACATCGTCCACCGGAAACCCGCTCCGCACACTGATCCAGGTCTCATCGGCAAGCTCCCCCGGCACCACCGCGCCCTTGCTCGCCAGCCGATGCCCGGCCGCCACCGCCACATCGATCGGCTCCCGCATCAGCAACCGCG
Source organism: Nocardia sp. NPDC020380 (assembly GCF_044386975.1). Lineage (NCBI taxonomy): Bacteria > Bacillati > Actinomycetota > Actinomycetes > Mycobacteriales > Nocardiaceae > Nocardia > Nocardia sp. NPDC020380. Next base: position 424,733 of record NZ_JBIRVQ010000005.1, on the reverse strand, counting down.
ACGCAACCCGAGGCCCCGTGATCGACAGCGACCGCTCGTCCCGATGAGTCAGCACCACATCGTAATCAGCCAGCAACCGAGGCACCTCGGAAGAAGGCACATCCTCATCCCGCGCAACGACTTCCACCCCACTCCCCGCCAATTCGGCCAGCACCCGAGGCAGCAACAACGCCGCCCCCGAAGGAAACAACGCCACCCGCACCTGCCCCCGAGGCGACCCCCGATAAGAAGCCATCTCCGTAGCCGCCCGCTCCATAGCCGCCAGCACCTCATCCGCCCGCACCACCAACGCCCGCCCCGCATCGGTTAGCCGCACCCGCCGCCCGTCCGGCTCCAGCAACGCCACCCCCGCCTCCCGCGCCAAAACCTTCAACTGCTGCGAAACCGCCGAAGGCGTCATAGAAAGCGCCTCCGCCACCGCCGCCACCGTCCCCCGATCCGCCAACTCCCTGAGCACCCGCAACCTCTCGACCGACATGAGCGCCCCACCAACCCGCCCAACCGCCTTCGCTTCAACAGTCGCCGATTCCCCTGGCACCTCATCGATTTCGTCGAGCAACACAACGCGGTCCCCAACCGGCCCCCCAGCATCACCCGCCCGATCCGCTGCTCTACCCGCCGAGCCCGTTCCCCCGCCCGCCGGGCTCACGATTTCGGCGACCGGGCCCGCAGTCTCCTCGGAGTGTGGCGCAATGTTTTCGCGTGATGCTGCGGCGTTGCTCATCGCCGCGGCAGTAGCTTCCCGTTGCGCACGGGCCTCACCGGGAGGCGTTGCGACCTCGTCGGCGGATGTTGTCATCTTGGGCTGAGGTGCCGGGATTCGGCCGTGTGGACCCATGGTTTCGCCGAGGGGCGCAACGGTTTCGGCGCCGACGGCGGGGTTTCCATGGCGGTCGATGGCGGGGAGCGCTGCTGCTACACCATCGATCCCCGCCATGGCGTCGAGATCGACAATGGGCATTTCCATTGCGGCAGGGCTGTTTACGGCTGCCGTGGCGCTCGCCAGGTCGCTGGGGACTTCCGGTGCGGCTGTGACAATAGGCGGCCTCGGGGATCTGGATCGCACTCGCCGGGGTTGCGGGGCGCGCAGCCCTGCGGTCGGCAGGCTGGGGCTCGGGTCTGCGCCGCGTGTGGCGTCCGGCTCGTGGGGGGTGCTATCCGAGTCGTCGGTACGACGCTCCGGGGTGCTCGCGAGTGCGTCGCCAGGTTGCTCCGACCTGCCCTCGGATGCGTTGGTGGACTGGGCTTTCGGATTGGTGGGCCGGTGTGGTGCGCCCTCGTGGCGGCGGGGAGTCCGCTCGGGTGGGTTCGCGGAGCGCTCCGATGTGTTCTCGAATGCCTTGATGTGGTTTGCTGGATCTTCGCCGGAGTTGGGGCTGGGGGTTTGGGGTGAGGCGGTTGGGCGGACTCGGCGGGGTGGGGGTGGGGTGCGGGGGGTGGGGGTGGCTGGGAGGGTTTCGGTGGGGTGTTGGCCGGGGAGGCCGGGGAGGGGGCGGGTGTGCGGGGGTGGTGGGGTGGGGCTGGGTCTGGCGGGGTCGGGCATAGGTAAGTTGTACTACATCGTTTGTGCAGAACAATTCGATTGTTCTTACTTATTGGTGGTCCTCAGTATGTGGGCATGACCAATCGTGATCGACTGCTCGGCCTCGCCGTGGTGGTGCTGTGGGGGTTGAACTTCCTGGCAATTCATGTGGGGCTGGAGCATTTCCCGCCATTCTTCTTCGCGGGGCTGCGGTTCGCGGTGATCGCGATTCCGGTGCTGATCTTCGTGCCGCGGCCGCAGGTGCCGTGGCGGTGGCTGCTGCTGTACGGGGTCGGGTTCGGGATTCTGCAGTTCGCCTTCCTGTTCACGGCCATGCGGGAGGGGATGCCGACCGGGCTGTCCTCTCTGGTGTTGCAGGCGTCGGCGCCGTTCACGGTGCTGCTGGGTGCGCTGTTCCTGCGGGAACGCCTGCGGGGTATTCAGCTCGCGGGCATTGCGGTGGCGATGGCGGGGATGGGGGTGATCGGGTGGGACCGCGCGCATCACGCCGCCCTGCTGCCGCTGTTGCTGACCATATTGGGTGGTCTGGGCTGGGCGTTCGGCAATATCGGATCCCGGCTCGCCGCAGCGGAATCCGGTCCGGGGGTGAATCCGCTGCATCTGACCCTGTGGATGGCGGTGGTGCCGCCGCTGCCGATGTTCGCGCTGTCCGCCCTCACCGAAGGCTCGACTACGGGCTGGCGTGATCTGACGAGTTCGTTCTCCGTGCACGGCTGGCCGGCGTATGCGGCGCTGGCCTACATCGTGCTGCTGGGCACGATCGCGGGTTCGGGCCTGTGGACGTATCTGATGAGCCGCTATGCGGCGGGCACGGTGGCGCCGCTGTCGTTGATGGTGCCGGTGGTCGGCATCGCCGCCTCCTGGATGTTCCTGCACGAGGTCCCGTCGGTGCTGTCCCTGGTGGGTGCGGTGATCGTCATTGCGGGCGCGTTCACGGCCACCGCGGCGGGGCGTCGATCGGGCGGGACGACGGCTCCGGCGAGTCGCGAAGACGCCACGCCGGAGGCGGCGGAAATCCGCGAGCATGGTGAATCGTCGGCGAACGCGGCCCGCGCATTCGGCGCTCGGCCGCAGCCGGTCGAGGTCTGACGAGCTCGCCTAGCCTGAAACTACACTGTCGCAACCGTTTTCGTGAGCGCCCGCTGACCCAGCGGGCGCTTCACTAGGTCCGCACCGAGCCGCGGAGCAATCCTCGCGACAGCATTCGCGCCTCGTTCCGGGCCCTCGGCACGAAGTTTTCCACCCCAACCGACCATCTGTCTGCGACAGCTCCTTAGTATTCGGTCCAGGCGTGGGAGGTAACGGGATGGCAGGACAGCGGATGTCCGTCACGCGGCGGACGGTGCTGCGTGGTGCGGTAGCGGCCGGAGCGCTGGCAGGGGCGGTGGCGGCGGGGGCCGCGAAACCGTCCCGGGCGAGCGCCGATCCGGGCCGTAAGGTCGCGGTGCTCGGCGGTGGCGTGGCGGGCATGACCGCCGCGCACGAACTGGCCGAGCGCGGGTATGACGTGACCATTTACGAACGGCGGGCGCTGGGCGGCAAGGCGCGCAGCATCGCGGTGCCGGGTACCGGCGCCGGCGGCCGCCCCGACCTATGGGGAGAGCACGGCTTCCGCTTCTTCCCCGGCTTCTATCATCATATTCCGGACACCATGCGGCGAATCCCGTTCGCGGGCAATGCGAACGGGGTCTGGGACAACCTGGTCGCCGCCCCCGAGGCGCGTTTCTCCCGCACCAGCGGCGACGATCTCATCATTCCGATGGGCAAGGCCGGCCGGATCTGGGCGACCCCCGACGACTTCCGGGAAACCGTGAGCTCGGCCATCTCGACCTCGACGAAGATGGGTGAGGTCGATGCCCTGTACTTCGCGAATCGGCTGCTGGTGTTCAACACCAGCTGTGACGCCCGCCGCGACGATCAGTGGGACAAGGTGTCCTGGCGTGACTATGTCGGCGCCGGCCATCGTTCCAATGAATTCCGCATGCTGCTCTCGCGCACGCTCACCACCCTCCTGGTGGCGGCCAAGGACAATCTGGCCAGCACCAAGACCATCGGCAATATGGGTGAGCAATTCCTCGGTAATCCGATGGAGACCGGTAATGACGGCCCCCTTGACCGCCTGCTGAACGGCGCCACCACGGACGCCTGGCTGCAACCGTGGGCCGATCTGCTGCACGGCATGGGCGTACAGGTCGTCAATGCCGAGGTGCGCGGCCTGGAACTGTCCGGCAAACGCATTACCGGCGCCCAGATCGTGGACGGCTCGGGCGCGTCCCGGACGGTCGACGCCGACTACTTCGTGTGCGCGGTCCCGGTGGAGGTGGCCCGCACCCTGTGGACGCCCGAAATCCTGTCGCTGCGACCGGAATTGGCGGGCATGAGCCAGCTCACCGTCGACTGGATGACCGGCATCCAGTTCTATCTGAAGTCGCAGACCGATATCGCGCGCGGTCACACCGCCTACGTGGATTCGCCGTGGTCGCTGACTTCCATTGCGCAGAACCAGTTCTGGAACCGCACCCCGTTCTCCGGCATGGGCGACGGCACCGTCCAGGACTGCCTGTCGGTGGATATCTCCGACTGGAACACGCCGGGCATGTTGTACGGCAAGCCCGCCAAGGAATGCACGCACGACGAGATCTCCCGCGAGGTGTGGGCGCAGTTGAAGGCGCATCTGGACACCCGCAAGAACCTGCTGCGCGATGACGACCTGCACTCCTGGTTCCTGGACACCGGCGTCACCTGGGATGCCCAGCAGGGCCGCAACACCAATGTCGATCCGCTGCTGATCAATACCGCCGGCTCCTGGGCGCTGCGCCCGGACACGCACGGTCAGGATCTCGAAAATCTCTTCCTGGCAGCCGATTACGTACGCACCAACGTGGACCTCGCCACCATGGAGGGTGCTTCCGAAGCCGCGCGCACCGCGGTCAACAAACTGCTGGACGTGGACGGTTCGAACGCGGCGCGCTGCAAGTTGTTCACGCTGTACCGCGCGGAGGTGCTGGAACCGTTCCGGCAGCTCGACATCGCCCGGTACGCGTCGGGTCAGTCCAATATGTTCGACGCTCCCGCGTAAGGCATCGGTGCGATAAAAACCCTGGTGCGCATCCTTGCCGGAGGCGTTGAATCGAAGTCATGGACGAGATCTCGGACCCGGCAGAGTTACGTGAGCTGCTCGGCGCGCCCGGCCCGCGCGCCGTCAGCAAGGAGCGGGTCGCGCTGCATCCGCGCGACCGTGAGTGGATCTCCCTGTCCCCGTTCATCGTCGTCTCCACCAGTGACACCGACGGGAACTGCGACGCCTCGCCGAAGGGCGACCCGGCCGGTTTCGTGAAGGTGCTGAACGACACGACCATCGCGATCCCGGAGCGCCCGGGTAACCGGCGCGCCGACGGCTACCTCAATATCCTGAGCAATCCGCATGTCGGCGTGCTGTTCCTGATCCCGCGCCGCGGCGAGACCTTGCGCATCAACGGCCGCGCCAGACTCGTGCGTGACGCCCCTTACTTCGACGACATGATCGTGAAGGGTCACCGCCCGATCCTGGCCGTCGAGGTGGAGATCGAGCAGATCTTCTTCCACTGCGCCAAGGCGTTCCTGCGCAGCAACCTGTGGAAACCGGAACGCTGGGAGGACAACGACCTGCCCCCGCACGCGCACCTGGTGAAGGAATTGCAGCCGACCACCGAGGAATCGGTCGAGCAGCTGGAGCACTACTACTCCGAGGTGTACGAGAAGCTGCTCTACAACACCTGATTCACAGTTCGCTCGAGGTTCGCGGCCGGCTCGATTCTGGACTGAGTGGAGCGGGGGAGCGAAGCGGAGGAGCGGAGGGAGGGAAGAATCGAGACTTAGGGCCGCGAACCCGCCCCTGAGCGAAGCGGAGGGGCAAATTAAGCTCAGCCCGTGGCAGACATCTCGATGCGCGGGCGACTCGCGCTGGTGGCGGCGAAGGCGGCCTCGCGGGCGTCGCAGGCGGCCGGGCGTGGCAAGGGATCCATGATCGGCGGCTTGATCGCGCTGAAGATCGATCCCACGATCATGACCCAGCTGGGCCGAGGGCGTCGCACGGTGCTGATCACCGGCACCAACGGCAAGTCCACCACCACCCGCATGACCACCGCCGCGCTGCAGACGCTCGGTGATGTCGCCACCCAGGCCGACGGCGCCAATATGGATGCCGGAATCGTGGCCGCGCTCACCGCGAATCGCACCGCGCAGTTGGCCGCGATCGAGGTGGACGAACTGCATCTGCCGCATGTCGCCGACGCGCTGAATCCGGCCGCGGTCGTGCTGCTCAATCTGTCCCGCGACCAGCTGGATCGGGTGGGTGAGATCAATATGATCGAGCGCCGCCTGCGTGCCGGGATGGCGCGGCATCCGGGCGCCGTGCTCATCGCCAACTGTGATGACGTGCTGGTGACCTCCATCGCCTACGACCACCCGAATGTGGTGTGGGTGTCGGCCGGTAGCGGCTGGTCGGTGGACGCCACCAGCTGCCCGCGCAGCGGTGAGCCGATCGTGTGGGAGGGCGAGCACTGGTACAGCACCGGCGCGGACTTCCAGCGTCCGGAACCGCAGTGGCGGGTGGACGAGCACGCGCTGCACGGGCCCGATGGCCTGGAACTGCCGCTGGCCCTTGCGCTTCCGGGTCGGGCCAACCGCGGTAACGCCGCACAGGCCGTGGCCGCCGCGGTCGCGCTCGGCGCGCGACCCGAGGCTGCCGCGAAAGCCGCCGCGACCGTGCGCGAGATCGCGGGCCGCTACCGCACCGTCGAGGTGGGCGGCCGCAATACCCGCCTGCTGCTGGCCAAGAACCCGGCCGGCTGGCAGGAGGCGCTGTCCATGATCGACCCTGCCGCAAAGGGTTTGGTGATCGCGGTCAACGGCCAGGTGCCGGACGGCGAGGACCTGTCCTGGCTGTGGGATGTGCGTTTCGAGCACTTCGAGGGCACCCAGGTGGTGGCCGCGGGGGAGCGGGCCACGGACCTCGCGGTGCGCCTCACCTACGCGGGTGTCGAGCACACCACGGTCGCGGATCCCTTGCGCGCCATTGCCTCCTGCCCGGCCGGGCAGGTGGAGGTGCTCGCCAACTACACCGCGTTCCGCGACCTGAACCGGGACCTCGACGAGAAGGCGGCGACCTCCGCGTGAACGGTCAAGCCCGGAGGCGGCCGCGGAGCATAACCACGGAGGGCTCCGTTCACGCGCGAAAGGACACAGCATGAGCGAATCCACTGTCCGCATCGGCCTGGTACTGCCCGATGTCATGGGCACCTACGGCGACGGCGGCAACGCACTGGTGCTGCGGCAGCGGCTGCGCATGCGCGGCTACGACGCCGAGATCGTCGACATCACGCTGCAGGACCCGGTCCCGGACTCCCTCGACCTCTACACGCTCGGCGGCGCCGAGGATTCCGCGCAGCGCCTGGCCACCCGCCACCTGCAGCGCTACCCGGGCCTGCAGGAGGCCGCCGCCCGCGGCGTCCCCGTCCTGGCCATCTGCGCCGCCATCCAGGTCCTCGGCCACTGGTACGAAACCGCCACCGGCGAACGCGTGGACGGCGTCGGCCTCATCGACGTCACCACCTCGCCCCAGGAGAAACGCGCCATCGGCGAGGTGGCCACCACCCCCATCATCCCCGGCCTCTCCCAGCCCCTGACCGGCTTCGAAAACCACCGCGGCGGAACCAAACTCGGCGGCGACGCCACGGGCCTCGCCCGCGTCACCAAGGGTGTCGGCAACGGCGTAGGCGACAACCTCGAGGGCGTAGTCCAAGGCTCCGTCATCGGCACCTACATGCACGGCCCCGCCCTGGCCCGCAACCCCGAACTCGCCGACCAGCTCCTCTCCCGAGCCCTCGGCGTGGATTCCCTTCCCCCCCTGAACCTTCCGGAAGTAGACCAACTCCGCCGCGAACGCCTCCGCGCCTGAGCCACGAGCACCTCCGGGTCACCTCACGAACACTTCGAGCTTTCACCTTCGGCCGCGGCCCATTTCGGGCCGCGGCCGTTGTTTTCGGCTGGGGCTCCGCAGGTTCGGCGGCCCCGCCTGCCGAGTCCGGCACCACCGCCGGGATTTGCGTTCAGCTGGGGTTCCAGGGCAGGCACTAGAGGACTCTGGGCCGGGATTTCAGGGCAAGCCGCCGAGGATCGTGCGTTCGGGTTCAGGGCAGGCCCTCGCGGATCGGGTGTTGGGGTTTCAGGGGCTTGCCCCGGCGCAGGGAGGTGGAGCCGCGAGTTACGAGAGTTGGTGACTCGCAACACATAGCGATTCGGCATGACATGCCGTCGATCTTGCCGAACCTATTGAGGGGTGGGCGGGGGCCCGGTAATCTCGCGCGCGGCCATTACATGATGAGGGAGGTGGCCGTTGCGCAGGCGCGCCGTATTGAAGGCTGCCGGTCTGGCAGCACTGCTGGGCGGGGTGGGGACCGAGACGGTCATGCGCGGCGCGGGCGCCGCCACGGCCAATCCATTGTGGAATGCGCTGTTCCAGGCGTGGGTGCCGGAAATCTTTGCCCCGCTGCCCGATCCACTGGACCATTCCGAGGCGATCGTGATCGGCTCCGGATTCGGCGCCGCCGTCACCGCCCTGCGCCTCGCGGAGGCGGGCGTGCAGAACTCGGTGCTGGAGCGCGGTTCGCGCTGGCCGAACGATCCGTGGCGGGAGATCTTCACCGGTGACGATCTGCCGGACGGCCGCGGCTTCTGGCATCGCACCAGCTTCACCGGCGTCACCAAGGTGCCCATGCCGTTCGCCGATTTCGGTGGCGTGCTGGATGTGACCGAGTACCCGGGCATCGACGTGTGGCGTGCCGCCGCGGTCGGTGGCGGTTCGATCGTGTTCACCGGCGCCATGATCCAGCCGCCGCAGCACCTGTTCGACTCCGTCTTCCAGGGCGTGGTCTCCTACGACGAGCTGGATGCCGTCTACTACCCGCGGGTGCGGTCCATGCTGCGGCTGTCCGCCATGCCCCCGGATGTGTACAGCTCGGCGCCGTTCGCGCATTCGCGGATCTGGGATCAGCAGGTGCGGGCCGCGGGTTATGAACCGCAGGCGAATGATTCGATCTTCAACTGGGATGTGGTGCGCGCCGAGCTGGCCGGCCAGAGCCGTCCGTCGGCGACCGCGTTCCGCAGCAATCTCGGCAATTCCAATGGCGCCAAGTTCGATCTGAACCAGAACTATCTGCGCTACGCCGAGGGCACCGGCAAGTCGGGCATCTTCCCGGGGCACCGGGTGGATTCGATCGACCAGGACGGCAGTGGCAAATATGTAGTCACCGTGACGAAACTGGCTCCGACCGGACAGGTGCTGGCGACCCGCACGCTCACCTGCGATCGCCTGTTCCTGGGCGCGGGTTCGGTCGGCACCTCGGAGCTGCTGGTGCGCGCGCAGGCGACCGGCGCCCTGCCCGGTCTCAACGAGCATGTCGGCGACGGCTGGGGCACGAACGGCGATGTGGTGCTGGCCCGCAGCGTCAGCTCGCTGACGACCACGGGCGGCGGCGTGCCCAGTGCCAGCCGCATTCTGGACGAGTCGGGTATGCCGCTGCATCTCGAAAACTGGTATGTCCCCGGCATTCCGGTGGAGACCGGCGCGGTCGCCTCGCTGGGTATCGCGCTGGATCCGACCCGCGCCCGCTTCGGCTACGACCCGGGCCGCAATGCGGTGGGCCTGACCTGGCCGAAGTCGGCGCAGGATCAGGTGCTGGCGGCGTGCCGCGCGGTGGATCACAAGATCGCCGCCGCGGGTGGTTCGCTGGTCGATTACACGCCGCTCGGTTATGACGCGAATGCCTTCTTCACCGCGCATCCGCTGGGTGGTGCGGTGCTCGGGCAGGCCGCCGATTCGAACGGCCGCGTCTACGGTCACCCGGGCCTGTATGTCATGGATGGCGCGGGTATTCCGGGCAGCACGGCGACCGTGAACCCGTCGCTCACCATCGCCGCCATCGCGGAACGCAATATCGAGGCGATCATCCGCGCGGGACGGTAGAACCCCACAGGTTGTGCACAACACACAGGCTGTGCACATCATGTGGATAAAGTTGCCGCGCGGACTTCTGCCGGGCGGAAAGCCGCGATAGCGGGAAAGTCGCTGCGCGGAATACCCGTACGACCGGGGCTGAGCGTCGAGTCTTCCTGCCCGACACCCGGCAATGCTCCGGCAATCGCCATTACGCTGGCGGGACCGTTCGATGTGGAAGGGGACCCGGTGAGCTACGACGCCTACCCGGTGCTGGAGGACGACGAACTCCCGAACAAGCCGCCCGTGCTGTGGCTGGACTTCGTCATGCTCGGGCTCGCCGTGGTCTCGGTGGGACTGGTCACCTGGGTGACCTTCTTCCACGTCTCCGGTGACACCTATCGGCTGATCCGCACCCTCGACTATTCGATCTGCGCGGTGTTCGCGATCGAATTCCTGTGGCGCTGGCGCCGGGAGGGCTGGAGCTGGACCTTCCCGTTCGTCTACTGGTACGAGGTGCTGGGCATGATCCCGGTCACCAGCCCGTTCTTCCGCGGCTTCCGGCTGCTGCGTCTCGTGGTCATCGCGGTCCGGGTGGGCCGCGTGGCCGACCGCGCCTTCGGCGACCGGGTGACCGCGGCCGTGGTGAACCGCTCGGTGAGCGTCATCGTGGACGCGGTGAAGCGGCCGGTCACCATGGCGGTGCTGGACGAGGTCGCGGAGGTGTTGCGGACGGGCCAGTACGCCAAGAACATCGCGAGCGCCCTCGAGGAGAACCGCGACGAACTCGACCACATGATCCTCGAATTGATCCGGGCGGACCCGAAACTGGGCCGGGTCAAGTACTTCCCGTTCCACGAGGACATCATTCGCGGCATCGCCGACGCCAGCTTCCGCATCGTCTTCCAGGTGCTGGCCGATCCGCGCACGGACGAGTTCGTCGCGGACGCGCTGCGCGAGAACGTGAATCAGATGAAGAAGGCCCTGCACGAGGGCGTGCACGTGCCCGAAGCCATCGACAACCGGCTGCAGCCGCGGCAACCGGTGACGCCGCCGCGGCCCTGACTCCGGCTCCCGCGCTCCGGGTTACGCGCAGCGTTCCGAATCACGCCTCGGCGTGCCGGATCTCGTCCCGCGGCTGTGCGTACCGGATGACCTCCCAGATGATCAGCACCAGCAGCACCGCGCACAGCAGCCCCAGCGCCGCCATGGCGGGCAGCAGCGTGGCCACGGGGATGAGGGCGAGCAGTGCGAGGGCGGCGACCAGACGCGGCGTCAGGATCACCCCGGTCGCGTAGTGCCGGAACCCGACCAGCCCGAGCAGATAGATCGCCGGCCCGGCGTACAGCGCGATGAGCGGGATCCCGTGCAGCGCGTCGTGCAGCGAATGCCCCTGCGCCTGGCCGACATAGGTGAGCACCTTCTTCAATCCCAATGCCAGCGCCACGATCCCGATGATCATCGGGAAGTGCCAGAAAGTGTAGCAGTTGCGCGCGATCTGGATGCGCCGTTCCCCCTGCGCGTGCTGCATCTGGTGTTCCACCACCATGGCCGCCACATCGAAGTACGCCCACCACAGCAGCGCGGTCACGGCGAGCCCCAGCATCGAGCCCACGGCGATGGACCAGGAGATGGGTAGCCCGGCCACCCCGACGCCGATGGAGACGATGGATTCGCCCAGCGCGATGATGACGATCAGCCCGTGCCGTTCGGCGAAGTGGGAGGCGGAGTTGAGCCGCCAGTCATTGCCGGCGAACAGCGTCCACAGCATGTCGCCCGCGAGTGCGGCGAGCCAGAGCACGATCTGCGCGGTGCCGCTGGTGAGCGCGCCGATGACCAGCAGGACGCCGCCGATGGTGAGCGAGCCGCCGGCCCAGCGGGTCACCTGCCCGCGGAGTTGTTCGTCCTCGGAGCTGGCGAAGAGCATGCCCGCCAGGTGCACGACCCGCACCACGAGGTAGGCGATGACGAAGACGAGCGGCCCGTACCAGCCGCCCGGAAGGTCATGGAACGCTTCGGGAATGGTGAGGGCGATGAGGAACATGCCGCCCATGGCGATGAACATGGCGACGCGGGCGATGCCCTCGTCGGCCTTGATCACGTTCCCCAGCCACGAGTAGCCGATCCAGGCCCACCACAGCAGCATCAGCACGACCAGGGCTCGGAGCATGTTGAGCCAGCTGATCTCGTGTGCGGCCAGATCGGTGACCATGGTGAAGGCGAAGACCACGACCAGGTCGAAGAACAGTTCCAGCTGGGTCACCGAGGCGTTCTCGGAGACCGACATCATGCGGGTTCGCTGCGCACCGGGCATGCTGGACATATTGCCGGGTGTGAGCCTCGAAAGCCGGTGTCAGATGCGCGTGTTCGCTGCGGGCGTCACGCGGTCCCGAAGCCGGGCTCGAAATTCGGCCGGTGCGCGCGCTGCGGCGCGACGGCCGGCGGCTCGTAGCCGACCTCTTCGACGTAGGGCGCTTCCTCGACCTCGCCGAGTCCTTCGATGCCGGTGACGGCTTCGACGAAGGCGACGAAGTTGGCGATCATGGTCTCGCCCTCGCGGCGCTGGGTGCGCTTCATGATCATGCCGGGCGCGGGGATGGGCAGGTAGACCTCGGCGTGGTACCAGACCTCGGTGGCGCCGTCCTCGATCTCGGTGAGTTCGAACCAGCCCTTGCCGCCACCGCCGGCGCTGCTCTCCAGCACCTTCCAGGCGATGCGGTGGTCGCCGCAGTCGTATTCGACGACCTGCCGGTCGGAGCGGCCCATCAGGTTGGCCGAGACGTACACGCGGCGTGGACGTCCCTGGTCGTCGCGGGTGGCGACGCGGACATCCTGGTGGGAGGGTGACCAATCGGGGAGCTGCTCGACCATCAGCAACGCGTCCATCACCTGGTCGGGGTCTAGCTCGATGACGAACCGGTGATCAGTTTTCGTGCGCATACCTAACCCTCCATCCGGGGACCGATTGTGACCAGCGTCGCTTCGAGAGTCAACATGCTCGATCGATGCTTCTTACCGGACAGTCGGTCTGTTATGTCGAATCACGCTGCACACCAACGTAACCCGCCCGTAAAGGTCAATCCCGGCGCCGGACCACCGAATCGGGACCCGGATAGACGAGACTCTCGCGTCCGTCGGTGAAGCGGACCACGTACGGCGGCGCACCGTCCGCCCCGCGTACTTCGACGATTTCCGCAGTGTGGTCGGGTAAGCCGACACTGCGGCCGTGAATCACCAGATGGTCACCGACGCTTGCTCGCATGGTCGCATTATTCGCCGCGCGTGACTTCCATCACAAGGACGGAATCGCCCGCTGCACCGCCACCCGCACCAGCTCCGCGGCCTGCTCCTCGGTGAATATGCCGGGCAGGGTGAGCCTTTCGAGGATGAGCCAGTTGAGCGCCAGGTAGAGCAGCACCACGGTGTGCTCGTCGCCGGGCATGCCGGACGCCAGGTGATTGCGGATATTGAAGTCGAGATCGGCGCGCACGCGCTCGGTGAGCAGGGCCTGCAGCTCCGGCCGCCGGGCCGCCTCGAGCCGCAGTTCGAGTAGCGCGAGGTAGCCGGCGCGGAAGCCGGAGACGCGCTCGACCACCTCGGTCATGAGCTCGGTGATGGTCTCGCGGGTGCGGGGGCCCTGGTTCGGGCCGGTCAGTTTGCCCAGGGTTTCCGCGCTGGGGACGAGTCGCTCGTAGTACCGGTGCCCGGTCTGGACCAGCAGTTCGTCGCGGTTGGCGAAGTAGTTGGAGGCGGTCCCGGCGGGGACTTCGGCCTGCTTGTCGACCGCGCGGAAGGTCAGGCCGCGGGCGCCGTCCCGGGCCAGGACCTCGATCGATGCGTCCAGCAGGGCCTGTCGTCGCTCGGGATTCGTGCGAGCCATTGACACCACTCCATCTGTAGTACTAAATTCGTGACCACTACGGTCACAGTACTACGGATGGAGCGGTAAACATGCGAAAGCTCACCTATTACGTGGCGGTCTCCCTCGACGGCTACATCGCCGGACCGGACGGCGAATACGACTTCTATCCGGAGGACGAGGACAAGGCGGCCTGGGTCAACGAACGCTTCCCGGAGTCGGTGCCCACCCATCTCCGCCCGCACTTCGGGATGCCTGTCGATACCCCTAATCGTGAATGGGACACCGTCCTGATGGGGCGCGGCGCCTACGAGCCCGCGCGCGCCGCGGGCATCGTCAGCCCGTACGCGCATATGAAGCAGTACGTCTTCTCCCGCACCCTCGATCCCGTCGGCGACCCGCGACTGGAGATCGTCGGCGCCGATCCCGTCGAATTCGTCCGCGAGCTGAAAGCGGAAGCGGGCCTGGGCATCTGGCTCTGCGGCGGCGGGCGGCTGGCCGGCGCCCTCGCCGACGAGATCGACGAACTGGTCATCAAGAGCTACCCGGTCATCGCCGGCGCGGGCGCGCCGATGATCGCGGGCGGCTTCCGCCCGGCCCGGTTCGCGGTGACGGAGCGCCGCGAGTTCGGCAACGGCACCGTTGTCACCCGGCTGACCAGGGGTGGAGGAGGTAGCTAGAAATCTCGTGGACCTCGGTCGGTAGTCTTGTGCATCGGTAGCAGCAATTTGTCGATCTTGGAGGATTCCCACCGTGGCTCTCGTCGTCCAGAAGTACGGAGGATCCTCGGTAGCCACCGCCGAGCGCATCCGTCGGGTCGCTGAGCGGATCGTCGAGACCAAGAAGCAGGGGCACGACGTGGTCGTCGTGTGCTCGGCCATGGGCGATACCACCGACGAACTGCTGGATCTCGCCCAGCAGGTCGCGCCGGCTCCGCCGGCCCGCGAAATGGACATGCTCCTCACCTCGGGTGAGCGCATCTCCAATGCGCTGGTGGCCATGGCCATTCATTCGCTCGGCGCCGAGGCTCGTTCGTTCACCGGCTCGCAGGCCGGTGTCATCACCACCGGCACACACGGCAACGCCAAGATCATCGACGTGGCCCCGGGCCGCGTGCAACAGGCGTTGAACGAGGGCACCATCGTGCTGGTCGCCGGCTTCCAAGGCGTGAGCCAGGACAGCAAGGACGTGACCACGCTGGGCCGCGGTGGTTCCGATACCACCGCCGTCGCGCTGGCCGCGGCGCTGAATGCCGATGTGTGCGAGATCTATACCGATGTGGACGGCGTCTTCAGCGCCGATCCGCGCATCGTCTCCGACGCCCAGAAGCTGGATTCGGTCTGCTACGAGGAGATGCTCGAGCTGGCCGCCTGCGGCGCGAAGGTGCTCATGCTGCGCTGCGTGGAGTACGCGCGCCGCTACAACGTGCCGGTCCACGTGCGTTCCTCGTACTCGGACAAACCAGGCACCATCATTACCGGATCGATGGAGGACATCCCCTTGGAGCAAGCAATCCTCACGGGCGTCGCGCACGACCGCAGCGAGGCCAAGGTGACCGTGGTCGGTATTCCGGACGAGCCGGGCTACGCCGCCAAGGTGTTCCGCGCCGTGGCCGATGCCGAGATCAATATCGACATGGTGCTGCAGAACATCTCGAAGGTGGAGACCGGCAAGACCGACATCACCTTCACCCTGCCCAAGCTGGACGGCCCGCGCGCGGTGGAACTGCTCACCAAGCGCAAGGGCGAGATCGGCTTCTCGCAGGTCGCCTACGACGATCACGTCGGCAAGGTGTCGCTGGTCGGCGCGGGCATGAAGTCGCACCCGGGCGTGACCGCCACCTTCTGCGAGTCGCTCGCCACGGCCGGCATCAATATCGACCTCATCTCCACCTCCG
Source organism: Nocardia sp. NPDC020380 (assembly GCF_044386975.1). Classification (NCBI taxonomy): domain Bacteria; kingdom Bacillati; phylum Actinomycetota; class Actinomycetes; order Mycobacteriales; family Nocardiaceae; genus Nocardia; species Nocardia sp. NPDC020380. The sequence goes on along the minus strand of NZ_JBIRVQ010000005.1, from coordinate 409,459 downwards.
AGATCCGAATCTCGGTGCTGGTCAAGGACACCGACCTGGACGAGTCGGTGCAGGTGCTGCACAAGGCCTTCGATCTGGGCGGCGAAGAGGTCGCGGTCGTGCACGGCGGAACGGGGCGCTGACTTGACCGGGTCAAGCGCGGAGGCGCCACTCCATCACCCAGCGTTTGCGCAGCGTAACCACGCAGCGCTCCCGGGCAAGTCGAAAGGTTACAGCCCATGGGCGTACGCGTAGGAGTCGTCGGCGCGACCGGACAGGTCGGCGCCGTGATGCGGAAGCTGCTGGAGGAGCGCAACTTCCCGGCGGACGAGGTGCGGTTCTTCGCTTCCGCGCGGTCGGCGGGGAAGAAGCTGTCGTTCCGCGGCCAGGAGATCGTGGTCGAGGACACCGAGCTCGCGGATCCGGCCGGGCTGGACATCGCGCTGTTCTCGGCCGGCGCCACCATGTCCCGGGTGCAGGCGCCGCGTTTCGCGGCGGCCGGTGTCACGGTCATCGACAATTCGTCGGCCTGGCGCAAGGATCCCGAGGTGCCGCTGGTCGTCTCCGAGGTGAACCCGGAGCAGACCCGCAATCTGATCAAGGGCATCATCGCCAACCCGAACTGCACCACCATGGCCGCCATGCCGGTGCTGAAGCCGCTGCACGACGCGGCCGGCCTGCAGCGCCTGATCGTGTCGAGCTACCAGGCGGTTTCGGGCTCCGGCCTGGCCGGTGTGGAGGAGCTGGCGTCGCAGGTGCGCGCGGTGGCCCCGGACATGGAGCAGCTGGTCCACGACGGGTCCGCGGCCACTTTCCCGGCGCCGGTCAAGTACGTCGCGCCGATCGCCTTCGACGTGATCCCGCTGGCGGGTTCGCTGGTCGACGACGGCACCGGCGAGACCGACGAGGATCAGAAGCTGCGCAACGAGTCCCGCAAGATCCTGGGCCTGCCGGAGCTGCTGGTCAGCGGCACCTGCGTGCGGGTTCCGGTCTTCACGGGGCACTCGCTGTCCATCAATGCCGAATTCGCCGAGCCGCTCTCGGTGGCGCGGGCGCAGGAAATCCTGTCGAACGCGGCCGGTGTGAAGCTGACCGATGTGCCGACCCCGCTGGCGGCGGCCGGTATCGACGAGTCGCTGGTCGGCCGCATCCGCCAGGATCCGGGTGTGCCGGACGGTCGCGGTCTGGCGCTGTTCATCTCGGGTGACAACCTGCGGAAGGGCGCGGCGCTGAACACGATTCAGATCGCGGAAGTGCTGCTGCAGAACCGCTGAACGGTATAGACCACTGCGTCGTTTCGGACAAAGCGGGTCGTTTGATCTCTCAGGATCAAACGGCCCGTTTTCATATTGATCTTCTCAATCGGTCCACAGCTCGGCACACGGGAGTGGTGGGAACGGGTCGGTCGCCAATCCGTCAATGATCACTTCAATGCAGTGCGGGCGTAAATTCGCTGCGAGGCGTTCGGCAATTGCGCGTTCGGCGCGATAGTTCAAGATCATGCCGCCCGGAAACCTCAGGCGCACATGAACTTCACCGGTATCCGGGGTGGCTGTCATCTGGAGTGTGCCCGATGAGTTGGCCGTTGGCCTTTCGCTGAGCGCGAGTTACAGCTACCCTCGCGTTCTAGCCGGGCGGTGATGCTCTGCACTGTGGGACCGGGCACCGGGCCGGAATACCTGGTGGCCGTGACGGCGATGGCCGCGAACCACATTGCCGCACCACCGATTCCGGCGCCGAGTAGGAAGAAGAAGAGTTCGGCGGACATGACCACCTCTTGTCGTCCGATTGGTTCGACGGGTCCCTACAAACGTTAAACGCAGAAAAATTGCGGTGCAATAAGAAAAATACATACTTCATACTGTGCGCCGTAAGCTCGCGGTGTCTGGAATCCTTGTCGGCAGATCCCAACCGGACGGAGAAAGGGCGGGAAGGAGAAGGGCATGGTAGACATCGGCGAAACAAGCGGGCGGTGACGGCCGGGAAAGCCGATCAGGCAGAAGGAGTTTGACCCGGTGGCCGAAAGTACCCTTGGGGCACGGGTAGCGGAGTTGCGCCGGCGGCGGGGACTATCGCAAAAAGAGCTGGGCGCCGCCATCAGGCGGTCGGAAAGCTGGGTGTCGCAGGTCGAGCGGGATGTACTGCCCGTCGAGCGGCTGTCGGTCCTGCAAAGGCTGGCGGACGTGCTCGGAGTGGCGGTACGGGATCTGCGGCCCGAGGCGGCCGAACCCATGGCCGCGGATCGCGGCGACGGGCAGCGGCCCGGCTCGGCGGTTTTCGAACAGCTGCGATTGCTGCTCACCGGACATCCCGCGCTGGAGCAACTCTTCGGTGACGAGGCCGATCGCGAGTCGGCCGAGCAGTTGCCGGAGCTGCAACAACGCGTGGATATCGTGTGGCAGCTGGCACATGAATCGCGTCTCGTCGAAGTGGGCAGCAGCCTGCTCGAACTGATTCCGGACCTGGAACACGCGGCCCGGAATTCCGCGGCGAAGCGGCCGGAGGTGCTGACCCTGCTGTCACGCACCTACCAAGTGGCCGCGACCGCCTTCACCAGGCAGGAAGAGGTCGACGCGGCGTGGGTCGCGGCCGATCGCGCCCTGACCGCGGCCGAGGAATCCGGTGACGCGCTCAGCGTGGTGGCCGGCACCTACCGCATGGCACAGGCCTTCCTGCGCCTGCAACGGCTGGAACAGGCCGAGCAGGCGGCGCGCGTATCGGTGGCGGCCCTGGCGGCGCAGGTCTCCGAGGAGACCGGCACCCGTCCGGAAGTGTTGTCGCTCTACGGATCTCTGCAGCTCATGCTGGCGGTGATCGCGGCGACCGACGGAAATCGGACGGCCGCCCGCACGGGTCTGGCCGCGGCGCGCACCGCCGCGGATCGGCTCGGCGAGGGCCGCAATGATTTCGACACCGAATTCGGGCCGACCAGTGTCGCCGTGCACGCGGTGGCGGTGGCGGTCGAATTGGGTGACGCCGGTGAGGCACTCGACATCGCCCGCACCGTGGACGCCTCCGTGCTGTCCCCGGAGCGGCAGGCTCGCTTCCTGGTGGATGTGGCCCGCGCGCACGCGCAACGGCGGCAGGCGCAGGAAGCGCTGGACGCCTTGCTCAATGCCGAGCGACTAACGCCCGAACTGGTGCACAGTGATCATCGCGCGCGGGAAGTGGTGCGCGATCTGCTGCAGTTCGCGGGCCGGCGGCCGGCGGACGAGCTGCGTGAGCTGGCGGGCCGAGCCGCCGTCACGCCGTGACAGCCGAGACCGTCACGCCGTAATCGCTCACTCCCGGCGAATGCCCGGGGTGCGTGGATCGGGGCCGACGCATGCCAGCAGCAGGCAGCCCGGCGGCGCGTCGCTGAACGGTGGCGCGAGCGGAACGTTCAGGCAGGACAGCACATTACAGCCCGGATAGGCGTCCGGGCCGACACCGAACACCGCGAGCGCGATGTCCGCGTCGAGATAGTCGGCGGTGTTCAACTGCGCCGGCTCTTCCACGTAGGGGCCGGGATCGGGTATCGGGCTGTGCTCGAACGCGGCCAGCAACCGGCGGAAGAACTCGTGCGAGAGCTCGCCGCCGTACTCCAGGATGCCGACCGGCCCCTGCGTGGTGTGCACGCCGAAGAACCCGGTCCACATCACCGTGAGCCCCATGCTGGGGATGAAGAAGACGTTCTGCAGGCCCATCCCGGACATGTCGTAGATATCGCCGGGCATGAAACCGGGGTTCTCGGCGCAGCCGGGTCCGACCCAGAACAGGTAGCCGTAGCACTGATCGGTGGCGGATGGCGTTGCGGCCCGGTGCAGATACGCGTGCGAGACGACGCGCTGCCCGCGCCAGACCCCGTCGTTCGAGACCAGCAGCCCGAGCCGGGAGAGATCGTCGGGCGGGATCATCAGGTGCGCGTAGCCGTAGGTGTGCCCGGAACGATCCCGCGCCCAGTAGTAGTCGCCGCGCTGGATCCCGATGGGGCCGAACAGTTCCCGCTGGGCGAACTGCTGCAATGGTTCGCCGACGGCCAGCTCGATCACGTAGGAGAGCAGGTCGACATTGCGCTGGCTGTAGGTGAAGGTCGTGCCGGGCGGATGGTCGAACGGGACGGCGAGGGCCTGGACCGCGCTGAACGGGTCGATCGGGATGACGCCGGTGATGCCCTCGGTGATCGTCCCGATGTGCAGTCCGGAGGTCTCGGTGAGCAGATCCTCGACGGTGATGGCGCGATGCGCGGCATCGCCGAGCCCGGCCGGTAGGTAGCGGCCGATGGGCGCCTGGATATCGAGTTCGCCGCGATCCCAGGCGATTCCGGCGAGCAGCGACACGACACTCTTCGTGACGCTCCAGACATTCCACGCGACTCGACCGGTTTCCGCATTGCTCGGCCCCTCGCCGATCAGGCAGTTGTTCCGGAAAACCTGCACGTTCAACCGATTCCGGCTCGCCGCGAACTGCAATGCGTCGGCCAGCCGCCCCGCATCCAGCCCGGCCTCTTCCGGCGTGGCCCGCTCGAACTCCCGCCCGACCGGCTGACCGCACCGCATTTCCCCCGGCTTCGCCCGCGCCACACCGGCATCGAGCAACCCGCCCGCCGCCAGCACCACCGCCAATGTCACCGCTACCGCACCGGCAAGCCCCCTGCGCATGCGCAACATGCGTCCCAGGCTAGTTCGCCGCCACCCCGAACACCCGGAAACCACACCGTCCCGGAAATACCGAAACGCCGCCAGACGGGGGGATGCTGGCGGCGTCCGCTCGCAGCCCGAAGCTGCGAAGTTGGAAGCCGACGCCCAACAAGCGCCTCTCGGCGAGTGGTCGCTCGTAGCGACAAAGGGTGCGGCCCGGGGCTGTTCCGACGCCGGCAAGGATGGATAACCGACCCCCGTCCGGATCTATTCCGGCAGCACGACTGTGACGTGCGCTACCCCCTGTCCTGGGGGTTCGGGGGCCGAAGGCCCCGGCGCAGGGAGGTGGAGCCGCGAGGTACGAGAGTTGTCTGCCCCGCAGAAACTCTGCTGTGTGCTGTCGCCCGTACGGATTAGCATTCGGCGCAGATGAACTGCACGACCTCTGGGGGAGCTTTGCCCGACGATTCGGTGATCACCAACCTACTGGCGGTACTCGACACCAACCCTGATCTACTGCCGGTGCGGCTGAGCGTGATCGAACTCCTCGCCGCTCGCGGACAGCATGCCGAAGCTCTGGCCCACTGTGCCACGGCCCTTACTCAGGACCCGCACAATGTGCAGCTCGCCGATCTACTACAGTGCAGCACCGCCGCCCTGGCCGCGGGCGCGACGGAACCCGCCGATGCGGTTGCGGCCGAGCCGGATTCGCCTACGGCGGAGCCTGCCACGGCGCGCGGTGGCTACGACTGGGCGGCAGCCGAGCAGCAGGTCGGCGACATCATCGAGCCCGCGTTCGTGCGCGACGAGCCGCAGCTGTACGCCGAGGGCGATGTGGACTCCTTCGAGCGTCCCGGTCTCGCCCTGGCCGACGTGGGCGGCATGGACAACGTCAAGCAGCAGCTGGAGCTCTCCCTGCTCGGCCCGTTGCGAAACCCGGAGCTGGCCAAGGCTTTCGGCACGAGCGCGCGCGGCGGTCTGCTGCTGTACGGGCCGCCCGGCTGTGGCAAGACCTTCCTCGCCTCCGCCATCGCCGGTGAACTCGGCGCGTCGTTCTTCGCCATCGAGATCGCCGACGTCCTGGACATGTACATCGGCCGCGCCGAGCGGAACGTGCAGCAGATCTTCCAGACGGCCCGCCGCAAGGCGCCCTGTGTCCTGTTCTTCGACGAGATAGATGCCCTGGGCCACAAGCGGAGTCAGATCTCGGGCAATATGCGCGGCGTCATCAACCAGCTGCTCACCGAGATGGATTCGGTGGCGGGCGCCAACGAGGGCGTCTACGTCATCGGCGCGACCAACCACCCGTGGGATGTCGATGTGGCGCTACGCCGCCCCGGTCGTTTCGACCGCATGATCCTGGTGACCCTGCCCGATGCCGAAGCCCGCGTGGCGATCCTGCGTCACCACCTGAAGGACCGCCCGGTCGCCGGCATCGACCTGGCGGCGACGGCCGCGCGCACCGAGGGTTTCTCCGGCGCCGACCTGGCCCATGTGTGCGTCTCGGCAACGCAACTGGCCATGGCCGATTCGATCCGCTCCGGCATCGTCCGCCCGGTCGGCATGCCCGATATCGACCACGCCCTCGCCGAGATCCGCCCCAGCACCAAGGCCTGGTTCGAATCCGCCCGCAACGTCATCGAATTCGCCAACAACGACGGCACCTACGACGAACTCGCAACCTACATGCGCGCGAAGAAGATTCGATGAGCGACGCCTTGCGGAAGGCGGCCGCCCTCCTCGCGCTGCAACGCTACGAGGCGGCCTACGAGGCGGCGGCCGAGGTCCTGGCCGGCGATCCCCACAATGTCCAGGCCCTCGCCCTGGCCGCCCACATCTCGTTGACCGCGCTGCGAGAATACCAGCGTGCCTTCGACCTCAGCACGACCGCGCTGGCATCGGAGCCGGATCTCGATCTGCTGTGGCGGTTGCGCGCCTGTGACGAGCAGCGCTGGCGTGCTGACGATCCCGAGGCGATAGCGCGGGGTGAGGCGCAACTGCGTGACGAGTTGCGCGATGATCCCGAGAATGTCGCTGTCATCCGGCAATTGGCTTTGCTGGACTGGTTGCACGGCCGCCGGCGGGCGGCGATCACGCGCTTGCGCACGATCGTGAAACTGGATCCGGATCGCGGCGACGAGATAGCGGCGCAGATCGCGGTCATCGAGGCGGAGGAGGAAAAGGCCGCCGCGGCCAAGGCGGTCCGGGCGGCGGAGGCCGAGGCCGCTCGCGAACGGATCGCCGAGCAGAAGGCGGCGGTGGCGGCCAGGCGTGCGCGGGCGCACCGGGCCGCACGTGCCGAACAGGCTCGGGCCACCCGTGTGCGGCGTCCGAAGCGTTCCATGGCGGGCACGTTGTTCCTGCTGCCGTTCTTTCTCATAGCCCGGTTGCTGTTGCATAGCTGCTCGACGGATTCGAGCGGTAGCGAGCCGCACTACACCACCCCGTCGCCGGTGGTGCCGGTATATCAGCCCTGGGGTGGTTCGCTGAGCGGTCTTCCTGGAATCCCCGCCGTGCCGCCTCGGTGACCGGCGCCGATCGGTCCGGCGCGCCGCCGGATGCTCTGATTTCATGTCCTTGATCAGCAAGAACATCCTTTTCTTGACTTATTCCAGAAAACGGGGGAGGGTGGAGTTATGCACACCGGTTACGACGCTCGCGAACGGTTGCGGGCGGTGGGTCTGCGGGTCACCGGCCCGCGGGTCGCGGTGCTGGATGCGGTGGCCGAGGCGCCGCATTCGGATGCCGACGGGGTGGCTGCGAAGGTGCGGGAGACGTTGGGGTCGGTGTCCACACAGGCCGTGTACGACGTGTTGAAGGCGTGCGTGGGTGCGGGCTTGCTGCGGCGGATCGAACCGGCGGGATCGCCGGCGCTGTACGAGGCGCGGACCGGAGACAACCATCACCACCTGGTGTGCAGGAAGTGCGGCATGGTGATCGATATCGACTGTGCCGTGGGTGCGGCGCCCTGCCTGGAACCCGATCAGTCCCACGGTTTCGTCATCGACGAGGCCGAAGTCGTGTTCTGGGGGCTCTGCCCCGATTGCGCCCCCTGAGGGGCGAGGTTTCCTGAAAGCCCGGGTCGATCCCCGGGACGATTCCACATGCCCGAAGGAGGCTTCGAATGACCAAGCCGACAACCACCAACACCGGCGCTCCGGTCGAGAGCGACAACGAGTCGCTGACCGCGGGTACCCAGGGCCCCATCCTGCTGCACGACCACTACCTGATCGAGAAGCTGGCCCAGTTCAACCGCGAGCGGGTGCCGGAGCGCATCGTGCACGCGAAGGGCGCGGGCGCCTACGGCGAGCTGGTGGTGACCGGCGACGTCTCCCGTTTCACCAAGGCCGCGCTGTTCCAGCCGGGTGCACGCACCGAATCGCTGGTGCGGTTCTCCACCGTGGCCGGTGAGCAGGGCAGCCCCGACACCTGGCGCGATCCGCGCGGTTTCGCGGTGAAGTTCTACACCACCGAGGGCAACTACGACATCGTCGGCAACAACACCCCGGTCTTCTTCATCAAGGATCCGATCAAGTTCCCCGACTTCATTCGCTCGCAGAAGCGGTTGCCGGGCAACGGACTTCGCGATCACAACATGCAGTGGGACTTCTGGACCCTGCGCCCGGAGACCGCGCACCAGGTGACCTGGCTGATGGGTGACCGCGGCATCCCGAAGACCTACCGCCACATGGACGGTTTCGGTTCGCACACCTACCAGTGGATCAATGCCGCCGGTGAGCGCTTCTGGGTGAAGTACCACTTCAAGACCGATCAGGGCATCGAATTCCTGACCCAGGGCGAGGCCGACACCCTGGCCGGCAGCGACCCGGACTTCCACCGCAAGGATCTGTGGGAGGCCATCGAGCGCGGCGACCACCCGTCCTGGACCCTCAAGGTGCAGGTCATGCCGGTCGACGAGGCCGAGGGCTACCGCTTCAACCCGTTCGACCTGACCAAGGTGTGGTCGCAGAAGGACTACCCGCTGATCGAGGTCGGCCGCTGGACGCTGAACCGCAACCCGGGCAACTTCTTCACCGATATCGAGCTGTCCGCCTTCGAGCCGTCGAATCTGGTTCCGGGCGTGGGCTTCTCGCCGGACAAGATGCTGCTGGGCCGCGTCTTCGCCTACGCGGACGCGCACCGCTACCGCATCGGCACCAACTACGCGCAGCTGCCGCCGAACCGCGCCAAGGCCGCGGAGGTGAACTCCTACTCCAAGGAGGGCGCCATGCGTTTCGAGTACAACGACCCGAATGTGCCGGTGTACGCGCCGAATTCGTTCGGCGGCCCGCACGCCGACGAGTCCCGCGCCGGTGACTACGGCATCTGGAACTTCGACCCGACCATGGTCCGGGCCGGCTACATCCAGCACCGCGAGGACGGCGACTTCACCCAGGCGGGCACCCTGGTCCGCGAGGTCTACACCGACGCCCAGCGCGACCGCCTGGTCGCCAATGTCGTCGGTCACGTCCTCGGCGGCGTCCAGGAGCCGGTGCTGAGCCGCGTCTTCGAATACTGGAAGAGCGTCGACAACGAGATCGGCAAGCGCATCGAGGAAGGCGTCCGCTCCGGCCTTAACAGCTGAGCCTCGCCCGATAGCTGAAAACGCAACGCCCGCACCACTTTCCGTGGTGCGGGCGTTCGTCGGCTGTCAGTGGCCGCGCAGGATCGCATCCGTGAGGCGGTCGGCGGCCGTGGGGTCCAAGGGCTGGTGGCCGAGCAGGAAGCGGTACCAGAAGACGCCGTAGAACTGGTCGACCATGAGATCCAGGTCGGCGTCGGCGCTCAGTTCGCCGCGCTGCCGGCCGCGAACGAGCAAGGCGTGGACCGCATTCCGGCGTTGTTCGGTGAAGGTCCGGAGGAGTTCGGCGAGGTGCGGGTCGTGGGCGGCCTCGCGGACCAGGGAGCGCAGGGCGGGGCCGGTCGTTCTGCTCTGCGCGCCGGCGAAAGTGGATTCGATGACGATGCGCAGATCCTCGCGCACGGATCCGGTGTCGGGGGAGGGGACTTCGATGGCCGAGCGTTCGGTGAGGGCGTCGAGGAGCAGTGCGCCCTTGGAGGGCCACCAGCGGTAGACGGTCTGCTTGCCGACGCCGGCAGCCTTGGCGATGGCGTCGATGGTGACTGCCGCGCCGTCGGATTCGGCGAGGAGTCGTAGTGCGGCGTCGAGGATGGCGTGGTGGGTGGCCTCGTTGCGGCGCCGGCCGGTGTGCGGGCGTTCCGGATTCGGTGGGGTGCCTGCGCCTGCCATGCCCGCGCCTCCTGTGATGCACGTCACCGATTTGTCGAGACTAAAAGTCTCGGCTTCGTGGTTATCAAGACTGTCAGTTCCGTAATGGTAAACGGAGCGACGGACAGAGAGGCTCCAGAAAATGACCACAACACAGCGCGTCGTCGTCATGGGTGGCAGTTCGGGCATCGGCGAGGCCACCGCCACCCTCTTCGCGGCCGGCGGCGCCGAGGTCATCATCACCGGACGCGACCGCGACAAGCTGGACGCCGCGGTCGCTCGCATCGGCGGCAAGGCCACCGGTTACAGCCTGGACGCCACCGATCAGGGCGACATCGACGCCTTCTTCGCGCAGTCGGGCAGCATCGATCACCTGGTGATCTCGGTGAGCGGCTCGGCCGGCAGCGGCCCCTTCGCCGGCCTCGACCTGAACGACCTGGCCCGCGGCTTCGACGGCAAGTTCTGGCCGCAGGTGCGCATCCTGCAGGCCGCACTGCCGCGCCTGGACGCGCAGGGCTCGGTGACCCTGGTGACGGCCGGCTCGTCCCGCGCCGCTTTCCCCGGCACGGTCGGACTGGCCGCCATCAACGGCGCGCTCGACGCCATGATCCCGCCGCTCGCAATCGAACTCGCCCCGCTGCGCGTGAACGCCGTATCGCCCGGTGTCATCGACACCCCGTGGTGGGATCGGGTGCCGGAGGAGCAGCGCAAGGCCCTGTTCGACGGCCTGGTCGAGACCACCCCGGTGGGCCGCGTCGGCCGTCCCGAGGACATCGCCCGCGCCATCCACATGCTGGCCACCAACGGTTTCATCACCGGCGTCGTGCTGGATGCCAATGGCGGCACCAACCTTCCGACCGGTCGCTGACCGCGCACTCCGATCAGCCTGCGGTACCGGCTTTCACGCCTGTGCCGCAGGCTTTTTCGCTTTTCCGCGCATTTCCAGGCCGTCGAGGAGCAGGCCCAGTTCGGAGACGAAGAAGGCGTCCCGGGACTGCGCGGAGTCGAGGGAGCGCTGGGCTTCGTAGCGTTTGTGTATGCGCGGGTAGGTTTTTGCCGCTTCTTCCGCCACCGTCATCATCTTCTCGAACCACTGCTGCTCACTCAGGCCGCTGCGCATGACGGCATTGAGCATGGCGGCTTCGGTGCCGGTGGAGCCGATGAGGTAGGCGAAGAGGGCGTTGGCGGCCCGGTCCGAGTTGTCGTCGTCGAAGCCGGCCGTTTCGAGGATGCGGAGCATGACGTCGGTGAGGCGCATGACATTCGGTCCGAGGTAGGCCAGTCCGGCCCCGCTGATCACGCTGAACATCCACGGATGCCGCAGCATCGCATCGCGCAGGTTGCCGGCCAATGCGGTCATGTCGGCGCGCCAGCTGCCGGGGGTGGTGTGGTCGGGCAGGCGGACCTCGCCGAAGACCGCGTCCACCACGAGTTCCAGGATTTCGTCCTTGTTGGCCACGTGCGTGTAGAGCGAGGTGGCGCCGGCATTCAGGCGGCTGCCGAGTTTGCGCATGCTGAGCGCGTCGTAGCCCTCGGTGTCCAGCAGGCCGAGCGCTTCGCCGACGATCTGCTCCCTGCTGAGTGCGGGCTGGTCGCGCCGCTGTCGTTGCGGACGGGTCCAGACCGACGAGAACTCCTGTGGTTTGGCGGGCATGGCCGTGTCTCCTTCGTCTCCCGGACAGCGTAGCTGCAGCTAGAACACTGTACGTCCAGCCGTTCACTGTTCGCACTTGCGCACACTGTACGGCAGACCGTACAGTGTGCGATAACACCGCACAGTGTGCGGAGAGCTTCTCTGAGGGGACCTGAAATGTCTGCGAAAGAAATGACCGCGGCAGTGACTTCGCCTGCGGCACAGCGTAATCCGAAGCGCTGGCTGATTCTGGTGGTGCTCTGCCTGAGCTCACTGCTGCTGGTTATCGACAATATGGTGCTGAACGTCGCCATCCCGGAGATCTCCACCGACCTGCACGCCGGCGCGCAGGATCTGCAGTGGGTGATCGACGGCTACATCCTGGTCTTCGCCGGTCTGCTGCTCACCTCGGGCAGTCTGTCCGACCGCTGCGGCCGCAGGCTGGTGATGATCATCGGCCTGGTTCTGTTCGGCGCGGCCTCGCTCTTGGCCGCCTATGCGAGCAATCCGGAAATGCTCATCGCGGGCCGCGTCGTCATGGGCCTCGGCGGTGCGCTCATCATGCCGAGCACGCTGTCCATCCTGATCGTCGTCTTCGATGATGACGAGCGCCCCAAGGCAATTGCGGCCTGGAGCACGGTGGCCATGATCGGCATGGTCGGCGGCCCGGTCATGGGTGGCATCATGCTGAACCACTTCTGGTGGGGTTCGGTGTTCCTGATCAACGTCCCGATCGCCATCCTGGCCATCGTGGCGGCCCTGACCTTGATGCCGGAATCCAAGGGCCCGGCGCGTCCCACCGATCTGCCCGGCATGCTGTTCTCCGTCGTGGGTCTCACTTCCGCCGTCTGGACCATCATCGAATTCCCCGGCAAAGGCATCGCCGGCACCTGGCCCGGCCTGCTCATCGCCTTGATCACCTTGTCCGCCTTCGTAATCCGCGAACTGAAGGCCGAGCACCCGATGCTCCCCTTGCACCTGTTCCGCAATCGCGTCTTCACCGGTTCCAGCTTCTCCCTGGTGCTGGTCACTTTCGCCAACGCCGGTCTGATGCTCGTCCTGACCCAGTACCTGCAGTTCGTTCTCGACTACTCACCCATCAAGACCGCCTTGGCCTTCACCCCGATGGCCTTGTCCGCCATCGTCTTCAACATGGTCGGCGCGGGCCTCACCCCGAAGCTGGGCGTCCGCCCGGTCGCCGTAGCCGGTCTCCTGATCCTGGCCGCAGGCACTGCGATCCTGGCCATGCTCTCCGTGGATTCCGCCTTCTGGATGCCTGCTCTGGCCATGGCCTTGGTAGGAGCCGGTGCAGGCCTGGCCATCCCCGCCGCCATCGGTGCCCTCATGGGTGCGGTTCCCCCGGAACAGGCAGGTGTCGGCTCGGCTTTGAATGACACTATCCAGCAGACCGGCGGCGCCCTCGGCGTGGCCATCCTCGGCGCCATCCTCTCCAGCACCTACCGCAACGCCATGCCGTCCTCCGCTCCCACCGCGATCCGCGAAAACATCGCCCCCGCAATGGCCAGCGGCAACCACGATCTGATCGCCGCCGCCAAGGAAGCCTTCACCACCGGCATGTCCACCACTTTCTGGTCCGCCGGCGCTTGCGTCCTGGTCGCTTCAGTAGCCGCTTTCTTCCTGATGCGAGGCGCGAAAGCCGCTACCGGCGAAGGCCTTCCGGTGGAAGCGCCCGCCGAGCCCGAGTTGGTCGAGGCCCGGTAGCCCGCAGAATGGACAAAGCAACGCGGCCCTCGGTATCGAGGGCCGCGTACTTTTGCCGATCAGAGGGGAGTCGCGGTGACCGAGCGCGGGGTGGCGGAGCGAGCAATGCGGAATCGGACGGGGCCCGGCCGGCCGCGCGATCCGCAGTTGGATGCCCAGGTGCTCGCCGCGACCCAGGAGTTGCTGGTGAGCGCGGGGTATCAGGCGACCACGATCGCCGCGGTCGCGCGGCGGGCGGGCGTGGTCACGACCTCGATCTACCGTCGGTGGCCCGGGAAGCGCGCCTTGGTGGAGGATGCGATCTTCGCTCTCGACGGCGGCCATCTCCCGGTCCCCACCGGGGAGTTGCGGGCCGACCTGCTGGCCTGGACCCGGTTGTTCCTGGACGCGGCCGCGCAGCCGGCGGCGCGCTCGGCCATTCCGGGCCTGTTGTCGGAGTATCACGACGATCGGGAGAGTTATCGCCGCCTGCTGGATCGCGGGGAGCAGCCCACCCGGGCGGCCCTGCGTGAGCTGGTGATCGACGCCGCGAGCCGGGGGCGCGCGGATGCGGGCTGCGACGTGGACGCGCTGTTCGAGTTCCTACGTGGCGCCACTCTGATTCGCGCCCTCACCCATGGCGCGGGTGATGCCGACGCGTTCTGTGCCCGGATCGCCGATGCCTTGCTGGCGGTGGCGACCACGGCCGGTCAGCGTATCAACCCGAACCAATAGATCAGGCAGGCCAGCACAAAGACGACTACCGTTTCCATCGTCTCTCCCAATCTTTTTGGCGCTCTTACGTTCCATGATGCCGTGCCCGGCAAGGGCAACGCCACGATATGCCGCAAACAAGATCAAGAATTAAGGAACCCGCCGGACCCGCCACCTCTCGTGGACGGGGCCGACGGGATCCTCGCAGGCCTGCCGCCCCCTTCGCGACAGGACTGGTCCGCCGGTGAGAACCGGATGGCCGGTATTGCTGTGACACGACCCGACACCCCTCGTGGACGGGTCGTGTCACAGCGTTCCCCCCCCGCCCCCGGTTGGTGGTCTCGCCGCGCCGGTCGCTCCCGGCGTTGACACAACGATGCCCAGCCGCGCTTGGCACGGCCTTAACAAGATCTTGCACTCCTGAAAAGTGCTGGCAGAAGGCTATTTTCGCGAGGTCACTCGACGATGATCACGACCAGCCGCCGGGGCCCGTGCGCACCCTGTACGCGGATCGCCCCGATATCGGCTGTGGCGGAAGGGCCGCTGCACCAGGTGAGCGGGCGCAAGGGGTCCAGGATGCCGATCATCTCGGGAACGGACGACGCGATCTGCTCGGCGTGCACCACGCAGACGTGACAGCCGGGCACCAGCGTCGGCGCGCGCCGGCCCTGCCCGGGACCGCCGTCGAGCACCACGCTGCCCGAATCGGCAATGGCCGCAGCGCAAATGGTGATCACCGCATCCACCGCTTCGAGTTCGGCTGTGGACAGTTGTGGATCATCGGACACCACCCGATTTCCGGAGTCCACGGTCCACTCGGCGAGGCAGCCCTCGGGCACACCCGCCGGGGCGATGACACTGCGGACGCCCTGCTCGTGCAGGACGCTCGCGATGGCTTTCGGCAGCACCGACGCGTCGACCCGGTGTGCTTGTGCGCCAGAATGTTTCACTCGTTCGAAGAACAGCGACACCACGGCGTCGTGATCGCCGGACTCGATTCCCGGTGCCCGCCGCAGGTATTCGCGTGGTGCGGTGATGGTGCGCTGCTCGGCGGGCAGATCCGACACGGCATTCCGGATGCGCGCCAGCACGGTTTCGCGTGCATTCGTCACGGTCGCCGACCGCTTCGCGCGAGGCGCGCGGGTGCGGTTGTCATCGACCAGCACCAGGTGGAAGTTCCGCGGCCCGTCCCCGTTGGTGACCCCGGCCCAGGTGAACACGTACGGCGATACGCGTTCCCTAGTGCTGCCGCGCACGGGCAGCTGCAGGAAGACCTCGAGGTCGCGCCAGGTGGGCACCACGGTCTCGATGCCCGCCACGGTGATGAGCGTTTCCGGCAGCGCCGGGCATATGCGCCCGTTGTCCTCGGATTCCGCCATGACGATCGTTCCGGTCTCCGCCACAAGGAAATTCGCGCCGGTGACGCCGACCTCGGCGGCCCGGAGTCGCTCGTGCCGGACCAGTTCGTCCACCAGGAGGTTCGCCTCGGCGGCGCCGGTGGCCCAGTGCACGGTGCCGCCCGCGTCCGTGACGGCCCGCTCCAATTGCACCAGGTACGAGTCGAGATGGTGCCGCACCATGTCCTCGATGGCGGCGGCGCTGTCCCGCAACTGCTGCCGGTCCGGCCGTTCCCCGACGTTCATCAGGCACGAATCGTGATCCCCGGTAGTGCGGCGCATAGGACCCCTTCGGGTGCGTCAATCGCGAACTTCGCGACCGACTTTCAGCGTGTAGAGCAGGGCGGCGACCGCGGTCAGCGCGAGCAGGACGTAGCCGAGGGTGTAGTCGTGCCGGGAGCTGTACACCAATCCCATGACCAGCGGCGGGAAGTAGCCGCCGAGCCCGCCGGCCGCGCCGACCAGACCGGTCACGGTGCCGACCCGCGCGGGTTCGACGAGTTTGGCGATGAGCGCGAACACGCCGCCGGTGCCCAGGCCGAGGAAGAAGGCCATGAGGACGAGGCTGATCCCGGCGGGAATCTCCGCGCCCGGTTTGAAGGCGAGCACGATCGCCATGACGGCCGTGCCCGCGAAGGAGATGGTCAGCACCTTGGCCGGCCCGATCCGGTCCGACAGCGTGCCGCCGAGCGGCCGCGCGAGCACGCCCGCGATGGAGAACCCGGCGGTGCGCAGGCCCGCGTCGGACTGGGTGAACTCGTAGACGTTCTCGAGCACGGTCGGCAGGTAGGTGGAGAAGGCGACGAAGCCGCCGAAGGCCACGGCGTAGAGTAGTGCGCCCTGCCAGGTGGCCTTCAGCTTCAGCGCCTCCTTGATGCGCGGCAGGGCCGGTTCGGTGGCCGGTTTCCAGTCCGGTGAGTTCCGGCTGAACAGGTACATGACCGCGCCCATGACGGCCAGCGCGACGGCCATCAGGATGTGGGTCTGCGCCCGCCCGAGATGGTCGACGAGTCGCGAGGTGAACAGGGCGGACAGCGCGGTGCCGCCCATGCCGATGCCGAAGACGCCGGTGGCGAAGCCGCGCCGGGCGGGCTCGTACCAGGAGTTCACGAACGGGATGCCGACCGCGAACGAGGTGCCCGCGATGCCGAGGAAGAAGCCCCAGAGAATCAGGGCGCCAAAGGAATTCGACCAGCCGACGAGCAGCGTGGGCACGATCGAGATGAAGCAGATGACGGCGAACATGATCCGCCCGCCGAACTTGTCGGTGAGCACGCCGGCCGGGATCCGGCCCAGCGAGCCGACCAGTACGGGGGTGGCGACCAGCAGCGAGGTCTGCCCGGCGGACAGGCCGAGACTCTTCTCGTAGCTGCTGGATAGCGGGCCGATGAGATTCCAGGCCCAGAAGGTGAGCCCGAAGGCCAGGGTAGCGAGCGTCAGGTTTCTCGCATTCATCCCATTTTTCTAACAGACGCACTGGTAGAACGGATTGCGCGACGCGCATCAGGGGGATAAAGAAAACCGCCCCGAGCCGGTTGCATCGGCTCGGGGCGGTTCCGGGCCGGCGGTGGTCGTATCCGCCGGCCCGGCGGTGCACGGAGGGCTAGGGAAGTGCGTCGTGCACCGCGGTCTCGCTGGGGTTATACCCCGATGAACTCGACGGCCTTCTCGCCGATCATGTAGCTCGGCGCGTTGGTGTTGCCGCCGGTGATGCTGGGCATGATCGAGGCGTCCACGACACGCAGGCCTTCGATGCCCCGCACCTTCAGCGTCGGGTCCACCACCGCGCGCTCGTCCACACCCATGCGGCAGGTGCCGACCGGGTGGTAGATGGAGTGCACGCGGTTGGGCAGTTCCCGCCGCAGCGCGGTCTCGTCGCTGTAATCCGTTCCGGGGAAGAAGTTCTCGACGACATCGCCCGCGATGCTCTTGTGCGACATCACATCCCGGATCATCTTGATGCCCTCGACCAGGAATTCGGTATCCCACGGATCGGTCAGGTAGCCCGGGTCGATGAGCGGCGAGGCGAACGGATCCGTCGAGGCCAGCTTCAGTTCACCGCGGCTCTTCGGGTAGATGAGGCTGGGCATGATGGTCAGCGCGGCGCGCCGGTCCACCATGTGCATCTTGTCCTCGTCCTGGTTGGGCGTCGGGTAGCTCCACGGCAGGGTGTGGATCTGCATGTCCGGGTGCGCGCCCTCGGAGAACTTGGTCTTGACGAAGCCCGCGGCCTCGAAGACCGTGCGCCCCATCCAGGAGCTGCCCGGATTGCGCAGCTCGCGCATGATGCCGCGCGCGAAGTAGGTCGGAATGCCGCGGTGGATGGCCTTTTTCGACACGAAGGTCATCGGCACGAAGAGGTGGTCGTGCAGGTTCTGCCCGACCGGCAGGTCCGCCTTCACCTCGATGCCGAGCTCGCGCAGGTGCGCGGCCGGGCCGACGCCGGAGAGCATGAGCAGCTGCGGGGACCCGATGACACCGCCGGAGACGATGACTTCCTTGGCCGCGCGGACGACCCGGCGCGCGCCGTTCTTCTCGGCGATCTCGACGCCGGTGGCGCGGCCGTTCTCGATGACCACGCGGGTGGCGTGCACGTGCGTGAGCACGGTGAGGTTCGAGTTCGGCATATCGGTGATGTAGCCGCGAGAAGAGCTGTAGCGCAGGCCGTTCCGCACGCTCTGCTGGAAGATCGAGATGCCTTCCTGCGATTCCCCGTTGTAGTCCTCGATGATCGGCGCGCCGAGGGTCTCGGACGCGGCGACCATGAACTCCTGGGTGATCGGGGTCAGGTCCTGCTGGCGGGTGACCTCGATGGGGCCGCCGGTGGCGCGGTAGTCGTTCGCGCCGTCCTGCCAGTTCTCCAGGCGCTTGTAGGCGGGCAGGATCTCGTCGTAGCTCCAGCCCTTGTTGCCCTCGGCGGCCCAGGAGTCGAAGTTGGCGCGGTTGCCGCGCACGAAGAGCATGCCGTTGACGGAGCTGGAGCCGCCGAGCACCTTGCCGCGGGTCATGGGGATCTCGCGGTCGTTGGCGTGCTTCTGCGGGACCGAGAACTGCTTCCAGGTCACGCGCTTCTTCAGCTGCGGGACGGTGTGGACCATCGTGATCATGCCGGGGCTGGTGACGAGCCGGGTGTCGTCCTTGCGCCCGGCCTCCAGGAGGATCACGCTCGCACCCCGCTCGGCCAGTCGGCCGGCCACGATGGCGCCGGCGCTACCGGCGCCCACGACGACGTAATCGGCTTCGGTTGCGTCCGCGGAGTGCGGAGAAGCGGTCATGTCAGTACCTCATCCTCGAGTGTGCCTGCGATCACTGTAGAACAAGTTCTAGTCTGTGAACACTCTCGCCGCCACGCCGGAAACTAAGACGCACTTCAGAGCTGCTAAACGATCTTGATGAAACGCTGAACAGCCGTGGATTCGCATGGTTCAATCGACGTGAAACACGTTCCAAAACCGAGATCATAGTGGCACCATGCCCGAGGAGGAACAGTGTCTGTTCCGTCGCTACCCGCCGGGTTCGACCTGACCGATCCCGCGCTCTGGGCAGATCACAGCCCCACCGAAGAGTTTGCCGCACTGCGGCGCACCGCGCCCGTCTGGTGGAACGCGCAGACCCCCGAACAAGCCGCGCCGTTCACCGACGGCGGCTACTGGGCGATCACCCGGCACGAGGACGTCAAGGAGATCTCCCGCAAGCCCGAATTGTGGTCCTCCCACGTCAACGGCTCCATCATCCGCATGCCGGTCGACTCCCAGCCCGAACAGCTCGAGCTGAGCCGCGAGGCCCTGCTGGTGAACATGGACCCGCCCAAGCACACCAAGATCCGCCGCATCGTCTCCAAGGGCTTCACCCCGCGCGCGGTCGAGGGCCTGCGGCAGGCGCTCACCGAACGCGCCGCCGCCATCGTCGCCGAGGCGAAGGACAGCGGCAGTGGGGATTTCGTCTCCCAGGTCGCCTGCGAACTGCCGTTGCAGGCCATCGCCGAACTGCTCGGCGTACCGCAGGACGATCGGCACAAGCTGTTCACCTGGTCCAATCAACTGCTCAACTACGACGATCCGGAATTCGCGGGCGCGAACATGCAGGCCAATGCCGAATTGCTCGGCTACGCCTACACCATGGCCGAACAGCGCCGCGCCTGTCCGGCGCAGGACATCGTCACCCAGCTGGTCACCGCGGACGTCGACGGTGAGGCGCTGGGCTCCGACGAATTCGGATTCTTCGTCATCCTGCTGTCCGTGGCGGGCAACGAGACCACGCGAAATGCCATCTCGCACGGCATGAAAGCGTTCGTCGACAATCCGGACCAGTGGGAGCTGTACAAGGAGAAGCGCCCGCACACCGCACCCGACGAGATCGTGCGCTGGGCGACCCCCGTGACCGCCTTCCAGCGCACCGCCACCAGCGATACCGAACTCGGCGGGCAGCAGATCCGCAAGGGCGATCGGGTCGGATTGTTCTACAGCTCCGCCAATTTCGACGAGACGGTGTTCGGCGATCCGTTCGCCTTCGACGTGCTGCGCGATCCGAACCCGCATGTGGGATTCGGCGGCACCGGCACCCACTTCTGCGTCGGCGCGAATCTGGCGCGACTGGAAATCGACCTCATGTTCAATGCCATTGCCGACGCCATGCCGGAACTGCACGAGGTCGCGCCGCCCGAACGGCTGCGGCACGGCTGGATCAACGGCATCAAACACTGGCAGGTGCGCTACTCCTGAGCTGCAAGGCGGACCCGGTTCGCGAACTCGTTCTACTATGCGTGCTTGTGACCAACCTTCGCGAAATTCCGTTGCGCACGCTGACCGACGAGCCCACCACGCTGACCCAGCTGGCCGGCGACAAGGTCGTGCTGCTGGTCAATGTCGCCTCCAAGTGCGGCCTGACCCCGCAGTACACCGGCCTCGTGGAACTCCAGCAGACCTACGGGCCCAAGGGCTTCACCGTGGTCGGGTTCCCGTGCAACCAGTTCATGGGCCAGGAGCCCGGTTCGGCCGAGGAGATCGCCGAATTCTGCGCCGCCACCTACGGCGTCGACTTCCCGCTGCTGGAGAAGGACGACGTGAACGGTGAGGACCGGCACCCGATCTACGAGGAACTCACCAAGGTGACCGACGCGGCCGGTGAAGCCGGGGACATCCAGTGGAACTTCGAGAAGTTCCTCATCGGCCGCGACGGCGCGGTGCTGGGCCGCTTCCGGCCGCGCACCGAGCCCAAGGACCCGGCCGTGACCGAGGCCATCGAAGCCGCGCTCTGAGCCCCGCTCCGAGCCAGGATCAGGACGGCCGGGCGCGGCGCCGGTACCGCACCGCGCACGGCTGTTCCAGCTGCACGACCATCTTCGAGTGGTCGTTGCGGTAGGTGTCCGATGGCTGTGCTAGCTCGAACTCCCAGTCGCGCAACAAGATCGAGAATATGGCCTTCAACTGCATGAGCGCGAACTGCGCGCCCACGCAGCGATGCCGTCCGGCTCCGAACGGGATCCAGGTCCAGCGATTGGCCAGATCCTCCTGATTGGGGTCGAGGTAGCGGCCCGGATCGAAACCGTCCGCATCCGGGAAGTCCTCCGGAATGCGGTTGGAGACAGCGGGACTCACCGCCACCAGATCGCCCGGATCGATGCGGTGATCACAGACCTCGAACTCCTCGCGCGCCACCCGCATGAGAATGATGAGCGGCGGATGCAGGCGCAGCACCTCTTTGAGTACCGCCTCCAGCTGTGGAATCTGCCGCAGCGCATGGAAACTCACGTCCGCGCCGTCGGCGTACAGCTCGTCCAGTTCGGTGACGACGCGGTGCAGCACTTCGGGATTGCGCAGTAGTTCGATGATGGTCCAGGCCGCGGTGCCCGAGGTGGTGTGGTGGCCCGCGAACATCATGGAAATGAAGATGCCGGTGACCTCGCTGGCCGAGAAGCGCGGATTCCCGTGCTCGTCCCGCACGGACACCAGCACGTCCAGCATGTCCCGATCGTCCTTGCCCTGCGGTGGATTCGCCATCCGCCCGGCCATGATGTGCCGGACCAGCTTCACCAGCTGCCAGCGCGCCTCGTCGCGGCGGCGGAAGCTCTCGATATCGGCGTTCGGGTCCACGTAGCAGTAGGCGTCGGTGCCGCGTTCCAGTTCGTGATAGAGGTGCGCGAAGCGGCCGTCGAGTTCATTCCGGAACTTCACGCCGATCAGGCATGCCGAGGACGTGTAAATGGTGAGTTCCGCGAAGAATTCGAGCAGATCGATCTCGCCCGCGTCGCCCCAGCGGGCGAGCATGCCGTCGACTTCGCGCGCGATGGTGGTGGCGTGGCCGCGCATCTGTTCCGCGCGCAGGGCGGTGTTGTGCAGCATCTCCTTGCGCCGTTCCGGTGGCGCGTCGAAGACCACGCCCTCGCCGAAGATCGGTTTCATGAAGGGGTAGGCCGCGGCCTGGTCCAGCTCGTCATCGCTTGCGCGGAAGAAGAATTCGTTGGCCTGCGCGCCGCTCAGCAGGATGACATCGCGCCCCGCGAGCCGGAAGGATCCGATGTCCCCGCATTCCGATCGCACCCGCGCCATGAGGGCGATGGGGTCCGTCCGGAACTCCTCCAAATGCCCATGCTCATGCTCGCCGCCCGACACCATCTGTGGCTTGACCAGGGTCATCGGAAACCTCCCGCACTGGAGTAGACACCTGTCTGGACGGTACTACGGGTTGGCTTGCACGGCAAGGGAATCCAGGGGACTCGCCCGTGGAATTCAGCCCTTCAGGACCCGCAGCGCGGACTTCTCCAGCTGCTCGGCGATCTCCGCGTACGAGGCGTACCCCATGCCCGCCCGCACCAGCGCGCCCGCGTAGAGCAGTTCCAGATGATCGACGATCTCCGGATCGGCGTCCGCGCCCGAGGCGTCCATGAGCCGCTTGCGGATCTCGCTGCCGATTCGGTACCGCAGGTGTGCCACATCGGGATCGGTGCCGAGCAGTGCGCTGGTCACGGCCCCCGCCAGCGCGGGTTCGTCGGCCACCAGCATGGCAATCTGCCGCAGCACCGCCAGCACTCGCGTGGTGCTGTCCGAATCCTCGTCGGCGGGTGGGGGAGTGGCGGCCAGCCGCCGCCAGAACATCTCCGCGACCAGATGCTCCTTGGAGGAGAAGTAGGTGTACGCGGTGGCCGTGCCGACGCCCGCGGCGGCCGCCACCATGCGGACGGTGAGACCCGCGAAGCCTTCTCGGGAGAGCACTTCCATCGCCGCCCGGGTGAGCCGATCGACGGTGTCGGCCTGCTTCTCGGTGAGGCGGCGGCGGGTGGCCTCCAGGTTCACCACCGAGCGGGCAGGGACGGAATCAGACACGTGTCCGGATGCTACTATGGCTCGGCCCTCCGGGCAATCGCACCCTGCTCGACCTGCATGAATGCCCCGGGCCCAGAAAGGTATTCGAATGGCCGCCGCCGACCCCGCAGCGCTGTCGCCGGACGAGGCGCGTGCCCTCGAAGAGGCCGTGCGCACCTACGCGGGCACGGGTCCCGCGCTCACCATCGCTCCCGGATCGCCCGCGCCGGACCCGCGAACCTGGCACACCCCGCTGCGCCTGCTGACCCTCACCCCGCCCGGTACCGAGGCCGAGGCGGACCGCGCCTACGACGACTGGGTGCACTGGATCGCGGGTGGCGGCCTGCTGGCCCTGTCCGGCGTCTCGCCGGGCACCCCGGCCGATCACCTGTACCGCCGCGCCCTGGCCACCGGCAAATTCCGCGAGCTCCCCGCGCCCGGCGACCTCCGCATCCTGCACCGCACCGCCGCGTGTAATTGACTCCCGCCGAGCGCAAACCGATCACTCGGTATCGAATTGTGGGTGCCGGGTGTTGCCCGGAAGGCTCGAACACCGAAAACCCGGCACGAGCTACCGAATTCGAGAGGAACGACATGGATCTGGGGCTCGCGGGACGCACCGCCCTCATCACCGGCGCATCGGCCGGCATCGGCGCGGCCGTCGCGGAATCGCTTGCCGCCGAGGGCGTCCACCTCCACCTGGCCGCGCGCGGCAAGGAACGCCTCGACGAGGTCGCCGCCCGGCTGACCGCGGCCTACTCGGTAATCGTCGCCACCCACCCCGTGGACCTGCGCGACGGCGCCGAACTGCAGCGCCTGGCCGACTCGGCCACCCCGGACATCCTGGTCAACAATGCCGGCGACATCCCCGCGGGCACCCTGGAATCCATCGACGAAGCCACCTGGCGCCGCGCCTGGGACCTGAAGGTCTTCGGCTACATCGACCTCACCCGCTCCGTCTACGCCGGCATGAAGGACCGCGGCCGAGGCGTCATCATCAACATCATCGGCTCCGCCGGCGAACGCCCCAAAGCCGGCTACATAGCCGGCGGCTCCGGCAACGCCGCCCTCATGGCCTTCACCCGCGCCCTGGGCGGTCAGAGCTGGCGCGACGGCATCCGAGTCCTCGGCATCAACCCCGGCCCGGTAGCCACCGAACGCTTCACCACCCTCCTCGAAACCAACGAAGACTTCCGCACCCTGGCCGCGGACTTCCCCTTCGCCCGCCCCGCCCACCCCAGCGAAATCGCCGACGCGGCAACCTTCCTCGCCTCCGACCGCTCCGCCTACACCACCGGCACCATCCTCACCATCGACGGCGGCATCACCGCCTCCTGACCCCCAAGGGATTTCGGCCCGCCGGCCGACTACCGGCGCTCGTCGGGTTCGGCGAGTTCCACCAATTCGACCGGCCACGGCATGGTTGCGGTGATGTCGGCCCAGCGGGCGCGATCGGCGGTGAGGATCGGCCAGTCGAGGTGTCTGGCTACTGCGATGGCGTGGGCAGCCGCCATGTCGGGGTCGTTGCCCAATAGACCGACGATCCTCGACAGATCGGTTACCTGCCACGTTGTCGAAAGTGTCTCCAGGCGTACGTGTTCCAGGTTGTCGGCCATGCCGTTGACTTCGTCGCATTGCGTGTCCGACAGCCGGGCTTGGGCGAGTGCCAGGGTGACTGCGGGGATGCTCAACCGGGTGTCGTGCGAGACCAAGGCGGAGATGAGGCCCACGACAGAGTTGTCGGCAAAGGCAAAGGCGTGGATAACGGTGTCGTCGAGTACGAAACCTGTCATGGGCGGGTGCCCTCCCGCCGCTCGAGGTATTCCAGTAGCTGGCCGGCCACCTGCACCCCGCGGTCGAAGGCAACAGTATCCGCGCGTGCCGCGGCCAGCCTTGTCTCCCAGGCGATTCGCTCACGGGTCTTGGTGGACTCGTAGTTGTCGATCAGAATCTCGATCATCTCGGCCAGCGTCGTCCCCCGCGGGGTCAGAGCCGCTAGCCGATCCCTGGTCGTGCGGGGCGTCTTGATCGTCGTAACTTCGACAGAGTTAGCTGGCATACCTGAAGTATACCGAGGTTTCCTTCAGGTATGCGGCAATTGTTCGAGGTGGCGTTCGGTTCGGTGAATCAGGCGGTCAGGCCCAGGGGCGCGAGTTTGCCCGCCAGGCGGTCCAAGTAGGCGAGGACCTCGGGTTCGGGCTTGTCGGGGAGGCCGTAGAGGACGTCGGTGACGCCGGCTTCGGACCAGTGGGCGAGGCGTTCGGGGTCGGGGCGGAAGTCGAGGGCTACTACGCGGGGTTGGCCCTCGCGGCCGGATTCCTGCCAGATCTTGTGGAGGAGGGCGGTGGATTCGTCGATGCCGGTGTCCTGGGGAGTGGTGATCCAGCCGTCGGCGGATTGGGCTATCCAGCGGAAGGTGCGTTCGGTGCCGCCGGCGCCTATCAGGAGGGGGATGTGGGGCTGGACCGGTTTGGGCCAGGCCCAGCTGGGGCCGAAGGAGACGAAATCGCCTGAGTAAGAAGCCTCTTCCTCGGTCCACAAGGCGCGCATGGCCTCGATGTATTCGCGGAGGGCGGTGCGGCGGCGTTTGCCGGGGATGCCGTGGTCGGCGAGTTCGTCGGTGTTCCAGCCGAATCCGGCGCCCAGGGTGACCCGGCCGCCGGACAGGTGGTCGAGGGTGGCGATGGTCTTGGCGAGGGTGATGGGGTCGCTCTCGGTGGGCAGCGCCACCGCGGTGGACAATTCGATGCGGGAGGTGACCGCGGCGGCGGTGCCCAGTGCCACCCAGGGGTCCAGGGTGCGCATGTAGCGGTCGTCCGGGAGTTCGGCGGTCTGGGTACCCGGGTGTGCGGCTTCGCGTTTCACCGGGATGTGGGTGTGCTCGGGGACGAAGAACGAGTGGAAGCCGCGGTCCTCGGCGGCCTTGGCGGCGGCCGCGGGCGTGATGCCGCGGTCGCTGGTGAAGAGGACGATGCCGAATCTCATGTGCGTCAGCTCCTTTCAGTTCTTGGCGGCGGCCACGCCCGCGCGGCGGCCGTAGAAGCTGCCGTCGCCGAGGGAACAACCGCTCGCGTAGCCGCCCGTGCAGATGCCGGAGGTGACCCGGCCCGCCGCGTAGAGGCCGGGAATCGGTTCGCCGTCGACGTGCAGGACACGCGAGTCCAGGTCGGTGCGCAGGCCGCCGAGGGTGAAGCCGCCGGTGTAGCCGCGCAGATCGTAGGCGCCCAGCGGGCTGCCGATGGGCTTCACCCACTGCGGCTTCTTGTTCAGGTACGGGTCCTCGCCATTGGCGGCGTGATGGTTGTAGAGGTCGATGGTGGACTGCAGCGTATTGGCGGGCAGCCCCATCTCGCTCTCCAGTTCGGCGACGGTCTCCGCCACCCAGGTCGGCGCGATCCGCAGGAACGACATGGACGACTGGGTGGTGAACGCCTCTTCGAGCGCTTCCTCGTCGATGACCAGGTAGGCCTGATTGTCCTGATCCTGCAGCACCGTCTGGCCCATGCGGCCCGGGTAGGTGTCCTCGGTGACGAACCGCTGCCCGCGCCCGTTCACCAGAATCCCGCGCACCACCACCTGCGGGTCCGCGACCAGCGCGACCTCGGTGGCATCCATGTGCGCCAGATCCGCGCCGAGCGCCTGCGCCACCCGGATGCCGATGCCGTCGTGCTCCTCGACCGTGGCGGCGGGCCGCCCGTGGATCTTGGGGGCGAACTGCTCCACCATTTCGTGCCGGTAGGCGAAGCTACCGGTCGCCAGCACCACACCGCGCGCGGCGCGCACGTGCACCGGCTTGCCGTACCGGGTGGCGGACACGCCGACCACGCGACCGTCCTCGTCGATGATCAAGCGCCGCAGGCGGACATCGTATTCGTGCCGCACGCCGAGCTCGTCGGCCTTCTCCGCCAGCGGCTCCATGAGCATGTAGCCGCCGCCCTTCTCGCCCAGCTTCTTGTCCTTGGTCCAGGCGAGATGCCCGCGCGGCGCCGGATCGGCGATGGCGTTGAAGGGTGCGGCGTTCTCGCCGCCGGAGTACATCAGGCCCTGGTCGGCCGGCGGCTCGTAGCCGGGCTCGCCCCAGAACTCCTCCTTGAACGGAACGCCCTGGGCGACAAGCCAATCGAAATGCTCGACACTGCCCTGACAGTAGTCGTGGATCTTGTCCTGGTCCACGCCCGGGCCGAGCGCGGCGGTGAGGAACTTCTCCATGTTCTCGGGAGTGTCCTCGAAGCCCAGCTTCCGCTGCAGGGCGGTCCCGCCACCGAGGTAGATGAACCCGCCGGACATGGCGGCCGCGCCGCCCCAGCCGCCGGTGCGTTCCAGTACCAGCACATCGGCGCCCGCGCGGCGGGCCTCGATGGCGGCGCACGCGCCGGCGATGCCGTATCCGACGACGACCACATCGGCCTCGTAGTCCCAGGATTCGACCTGGCTGGCGGGAAGCGGTCGTACGGTGACGGTTTCGGCCATTGCTTCGAATTCCTTACTTCTTGTTCTTGGATAAGACTTTTCGGATGGCGCCGTCGAGTTTGGTGGTGGACGGCCAGCCCACGTAGTGGGCGAGGAAGACCGCGATCTCCTTCAACTGTTCGGCATCGAGTTCGCCATTGCGCAGGGCCGCGCCGACCTGGATCTCGGCGATCTCGGCATTGCCCTGCGCGGTGATCGCGCCGAGCAGCAGCAGCCGCCGGTCGCGCATGCTGAGGCCGGGGCGATTCCAGATATCGGCGAAGAGGTGATCGACGGTGACCTCGAAGAACGGATCGCCTTGAATATCAGGCAGATCGAACCCGTACACCTCGCTCATCTTCTTCAGCCCGCGCTCGCGCCGCTCGTCCGGCCCACCCGTCGCCCGACCGCCACCCCCCACGGAATCGCTTCGCGATGCTGTCATTTCTGCTCCTTTGCAATATCGCCGGGCCCCACGCCGAGCCCGTCACCCAGTCCGTGCAGGGCGAGCCGGGCCAGCGGCAGCTCGACGTCCAGGCGATCACCCAGGTCGAGGGCGAGGGCGAGATCCTTCTCGCCGAGGTTGCGAACATGGGTGAGGATGGGCAGCCAGAAGTCGCCCTCCTCGATGGCGGCGGTGGTCTTGCGCAACATGATCGCCCCGGGACCACCGGTGTGCGAGTCGGAATGCCGCACCACCTTGCCGAGCGCGCCGATATCGAGCCCGGCGGCCTCGGCCAGCCGCTGCGCCTCGGCCGCGGCGGTGAAGGAGACGAAGTGGAGCAGGTTGCGGGCCAGCTTCATTCGCGTTCCCGCACCGACCTCGCCCGCGTGCACGACCAGCGACGCGAAGGTCGAGAACGGTTCCCGCACGGCCTCGAACGCCGCCGGGCTGCCGCCCACCATGACGGCGAGCGCGCCCTTCTGTGCCGCGGGCGCACCGCCACTGATCGGGGCATCCACGAATTCCACGGCGTGCCCGGCGCATTCGGCGGCCAGCTCGGTGGCGGTGGTGTCGGCGATGGTGGAGTGCACCGCGATCACCGTGCCGGGCTTGGCGGTCTGCAGGATCCCGTCCGGCCCGCTCAGCACCCCGCGCACCTGCTCGTCGTTCAGCACGGCGATCGATATGACGCCGCACCGTTCGGCCAGTTCCGCCGGCGATCCGGCGGCCGTGGCCCCGGCCGTGGTGAACGGTTGCCGGGCGGCCTCGCGGGTATCGCACACCAGCAGCCCGCCCGGCCATTCCAGTAGCCGCTCGGCCATGGGCGCACCCATATTGCCCAGGCCGATGAAACCTACGGAGAGGGTGTCGCTCATGGCCGGAAGACCTGCCCGCCGTCCACGTTCAGCACCTGCCCGGTAACCCATTTCGAATCGTCGGAGAGCAGATACAGGCAGGCCCCGACCAGATCGTCCGGCGTGCCCAGCCGCTTGATGGCCAGCTGCTGGAGCATGAGATCGACGATATTGCCGGGCACCACGGTCCGGGTCGCCTCGGTATCGATGGGCCCCGGCGCGATGGCATTGATGCGAATATTCGAGCCGCCCAGTTCCCGCGCCAATTGCTGGGTGAGACTGTTGATTCCGGCCTTGGCCAGCCCGTAGAACCCGGAGTACATCCACGCGGCGGTGGAGGACTGGTTCACGATCGACCCGCCGCCGCGCTTGATCATGGGCTGCCATACCGCGCGCGTCACATTGAGCGCGCCGTCGAGGTTCACGCTCATGAACTTCTTGTAGTAGTCCCACGGCACGGTGAGCAGGATGTCGAGTTTCATCGCCCCGTAGATGGCGGCATTGTTGACCAGGTGGTCGATGCCGCCGAATTCGGCGACCGTGAATTCGGCCAGGGCGGTGGCGGATTCGGGATCGGCGACGTCCACCTCGCGGAAGACGGCGGTGCCGCCGTCGGCGGTGATCTGTTTGGCGACCGCCTCGCCCTTCTCCGAGTTCAGGTCGGCGACCACGACTTTCGCGCCTTCGGCGGCGAGCGCGCGGGCGTAACCCTCCCCGATGCCCTGGGCCGCTCCGGTGACTATGGCGGTCTTATCCGTGAATCGTGCCATCTCGTGCACTCCTTCAGACGACGGTCGCGATGAGCTTGGTCTCGGTGTATTCCTCGAATCCGGCGACACCCATTTCCCGCCCGATCCCGGACTGCTTGTACCCGCCGAACGGCGCGTCCGCGGAGTACCAGATGCCGCCGTTCACGCTGAGGGTGCCGGTGCGCACGCCCGCCACCACGCGGCGAATGCGCTCGGTATCGCGGCCCCACACCGATCCGGACAGGCCGTAGGGGGAGTCGTTGGCGAGGCGCACGGCATCGTCGTCGCCGTCGTGCGGGATGATGACCAGGACCGGCCCGAAGATCTCCTCCTGCGCCGCGGTTGCCGAATTCGGCAGTCCCGCAATGAGAGTCGGCTCCAGGAACCAGCCGCCCGTCCCGGTGCGGCGGCCGCCGGTCACGATGGTGCCGCCCTCGTCCCGGGCGGACTTCAGGTAGCGCTCGACGCGAGCCAGCTGGCGTTCGGAGATCAAGGGGCCGCACACGGTTCCGGGCCGGTTCGGGTCACCGGGCTTGATGCTCGACATGGTCGCCGCGGCGGATTCCACCGCGGCGTCGTAGTGTTCGCGCGGCACCAGCAGTCGCGTGGTGATGGCGCAGCCCTGCCCGGCATGCACGCAGACGCCGAACGCCGCATAGCTGACGGCGGCCTTCAGGTCGGCATCGTCCAGCACGATGAACGCGGATTTACCGCCCAGCTCCAGGAACACCTTCTTCAAAGACGCTGCCGCGGCGGACATCACGACCCGCCCGGTCTGTGTGGACCCGGTGAACGAGATCATGTCGACCCGCGGATCGGTGACCAGCTGGGCGCCCACGCCGTGATCGTCGGAGGTGACGATATTGACCGCACCGGCCGGAATATCGGTCTCCTCGGCGATGATCCGGCCCACGACCGCCGCGCACCACGGCGTATCGGGTGCGGGTTTGAGCACCACGGTGGCGCCCGCCGCCAGCGCCGGTCCGAGCTTGGCGAAGTTGATCTGGTGCGGGAAGTTCCACGGCGTGATCGCGCCGACCACCCCGACTGCCTCGCGCCGCAGCGTGCGCCCGGTGGGGATGCCCATGGGCTTGGCGATGCCGAGATCGGTGTCCCACGAATAGTTCTCGGCGAGATCGGCGAAGTATCCGAGATCGCCGATGGGTCCTTCCAGCTGCGGTCCGCTGGTGAGCATGCGGGGCGCGCCGGCCTCGGTGATGGTGATCTCGCGCAGTTCCTCGAGGTGCCCGCGCAGCGCATCGCGTAACTGCCGCAGGCAGTTCGCGCGGAAGGCCGGGTCGCGGGACCAGCCGGTGTCGTCGAAGGCGGTGCGGGCGGCGGCGATGGCCGCGTCCATATCCGCGTGGTCGCCATTGGCCGCGTGGCCGAGTGCCTGTCCGGTTGCCGGGTCGGAGGTGGTGAACACGCCGCGCCCGCCGGGTGTCAGCTTGCCGCCGATCAACAGTGACGTGCCGCCGTCGGGGATGAGATTGCTCGGGCTCATCGGTAGCTCCCATGCTGTCCGGACACGTGTACGGACTATAAGTTCGAGGCTCGGAAACGCGCAAGAACAGGTTTCAGTTTGCCGGGTCATAGCCGTGCCGAATGGCCGGATGCCATTGTCAGCTGAGCCGCCCGCTAGTACCGTACAGACACGTGTCCAGCTAGGTGTCCCCATTGGCCGGACGGCGTTCCTCAGCGCCGATGAACGCGTTATCGAATACGAGGTGCCCCAGACGATGACCGCAGCCTCCCTCGAACCCCTGCTGTTCGATCCCTACGACTACCGGATGCACGAGGACCCCTACCCCGTCTATGCGCGGCTGCGCACCGAAGCCCCGCTTTACCACAACCCCGGGCTGGACTTCTGGGCCTTGTCCCGGCACGCCGACGTGGCCGCCGGCTTCCGCGACGCCGAACGACTCTCCAGCGCCAACGGCGTCTCCCTCGACCCCGCCGCCTGGGGTCCGCACGCCCACCGCACCATGTCCTTCCTGGCCATGGACGACCCGCGCCACGTGCGCCTGCGCAAGCTCGTCTACCAGGGCTTCACACCGCGCCGCGTCACCGAGATGAGCGACCGCATCCGGGAGATCACCCGGCAATACCTCGAACCCGCCTTGGCGAGCGGCGAATTCGACTGGATCGACGACCTCGCGGGCCAGGTGCCCATGGACGTGATCTCCGAACTGCTGGGCGTCCCCGACACCGACCGCGCGGAACTGCGGCGGCTCGCCGACCTGCTGCTGCACCGCGAGGAAGGCGTCCTCGACGTCCCGGTACCGGCCATGGAAGCCGCACTGCGGCTCTATCAGTACTACTCCGAGATGATCGCCGAACGGCGCAAGCACCCCACCGCGGACCTCACCTCGGCACTGCTGGAGGCGGAAGCCGACGGCGACCACCTCACCTCGGACGAGATCCTCGGCTTCATGTTCCTCATGGTGGTCGCCGGCAACGAGACCACCACCAAACTGCTCGGCAATGCGCTGTATTGGGCCGGCCGCAATCCCGACCAGTACGCGCGGGTCGCCGCGCACCCCGAACTCGTCGACGGCTGGGTGGAGGAGACACTCCGCTACGACGCCTCCAGCCAGATCCTGGCACGCACCGCCGCCACCGACCTCGAGTACTACGGCCGCACCATCCCCGCCGGCTCGAAGGTGCTGCTGCTCATCGGCTCCGCCAATCGCGATGCGGCCGCCTTCACCGAACCGGACCGCTACGACATCGAACGACCCGACAAGGGCGGGCACATCAGCTTCGGCAAGGGCGTGCACTTCTGCCTGGGCGCCCACCTCGCGCGGCTGGAAGCGGGAATCGTGCTGCGCGAGTTCACCGATCGCGTCAGTTCCTACGAGATCCCGGACACCGGAATCGAACGCGTGCATTCTGTGAACGTGCGCGGCTTCGCGAAACTGCCCGTGCGAGTGGAGGTCCGGTAATGCCACGCTTCACGCCACATCCGGCGCGGCGGCCCGCGCTGATCGCGGGCGCGTCCTCCGGTATCGGGGCCGCCACCGCCGTCGCGCTCGCCGAACTCGGGCATCCGGTCGCCCTCGGCGCGCGCCGGGCCGAGATCTGCGAAACCCTCGCCGAGAAGATCCGCGCCGAAGGAGGAGAGGCCTTCGCGCACCGGCTCGACGTCACCGACACCGCCTCGGTCGACGAATTCGTCACCGCCGCCGAAAAGGCCCTCGGCCCTGCGGAAATCGTGGTCTCCGGCGCGGGCGATCTGGAATTCGGGCGGGCCTGGGAAATGGATCCGGACGTCTTCGGCGCCCAGGTGCGCGTGCACCTCGTCGGCGCGCAGCGGCTCGCGCACCGGGTACTGCCCGGCATGCTCGACCGGCAGCGCGGCGACTTCGTGGTCATCGGCTCGGACTGCGCCGACCATGTGCGGCCCGGCGCCGGCGCCTACAACGCCGCCAAATCCGGCGTCGAAGCCTTCGCCACCCAGCTGCGGATGGAATTGGAGGGCACCGGAATCCGCTCCTCCATCGTGCGCCCGGGGCAGACCCTCACCGGGATGGGCATGCAGGCCACGCCCGAGGTGGTCGGGCCGCTGCTGCAGGACTGGGTGAAATGGGGCTTCGCCCGGCACCCGTACATGTTGCGCGCCTCCGATATCGCCGCCGCCGTCGCCGCGGTGGTGTCGACCCCGCGCGGCGCGCACCTCGTACTCGTCGAAGTGCAGCCGGAAGCGCCACTGCGGCAGCGTGATCCCGCACCGTCGAGCGACACCGATCCGAAGGACCACGGAGGTTCCTGATGCGTCTCGTCGTCGACCTCGATCTCTGCCAGGGGCACGCGGTCTGCCAGGACGAGGCCCCGGAACTCTTCCACGTGCCCAAGGCCGGCCAGGTCGAAATCCTGCGCGCCGACCCCGGCCCCGACCTCGAGGCGGCCCGCGCCGCCGTCCGCTACTGCCCCACCCAAGCCCTGTTACTGGTGGACGACAGTTCCGCCGACTAGAGGAGCCCCTCATGTCCTGGTCCCGTGACGAACTCGACGAGATGATCCGCCGCTGGGTGGACGAGAACAAGGAATGCGAAGCCCAGGGCGACTGGAAAACCTTGGCGCACTTCTACACCGAGGACGCCACCTACGGGTGGAACTACGGCCCGCAACAGGAATTCATGGCCGTCGGCCGCGACGAGATCCGCGATATCGCACTCGGGCAGGAAATGTTCGGGCTCGAGGGCTGGACCTACCCGTACCAGGACTTCGTGGTCGACGAACGCAGCGGCAGCGTCATCGGACTCTGGAAGCAGATCAACGAGCGGCAACGCGCCGACGGCCGGCCCTACAGCCCGGAAGGCATCGGCGGCAGCTGGTTCCGCTACGCCGGCGACTACCAGTGGTCCTGGCAGCGCGACTTCTTCGACTTCGGCAATGTGTCGGCGCTTTTCGTGGAGATGATCACCGCGAACGCGCTCTCGCCCGGTATGCAGAAACGGATCGAACGGTCGGTGTCCGGGAGACCGCTGCCGGGCTGGTACCAGGTCGGGCAGGGGCCGGTCCCGCTGTGGTGAACAGTCGATACGCGGCCCTGTCCCGCAGCGAACTGGCGGTACTGGTGCCGGAACTGCTGTTGTGCGGGCACCTCATCGACCGGTCCGGAATGGCCCACGCCATCGGCGCTTTCGGGCGGGAAGGCATGACCGAGATCGCCATCGAGGAATGGCGGCTCGCCAGCCCGATCTACACCCGGCGCATGCGCCGCGCTCTCGGCATCACCGGCGACGGCGTGGACACCATCTTCAAGGGCTTCCAGCTGGATATCGGTGCGCCACCGCAATTCATGGACTTCCGGTTCCGGGTCCGCGACCACGACCACGGCGAATTCCACCTCGACCACTGCGGCGCGCTGGCCGACGTGGAACCGATGGGGGAGGACTTCGTGGTCGGCATGTGCCATCACATCGAGGATCCGACCTTCGACGCCACCGCCCTCGCCACCAACCCGCATGCGCGGGTGCGGCCCGTGCACCGGCCGCCACGGGTGCCCGCCGACCGGACACCCGTGTGCGCGTGGACCGTCACCATCGACCCGGGTCACGAACCACCGTCGCCGGTCGCCGATGTCGAACTGGTGGCCGGGTCGCACGCGGCCGGTATCGCGCTCAGCGCCATCGATCCGGAAGATCCTGGGCAGCACGACTATTCGGGTCCGCTGCTCAGCGATCTGCGGTTCGGCGACTTCTCGCGTTCGGCGCTCATTCGCATCGCCGACGAGGTCTGCCTGCAGCATCACCTGCTGACCCTCGGCTTCCGGACCGCCGTCGAGGCTCGCACCGATCCCGACCGGGCACTGGAGATCGTGCGCAAGCAGCTCACCGGCATTGCCGGACTCACTTCCGAACGGATCCGCCTCGCATTGGGACTCGGCGATGATGCCGCCGCACTCGCCAAGGTGCTGCGCCTGCACCCCGCCTTCAATCCCGCCGTCTATGTGGATGCCGAAGTATCCACCGAGACGACCGGAGGCGAGCAGACCGTGGAATTGCGCCTCGGCCGTGCCTGCGGCGCCGTCGACGACGGGGCCTGGGCCGCACTGCTGGTGGAGTCCGGCAACCTCGCACCACTGGATGCGCTGGTGCGCGGGGTGAATCCGCACTATCGCACCGCCGTGCGAGCGGAATCCGACTGCTCGCTCACGGTCGAGATCACCCGCGCGGAAACTCCGTTCCGCGAAGCCCCCGAGGTCGCCATCACCCGCTTCAGCAGCGGCGCGGGCTTCACCTTCACCGACCGCGGCACTCCCCTCCCGCTCACCGTCCTGTAGCCGGAAAGCACCGAGACACCAGGAGATACGGCCATGGCGCGCACCTTCGCCGACCTCTACGAGCACGCCGCCGACGCCGTGCCCGACCGCCTCGCCGTGCTCGAGGGCCCGCGCCGGCTCACCTTCGCCGAACTCGACGCGCGCGCCAACCGGCTGGCCCACCACCTGGCCGCGGCCGGCGCGGAACCGGGCGACCACATCGGCTTCCACATGCACAACAGCATCGAGACGCTGGAAACACTGCTGGGCTGCTTCAAGATTCGCGCGGTGCCGGTGAACATCAACTACCGGTATCGCGCGGGCGAACTGCGCTACGTCTACGACAATGCCGATCTGGTGATGTCGGTCCACCACCGCTGCTACGCGCCACTCATCGAGGAGATCCGGGCTCAGCTGCCGAAACTGCGCCACACCTTGGTGGTCGAGGACGATCAAGGCGGCGCGGGACTGCCCACCGCGTCGACGCCCTACGAGCAGGCCCTCGAAACCGCCTCGCCCGACCGCGATTTCGGGGAGCGCAGCGCCGACGACCACTTCGTCATGTACACCGGCGGCACCACCGGACTGCCCAAGGGCGTCATCTGGCGGCAGGAGGACATGTGGCGGGTGCTCGGCGGCGGCATCGACTTCTACACCGGTGAACCCGTCACCGACGAATATCAGCAATCCCGCACCGGCGCACAGGGACAGCCGACCCGCTGGTTCGTGCTGCCGCCGCTCATTCACGCGGCCGCCATGATGCCCGCCTTCACCGCCCTGTGGTCCGGCAATACGGTCCTCTTCGAACCCCGCTTCGACCCGCCGCGTATCTGGCGGACCGTCGAGCGGGAACGGCCGCACATCCTGGTCATGACCGGTGATGCCATCGCCCGCCCGCTCATCGACGCGTACCGGGCCGCGCCGGTGGACGCGTCGTCGCTCTTCTCCATCGGCTCCGGCGCGGCGCAGCTCACGCAGCCGGTGAAGAACGAACTGCTGGAACTCTTTCCGGGCGTGCTCGTCACCGAATCCATCGGGTCCTCCGAAACCGGTTTCGGCGGTATCGGTTTCGCGCAGCAGGACGACGATCCGGGCCGCGGGCCGCGCGTCACCACCGGTCGCGGTGCGCTGGTGGTGGACGACAGCGGGCAGGCCGTCGCGCCCGGCGGGGAAGGCTGGGTGGCCAAGACCGGCAATGTGCCCCTCGGGTATTACAAGGATCAGGCCAAGACGGACAAGCTGTTCCGCACGGTCGACGGCGTGCGCATGGTCATCACCGACGACCGGGCGCGGGTGGAGGCCGACGGGTCGGTCACCCTCATCGGGCGCGGGAACATGGTCATCAATACCGGCGGCGAGAAGGTCTTCCCGGAAGAGGTCGAGGCCGTCGTCAAGGCGCACGAATCCGTGTACGACGCCGTCGTCATCGGGGTGCCGCACGAGCGCTGGGGTCAGCAGGTCGCGGCGGTGGTCTCGGCCGCGGACGGGGCCGTCGACTTCGCCGCGCTGGACCGGCATGTGCGCGCTCACCTGGCCGGTTACAAGCTGCCCCGCCGCATCTGGGTCGCCGAGACCGTCGCGCGCACGCCCAGCGGCAAACCCGACTACCGCTGGGCCAAGGCCTGCGCGGACGCCCGTGAACCCGACCATGAGGTGCGATAACTCGTTATGAATGCTTCGGCCACGCCCGCTCCCGCTCATCGGGATGACTGGGCGAAACCCATTACGCCCGCAGCTGGAACCTGTTCTAATTCTGATATGGCAGAGGCGCACTCCGTACTCGGCGAACAAGTCCGGATGCCGGTCGAAATTCGCCACGCCGACGCATGCTCGGCACTGTTCCTGACCGACGCACGAGCCGCCGCCGCACTCCTGGCGGGCACCGGGCTCGAGCCCTACACCCTGCTGGGCAGGGCCGTGCTCTCGCTCGCCTTCGTGCGCTACGTCGACGGCGACCTCGGCCCGTACCACGAATTCGCCTTCTCCCTCATGGCGAAACAGGCGGGACGCAAGGACAGCACCGGCGCCTACATCCACTGGCTGCCGGTGAACCAGAGCTTCACCTGCGAAGCCGGGCAATCGATCTGGGGCTTCCCCAAACTCATGGCCGACATCGACATCACACCGGTGCGCGGCGGCCACCGCTGCGAGGTCCGCGAGGGCGGGAAACTCGTGCTCGCACTGCGGATCTCGAACGGGATACCCATGCCCGGCGGCGCGGGCGGCGCCTCCATCGACGCCTACACCCACCGCAACGGCATCCTCCGCCGCACCCCCTGGGTCATGAATCCCAGCCAGGTGAGCGGACGACCCGGCGGCGCGCACATCGAACTCGGCGACCACCCCGTCTCCGACCAGCTGCGCACCCTCGGCCTGCCCAAACCCGCCATCTTCTCCAGCCGTATCGGCGCACTGCGCATGACTTTCGACGACGCCGCCACGGTGTTGCAGACCCGGGAGGTCCGATGAATATGGATACCGCATCGCGGAGCGATTCCGTGAGGGGTGGTGGTCGGGCGACGGGTGGGCCCGCACTCGTCACCGGCGCCGCGAGCGGCATGGGCCGCATCGTGGCCCAGCGGCTCGCCGCCGCCGGCTGGCAGGTCGCCGCCGTCGACCTCAACCCCGACGGACTCGCCGAGACCGCGCAGCGCTCGCCGAACATGCACACCTACGTCTGCGACGTCTCCGACACCGACCAGGTCTTCGCGGTCGTCGACAAGGTGCGCGCCGAACTCGGCACCATCGAGCGGCTGGTGCACGCGGCCGGCATGTGTCACGTGCACGGCACCGCGCTGGATCACGATGTGCGCCAGATCAAGAAGATGATGGACGTCAACTACATCGGCACCGTCAACTTCTGCCAGGCCGTCATCCCGGCCATGAAGAAGGCCGGGCGCGGCACGGTCGTGCTCTTCGCCTCCGTCGCCGGCTGGCTGCCCTCACCGGGCATGGCGGGATACTCCGCCTCCAAGCACGCGGTCATCGGATTCGTCGACAGCCTCTCCTACGAACTCGACGACACCGGTGTGCGATTGCTCGCACTCTGCCCGCCCATGGTCGAAACGCCCTTCCTCACCAAGGTGCGCGAAGAGAACGAGTCCGTACTCGCCGGCGCCAAGGGCATGACCCCCGAAGGCGTCATCGACGCGCTCGAGCAGGCGCTCGCCAAATCCAAGACGCCGCTCTTCGTCTTCCCCGGTCAGGCACGGCCCGGCTACCTCATGCGGCGCTTCCTGCCGGGCGTCGCGCGCGCCATCGTCAAGCGGACG
Organism: Nocardia sp. NPDC020380; assembly: GCF_044386975.1. Lineage (NCBI taxonomy): Bacteria > Bacillati > Actinomycetota > Actinomycetes > Mycobacteriales > Nocardiaceae > Nocardia > Nocardia sp. NPDC020380. Next base: position 371,349 of record NZ_JBIRVQ010000005.1, on the reverse strand, counting down.
GTCAAACCGACCGACTGACCCGAACGTGGGTGCCGGGCCAGTGCTCCGATCGGCATCCGCTTCCGGCGCTGGGTGATCGGGGCTCTGCGATCACCCAGCGCCGAAAACCAGCAGCTCGAAAATCAGTGGCGCGAAACCCCGTCCACCAGGAACGATGAGCCATCTGTACTGCTCGAACACCTGATTCGAGAGGGGATGGATGAGTTCGCGCACCTCCGCCGTCACGCTGGTTCTGCGCTACTACGGCCGGGAGATGGCCCGGCGGAAGATGATCACGATCCCGGCCATGCTCGGGCCGGCGCTCGGCAATATGTGTCAGCTGTACATCGCACCGCTACTGGTCGCGATGGTCATCGGCAAGGTCGCCGCCACCGGCGACTCGTCGTTCCGTACGCTCGCACCCTACGTGCTGGGCTTCGCCGGATTGCTCATGCTCTCGGAAATTCTGTGGCGCATAGGGATCCACTTCCTCAACCGGCTCGACGGATACGGCATCGAGCACCTCTACAACAAGGCCATGGACGAACTGCTCGCCAAGGACGCGGCGTTCTTCCACGACAACTTCGCGGGCTCGCTCACCAAACGAGCCCTCAGCTTCGCCACCCGATTCGAGGAATTCGCCGACACCCTCGCCTTCGAGATCGTCGCCGCGCTGGTGCCGCTGACCTTCGCCTCCGTGGTGCTGTGGCGCTACGACCCCATGCTGGTGATCGTGCTGCTCGGGTTGATCGCCCTCGCGGGATGCGTTGTCACGCCATTGATCCGGCGCCGGCAATCGCTGGTGGACGAACGCGAGGCCGCCATCGCGCGGGTCTCCGGGCATGTCGCCGACACGCTGTCCAATATGCCGGTGGTGCGGGCCTTCGCGGCCGAACCACTGGAACTCGCCGAGCACCGGCGGCGGGTGGCCGATCAGCGGCGCGTCTCGCTGCGCTCCTGGGACTACAACAACCTGCGCATCGACACCGCCGTCATGCCGTTGATGGTGATCGTCAATGTGGCCGGGCTGCTCATCGCGCTCGGGCTCCGCGGCGGGCACGCCGGCGTCGAAGTGATCATGGTGACCTTCACCTACTACTGGAACGCCACCGGCATCATGTTCCGGTTCAACCAGATCTACCGGCGACTGGAGAGCTCCGTCACCGAAGCGGCACAGTTCACCGAACTGCTGCTCCGATCGCCCACCGTGCTCGACCGGGACGAACCGGAACCGTTGCGGCCCAAGGACAGCGGCATCCACTTCGACAATGTGCAGTTCGCGCACCCGGGGTCGGCACCGCTGTTCCGGGGACTCGACCTGGATATCCCGGCCGGCACCAAGATCGGGCTGGTCGGGCGCTCCGGCGGCGGCAAGAGCACGCTCACCCAGCTGCTGCTGCGCATGATGGACATCGACGGCGGCGCCATCCGCATAGGCGGACAGGATATCTCGCGACTACGGCAGTCGGACCTGCGCGGGCAGCTCTCCTACGTCCCGCAGGACCCGGCCATGTTCCACCGCACCCTGCGCGACAACATCCGCTTCGCCCGGCCCGGCGCCACCGACGACGAAGTCCGCCGCGCCGCCGAAGCCGCACACGTCACCGAATTCTCCGACGACCTGCCGGAAGGCATGGACACCCTGCTCGGCGAACGCGGCGTGAAACTGTCCGGCGGCCAGCGCCAGCGCGTCGCCCTGGCCCGCGCCATCCTCCGCGACGCCCCCATCCTGCTGCTCGACGAGGCTACCAGCGCCCTCGACTCGGAAAGCGAAATGCTTGTGCAGCAGGCGCTCTGGGAGCTGATGGAGGGACGCACGGCCATGGTCGTCGCACACCGGCTGAGCACGGTCGCCGGCATGGACCGGCTGGTCGTGCTCGACCGGGGACGGATCGTGGAACAGGGAACCCACGAGGAACTGCTCGATGCCGAAGGCGCCTACGCACAACTGTGGCGTCGCCAATCAGGCGGCTTCCTCGGTGAAGAAGTAGCCGCGCGCTGACGCGCGATGGGCCCGCCTGGGGTGCGGGGCAGGCTGCCTCTGACCGGGGGTGTGGGGGTGTAACCCCCACACCCCTATCTCTTTACTTCCCTTGGAAGTTCGGCTTCCGCTTCTCGGCGAAGGCGCGAGGGCCCTCCTTCGCGTCTTGGCTGAGGAAGACCGGCAGACCGACCTTGGCGTCGATCTTGAACGCCTCCTCTTCGTGGAGACCTTCGGTGTCCCGCATGACCTTCAGGATCGCCTGAACGGCAAGCGGCCCATTGTTGTTGATGATCTCGGCGAGTTCGAGCGCCTTGTCGAGCGCCGTCCCGTCCGGCACCACATGCCCGATCAAGCCGAACTGCAACGCTTCCGCCGCGGTGATGTGCCGACCGGTCAGCAGCAATTCCGCTGCCACGGTGTACGGGATCTGGCGGGGCAGCCGCACCGCCGACCCACCCATGGGGAACAAACTCCACTTCGCTTCGGCCACACCGAACTTCGCGCTCTCGCCCGCGATCCGGATATCCGTGCCCTGCAGGATCTCGGTGCCACCGGCGATGGCCGCCCCCTCCACCGCCGCAATGAGTGGCTTGGTGAGGCGACGCCCCTTCAGCAGTCCTGGAATCCGCGACGGATCGAACGGGCTGCCCTCCTTCATGTTCTCGCCCGGGTTCTGCTTGTTCATGTTCTTCAGATCCGCGCCCGCGCAGAACGCGCCGCCCGCCCCGGTGAGGATGCAGGACCGGATCTCCGGATCGTTGTCGACCGTGTCCCAGGCCTCGGTCATGATGGCCATCATCTCGCCGGTGAGGGCGTTCTTGGACTTGGGCCGGTTCATGGTGACGATCAGCGTCGCGCCGCGCTTCTCGACCAGGGCATGCGGCTCGGTGTTGCTACTTGTTTCAGCAGTCGCTGCGGTCATCGCCGACCTTTCCTTTCACGGGCAAATCCAGGGGTTGGGGACGAAACTACCCCCGCACCGTTGTCCTGAACAATAACGTGTTCTAGTTTGGAACATGGTGACCGCCGTCACGGGCGGCAAGTACTGGAGAGGCGCCATGAGCACAACGGAGACGCACAGCGGCTCGCGAGCGAAACTTCCGCAGGGCATTACCGAATCCCTCATCGACCGGCTCACCGGCATGGTCGTCGCGGGCAAGGCCGGCGAAAAGCGCGAACCCTTCGACATGATCGAGGTCTACACCGGCGACCTCGTCGGGCAGCTGCCGCAATCCTCGCCGGAGGACGTGATCGCGGCCGTCGAGACCGCGCGCGCAGCCCAGCGGGAATGGGCCTCCCGCTCGCTCAAGGACCGCCTCGCCGTCTTCGAACGCGCACACGAGCTCATCCTCTCCGAAATCGAAACCATCGCGACGCTGATCCAGCTCGGCTGCGGCAAGACCCGCCGCATGGCCATCGAAGAAGCCTGCGACACCCCGATGGTCATCGCCCACTACCTCAAGACCGCCGAGAAGACGCTCAAGTCCAAGAAGCGCAGCGGGCCCATGCCGGTCATCACCTCCTCCACCGAGGAGCACCGGCCCAAGGGGGTCGTCGCGGTCATCGCGCCCTGGAACTTCCCGTTCGCCATCGCCATGTCCGACTCCACCCCGGCGCTCATCGCCGGCAACGGCGTGGTCATGAAGCCGGACAACAAGACCGCGCTCTGCACCCTGTACGGCATCGAACTGCTGCACCAGGCGGGCATGCCGCGCGGACTCGTCCAGGTCGTCTGCGGCAGCGGGCCCGATGTCGGGCCCACCCTCATCGACAATGTCGAGTTCGTCATGTTCACCGGCTCCACCGCCACCGGCCGCCGCATCGGCGAACAGGCCGGCCGCAACCTCATCGGCTGCAGCCTCGAACTCGGCGGCAAGAACCCGATGATCGTGCTCGACGACGCCAACCTCGACGAGGCCATCCCGTCGGCCACCTTCGCCGTCTTCGGCAATACCGGCCAGGCCTGTATGCACATCGAGCGCATCTACGTGCACGAACGCATTCACGACCAGTTCGTGCGCCGATTCGTCGCCGCCGCAGAGGAATTGGGCGCCAAGATCGGCGCCAGCTACGACTTCGAACCCGAATTCGGTTCGCTGGTCTCGGTCGACCAGCTGGAACGCGTCGCCTCACACGTGGACGAGGCCCGCGGGAAGGGCGCCACCGTCCTCACCGGCGGCAAGCCGCGCCCCGATATCGGCCCCGCCTTCTACGAACCGACCGTCCTCACCGGCGTCACCCCCGACATGGCGCACGCCACCATGGAAACCTTCGGCCCGGTCGTCACCATCTACAAGTTCAGCACCGAGGACGAGGCCGTCCGCCTCGCCAACGCCACCACCTACGGCCTCAATGCCAGCGTGTGGGCCGGAAACCTGGACCGCGCAGGCAAACTCGCCGAACGCATCGAAGCCGGCAGCGTCAATATCAACGACGGCTTCGTCACCACCTACGCCGCCAAGGGCACCCCCTCCGGCGGCATCAAACAATCCGGTGTCGGCACCCGCCACGGCGCCGCCGGCCTGCTCAAGTACACCGACACCATCAATATCGGCGTGCAGAAGAAGCAGATCATGGCCGCCCGCTCCGGCATGCCCTACGAGAAGCAGCTCAAGTCCACCCTGGTCACCCTGCGCCTCATGCGCCGCCTGCACCTGGGCTGAAAACCTGTACACGACAAAGGGCCCCGGCCGGATGGCCGGGACCCTTCGCCGTGCTGATCAAGGGCGCTGGGCGACCAAGGTCAGGTGCGCTACCCCGATGATGTGCGAGCCCATGGAGAACGCCGCCACGGTCGGGGTGGTCGTCGCGGGCAGGCCCAGCGACGGAGTATCCAAGGCCAGCACCGAGATCTGGTAGTGGTGCGGGCCGTCACCCGACGGCGGGCACGGGCCCACGTAGCCCGGGATCCCCGCATCGTTCGCGCCCGCGACGCCCGCCGCGCCGGCGGTGAAAGCCGTTGCGGTGGCCGGGATGTCCCAGTTCATCCAGTGCCAGAAGCCGGCGCCGGACGGGGCATCGGGGTCGAACATGGTGACTGCGAAGCTTTTTGCGGCTGCCGGTGCACCCGACCACTGCAAGTGCGGAGCGTGGTTGGCGGCGGTGCAGCCGAACGCATTCGCGTAGAAATCGGCGGGGAAGGTCTGGCTCGACGTCTCATCCGGTGAGGTCACGGTGAACTGTGCGGCCGTCGCGGGGATGTTCGAGCGGACCTGCACCGACGGGCCGGCAGCAGCGGTCGTCGTGGCGGGGGCGGAACTCTTCGCACTGTCCTGCCCGCACGCGGTGACCGACAGGAGGGCCGCCACGGCGAAGGCTGCGGAAACGATGCGTGCGGTGCGAATCATGGCGGTACTCCTCATGGCGTTTCGAATAGCAAGACAAGAATCCTGAAATCCGGGAAATCCAGGAAGGCCGTCCGCAGCCTGGTATTGCGCATGCCACCCAGCCGGGCGGCCTAGGCTGGGCACCGGGGGTCCGTGGCCGGTGGGATTCCCGCGAGAGGAGGACCACCGTGGACGCAACGGGACCCGGAACGGAACTGGGCGCCTTCCTGCGCGCCATGCGGGAACGACTCTCGCCCGAGGAGGCCGGACTGGCCGGCACCGGGCAGCGCCGCACCCCCGGACTACGCCGCCAGGAGGTCGCCCAGTTCGCGGCCGTCTCCATCGACTGGTACATCCGCCTCGAACAGGGCCGCGCGGGCACCCCGGGCGCCGCCATCCTCGACTCCCTGGCGGCGGCCCTGCAGCTCAGCGACGCCGAACGCGCCCACCTGCACCTCATCGCCCGCGGCGCGCAGCCGCCCAACCGCACGCGGCCCGAGGAACCGGCGCCCTCCCTGCGCGCCATCCTCGACGGCATGCCGCAGCTGCCCGCCTACCTGATGGACTTCCGGCTGGACATCCACGCGCGCAATACCGCCGCCGCGGCCCTCTTCGGCCCCGGCTTCGAAGCCGGCGTCAATGCTGCCCGCCTCACCCTCCTCGACCCGGCCACCCGCGCCACCCAGCTCGACTGGGAACGCGTCGCCCGCGAGACCGTCGGCAACTTGCGCCGCAATGCCGCCCGCCACCCCGACGACCCCCGCCTGCACCAGGTCATCACCGAATTGCACAGCGAGAGCCCGGAATTCGCCGCCTGGTGGGACGACCACACCGTCCAGGACCGCAGCCACGGCACCAAACGCATCGATCACCCCGAAGCCGGCCGCCTCACCGTCTGCTACGACACCCTCACCAGCCCCGACGGCTCCGACCACAGCATCGTCGTCCTCACCCCCGCCGACCCGGCCTCCACCGCCACCCTCGGCACCATCCTCGCCACCCACGCCAACCACCTCGGCGGCACCCTCCTCCGCCCCGCCGCCGGCTGACCCGACTTCCCCTGCGGACCAACACAACACGCCGACCCGCACATACGAAAAGGCCCTGACCAGTGAAAACTGGTCAGGGCCTTTTCTGTGTCTCAACCAACACGTCGGGGTGACAGGATTTGAACCTGCGACCTCTTCGTCCCGAACGAAGCGCGCTACCAAGCTGCGCCACACCCCGTGAAGCGAACCTGGAGTAGCTTAGCGCAAGGTTGTGTCCGACGTTAAATCGGCTGGTCAGATGGTCTAAAAGAGGCGGAAGGTGGCCAGTAGTCTACGGGCGAAATCGGCATTCACGGAGCGATCCACGCCGGTGTCGGCGGCGATTGTCAGGACCAGGGACTGGGTGCCGCTGCTGACGGCGAAGGTGTAGACGGAGTAGGAGGAGGCGCAGGAGGGATCGGGTGGCGTGAATGCGCCACTGGTCTCGAGGTAGACACCGTTCAGCTTGCCGTCCGTCGACGAGAACGGCTGGGCCGCTCCGGCGTTCGTGGAGGTACGCGTCGACCAGCCGACCTTCGCCATGCGGGCGCCGACATCCGCGGCCGCCGCGGCGGCATCGGACTTGTCGCTCAGGGTGAGGAACATGTTGGTGCGGGTGTAGTTCGGGCAATAGTTATCGCCCTCGGTGGCCAGACCATTGACCGGGATCGCGTCGGCGCCCGTCCCGAAACCGGTCGCCGTCTGGTCGATCTTCCAGTCCGCCGGGACATCCCACGCCGCCTTCACACCGTTCGGAACCACCACCTGATAACCGGGAATGATCGCCGCGGGTGTGGTGGTGGCAGGGGCGGTCGTCGCGCTGTACGGCGTCGTGGTGGTCGCCGGCGCCGTAGTGGTCGACGTGGACTGCGCGCTGGAACCGGAATTCTGATTCACGAAAACCACGGCCAGCACCACCGCGATCACCACCACCAGCGCGCCGATGCCCACGAACAGCCACACCCGGCCACGGCCCCGGCCGCCGCCACCCCCACCACCGCCGCCGCCGGTCGGGGGATAACCCGTAAACGGCGGTACCCGCGGCGGCTGCTGTGCGGTGCGGTACGCGCCCGGACCCGACGCATAGGGATTCGCCCCGGACGGGTATCCGGGGCCCGTCGGCGGATTCTGCACGGGCGGAAACGGATTCGCGCCGGACTGGTAGGGCGGTGCGCCCGACACCGGACCACCGGACTGCCACGGGCCCTGCTGCGGTGGCCCCTGCTGGGGCGGACCTTGGCGCGGCGGGCCCGGTGGCTGCACCGGATGCAGCGGGTGCGATTCCCACGGCGATCCGGGCTCGGGCGCCCCCTTCCACCAGTCCCCGCTGGACGTGGTCCGGTCCGGATCGTCCTTGCCATCGTCGAAACCACTGGTCATCGTCGGACCCCCTGTCTGACGAGTCGAACTGCCCCGGCCTGCGCCGGCTACATCGGTCGGATACTGGCCAGGATCTTCTTCGCCAGGGTCGCGTCCACCGACTTGTCCACCCCGGTGTCCGCCGCGATCGTGAACACGAACGCGCCATTGTCGCCGGGGAAGGCGAAGGTATAGATCGAATAGGTGGAGGCGCAGCCCGCGGCCGGAGCCGGGGCATTGCCCTTGGATTCCATGTAGACGCCCTGCAACTGCCCGTCCGAGGACGAGAACTGTTCCGCCGCACCGATGGTCGTGCCGGTCGAGCTGGTCCAGCCCACCCGGCCCATGCGGGTGGCGATATCCGTGGCCGCCTTGGTCGGATCCTGCTCGTCGGACTGACTCAGGAACACGTTGGTGCGCACGTAATTCGGGCAGTACTCGACGCCGTCCTGCGCCAGACCGGCGATCGGGATCTGATCCGCGCCACTGCCGAAGGAGGTCTGACCGGTCTGATCGATCTTCCAATCCGACGGAACGTCGTACGCCGCACCGTTGTCCGGGATCGTCACCACCTGGAAGCCCGGAATGACCGGCGCCGGTGTGCCACTGGGGTTCTGCGAACCGTTCGGCGTCGTGGTCACGACACTGTCCAGCGGCGACGGGACGATCGTCTTGGCCGACGGCGTCCCGGAATTCCGGTTCACCAGCACCAGCGTCAGCACCACACCGATGATCACCACGACCAGCAGGCCGATCCCGCCCAGCAGCCACCCACGGCGCCGCCCGCCACCCGGCGGCGGACCGTACCCCGGCGGCCCGAACTGCCCGGGTGGCGGCGGAAACTGCTGTCCCGCCGGGAACTGTTGCGTCGGCTGATACGGCTGCGACGGATAAGGATCCTGACCGTAACCGCCCGGATAAGCCTGTCCCGGATACGAACCGCCGGTGATCGGCGCCGTGGGCGGCGGCGTGCCACCCGGCTGCCACTGCGGCTCACCTTGCCCGCCACCGTAATTCGGCGGCTGTGCACCGAAGGCCGACGGCTGCGCTCCGTACGCGGGCGTGCCGAAAGCCGGCGGCGCATCGGATAGCGGCGCCTGCTCCCCGAAAGCGGGCGGCTGCGCGCCATAAGCCGGAGGCTGTGCCCCATAGGCCGACGGCTGTTCTCCGAAAGCGGGAGGCTGTGCGCCAGGGGTCGGCGGTTGTTCACCATAAGCCGGCGGCTGCGCGCCGGGTTGCGCTCCGAAAGCCGGTGGCTGCGCACCGAATCCAGGGGATTCCGTGCCGAAGACAGGCGGTGTGCCGATGCCCGGGTGCGGCTCGCCCTGGTCCGGTTGTTCGTCCCGCGGTGACTCCGGGGTGGCGGCGGCCTGCCACCAGTCCGGTTCCGGACCCGGCCGCGGTGCTTCGTTCGGCCCATTTCCACTGGTCACGGTCGTCCCCTGACTCACTACATGCCGCGACGGCTATCGCGGCGGGTACTTCAACGCACGACGGCCTCGGAGGCCGTACGTCCCCGGCCGGACTCCGACACCGGCTTCTTCGGCGGTGCACCCACCAGTGTCAGCAGGGTCGCCTCCGGACGGCAGCAGAATCGGTACGGCGCCCACGGCGACGTACCCAGACCGGCCGAAACATGCAGGCGGGTATGCGCACCCCAGCGGGACGCACCCTTCACCCGCGCCCGGTCGATACCGCAATTGGTCACCAGCGCACCGAAGAACGGCACGCACAACTGGCCACCGTGCGTATGCCCGGCCATCACCAGGTCGTAGCCGTCCGCGGCGAAGCGATCCAGCACCCGCGGCTCGGGCGAATGAGTGAGACCGATGCTCAAGTCCGCCAACGGATTCGGCGCACCCGCGACGGTGTCGTAGCGATCCCGCTGCAGATGCGGATCATCCACGCCCGCGGTCGAGATCTTCACGCCCGCGACCTCGATATCGCGGCGCACGTGCGTCAGATCCAGCCAGCCCCGCTCGGTGAACGCGGCGCGCAGATCCTGCCAGGGCAGCGGATCACCGTAGACGCGCTTGTGATCCTTGTCGAAGTACTTCAGCGGATTCTTCGGCACCGGCGCGAAGTAGTCGTTCGACCCGAACACGAAGATGCCCGGCCGCGCCAGCAGCCCGCCCAGCGACTGCACCACCGAAGGCACCGCCTTCTGATGCGAGAGGTTGTCGCCGGTGTTCACCACCAGATCCGGCTCCAGCCGATCCAGCTCCCGCAACCACGCCTGCTTCAACTGCTGGCCGGGCGTCATGTGCAGGTCGGAGATGTGTAAAACCCGTAGTGACGGCTTCCCTGGTTCCAGTACCGGTAGCGTCGCCTCCCGCAGCGTGAACATGTTCCGCTCGATGAGCGAGGCATAACCGATTCCGGCGACCGCGGCCCCGGCGGCTCCCAAGGCGGCGCGGCTGAGGGCGGAGGTCGAGATTACGGGCATTTGCCCAGAATAGGCGACCGAGCCGAGAAACATCGACCCAAATGGCAGGGACCACTCCGCTTGGGGTGTATGCGGCGATTCCCGAGACGGGGCATGCCGCCTGCGGTTTCCGGGGCCAGCCCCTGGTCAGGACAACACCCCGGAAAATCCGGCGATCCGCCGGGCAACCGGCGGTAGCGTGTGCCTCATGTCGGAACTCAAGAGCAAACTGCGATCGGACATGACGGCCGCGATGAAGAGCAGGGATACGCTGCGCCTCGGTACGCTGCGCATGCTGCTCGCCGCCGTCCAGACCGCGGAGGTCGCGGGCCCGGAGGCGCGTGAACTCTCCGACGCCGAAGTCATCGCCGTGCTGTCCAAGGAATCCAAGAAGCGCAACGAAGCCGCCGTCGTCTACGAGCAGAACGGCCGCGGCGAACTCGCCGCCAACGAACGCGCCGAAGAGCAGATCATCGACGAATACCTCCCCACCCCGCTCACCGACGCCGAGGTCGCCGATATCGCCGACACCGCGATCGCCGACATCGCCGAGCAGCTCGGCGAACGCCCCGGCATGAAGCAGATGGGCCAGGTCATGAAGATCGCCACCGGCCTCGCCGCGGGCCGCGCCGACGGCTCCCGTATCTCGGCCGCGGTCAAGTCCCGGCTCTGACCGCATCCCGGTACGCGAACGGCCCCCGTCCGAAAAGGACGGGGGCCGTTACGTTTTCACATGTCATCCCTACCGGGGTATGGGAATCGGTATGGGTATCGGCGGCAACGCCGGCAGCGGTGGCAACCCCGGAATGTTCGGCAGCGGCACGTTATTGGGCGCCGCCGGCGCCGGTATCTGAGTGCCGTCACTCACGTACAGGTTGACCACCGACCCCGGAATCGCCGACCCACTCGGCGAAATCCCCAGCACCTTGCCCTTGTCCGGGCCCGGCTGCGTTGTCACCGACACCTGGAATCCGGCGCCGACCAGCGTCGAGGTGGCTTCCGCCTGATTCATCCCGACCACATCCGGGATCTGCGAATTATTCGATCCGCGAACGTACTTGTCGTCCAAGGGCGGCAGCACCGACGGCGGATAGTGATCCAGCATCGGCCGCATGGCCCCGAGCCACGTCTTCGCGGGCTCGTTACCACCGAACAGGTTTCCGCTGCCGCAGCTGCGCAGCGGGAACGAGCAGATCTGGCCGGGCGTACCGGTATCGCCGTAGACGAGGGCGGCGCCCGCGAACGAGTTGGTGAACCCGAGGAAGGCCGACGACCGGTTGGTCTCGGTGGTACCGGTCTTCGAGGACAGCGGCACGTTCCAGCCCACCGACCGTCCGGAAGCGGCAGCGGTACCGCTCACCACGTCCTGGCTCAGCGCGTTGTCCAGCGTATTGGCCAGACCCGGATCGACCACCTGCTCACAGGCCTGCTGGGTCAGCGGCACCTGCTTGCCGTTGCGGTCCAGCACTTCCTTGATCGGCGTGGGCGGGCACCATTTGCCACCGGAGGCCAGTGTCGCAGCCACATTCGACAGTTCGAGCGGATTGACCGCCAGCGGGCCCAGCGTGAACGAACCCAGGTTCTGGCTCTTCACCATGTCGGCCAGGCTCTGATTGCCGTTGCCGGACGTCCCCGGCAGCGTGTACGAGCGCAGCCCCAGCCGGACCGCCATGTCCACGGTCGGCGTCACACCCACGGCCTGGATCAGCTTGACGAAGGCCGTGTTCGGCGAGGTGGCGAGCGCCTCGGTCACCGACATCGGCGACTTGTAGTTGCCCGCGTTCTTGACGCAGTAGGTCTCGGCGGGACAGCCCGGCGAATCCGAATTACCCATGCCCTTGGCCTGGAACGACCCGGGCACGTCGAGTTGTGCGCTGGTGCCGAGCCCCTTCTCCATGGCCGCGGCCGTGGTGAAGATCTTGAAGATCGAGCCCGCGCCGTCACCGACCATCGAATACGGTTGCGGCTGCACGGTTTGGTGCGCGTTCGCGTCCAGCCCGTAGACGCGGCTGGACCCCATGGCGAGTACCGGATGCGAATCCTGGCCCGGCGCGATGATATTCATGACCTCGGCGATGTCGTCGAGATTCGGGTCGGCGTTGGCGACCAGCGAATTGCGCACCGAGTCCTGCACCGCGGGGTCCAGGGTGGTGCGAATCAGGTAGCCGCCGCGGCTGATCTGGTCGCGGCTGATGCCCGCGTCGGCCAGGTACTGCAGGGCGTAGTCGCAGAAGAAGCCGCGGTCGTTGGCGGCGATGCAGCCACTGGGCAGGCTCTTCGGCTCGGGCAGCACGCCGAGCGGCTGGGTCTTGTCCTGGCGGAACTCGTCGGCGCGGCTCGGCACGTTCGCAATCAGCGTGTCGAACACCGTGTTCCGGCGTTCCAGCACGCCCTGCGGGTTGGTGTACGGGTTCAGCTTGGAGCTGGACTGCACCATGCCGGCCAGCATGGCGGCCTGCACCATGGTGAGGTCCTTGGCGTCCACGCCGAAGTAGGTCTGCGCGGCGTCCTGGATCCCGTAGGAGCCGTTGCCGAACGAGACCAGGTTCAGGTAGCGGGTGAGGATCTCGTCCTTGGTGAGCTGCTTGTCGAGCGTCAGCGCCATGCGGATCTCGCGGATCTTGCGCGCGGGCGTGGTCTCGATGGCGGCGCGGCGCTCGGCATCGGTCTTGGCCACCACGAGCAGCAGGTAGTTCTTCACGTACTGCTGGTCGATGGTGGAGCCACCCTGCTGGATTCCCCCGTCGGAGGTGTTCTTGAGGAAGGCGCGGAACGTGCCCTGCCAGTCCACACCGTGGTGTTCGGCGAAGCGACGGTCCTCCACCGACACGAGCGCGAGCTTCATGTCGTTGGCGATCTTGTCGCTGGGTACTTCGAAGCGGCGCTGCTCGTACAGCCAGGCGAACGGTGTGCCGTTCGCGTCGACCATGGTCGACACCGCGGGCACGGTGCCTTCCACGAGTTCCGCGGAGACATTGTCGACGGCGTCGGCTGCTCGGTTGGAGATGAAGCCGAACCCGCCGGCAAGCGGGAACAGCAGTCCGGCGAGAAGCACGGCGGCCAGGACGCAGCTGCCGGCCAGTCTCCAGAGCGTTCGTGTGATCGGCACGGCCCCTAGCCTAATTGCCCTTTCTGGCAGTCGGTGTCCGCGTGGCGCGGGTGTCCATTCGTCCTGAAAGAGACGGACTGCCCGGTTCCATGTCTCGAATGCATGGACGGACGTACCAGAAAATCTCGGGACGGTCTTGCGCAGGCCGCACACCATTACCTAGATTGAGAACCCAGTGTGATAGAGCTAACACTCAAAGTGGAATGTGGTGCAGTTCGCAGTGGGGTTGGGTAACTGCGCGCTGCACGCGATTCTGGAGCGCCGTGACCCGGTGTTCGGACTGCAAAGGGGCACACCAAATGCATATGACTACCCCCATCGCTCGATTGGACGTAGAGCAGGCCGAAGCGAGAATCGCCTGGGTTTCCCAGGCCCGATGCAAGGAAGTAGATCCCGACCAGCTGTTCGTGCGTGGCGCGGCACAGCGCAAGGCAGCGACCATCTGCCGGCATTGCCCGGTGCTGATGGAGTGCGGGGCGGACGCCCTGGACAACCGTGTGGAGTTCGGTGTGTGGGGCGGCATGACCGAGCGGCAGCGCCGTGCGCTGCTCAAGCAGCATCCTGAGGTAACCAGCTGGTCCGACTTCTTCCGAGTCCAGCGAGCGCAGAAAGTAGCGATGTAGCCAAGTATCCCCGAAAGCAGAACGGATCGAGCCCGCTTCGAGCGGGCTCGATCCGTTTTCAGGGACAAGCCGGGCGAAACACTCCTTTCCGGAGGTTTCATCCGGAAACATTCCGGTGCGAGGCCCGCAAGGGAAGGGGCCTTGTCGCTAAGCCGATCGGGCCGCGCCCGCCTCGGCGAGTTGATCGCCCACCGCGCGCAACGCCTCCAGGTCAGCGACCTCGAACGGCAGCGCCGTGACCGCCGCGATCGGCACGCTCGGATGCGCACCCGTGAACCGGTGCAGCAGATGCTGTTCCCGCTTCGCGGTCGCCGCCCGATGCGCGTGAATCCGCAACACGGCGGCGGTGAGAGCCTCCGGCGTCTCGGGCGTGTCGCCCTGCGCGCCGCCTTTACCGTTCACCGGTGTCTCGGGGGCCAGACGGTCTGCGGCCACCTGCGCCTGCTCCACCGACAGCGAACTCAGCACCGGATGCGTGCGATTCAGCACCAGACCCGCCAGCGGCATCTTGTCCGTCGACAGCCGATCCACGAAGAACGACGCCTCGCGCAGCGCATCCGTCTCGGCCGCCGCCACCACGATGAAGTGGGTGCCGGGCCGGGACAGCATGGCGTAGGTGCGATCCGCGCGATCCTGGAAACCACCGAACATGGACTCCAGCGACTGCAGGAACAGCGACGCGTCCTTCAGCAACTGCCCGCCCACGATGGTCGAGACCCCGCGCAGCGCCAGGCTCATCGCGCCCGCCACCAGCTTCCCGACCCCGCGGCCCGGCGCCATGATGACGCGAATCATCTTGCCGTTCAGGAAGTTCCCGAGCCGCTTCGGCGCGTCCAGGAAGTCCAGCGCGTTCCGCGACGGGGGCGTGTCGACGACGATCAGATCCCACTCGCGCTTGCCGGCGAGCTGACCCAGCTTCTCCATGGCCATGTATTCCTGCGTGCCACCGAAGGAGGACGCCACGGTCTGGTAGATCGGATTGGCGAAGATCTGCTCGGCCTTCTCCGGAGTGGTGTGCTCCAGCACCATCTCGTCGAAGGTGCGGCGCATGTTCAGCATCATGGCGAAGAGCTCGCCCTTGGCCTCCGGGCCGAGTTCGACCTTCTGCGGCGTGTTTCCGAGATCGGACACGCCCAGCGACTGTGCCAGCCGGCGCGCCGGGTCGATGGTCAGCACCACGACCTTGCGGCCCGACTCGGCCGCGCGCAGCGCCAGCGCCGCGGCCGTGGTGGTCTTGCCGACCCCGCCGGAGCCGCAGCACACCACGATGCGGGCCGACGGATCGGCGATGATCTTCGAAATGTCCAGGGGGACAACGCCTGCCGGAACGATCATGACTAGCGGACCCCCTGCGCCGCGAGAACTTCGGCGAGCTCGTAGAGCCCGCCCAGATCCATGCCGTCGGCCAGCGACGGCAGGTAGAGACGGGAAATGTTCACCTGCGCCAGATCCGCGGCGTTCTCGTCCTGCGCGTGCAGGCGGGCCGAATGCTCCACGGTCTCGGCCACCAGGCCCTGGAAGTCGGCCTCGGACAGGGCGATTCCGGCCTCGGCGAGTCCCGTCCGCAGCGCGTCCGTGTCGACCTCGCCGGCGGCGGCGCGCTCGCGCACCGGCTTCGGCAGATAGCCCTCGCTCGCGCGGTTCACGATGACCGTGCCGATATTGAGGTCGTTGGCGGTGAGTTCCGCGACGGCGTCGGCGGTCTCCTGCACCGGCAGCGCCTCCAGCAATGTCACCAGGTGGATCATGGTCTGCTCGGAGTGCAGCAGCTTCGAAACCCCCACGGCCTGAGAGGCGATGGGGCCGCCGCCCGCGATCTCGGCCATCGCCTGGGTGACGTCCAGGAAGGCGGCGATGCGCCCCGTCGGAGGGGCGTCGATGACGATCTCGTCGTAGACCGGCTTTCCGGACTTGTCGACGCGCACCGCGCATTCCTTGATCTTGCCGGTGAGGATGACGTCCCGGAGTCCCGGCGCGATGGTGGTGACGAACTCGATGGCGCCGACCCGACGCATGGCGCGACCGGCGAAACCGAGGTTGTAGAACATGTCCAGGTACTCCAGGAAGGCGTGTTCGACATCCAGCGCCAGCGCCACCACTTCACCGCCCCCGTCCGCGGCGGCGATGCGAGTCTCGGTGGGCGGCAACGGCGGCAGATCGAACAGCTGGGCAATGGACTGCCGGCCCTCGACCTCCACCAGCAGGACACGCCGCCCGCCGGCGGCCAGCGCGAGCGCCAATGCTGCCGCGACCGTCGACTTACCGGTCCCCCCTTTGCCGGAAACGTAATGCAGGCGGGCCTTGTCCGCCCGCTCCGGCCACCCTGCTTCGACCCCCGGCTCAACCGAAACGGGCACAGCTATCGGTACTCCCACGCTCGCGACTCTATAACTCGTTCCTGGTTCTCGCCCACAGGACTCCGCAACTGTCTGATACACCACTCTGGAAATGTGTATTTCCCGATAGGGGAGCGTACTCGGAGGGCCTGGGGTACTGGGGAAACCACTCCGAGGGCTAATCTCCCAGCATGAGTGATGTGACCAAGTGGGAGTACGCCACGGTGCCGCTGTTGACCCATGCGACCAAGGCCATCCTGGACCAGTGGGGTTCCGACGGCTGGGAACTCGTCACCGTGCTGCCCGGCCCGACCGGCGAGCAGCATGTCGCCTACCTGAAGCGAGCCAAGAACTGATGGCCGCCGCCACCGCCTGGGCGGAGAACCTGAAGAAGCTCGGCCTGGAACTGCCGTCCGTGCCCGCCCCGGTCGCGGCGTACATTCCGGCCGTGCGGACCGGCAACCTCGTCTACACCTCCGGCCAGCTGCCGTTCGTGAACGGGCAGCTGCCCGCCACCGGCAAGCTGGGCGCCGAGGTCGCCACCGAGCAGGGCGCCGAACTGGCCGAGCTGTGCGCGCTCAACGCGCTGGCCGCCATTCACGGACTGGTCGGGCTCGACGATGTCGTGCGCATCGTGAAGGTCGTCGGATTCGTCGCCTCCGCACCGGGTTACGGCGATCAGCCGCTGGTGATCAACGGCGCCTCCGAATTCCTCGGTGAGGTCTTCGGCGACGCGGGCGTGCACGCGCGCTCCGCCGTCGGCGTCTCCGAACTGCCCAAGAACACCCCCGTCGAGGTTGAACTCATCGCCGAGGTGCGCTGAAAGAGCTTGGCGTACAAAGCAAGCGCGGTGCGTTCAAGGCTGGACGCACCGCGCGCCGTGCATTAGGACAAGAGCATGACCCTCACTCATCCCGCATACGAGCAACTGCGGCAGGTCACCCCCTCCGCCGGAGTCGTGCTGGCCGACAATCCCAGCGGAATGACGCTGGAGGGCACCAACACCTGGCTGCTCCGCGCCCCCGGCAGCACCGCCTACGTGCTCGTCGATCCGGGCCCCAAGGACCGCAAGCACACCGAGGAACTCGTGCGCGCCACGGGCGGCGAGATCACGCTCACCCTCATCACGCACCACCATCACGACCACACCGGCGGCATCGACCGCCTGGTGAAGGCCACCGGAACCCCGGTCCGCGCGGTCGAATCCGATTTCCTGCGCGGCTCCGGCACCGCCCTCACCGACGGTGAGGTGATCGAGGAAGCGGGCCTGCGCATCACGGTCCTCGCGACTCCCGGCCACACCACCGACTCGGTCAGTTTCCTCGTCGACGGCCCGGACGACGAACGCCTGCTGCTCACCGGTGACACCGTCCTCGGCAGCGGCACCACCGTCCTCGAATCCCGCGACGGCGCCCTCGCCGACTACCTGGACTCGCTCGGCAAGCTGCTGGACGCGGGCAAGGGACGGGCCCTGCTGCCCGCTCACGGCCCCGACCACCCCGATGCGGAACCGGTGCTGCGCTTCTACATTCAGCACCGCGAGGAGCGCCTCCAGCAGGTCCGCGATGCCCTCGGGAAACTCGGCCCGAACGCCAAGACGCTGCAGATCGTCGCGCACGTCTACGCCGACGTCCCCAAGACCCTCTGGCCCGCCGCGGCCAGCTCGGTGAAAGCCCAACTGGCCTACCTGCGTTCGCACGGCTGAACACGCGAAAGGGACCGTGCTGTCCTCACTATCGGTGAGGACAGCACGGTCCCTTTATCGTTCTTGGGGTTTCAGGGGCTTGCCCCCGAGAGCTCCCGAGAGTTGTTTATCGCGCTCGGCGGGCCAGGCGCTCCGAGTCGGAGATGAGCACGCTCTTGCCCTCGAGTCGCAGCCAGCCGCGGTGCGCGAAGTCGGCGAGCGCCTTGTTCACGGTTTCGCGGGAGGCGCCGACCAGCTGGGCGATCTCCTCCTGGGTGAGGTCGTGGGTCACGCGCAGCGCGCCCGCCTCCTGGGTGCCGAACCGCTGTGCGAGCTGCAGCAGCGCCTTGGCGACACGGCCCGGGACATCGGTGAAGATGAGGTCCGCGAGGTTGTTGTTGGTGCGGCGCAGGCGCCGCGCGAGCACGCGAAGCAGCTGCTCGGCGATCTCCGGACGCTGGTCGATCCACGACTTGAGGGCGTCACGGTCCATGGTGACCGCTCTGACCTCGGTGACGGTGGTGGCCGTCGAGGTCCGCGGACCCGGGTCGAAGATCGACAGCTCGCCGAACATATCCGACGGACCCATGATCGTGAGCAGGTTTTCACGACCGTCAGGGGACCTGCGGCCGATCTTCACCTTGCCCGAGGTGATGATGTAGAGCCGGTCGCCCGGCTCCCCCTCGTTGAAGATCACGTGGCCGCGCGGGAAGTCAACGGGCTGCAGCTGTTTGGCGAGAGCCGCCACCGCGGTGGGCTCTACGCCTTGGAAGATGCCTGCTCTGGCGAGGGCCTCGTCCACGAATGTGCTCCTTATGGGAAATGGCTCTGTCCTGGACCGAAACGACTCGGCCGACAGTGCAGTCTACTTTGCAATACCGCCGGGTAGTGATAGACACCACGCGCCGAGCTCATTCTCGGTCACTTGGAAGCCCAGTACGCGACACGCATAGAGCGGATTTGCGACACGCGAACTTCAAACTTACGACACGCCGCGCAGGCTGCGAAATGACGATTGCGAAAGAAGTCCGTTTCCGGCCGGTGGCCGGGGGATCCGTCGTGGGCGAGCCCGGAGCTAGCTCGCTTGTGCGACGTCCATGCCCTTGGCGGCGGGCCGAGCTCGCCGGGGACGCGCCGCCGCGGCGGGCAACCCCAGTTTGGTCAGGTCACTGACCTCGGCATTCGTGGCTCGATCGAGGTACTGCTGGACCTCCGGGTCCGGCTCGAGCAGCTTCCGCAGCCGATTCTCGACCCGTTCCATCACCAACGCGAACAGCATCAGCGCTATCGGAAACAGCACCACAGCGAGTCCTTGCATAGGGGTGAGTAAACACGGAGAAGGTCTCAGATGGAACACGGCGGGTAGTCGGGCCGGTTGTCGGCACGATCCGGTTCCGTAAGGTGGACGGGTGCGTGTCACCGAATCCAACGCGGCAGCCGGCGCGGCATCCAATGCGACAACCAAAGCGGCCGCGAAGACTGCCGCGGCTCCGGCCGCGGGCGGGTCTGCCAAGGTCAAAGCGAAGTTCGCGAAGGAGACACGGCTGGGTCTGGTGCGCCGGGCGCGCCGGATGAACCGTGAGCTGGCCCTGGCATTTCCGGACGCGCACTGCGAACTCGACTTCACGAATCCGCTCGAATTGGCTGTGGCGACAATCCTTTCCGCGCAATGCACGGACGTGCGTGTGAATCAGACCACACCGGCGCTGTTCGTGAAGTACCGCGACGCCCGCGGATATGCCGAAGCCAACCGCGCGGAACTCGAGGAGTACATCCGGCCGACCGGCTTCTACCGCAACAAGGCGAATTCGCTGATCGGCCTGGGCCAGGAGCTGGTCGAGCGCTTCGACGGCGAATTGCCGTCCACCCTGGACGAGCTGGTCACGCTGCCGGGCATCGGCCGCAAGACCGCCAATGTCATTCTCGGCAACGCCTTCGACGTGCCGGGCATCACCGTCGACACCCATTTCGGCCGGCTGGTCCGGCGCTGGGGCTGGACCACCGAAGAGGATCCGGTGAAGGTCGAGCACATCGTCGGCGAGCTCATCGAGCGCCGCGACTGGACGATGCTCTCGCATCGGGTGATCTTCCACGGCCGCCGCGTCTGCCACGCGCGCAAGCCCGCCTGCGGCGCCTGCCTGCTGGCCAAGGACTGCCCGTCCTTCGGCGAGGGCCCGACCGATCCGGTCACCGCCGCCAAACTGGTCAAGGGGCCGGAGACCGAGCATCTGCTCGGCCTGGTGGGGCTGTGAGCCCGGACGCTTCGAGCGGAGAAGACCCGACCGACCCCACCACAGTGAGCGGCAGCGCGCGGTGGCGGTGGGCGGTGGTGGCGGTGATCGTGGTCGTCGCGCTGGTGGTGGCGCTGTGGCCGTTGCTGCATCGCAGTCACGACAGCGCGGCGTCGATACTCGCCTCCGAGGTGCCGACGGCGCCTGCCGAGGAGCAGGTGTCGGCTGCCGATCGGGCCGCGGCGGCGCTCGCGCCCTGCCCGGCTCCGAGTGGGGCGCCGGTGGGGGACAGTCCCCTGCGCGGCATCACTCTCGACTGCCTGTCCGACGGCCGCCCGGTGGATCTGGTTGCCGCGCTGGCCGGCAAGCCCGCGGTGCTCAACCTGTGGGCCTACTGGTGCGGGCCGTGCGCGGAGGAACTGCCGCTGCTGCAACAGTTTTCCGAACAGGCCCGCGGCGCCGTGACGGTGCTCACCGTGCACAGTGATCCCGGCGCCGCCAAGGGCCTGTCCCGGTTGAGCGGCCTCGGCATCCATCTGCCGGGCGTGGAGGACGCGAATACCAAGGTGCGCACCGCCGTTCACGCACCCGCCGTACTGCCGATCTCGGTGCTGCTGCGCGCCGACGGCACCGTGGCGAAGGTCGTGGTGCGCCCGTTCGGCAGCGTGCAGGACATCGCCGATACGGTCGCCGCGGAACTGGGAGTGCGCGCGTGAACGGCGGGTCGCCCGACACGATTTCGGTGCGGCGGCGAAACTGTATGCGCCGCTTCGCCGCTGTCAGCAAACACCGGGGAGCGGTGAGATGGGCTTTCCTGGGAGTGTGGGCATGAGACTCGAGGCGTCGACCGATGGGATTCCGGCGTGGCTGCGCGGTGTGGCCGAGCATGATCCGGCCGACCCCACCGGAGTGAATCCGGTACTGCGGCGAAACGCCATGCAGCGCTTCGCCGCGGCCGTCACCCCGGCGCGGGAGGCGGCGGTGCTGGTGCTGTTCGGCGGCTCGCCGGACGCGGACCCGAACGCGCAGGGCGGGCTGCCCGCCGACGCGGACGTGCTGCTGACCCAGCGGGCCGCTACCCTGCGCCAGCACAGCGGCCAGGTGGCCTTCCCGGGCGGTGGCGTGGAACCGGAGGACGACGGCCCGGTCAGCACCGCGCTGCGCGAGGCGCAGGAGGAGACCGGCCTGGATCCGGGCGGCGTGGAGCCGCTCGCGCTGCTACCCAAGATCTTCGTGCCGCCGTCGCGGTTCGATGTGACCCCGGTGGTCGCCTACTGGCGTACGCCGGGCGAAGTGGGGGTGGTGAGCGAGACCGAGGCGTCGCGCGTGGCGCGGGTGCCGCTGTCGGAGCTCATCGACCCGGCCAATCGGTTCGTGGTGCGGCATCCGCTGGGCTATCGTGGCCCGGCGTTCGCGGCGGACGGCATGTTGGTGTGGGGTTTCACCGCGGGCGTGCTCGCCGGGCTGCTCGCGGTCTCGGGGTGGGAAAAGGAATGGGATCATCACGACGTACGTGATCTGCAGGCCTCCTTGGCCGCGGTAGGGATGACGTTATGAGCGCCTCGGGCTGGCTCGACCTCGGAATCATCATTCTCGCGTTGCTGGCGGCCACCTCGGGGTGGCGGCAGGGCGCGGTGGCGTCGTTCCTGGCGTTCCTAGGCGTCGTATTGGGCGCCGTGGCAGGCATTCTGATCGCGCCGCACATCCTCATCCACCTCGGTGAGGGCCGCAGCCGGGTGCTGGTGGGCGTGCTGCTCATCGTGGCGCTGGTGATCGTCGGCGAGGTGGCGGGCATGGTGCTGGGCCGGGCCGCGCGCAGCAATATGCGGGACCCGTTCACCCGCAGCCTGGACAGCGTGGTGGGCGCCGGCCTGCAGGCCGTGGCGGTATTGGCGGTGGCGTGGCTGCTGGCCCTGCCGCTGACCAACTCCTCGCAGCCGGGAATCGCGGCCGCGGTCAAGAACTCTCAGGTCCTCATCAATGTGGACCGGGTGGCGCCCAACTGGTTGCGCCGGGTGCCCAACGAATTCTCCAACCTGCTCAATACTTCCGGGCTGCCGGACGTGATCGGCCCGTTCGGACGGGTACCGATCGCGGCGGTGGATCCGCCGGATCCGAGCGTGCTGCAACTGCCGGTGGCGCAGTCGCTGCAGCCGCAGGTGCTGCGCATCCGCGGCCTGGCGCCGAGCTGCAACCGGCAGCTGGAGGGTTCGGGCTTCGTGGTCGCGCCGGAGCGCATCATGACCAATGCGCACGTGGTCGCGGGCACCAACAGCCTGACCG
Organism: Nocardia sp. NPDC020380; assembly: GCF_044386975.1. Classification (NCBI taxonomy): domain Bacteria; kingdom Bacillati; phylum Actinomycetota; class Actinomycetes; order Mycobacteriales; family Nocardiaceae; genus Nocardia; species Nocardia sp. NPDC020380. The sequence goes on along the minus strand of NZ_JBIRVQ010000005.1, from coordinate 348,982 downwards.
TGGACACCGCGCACGGATCGCTGAACGCCACCGTGGTGCTCTTCGACCCGTCCGTGGACATCGCCATCCTGGCGGTGCCGGGGCTCGGCGAACCGGTGGTCCCGCTGGCGCAGAGCGCCGCAACGTCGGGTGAGAGCGCCATCGTGCTCGGTTACCCGGGCGGCGGCCGCTACACCGCGAGTGCGGCGCGTGTCCGCGAGACGCTGGATCTCAAGGGCCCGAACATCTATCGCGACGCGAACGTGGAGCGTGAGGTGTACACGATCCGCGGGCAGGTGCTGGCCGGCAACTCGGGCGGCCCGCTGGTGGACACCAACGGCAACCTGCTGGGCGTGGTGTTCGGCGCGGCGGTCACCGACAGCGATACCGGTTACGTGCTGACGCTCAACGAGGTGCGGCCGGAAATCAATGCGGCGGCGGGCGCTTCGGCCCCGGTGAGCACCGGCAGCTGCGTGCTGAGCTGAGGCACTGAACGGAAGAAATGGCGAGGGCGCCCGGTCGAAACGGACCGGGCGCCCTCGCCATGTTCGTGGCGCTGGTGAATCCTGCCCGCTTAGCCCAGGAGTTTGGCGATCTCGGCGGTGACCGTCTCCGGGTTCTCCTGGTGCGCAAAGTGTCCCGCGCCGGGCACGGCGACCAGCTGCCGCTCGGGGGAGAGTTCCTGCCCCCGGCGGAGGGTGCCGGCCAGCATGTACGGGTCACGATCCCCGTACATCGAAAGCACCGGGATGCGAACGGGTTCCCGCATGGCCGACATGAATCGCGCGCCGTCCGGCCGCCATTGGCTACGGAAGGCCCAGCGCTGATATTCCAGGGCACAGTGTGCCGCGCCGGGAATCCGGATGGCGGTCCGCATGCGCCGCGCGGTGTCCATGAATTCGGCTGTGCCGGCCCACTGTTCACCGGCCCGCTCGCGCAGCAGCCGTTCGATCTCGAACCCGCTGTGCTTGGTGAGCAGGTTCTCCGCATAGCGGGGAACCTGATAGCGCAGGAAGTCCGGCAGGTACGCGGCCCGCTGTCGCTTGTCGCGCAATATCGCCCGCTTCAGCGCCACCGGATGCGGTGAGCTGACCAAGGCGATGGATCGCACCAGCCGCGGATGCAGCACCGCGGTCGCCCAGCACACCAGCCCGCCCTCGGCATGGCCGACGAGTGTGGCATCGGTGTGCCCGAGCGCGCGGATGAGTCCGGCGATGTCACCGGCGAGCGTCCAGCCGTCGTAGCCGCGGGGTGGTTTGTCGCTGTCGCCGTAGCCGCGCAGGTCCACGGCCACCGTGCGGTAGCCGCGTTCGGCCAGTCCAGTCAGCTGGTGGCGCCAGGACCACCAGAAGTCGCCGAAGCCGTGCAGCAGCACGACGAGGGGGGTACCCGGCTCCGCGTAGGCCGCCCCGCTGGCGGGGACGGCCTCGACCACATGGAAGCGAATGCCGTTGGCATGCACATCGCGATGGGTCCACGGTCCGTCGTAGCGGACTGCGGACGGATCCGGCTGCGAATTCGACGACACGCCGATGGAGCGTAATCGAAGGTCTAGGTCCGGGGCTTGCTGGCTTCGGCAGCGGCGGCGCGGGTGACGGCGTCGATGTCGATGGTCTGCTCGTCGGAGTGACCGAAACCACTGGGCAGCAGGGTCTTCGCCTCCTTGAGCGATTCGATGGTCCGCTCCGGCGCGCGCAGCTTGCGGACCTTGAGCCAGCCGAGCACGCCGCAGCCGGCGGCCGCGGCGATCATGAGCAGGAACACGACCAGGAAGGCGGCCCAGCGGTACAGCCACACATCGAGCAGTTCGGCGAGGAAGAAGAAAAAGAAGAACGAGCTGAACAGCAGGATGGTCAGCGCCAGGATGAAGAAGACGCTGCCCTGCAGGCCCTTCTTGATCTCGCCGGTCACCTCGGACTTGGCGAGCTCGACCTCGGCGCGTACCAGCGTCGACATCTGCTCGGTGGCGTCGCGCACCAGGCTGCCGATGGTCGCCGAGGCGTGCGCATCGACATCGGACAACGGAATCGAGGTAATGGTGCGGGTGCGGTCCCCGTTCTGCCCGTTACCGCCCTGTGTGAAGCTCAATTGCTCGACCCTTCTCCATGTCCCGGCTCTGTCCGGTCGTCTCACTCTTGATTCTGCAGTGCTCGCTCGTCACGTCGTGCCTGGTGGGCACGGCCCCGACGCAACAGTAGCGCCGAACCCGCCAGGGAAGCCGCCAAAGACGTGAGCAACACCGCCGCTTTTGCGAGTTCTGCCTCGGATCCGTCGCCGACGCCTTCCAGAGCGAGTTCTGCCACCAGAAGGCTAACCGTGAAGCCGATCGCGCCCAGTACCGACAGGGCGAACATGTCCCGGTTACCGAGATCGTTGGGTCGTTCGGCGATGCCGAGCCGCACAGCGGCCCAGCTGAATCCGAAGATGCCCAGCGTTTTTCCGACCAGCAGGCCGAGCACGACGGACAGTGCCAAGCGATCGGTGAACAGTTCGGAGAACACCTGCGAGTTGAGCGTCACGCCGGAAGCGAAGAGCGCGAACAGCGGTACGCACAGCGCCGCCGAGATGGGCTGGAAGACATGCTCGAGATGAGTGGCGGGCACACAGTGCTCGTCCTCGTCCGGATCGGGCCGCACCCGGGTGAGCAGACCGCAGATCACGCCGGCCAGGGTCGGATGGATGCCCGCCTCGTGCAGGCCGTACCAGGCCACCAGGGCCAGTGGCACATACACGAACGGGGTCCCGATCCGCTTGTGCTGCGCCAGCGCCCAGCCCGCGAAGCACAGCACCGCCACCAGCAGCCACACCATCTTCAGCGTGGTGGTGAAGAGGACGGCGATGAGGATGATGGCGATGAGGTCGTCCACCACGGCCAGGCTGAGCAGGAAGACGCGGGCGCTGGCGGGGATGCGCGAGCCGGTGAGGGCCAGCACGGCGAGTGCGAAGGCGATGTCGGTGGCCACCGGGATGGCCCAGCCGCGGTCCATGCCGTCCACGCCCCAGCCGACGCCGAGCGCGATGAGCGCGGGCACGACGACGCCGCCGATGGCGGCCAGGATGGGCAGGCTGGCGCGTTTGCGGTCGGCCAGCTCACCGACCACGAGTTCGCGTTTGAGTTCGAGTCCGGCGACGAAGAAGAAGAGGGCGAGCAGCCCGTCCTTGGTCCAGTCCGCGAGGGTGAGGTCGAGATGCAGTGGCGGGATGGGGAGCTTGGTGTCGATCATCGTCGTGTAGCTCGCGCCCCACGGGGAGTTGACCCACAGCAACGCACCCGCCGCCGCGATGAGAAGCAGTGCGCCACCGACTGTTTCGGTTCTGAGGTAGCGGACTATCTCCGAGCGGACCTGGGAAATCACGGGTGCACCTTTCAGTCGGTCATGCGACTAACCTGCGGCGTGCGACACCACTCCGTTGCGGGCCGGGCACATACCGCATGCCGACCAGACTTCCCGGCACACCTTACGCAATCCTAACGGGTCGCTGCGGCGAGTCTTACACCGGCGTGTTGATGCATGAAACGACAACGGCCTCCGCAACCAGGTTGCGGAGGCCGTTTGTCTTGCGGCGGAGCGCTTTACGCCTTCCCGGCCCGAATCGCTTCGAACACGTTGGGATCGACCAGGGTCGACGTATCGCCGAGCTCGCGGCCTTCGGCCACATCGCGCAGCAAACGGCGCATGATCTTGCCCGAACGGGTCTTGGGCAGCTCCGGCACCACATGGATCTCCCGCGGGCGCGCGATCGGGGAGATCTCGCGGGAGACCTCGGCCTTGAGCTCCTTGATCAGCTCCTCGCCCGTGTCCTCGGCCTCGGCGGTCAGGATCACGAACGCCACGATGCCCTGACCGGTCGTCGCGTCCGAGGCGCCCACGACCGCGGCCTCGGCCACGTGGTGATGCCCGACCAGCGCCGACTCCACCTCGGCGGTGGAGATGCGGTGCCCGGAGACGTTCATGACGTCGTCGACGCGCCCGAGCACCCAGAGGTCCCCGTCCTTGTCGAGCTTGGCGCCGTCACCGGCGAAGTACCAGCCCTTGTCGGCGTACCGCGCCCAGTAGGTCTCCTTGTAGCGCTCGTTGTCGCCCCAGATGCCGCGCAGCATCGACGGCCACGGCTCGTCGAGCACCAGGTACCCGTTGGCCTCGGTCTCGCCCAGCTGGACCGGATGGCCTTCCTCGTCAACGACTTTCGACGAGATGCCCGGCAGCGGGGTCATGGCCGCGCCCGGCTTGGCGGCGGTCACGCCCGGCAGCGGGGAGATCATGATGGCGCCGGTCTCGGTCTGCCACCAGGTGTCCACGATCGGAGTCCGGTTGCCGCCGATGACTTCCCGGTACCAGCGCCACGCCTCCGGGTTGATCGGCTCGCCGACCGAACCCAGCAGCCGCAGGCTGGACAGGTTGTGGGCCTCGGGAATCTCCCTGCCCCACTTCATGAACGTGCGCACCAGCGTGGGCGCCGTGTAATAGATGCTGACACCGTACTTTTCGATGATCTGCCAGTGCCGGTGCTCATCGGGGAAGTTGGGGGTGCCCTCGTAGACGACCTGCGTGGCCCGGTTCGACAGCGGCCCGTACACGATGTACGAATGCCCGGTCACCCAGCCGATATCGGCGGTGCACCAGTACACGTCCTGTCCGGCCTTGTGGTCGAAGACGTAGTTGTGGGTGTAGGACGCCTGGGTCAGGTAGCCGCCGGAGGTGTGCAGGATGCCCTTGGGCTTCCCGGTGGTGCCGGAGGTGTAGAGGATGAACAGCGGGTGCTCGGCGTCGAAGGCCTGCGCCTCGTGCTCGGGGGCGGCGTTCGCGACGGTCTCGTGCCACCACACGTCGCGGCCCTCGGCCATCGGGGCGTCGATTCCGGTGCGCTGCACCACCAGTACGTGCTCGACGGTGTGCTCACCCTCGGCGAGCGCCTCGTCCACAGCCGCCTTGAGCGGGGCCGCGTTACCGCGCCGCCACTGGCCGTCGGTGGTGATGACCAGGCGGGCCGCGGCGTCGTCGACGCGCTGGCGCAGGGCGCTGGGGGAGAAGCCGGCGAACACCACCGAATGGGTCAGGCCCAGGCGGGCGCTGGCCAGCATGGCCACGATGGCCTCGGGGACCATCGGCATGTAGATGGCGACGCGGTCGCCCGCGGTCAGGCCCAGCTCGGTGAAGTAGTTGGCGGCGCGGGACACCTCGGCCAGCAGATCGGCGTAGGTGAGGTCGCGGGAATCGCCGGGTTCGCCCTCCCAGTGGATGGCGACCTGGTCGCCGTGCCCGTCCAGGACGTGCCGGTCGACGCAGTTGTAGGCGACGTTCAGCTTGCCGTCGACGAACCACTTGGCGAAGGGCGCGTCATCCCAGTCCAGGACGCGGGTCCACGGCTCTGCCCAGTGCAGCCGCTGCGCCTGTTCGGCCCAGAACGCCTCCCGATCGGAGGCGGCCCGGTCGTAGAGAGACGCGTCGCCGTTGGCGGCGGCCGCGAACTCAGCGCTCGGTGGATAGGCATCCAGGTGGTCAGCGGTGGTTTCGGTCATCTCGTCTCTTCTTCTCTCGCGTGCGGACCGCGGGGTGACCGCGGCCACTTTCGACCCTAACGGACTGTGATGTGGGTCGTAATCAAGTGTCTCGTTCGACGGTTCACCTTGGCGGATCCCTTATGACCGAATTATGAACGGCCGTGCTTCTGAACTGAGCAACTTGCGCGGTTGATCTCGCATCGCGCGCCGGTCATGTTGCTGTATTGCTAACAAGCTGAACAACCGCGTTTCGAACCCCTGACAATCGGGGTCTTGATGGTTACTGTCCCTAGTCATTCAAGGCGGCCCAAGATCAGGAGAACGCGTGCGAATCAGAGGGATCTCCGTACTGGCCGCGGTGCTCACGCTGATCGCGGCGGCGGTCCTGGCCGGATGTTCCGTCCCACCGGCCTACGGAAACATGATCGCCGTCAACGGCACCGAGCCCCAGAACCCGCTGATTCCCTCGAATACCAACGAGAACGGCGGCGGGCGCATCGTGGACCGGCTCTTCGCCGGACTGCGCTACATCGACGCGAAGGGCAACCTGCACGACGAGGTCGCGCAAACCATCGACACCACCGACGAACAGCACTACCGCATCACCCTGAAACCCGGCTGGACCTTCAGCGACGGAACACCGGTCACCGCACACTCTTTCGTGGACGCGTGGAACTACGGGGCCCTCGTCACCAACGCCCAGCTGCAGAGCTACACCTATCAGCCGATCGTCGGCTACGACGACGTGCAGTCGGATCCGCCACGCGCGCAAACGATGTCGGGCCTGAAGGTGATCGACGACCTGCACTTCACGGTGGACCTGGTCGCACCGACCATCGACTTCCGCGCCCGCCTGGCCTACGCGCCCTACTACCCGCTGCCCACCGCCGCCTTCAAGGACATGAAGGCGTTCGGGCAACATCCGATCGGCAACGGCCCCTACCGATTCGCCGACGGCAACGCCTGGCAGCACGACGTCCAGCTGACCGTCGTCCCCAACGAGCACTATCAGGGCGGCCGCCCGGCCAAGAACAAGGGTCTGACCTTCGTGTTCTACTCCAACATGGACGCCGCCTACTCGGACCTGCTGGCCGACAACCTGGACGTGCTCGACGTCGTCCCCGACAGCGCCATCGGCGTCTTCCAGAAGGACCTCGGCGACCGCGCCGTCGAGGCGCCCATCGCGTACAGCCAATGGCTCAGCTTCCAGCCGAACCTGCCCCGCTTCGGCAGCGACGAGGAAGGGCGACTGCGCCGGCAGGCCGTGTCGATGGCCGTCGATCGCGAGCAGATCGGGCAGAAGATCTTCCACGGCACCCGAGTTCCCGCCCGCGACTACACCTCTCGCGCCCTGCCCGGCTTCGACCCGAAGCTGCCCGGCTCCGAGGTCCTCGACTACAACCCGGCCCAGGCCGTGAAACTGTGGGACCAGGCCAACCGGATCGCGCCCTGGAGCGGGCAACTGCAGCTCGCCTACAACGCCGACGGCGGCCACCAGGCGTGGATCGACGCCGTGGCCAACAGCATTCGCAACACCCTCCACATCGATGCCGAAGGCGCGCCGTACCCGACCTTCAAGGTGCTGCGTGATCAGGTGGTGCACCGCACCATCGGCAAGGCGTTCCGATCCGGCTGGCAGGGCGACTATCCCACCATGCTGCAGTTCCTGGAACCCAACTTCCTGTCCGACTCGTCGACCAACGACTCCCTGTATCGGAACCCGCAATTCGATCGGCTGATCGCCGCCGCCGAGGCCGCGCCCACGGAACAGGATTCCTGGAAGCTGGTGGGGCAGGCCCAGACCGCGCTACTGCACGACCTGCCCATCATCCCGCTCTTCGACACCACCGCGGCGGCCGGTTACTCCAAGCGCGTCCGCAATGTGGCCATAGCCTGGAACGGCATGGCCGACTTCGAGAACATCGAGCTGAGGTGACCTGGTGGCCTGGTACATAATTCGTCGACTGCTGCAGATGATCCCCGTGTTCTTCGGGGCGACACTGCTGATCTACTTCCTGATCTGGAAGGTCACCGGTGGCTCCGTCACCGCCCTGGCCGGGCAGCGCACGCTCACGCCGGCGCTGGAAGCGCAGCTGAAGGCGCAATACGGTCTGGACAAACCGTTCTGGTGGCAGTACCTGCACTACATCAAGGGCATCTTCACCCTCGATTTCGGCACCTCCTACTCGGGCCGGCCGGTGCGCGAGGTGCTCGCGCGGGCCTTCCCGATCACCCTGCGGCTGTCGGTGCTGGCGGTGTTCTTCGAGGCGGTGTTCGGCATCTTCTTCGGCGTCATCGCCGGACTGCGCAAGGGCGGCTGGTTCGACTCCACCATGCTGGTGCTGAGCCTCATCGTGATCGCCATGCCCATCTTCGTGATCGGCTTCCTCGCCCAGTTCCTGTTCGGCGTCACCTGGCACATCGCACCCGTCACCGTCGGCTCGGACGTGAGCATCCCGCGGCTCATCATGCCCGCGCTGGTACTCGCCTCCCTGTCCTTCGCCTATGTGCTGCGGCTGACGCGAAGTTCGGTGGCGGAGAACAAGGAAGCCGACTACGTGCGCACCGCCACCGCCAAGGGCCTGCGCCGGCGGCGCGTGGTGATCGTGCACATCCTGCGCAACTCGCTCATCCCGGTGGTCACCTTCGTCGGCGCCGACCTGGGCGCGCTCATGGGCGGCGCCATCGTCACCGAGGGCATCTTCAACATCCCCGGCGTCGGCGGCACGCTCTATCAGGCCGTGGTGCGCGGCGAGGCGCCCACCGTGGTGTCCTTCGTGACCGCGCTGATCGTCATCTTCCTGCTGTCCAACCTGATCGTGGACCTGCTGTACGCCGTGCTCGACCCTCGGATCCGCTATGCCTGACGGGAGCGCCGACATGACCGAAATCGCTGAGTCGCAGCGTTTTACGCGACCCGGACAGGAACGCTGGGTGGCCCCGCCGGAAGCCGTCGAGGTGGTCACCACCGACCGGGTCGTCGTGCAGGGCACACCCGCCGGATTCTGGGGCTCCGCCTGGCGGCAGCTGCGGCGCAAACCGCTCTTCCTGGTCTCGGTGGCCATCATCCTGCTGGTCGTGCTCGTCGCGGCCTTCCCGAGCCTGTTCACCGGCCAGGACCCGCGGTTCTGCATGGTGGACAACAGCCTCGGATCGCCGAGCCGGGAGCACTGGTTCGGCTACGACCTGCAGGGCTGCGACATCTACGCGCGCACCATCTACGGCGCCCGCGCCTCCGTGCTCACCGGCATCGGCGCCACCCTGCTGTTCCTGTTCGTCGGCGGCACCCTCGGCGCGCTCGCGGGATTCTATGGGGGACTGCTGGATTCGATCGTCTCCCGCGTCTCCGAGATCGTGTACGCCATCCCGCTCATGCTCGCCGCCATCGTCATCATGCAGCTCGCGGGGCATCGCACCATCTGGGTGGTCATCGCCATTCTCGCGGCCTTCACCTGGCCGCAGGTGGCCCGCACGGCCCGCGCCGCGGTCATCGCCGCCAAGGGCAACGACTACGTGCTGGCCGCCACCGCGCTCGGGGTCTCCCGCTTCCGGATCCTGGTGCGGCACGTCGTACCCAATGCGATCGGGCCGGTCATCGTGGTGACCACCATCTCGCTGGGCGTCTTCATCGTCACCGAGGCCACGCTGTCGTTCCTCGGCGTCGGACTGCCCTCCACCGTCGTATCGTGGGGCGCCGATATCGCGGCCGGGCAGCGGCAGCTGCGCGCCGGCTCGCTCATCCTGTTCTACCCGGCCACCGCACTGGCGCTGACGGTGCTCGGCTTCATCATGCTCGGCGACGCCCTGCGCGACGCGCTCGACCCGAAGGAGCGGCGATGACCGGACCACTGCTCGAAATCGAGGATCTGCGCGTATGTTTCGGCGCCGGCGAGCAACGGGTCGAAGCCGTCCGCGGCGTCAACCTCACCGTGTACCCCGGCCAGACCGTCGCCATCGTGGGTGAATCCGGATCCGGGAAATCCACCACCGCGCACGCCGTGATCGGCCTGCTGCCCGGCACCGGCCGCGTCGAATCCGGCAGCATCCGCTTCGACGGCAAGGAACTCGCCCGCGCCTCCACCGCCGACCTGGTCGCGGTGCGCGGCAACGGCATCGGGTTCGTGCCCCAGGACCCCATGTCCAATCTCGACCCGGTCTGGAAGGTCGGCTTCCAGGTCTCGGAAACCCTGGCCGCCAACGGCATAGCGCGCGGCACCGCCGCCCGGCAGCGCGCCGTGGAACTGCTCGCCGAAGCGGGCCTCAAGGACGCCGAACGCCGCGCCCGGCAATACCCGCACGAATACTCGGGCGGCATGCGGCAGCGCGCGCTCATCGCCATCGGCCTGTCCGCGCGACCCAAACTGCTGATCGCCGACGAACCCACCTCCGCACTCGACGTCACCGTGCAACGCCAGATCCTCGACCACATCGACGGACTGACCCGGGAACTCGGCACCGCCGTCCTGTACATCACCCACGACCTCGGCCTGGCCGCCGAACGCGCCGAACACCTGGTGGTCATGTACCGCGGCCGCGTGGTGGAATCCGGTCCGGCACTGGAGATCCTGCGCGAACCCCGCCACGAATACACCCGCCGGCTGGTGGAGGCCGCACCGTCCATCGCCGCCCAGCGCGAGTCCACCACCAAGCGGCGCGCCGGCTACCGGGAACTCGCCGTCGACGTCGCCGCCGCCGAAGCCCCCGACGAACCGAACGACATCGTGGTCGCCGACCGCCTCACCAAGCGGTACCGGATGCGCGGCAGCGTGCCCTGGAAGCACACCGAATTCACTGCGGCCGAGGAGGTCTCGTTCCGGCTGTGCCGCGGCACCACCACCGCCCTGGTCGGCGAATCCGGGTCCGGGAAGAGCACCGTCGCCAGTATGGTGCTCGGATTGTCCGCGCCCACTTCGGGTTCCGTGAAATTCGACGGCGAGGACGTCACCGAACTGTCCCGCAAAACCCCGCTCGCCTTCCGTCGTCGCATCCAGCCGATCTTCCAGAACCCCTACGGCTCACTGGATCCCACCTACTCCATCCACCGCGCCATCGCCGAACCCCTCCGCACCCACCGGATCGGCACCCGCGAATCCCGCGACGCCCGGGTGCGCGAACTCCTCGACCTGGTCGCCCTCCCCGGCTCGGTCGCCGCCCGCTATCCGGGCGAACTCTCCGGCGGCCAGCGCCAGCGCGTCGCCATCGCCCGCGCCCTCGCCCTGGAACCCGAACTCATCGTCTGCGACGAGGCCGTCTCCGCCCTGGACGTCCTCGTGCAGGACCAGATCCTCACCCTGCTCAACACCCTGCAGGCCGAACTCGGCCTCTCCTACCTCTTCATCACCCACGACCTGGCCGTGGTCCGCCAGATCGCCGACTCCGTCCTCGTCATGCAGGACGGCAAGGTGGTCGAATCCGCCCCCGCCGCAGACCTCTTCGACAACCCCCGTTCCCCGTACACCCAGCGCCTCTTGGAGGCCATCCCCGGCCGCGACCTCCTCGTCGGCTGACCCGCACCCACGATCCCACGGCCGATGACGGAGTACCCACCAGTAGCCTCGTATTCCGTGACCGACCCGCTGCAGCCCCTCGTCGACCTGCCCGGTGTGCGCGACGCCGCCGACAAGGCCCGTGACGCGCTCGCCGAAGTGCACCGGCACCGGGCCAACCGCCGCGGCTGGCCGACCACCGCCGCCGAGGCGGCCGTCCGCGCGGCACGATCCTCCGCCGCCATCGAGGGCGGATCCATCGACCTGCCCGGCGCCGACGGCCGCGTCGACGACCCGATCCTGGCCGGCGCCCTGCGGGTCGGACAGGCCCTGGACGGCGACGCCCTCAACACCCTGGTCGGCATCTGGCAGCGAGCTCCCCTGCAGGCCCTGGCCCGGCTGCACCTGCTGGCCGCCGCCGGCCTGGTCGACGACGAATCCCACCTCGGCCGCCCGCGTACCGCCCCCGGCGTCGCCGAACGCCTGGCCCTGCTCTCGGAAACGGTCCTCACCACCAAGGCCCCCGCCCCCGTCATCGCCGCCATCGTGCACGGCGAGCTGCTCGCCCTGCGCCCCTTCGGCACCGCGGACGGCATCGTCGCCCGCGCCGCCTCCCGCCTGGTCGCCGTGTCCAGTGGCCTGGACCCGCACAGCCTCGGCGTCCCCGAAGTCTTCTGGCTCCGCCGCCGCGACGCCTACCTCGACGCCGCCGCCCAATTCGGCATGGGCACCGTGGAAGGCGTGGGCGGCTGGGTCATCTACACCTGCGGCGCCCTCGAAGACGGTGCCCGCGAGGCCCGCTCGATCGCCGACGCGGCCAACGGGTAATCCCCCTGGGTCGTAAACCCCCATAATCCCCTGCGCCACTACGGCTTTCAGGGGGTTCGGGGGCGAAGCCCCGGCGCAGGGAGGTGGAGCCGCGAGTTCCGAGAGTTGGTCATCCACATCAAAGCGGGCGGCGTAATCGCTGTCGCGATCTCACCGCCCGCTAGCACGGACTACCCGGTTACCAAGCGTGCTCCTCGGGTTGTGTACTGGCCTCGGCGAGCTCTCCGGGGTCCGGTGGTTCATCCCCGCAATGGGTGCGAGGCCCTCGCCGTCGAAATCCCGGATAACGCAGGCCCACAACACTCGTGCCCTTGTCGCGGCGTGCTCCGCGTGGGTGCCTGGTGTCCGTGCTGGGAAGGGTGGGTCGGGAGGTCGGATCTTCTCTTCCGATCCGATCTTGGCCTGCCGTCCTTCCGTGCATCCATTGTTACCCTGTGAGCGGCCTCACATCAAGACCTGCGAAAACATTCAAATATCCGGCGTGTCACGTGCCTTTTACGGTTCGGGCGTGGCGTCAGCGCCGGCGGCGCAGCAGGCGGTAACTCAGCGCTCCCATCGCCACCGCGCCGAGACCGACGGCGACGCTCGCCGCGACCGTCGTGGTGGAGGGGGCGGGAATCCTGGCCCACAACGAAACCGGGTTCGAGAAGGTGAGAATCGGCCAGCCACGTGAGGTGGCTTCCCGGTGCAGCTTCCGATCCGGATTCACGGCCGTGGGATGCCCGACCGCCGTGAGCATCGGCAGATCGGTGGCCGAATCCGAGTAGGCGTAACAGCGCGCCAGATCGTAACCGTATTGCACGGCAAGGCGTTTCATCGCCTCGACCTTGCCCTCGCCGTAGCAGTAGAACTCGACTTCGCCTGCGTACTTACCGTTTTCGATGACCATGCGAGTGGCGGCGAAGTGATCCGCGCCCAGCGCCGCCGCGATCGGCGCCACCATCTCCTCACCGGAAGCCGAGACGATAACTACATCGTGGCCCCGAATCCGGTGGTCCGCAATGAGATCCGCGGCCTCGGCGTAGATGAGCGGATCCACGATGTCGTGCAGGGTCTCGGCCACGATGGAGCGAACCTGGTCCACATCCCAGCCCGCGACCATCTTGGTCAGGTGCTCCCGCATGCGTTCCATCTGGTCGTGGTCGGCGCCGGAGAGGAGGAACAGGAAATGGGCATAACTGCTCTCCAGCACGGCGCGCCGGCTGAGCAGACCCTGATCCAGGAACGGCTTGCTGAACACGAAGGCGCTCGACCTGGCGATCACCGTCTTGTCGAGATCGAAGAAGGCGGCGACTCGTCTGCGTTCGGCTGTCACGTGTCCAGGATATGGTTCGCCCCGATGTCGCGGGTCCGGCGGTGGCCGGTTACCTCAGAACCGGGTGGTTTCTATCGGGTTAGCCAGCCGAAAGCCGGGCCGTGACCGTAGGAAAAAGACTCGCCGGACGGACTTGCAATCCTGGCAGGGCATGGGTGTAGTATTGCCGTTACCTGGACATGGTCCAGGCGTGTTCAGCCCGACCCCCCGGGGCTGAACCCCGACGGCCCCAGCCTCCTCCCCCCCCCGGCTGGGGCCGTCCTCTATCTACGGACCGATCTGCGGTTCCGCATCCTCCCCGAGTTGTCCACAGGCCGTGTGTTATCCACACTCGCCGAAGTGGGGATTTCCTCGCGCTGTTCGCAGGCGGACTCTGACCTGCATGAACTCCGATGCTGCGGCCGGGTTTCCGGCCCTCGCCCTGGTCTCCGATCCCCGGCTGCGCGATGAGGTCCGCCGCATAGCCGCCGCGGCCGACCGATCACTGGACGAGCGCACACCACCGCTCGGCCGCCATCTGTGGACGGCCGCACCGGTGATCGTGCTCGACACCGCCGCGGCCCGTAGCTGCGCGTCCGCCGGAAACCCCCGTCGTCCGGGGATTCTCCTGGTTACCGACGGCGAGCCGAGTTTGCTCGACTGGCAGGCCGCCACCGAAGTGGGCGCCGAGCAGGTTCTCGTCCTGCCGGGCGCGGCCGACACGCTGATCGCGTCGTTCGCCACCTACGGCCGTCGCGTTCGCGCCGATGGCGCAGTGGTGGCTGTGGCCGGCGCGTGCGGCGGCTGCGGGACCTCGACCCTGGCGGCGGCCGTAGCCCTCACTGCCGCAGCGCACTTCCGGGATCGCACTCTGCTTGTGGATTGTGATCCCGCCGGCGGCGGGCTGGATCTCGTGCTCGGCGTGGAGAAGTCACCCGGCCTGCGCTGGCCCGATCTCGTCATCGAGGACGGACGGGTCGCCGCGCCCGCACTGCACGAGGCCTTGCCCGCCGCGGCCGGTGTCGCGGTCCTCTCCTGCGGAAGGGGCCAGGCCGCAACGGATCTCAGCCCGGCCGCCGTCCGCTCGGTGCTGGAGGCCGGTCGGTCAGCGGGTGATCTCGTCGTCTGTGATCTCTCCACGGACCGCGGCCCGCACATCGACACCGTCCTCGAAACGGCCGATCTGATCGTGCTGCTGGTGCCGGCCCGCCTGCGTGCCGTGGCGGCCGCCGAATCCGTGTCGGCTCGCATCACCGCCCGAAACCCCAATCTGCACTTGATCGTTCGCACACCGTCACCGGGAGGATTGCGCGCCGCGGATATCGCCGAGACCCTTCACCTTCCGCTCCTGACCGCCCTTCCCGCCCAGCCGCACCTTCCGGAACGGCTGGAGCGCACGGGCCTCACAGTCCGCCGCCGTACTCCGCTCCGCGCGGCCGCCGAATCCATCCTCACCGCGCTCTCGACCAATCCGCACCCACCACGGGCCAGCATGCCGACTTGGTGGCGGCGAACCACACCCAGCCCTGTTCGCCTGCACCCCAACGAAACCGAATCCGCTGTCCGCACCTCGGGAGCCTTCCGATGAGCCCTCGGACAACACCTGAGCCGGTCCAACGGCCGTCCGCACGATGGCTGTGGGTGCGGGTAGCGACCGACCCGGCCGGTGGCTCCGGCGGCTGGTGGATGCGAGTGCGGGTGACCACCGGCCCATTCCGCCAACCGGATCGGCGGCGGCCCCGGTCTGCCGGGCTGCCCTTGGGTGCGCGCGCGTCGATCGGCGTGGTCCGTCGCTCGGCCGCGCAGGCGGAGCCTCGCGTGATCCGGGGCGCGAGTGACGAACGTCCGGGTGTGTGGTCGGCCGACGGGACAGCGCGATGTTCGGATCAGCGGGTGAGCGTCCACGTGAACCGTGGGACGAGTGGTCTGCCATGAGCGGGCTGGTGAGTGCGGAGCTGCTGGATCGGGTGCGGGATCGGCTGGCCGAGAGCGCTTCCGCACCGGATCCCGCGCAGGTGGCAGCGGCCATTCGGGCGGAAGCCGGTGGCGTGCTGGGGGATACCGATCTGCTGCGGGCGCTGCGTCTGCTGCAGACCGAGATGACCGGCGTGGGCGCGCTGGAACCGCTGCTGCACGATCCCGAAGTGGCCGATGTGCTGGTCACCGCACCGGATGCGGTGTGGGTGGATCGCGGGCACGGTCTGCGGCGCACCTCGGTGCGGTTCCCCGACGAAGCGGCGGTGCGGCGGCTCGCGCAGCGGCTGGCGCTCTCGGCGGGACGTCGCCTCGACGACGCGCAGCCCTGGGTGGACGGGCGCCTCTCCGGAACCGAAGCCGCCCTGGGCGATTCGTTCGGCGTCCGTTTGCACGCTGTGCTGTCTCCGATCGCGCACGGCGGCACGTGCCTGTCGCTGCGCATCCTGCGCCCCGCCACTCAAGGCTTGGACGCGCTGGCCGCGGCCGGCGCCATGCCCGCCGAGGCGAAAGCCCTGCTGGAGCGAATAATCCGAGCTCGCCTGGCCTTCCTCGTGGTGGGCGGTACCGGCGCGGGTAAGACCACGCTCCTGTCCGGCCTGCTCGCCACGGTCGATCCCGCCGAACGGATCATCTGCGTCGAGGACGCGGCCGAACTCGCTCCACCACACCCACATGTGGTCCGTCTGGTGGCCCGCCCCGCGAATGTCGAAGGCGCAGGCGAGGTCACGGTGCGCGATCTGGTTCGCCAGGCCCTCCGCATGCGTCCCGACCGCATAGTCGTCGGCGAGGTTCGCGGCGCCGAGGTGGTCGATCTTCTGACGGCCTTGAACACCGGCCACGACGGCGGCGCCGGTACGGTGCACGCGAATTCCCCGCGGGAGGTGCCCGCTCGTCTGGAAGCTCTTGCGGCGCTGGGCGGTATGTCCCGCCCGGCCCTGCACAGCCAGCTGGCCGCCGCCATCCAGGTCATCCTGCACGTCCATCGTCACCCGACCGGCGCCCGCACGCTGCGCGAAATAGGCCTGGTCACCCGCACTCACGATCAGGTCCACATTCTTCCGGCCTGGTCCGCCGATCCCGGCCACCCAACCCCTGCTGCTCGACCTTTGAACGACCTTCTCGACGAAAGGACAAAGCCATGACCATCCCGCAGCCAACCGGTTCGAGTGCCGAGGCCCCACTGCATCCGTCGGCAGCATTCGGACCGCGAAGGTCCGTTCAGGCACCTTCCTCCGCCTGTGTGTGCACGTGCGGCACGCGGGATCAACGGTGCGACAAACTCTTTCGGCTGCGCCGTACCCAGCCGCCCGGGCTAAGGCCGGGCTGGCGGCGTGTCTGTCATCCCGGGGTTTCGCAGCCGGGGATTCCCATGCGGCGAGGCCGTCGATGAGTACCGGGATCGATGGCGGGAGTGCGGCGCTGGGCTGTCTGGCGCTGGCTTTGGTGGCCCTGCCCGCGCCTGCGGCACGGCGGCGATTTCTGCGGCTGTATCGCCGTGCGCGCCGGCTTCGAAAGCCTACGGCCGGCTTGGTGATTCGGGTGTTGCCGGTGCTGGCGCTGCCGAGTCTGCTGGTTGTCGGGCTCGGGCCGCTGATTGCGGCGGGGCTGGTGGCGGCGACGGCGGGGTTGCGACGGCGGCGTGCGGTGCGGGATCGGCGGCGGGCCGCGGAGACGGGGCAGCTGCTGGAGGGGCTGGAGGCGGTGATCGGTGAGTTGCGGATCGGGGCTCACCCGAGTGCGGCTGCGGAGGTGGCGGCTCGCGAGGTCGGCGGTGAAGTGTCGCGGGCCTTCGCGGTCGGCGCGGCCCGCAGCCGGTTGGGCGGATCGGGCGCGGAAGGGCTACGGCGGCCGGAAGCGGTGGTGGCGCAGGACTTGTCGCGGGTGGCCGATGCGTGGCGGATCGCCGAGCGGCACGGTCTCGCCTTGGCGGAACTGCTTTCGGCGGCGCGGCTGGATCTGCTGGGCCGCAAGAGATTTCGGGAGCGGACCCGGGCTGCCCTTGCCGGTGCGCGCGCCTCGGCCATGGTGCTGGCGATGCTGCCGTTGCTGGGCATCCTGCTGGGGCAGCTCATGGGCGCCGCGCCATTGCACGTGCTTTTCGTTTCGTCGGCAGGTGTTTTCCTCCTGCCACTGGGTGTGGCCCTGACCTGTGCCGGTCTGCTCTGGGCCGATGCCATCACCGCAAAGGTGCTGCGGTGAGCCCCGAACTCTGGAAAGGCGAAGTCATGAACCTGTTTTCGCTGGCCGCGCTGATGTGTGCCTGCGCTCTGCTGATGCTGCCCGGACGGGTCGCCGGATCGCGCAGGTGGCAGCGGTTACAGCAGGTGGAGTCGGTGGGAGGCCGGGATGAGGTAGAGAAGCGGCCTGCGGCCGATCCGCTGGATGCGGCAGGAACTTTGGATCTGTTCGCGGCTTGTCTGCGTGCGGGCCTCCCGGCCGCCGCAGCGGCGCGGGCGGTGGCCGCGGGTGCTGCCGAGCCATTGGGTGGCGTATTGCGGCGGGCGGCGGATCTCCTTGCGCTGGGTGCGGATTCGGTGACCGCATGGGAGCAGGCGACGGCCGGCTGCCCGGACGCGGCGGTGGGGGCGCTGGCACGGATGGCACGGCGGTCGGCGCGGTCCGGGGCCGGACTGGCCACTGCCGTGGCCGAATTGGCGGAGCAGCGCCGGGCCGAGGCCGAGGATTCGGCCGCGGCGCGGGCGGAGCGGGCCGGGGTATTGATCGGCGGCCCATTGGGTCTGTGTTTCCTGCCGGCCTTCGTCTGCCTGGGGATCGTGCCGGTGGTGATCGGCCTCGCGGGCCGGGTGCTGGGCGGAGGTCTGGTGTGAACCGCTCCGGTGGGCGTCGCGAGTGTGCCGGTGCGGAACGACCGCATCGGATCGAGGAAGGGAGAGACCGTGCGAAATCTGGCCTGGGAACTGCGAACTCGCCTGCTGCTGGCCGCGCTGGCCGACGACGGCATGTCCACCGCCGAGTACTCCACTGTCGAGCTTTACATCCAGGTTCTAACAGTCGAACAGCGAGCCTGAAACCTCCAAACCCGTACACAAGCGGAGAGCCGCATAACGCACCGGTCCCAGAGGCCGGGGCAGGGGTTATCCCCCCTGGGGTACAGCAGAGGTCACCACCGGACCAACCGCCCAATGCGCCACGTACACCGCGCAGTGCCCACCCTCGACAGTGCCCTCTCTGGTGAGTGCACAGCCCGGCAGGCTTACCCGTGTCCCAACCCCCACACCTAGCGGAACGGCAGGACTCACCTAGCCACACTCGGTCAGTTGGAACTACGCACCTCACGGGTGTCTCAAATACGAACGGTTGTTGCGACTGAGACCAGGTCCGGCCGGTTGCGGGCCGTCCTGGGGAAACAAACTCTCCAACTGTCTTGAAAACCGTCTCATAACCACCTAGTCTCAAAACTGTTAGATCAACGGGATTACGAGACAGGATCGAATCAGTGGCGATCATCGGGTACGCACGAGTCAGCACCGCCGACCAAGACCCTCAGCTTCAGTTGGATGCACTCAAAGCGGTTGGCGCTGAACGAATCTTCACGGATCACGGTGTCTCTGGTGCCAAGACTGAACGGCCGGAACTGGATCGGTGCCTGGATCATCTGCGAGAGGGTGACGTACTGGCCGTGTGGAAGCTGGATCGTTTGGGCCGCAACACCGTTCATGTGTTGCAGCTCATCGAAGAACTCACCGAGCGCGGTGTTGGCTTCCGCAGCCTCACTGAAGGTCTCCACACCGATGGGCCGATGGGTAAGGCCATGCTGACGATCATGGCCGCATTCGCACAGTTGGAGCGGGACACCATGATTGAGCGCACTCGTGCAGGACTGGCCGCAGCAGCAGCGAACGGCCGTAAGGGTGGCCGCCCTCGCAAGGTGGACGACACTGACGCGGCTAAGGCTCGCGAGCTGAAGGCACAGGGTGTGAGCGCTCCGGACATCGCGAAGATGCTCGGATGCTCCCGAGCGACCGTCTACCGGTACCTGTCCGGAGAGTAATTCCGAGACGACCAAGACCCCGGCGAAAACCGGGGTCTATTTTCGTTTCTAAGCCACGAAAAGGGCTTCGCCCATACGTCGGCCTACCCGCCCATAATTCATGGCTCTCCGTGGCGCGATTCGCGCGGGTAGTCTGAACTCCCATCCATCGAACGGGGGCTCAGAGTGAACGACATGGACGGCATTCGCAGTGGATTGGGCGAGATCCGCACCAACCTTAGAGAGGTGCACTCTCGTCTTGAGGAAATACGCGGAGATCTCGACAAGATCCAAGATACGGCCAATGATCACACCGAAATGCTCCAAGAGATCCTGAACCGCCTATCGATACCGGAATAGGCCACCCTGGGGGAGCATCCCTCCCCCTACCTAGTTGGCCTGCTCTCAGCCATACTGGCACGTCTCCCCCCGAGTGGAATATGTGCCTTACCGGCCGTGTAAGCGACTTTCGATGGCAGCATCAATCAGCGCCCGTGCTGCGTCACCCTTGGCCGATTGTCCCGCCAAAATCTCAAATGCTCGATCGTAGAGTTCCACCTCTCGGGGCTGTGTTACAGACAGCCCCGCTGAGATGGTTTCAACCTGCACCAAGGTACGGTCATACATTAGGAAGTTCACTACCGGCGCTCGAAACACTGACATTCGAGGAACTATCCCTAATGCCATCCGAGACGATCGCACGTGAGCAATCAATTGTTCGAGCTGCGCCAGCATGATCTGATCATCGCCAACGGTTGTATAGAGTGCCTGTTCCGCAATTAGGAAATGGAACTTTCGTGGACCTTTCCGAAGTATCTGCTGACGCTCCATCCGCTCCTTGACGGCAGACTCCAGGTCATCCGGTATTCCGATAAAATCAATGCATTCCCGCAGGACAGCGGTAGCGTAGTCGCGGGTCTGTAACAGTCCGGGAATAAGATCCGGGTCATATCCCCTAATGAATTTCGAACTTGATTCGACCTGCCCAGTCTTCTTCTGGGCATGTGCTGACTGTATCCGCTTCCACTCTAGGTAAGCGGCTTCCAAGTTACGTACAGAAGCGATTAAGTCTGGAAGGTGGAGCGGTGCGTTAGTAACCGCACACCAAATGCGAATGTCCTGCTCGCTCGGGGTCTGCTTCCCGTGCTCGTATCGCGATACCTTCGAGTTGTCCCACCCGGCGAGCCTGGACAATTCCAGGCCCGTCAGGTTGGCTTGCTTTCGGAGTTCGCGAAGACGCGCCCCTAGCGTCTCTCGTGCCTGCTGGACATTGCTCACTGTTTCGGCGAGTACTCCGCATGTGGAGTGGCAAGGCTCCACACAGACTCACGAACCGAATTGCAATATCGGACTATGACCGGATCAATCGTTACGGCCAATCCTCCGAGATTTCCATCTTTCTTAAATACCGTGAACGCTACAGCTTCATCATCCAGAGTCCACCAATCATCCGTTGTCAGCTGTCCAGGATCAATCTTGTTTCGATTAAGCCATCGGACATCTTCGCCGGAATCAATATTTATCCGAGTGGTAGCGTGCAGGAACCGGGTGTAGTCGGTGTGAGGTTCGGTCACCACACGTGCCCGCTGAACGATTACCCCCTTGTCGGTAATCTCTTTGATCAGATGTTCCCACGAGGACCAGGATTCATCGAATGTACCGGTTTTCAGGAACTCAGCGAGATCATCCGCTTCATTGTCTACCGCGTATTCATCCTGTGTCTCCAGATGAAACGCGCGGTGCTTGCAATTGCGAAGGAGATCGTTGAACTCTTCAATGTCAAGAAGCTTCATCGTCGGGCCGGATCTCCTTCGCCTTCGGGACTTCGATGCTCTGCTCGTTGTCGCGGATCTTCATCTGCGCCAGCGTCTCCGGGTCCGTCACCGGTTCGCCGGACAGGTGGAACGTGCCGTGACCAGTGTCCTCCAGGATGGTCCCGATGCAGCTGCCGCGCTCAAGGTACGCGAGCAGCCCATGTGAGATCTCGATCCGGCGCGGGTCTTCTACGGGCGGCTTCCAGCCGACCAGGACATAGCTTTCATCGGTGGCGTACAGCTGTGGTGAGCCTTGCTTGCGGGTATCGACACCCAGGAAGCGGAGTTGCATCGTGAATCCTTTGCGATAGAGCCGTTTTCACAACAACCTGATGGTGTTCCTTCTCCGCAGGTCAGGTCAACGCTATCGCCTGAATTGCTGCAAAGACCTACAAACCTGTAGCTCAGGACAGCGCCGGATCCCTACCGTCAGGTCCAGGCGCTCAGGGGCGGTTGACTACCCCGCTTCTGGGTTGCCGCACCAACGGCGGACAGGGGCAGTCGTGACCGATGAACAAGACGAAGCTCAGGCCACACCGCGTACCCGGCTGTTCCTGTTCCCCGGTGGCGTCTTCGAACTCCAGTCCTACGGGGACGAATCAGACGACTACTCCGGGTTTTACCTGGAGATTCAGGGACACATCACACTCGACGGCCACGAAGACAGAGGGGCGGTAATGCGGTACAAGCCAACCGCGTTGGGCTACGTCAACACCGCAGTATCCGGTATCAGTCAGCAATGGGACGAGACCGAGATACGAAGGCTCGCACAGCGATACGGCTATGACCTGGCTGAGATCGTGGTCTATGACCCTAAGTCGGAACGGCCCCCGCTGGCGCGGCTGAAGGCGCAAGCAACACGGTTGGATGCCGAAGCCGTGTTCGTGCCTTCGCTGGAGCACTTCGAGGAAGGGGAAGCACCTGGATCTTTGGTGCAACGGCTGGACGTGGTGACGGTCCATCCGGAATC
Organism: Nocardia sp. NPDC020380; assembly: GCF_044386975.1. NCBI lineage: Bacteria > Bacillati > Actinomycetota > Actinomycetes > Mycobacteriales > Nocardiaceae > Nocardia > Nocardia sp. NPDC020380. The sequence goes on along the minus strand of NZ_JBIRVQ010000005.1, from coordinate 327,140 downwards.
CGCGTACTCGCGGCGATCGATGCCCCCGATTCGAGACCTGCCGCCCGCACAAGCGGACGGCGCTTAACCAGGAAGGCTGTTTCATGGATTGGGCCAACACCTTGTTGACGTGGGCTTCTGCCCTGTTCTTCACTCTCGCGTTCATGGTCGCGGTCGTGACCATCTCCGCATCGTTGTTGTTCAACATCCCGCCCGAACAGACCTGGGAAGCGTTCCGGGCACTTGTCCGGCGTCTGAGGCCACTCCGATAGCTCGGGAGCCCCGGAAGGGGGTGATCTATCGACGTACCGATTCAGGACAGCGTTGCTCCACAACGCATTACGACGAAGCCCCCGCCAACCGCAACCGTGCCGGGGCTTCTGATCTTGGTGTCAAACCCCCGAGGGAACCCCCAACCGCAGGAGAGGGCTGGGGGTTCTCCCATGTGCATGTCTCACGGAACCCGTTGTCCGCGTGGCACGTCCAATCTGAGCATGGACGAACCTATCGAGTTCCTGCCGTACACCTGTGCTGAGGACGAACCAAGCCCGGAGGAACTCCACGCCATGTACACGGACCGAGCAAGGGCACGACGTGAGTGGATCTCTCAGCGCCCCGGTAGGTGGCGCTCTGCCTGCAACCAATCCTGGACCGAGTGACCCCCGTCCCCCGGTCGCGTGTGCGTAAGAGACCCGTATACCTGTGGGTGGGCCGTATGCCCCGGGGGAGGGGCATACCCCCTGGGGCTAGTACCCGAGCTCGGACGGAAGTCCTAGCATCCGGTACAACTCCTGTTGCTCGTACCAGTCGCGGATTTCTTCGTCCTCTAGCTCACGAAGGATCTCGGCTTGCTCTTCCTCTGACAGTTCAACCCAGTCCACTAGCCCAGCGTCGGCCGGAGCCTCTGCGGGTCCGGCCAAACGAGCACCCTTCAACCGGAGAGCTGTACGGAACCCTTCTCGGTTCCGCTCATTTCGTTCCACCTGAAGCTCAGACCGTTCCAGGGCACCGAGTTCCTCAGCCAACTCGTACAGCCTCCGATCATCACCGGAGGCAGTCCACTGAGTACCGGACTTCACGGCTAGACCGTGCTTCTCCAACACCTTCAGGTGCCGGTCAACTGTCCTACGACTAGACCCAACGGCTACGGAAACCTCCTGGACCGTAGCCGGACCAACCTCTTGGAGACCTAACCATGTCTGGCCTGTGCTCTTGCCCAGCCCAGACCCGTACCTGAACAACGGATGTAGAAGAACTCGGTCCCTTTCCTGGTCATTAGAACCGCACTTATCCCCTATAGGGGGGGACGGTATTAGTGAGGTCATCTTGTCCACCTGTGGGCCGAACTGGTAGGTGTCGGCATCACCGATCTTGGATGCTTTCACCCTCTCCAACCATCCGGCCGACACCAGACGGCCCAGGGCTGTCCGGACCGTCTTGTCCTCCATCTGAGCCACCTCAGCGATACGGCGAGACCCGAAAGTCAGGGCCGTAGTGCCTGAAGTCGTGCCGAGTAGGCACAGCGCGAACATCACTGCCTGGTCGGTCTTCCCGGTCCGTCCCGGCCATGGGGCGGCCTCGACAATCGCTTGCACATTCGAGATCTCGTCAACGATCTCCGCAGTCGTCAGCTGATCGGCTGCCTTCTCCCAAGTACGGACCATGAAGTCATGCGGGTTCTCGTTGCCTTCCCTGTCCTCCAGGGCGTGAACCTTCGCGCCGCCCGCGTTTCTTCGGTCGGTCATCAACCGCTGGTAGTCGGAGAAGTTCCATCCGGCCCGACGAAGGCCGGAGGCAATCGCCAGAGCCATCGGAGAACGGCCGTCGTAACGGCCCTCGGTGTCCCCGTTCTTGATCAACGACCACAGCGACATCGGCAGATCTCGACGCTTCGAGCCGTCACGCTCGGAGGGTCCGAGTACCCCCAACGCTTCCTGGACCGTCTCCGGGGCAATCAGAGCCCCGGACAAGCCTTTACGGTGCGGAGCCAGCGGCGGACGAATCCCCTTGTTGTGCCGATGGGTATCGATCGGGATGCCAAGCGAGAGAGCTTGATCCAGCACTCGGCCCCTGTCTTCCGACCGGATGTACAGGTGTTGGTGATCGTCTCGGCCGGAAGCCACAAGCAACGTAGGAAGCTCGTCGGCTTCGGCCCACTGCCGAAGCTTCCAGCCGCATTCCACCAACTCGGGAGTGTCCAAGTCGAACACTGCAAGGGTCGGCTTCACGTTCACCATGAACGCCCGACCCGAATCCACCGCTTCCTCAACCGGAACCCAGTCACCGCCGGTGTTGTCTTCGTTGATCAACATGGCATTGCCACCCGGCTTCACCACCGCCAGCGCAAGCGCCAACACATCATCAGTACTGCTCACGTGCCTAATCCCAGTCCCCATCGTCGTCTGGTCCGTACCGGTACTCATCTTCGATCTTCTCTCGAATGAACTCCCGACGCTCCGCCCGTCGCTCTTCTGCGGCCCTCAGCAAGGCTTCGGAGGTGTACACCCAGACACCTTCGGTTGGCTGGAGCCACATGTAACCCTCTGCTGCCGTTGGCATCTGGTCGGCATCGGAGAGCAGAACTCCCTGGATACCCTCCCGCTCCATCGCGGCGAAGGTCCTCCTTGCCCTCTGCACGCTCGGGCCGGGCTTCAGTTCGGCGGTCATGTCGTTCAGGCTCCCGAGATCGAGGTTGAGCCTGTTTTGAGCACCACGCTTGAACGATGCGCGGACGTTCATCGAACGGAGGTAGATGTTCTGCTCGGTGGGCGTCTGACGCTCCCACCAATCCGAGAACAACTCACCAGTGCCCCGGAGCACCCAACCGGCAGGTCTGGAGGGGATCGACGCCAACTTGTCACGGCGTGCGCTCAGAGCCGAGATTCGTTCCTCCAGCTTCGCGCGGGCAGGAGTGCCCTTGCCGAACATCCCCGAGCCGATCACCTCTGCTGCGTCAATCAAGTCAGCATCGATGGCGGCCACCTCAGCCGCGTGATCCTCTCCGGCGTCCCACTCTCGGTCTTGCCGTTCGGAGTCGCCTAGCAGCGCCAGCACAGCGGTTGCCACAGCCTTATCGGCTTCGTCGCTGATCATGGTCAGGTTCTCGCAACGATCCTTGTACTGAGCTGAAGCGCATCGGTAGCGGTCAGCTCTGCCCTTCCCGCCCTTCAGCCGGTAGGCCGGACGGTTGCACACACCGCAGTGAATCACCCTCAGCAGCAAGCCATTAGACCGCTTCGTCGGCTCCTTACGGTTCTCCCGGCTCTTCAACTCTTTCTGGAGCCGATCGAACTCGGCACGAGAGAGGATCGGTTCAGCCCGTACCACCGGGCTACCGTCATCGGAGCGAACAACTGTCTCGGGGCCGAACTCCTTCTTACCGTTAGCCTTTCGCTTCGGTTGCCCGTTCAAATCAAGAACGGGTTCACGGGTGACCACATGCCCTAGAAGGGTCGGAGACGACAGAGACCGCTTCAGCGGCCCTGAGTGCCACTCGTAGCCCCGTACCTCTCGGTCCTGGACCTGAGCGAACCGGTCTTTCGGCGTCAAGATCTTCCGGCCGGTCATGTCGTGCGCTATCTGCCGCAACGGCATCCCGGACATCACCCGGTCAACGACCTCACGAATCGCCTTCACCTGTACCGGGTCCTGGACAAGCCGCCAGTCCCCGTTGTCGTCCTTCTCAGGGAGGTAGCCCCACGGCGGGACACCACCCCTCCACTTGCCGGAGGTGAAGTTGTGCCGGAACGCATTCGAGTTCCGCTCGCTGATCGCGTCTAGCTCCAGCTCCGCCACGGTGGCGATCAGGGCGACGATGATACGACCGACCTTGTCCGACAGATCGAAATGCTTCTCACTCGCCGATACGAGCACGGTGTCATGGGCTTCGGCCCACTCGATCACCCGCCACAGGTGCGGAACGCTCCGCACGAGCCGATCCAGCCGGTAGAACACGATCACGTCGAACGGCACCGGTACCCGGTTGTCCGGACCGGGCGATGCCTTCGGATCGAAGTCACGAGCGAGCCAGCGCCCAAGCTGGGGACGCTCGAACGGCGATGTAGTACCCGCCGACACGTCCAGGTCTTCAGCTACGCCGACAACTTCGTACCCACGATCAGCACAGAGCTTCGAACACTCGGAGAGCTGCCGTTCAGGGCTTGTACTCTCATCGGTCAATCTCGACAATCGGACTACTATCAGCGCCCGTAGCGGCGCTACCTGCACACTCACGGATGTAAAAATAGACTACCGAGTACGCGATCGGCACCATAGCCGCGGCGGCCTTCGGCGCCGTCCTCTACACGGTGGTGACCGGCGACAGCATTGTGAACGCCCTCACGAAGATCATCGACCGCGCGTTGAAGACCACCGTCGGCTGATCACTCGCGCGACCGCGGACGGCGGTATGGCGACGGTGGAGGCGGCGCTCGCGCTGGCGGCCGTGGTCGCTGTGCTGGTGCTGTGTATTGCCGCGCTGCTGGCGGCGTCGGCACAGATCCGCTGTGTCGACGCCGCGCGGGAGGCGGCCCGGCTCTCCGCGCGTGATCAGGACGCCGCAGCGGTGGCCCTGGCACTCCGGGTGGCGCCTCCGGGCGCGCAGGTCGGGGTGCGGCACGACGCGGAGTTCGTGACCGCCACGGTGAGCGCCCGCTCACCACTGCTTCCGCTCACGCTGAGTGCGAGTGCGGTCGCGGCGCGCGAACCGGGTGCGGACACGCCGTGATGCGCACATCGGTCGTCCGGAGTGAGAAAGCGCACTGCGGGGACGAGGGTGCGGTGACGGTCACGGCCTGCCTGGCCCTGGTCTCGGTGTTGGCGATCACAGTATTGGCGGCGCAGGTCGGGGTCGCGGTGGCCGCCCGGCACCGGGTGCAGGCGGCGGCGGATCTAGCGGCCTTGGCGGCCGCCGGTGACCTGGACTCCGGCATCGCCGCGGCATGTGCGCAGGCAGCGGAAATAGGCCGGCGAATGGGTGCGCGGTTGATGACTTGTGTGCCGGATGGGTGGGATGTGACAGTCGAACTCGCGGGCCGAGTGGAGTTGGGTCCGATGGGTGTCCGGGAAGTGTGCGCGAGTGCACGTGCGGGGCCGCCGGGGGATTGGCGGTAGGAGTCAATGTCTCGTACTGAGCGGTTGGTTAAGAATGCGATGGCGCGGGCCACATCAGTAGTCGATCAATGCCGATATTCGATGAAACCGATAGGCGAATAGATTGGGTATCGATCGGTTTCCAATTCGTTCCGAAGACTGATCCGAAAGAATGCACAGGTAAATCCGCTAACGACATTATCGAACGGAGCAACCTGCCAGTTAACAGGATCACATCCCTTTTTATTCGTTCCGGGTCCGCCCTACTGCAGTGCACGTGCAGCCGCGTCCGGACCGACCCGATACTTCTCAGCTGACCAGCCCCGACCGGACGGTCGCATGGCGCTTCGATCTCACCACGGCGACGCCATGATCACGGTTCGGGACGGTCGCCGTCATCCGGCCCGAGTTCGGCCAGGATGGCCGCCAACAGCCGCACCGCACCCGCCTTGTCCAGGGGATTGTTCCCGTTTCCGCACTTCGGCGACTGCACGCAGGACGGGCATCCGCCCGCGCAACCACACGATTCGATGGCCGCCAGGGTCGCCGCAAGCCAGTGCCGCACCCGGGTGAATCCGCGCTCGGCGAAGCCCGCACCGCCCGGGTGACCGTCGTAGACGAACACCGTGGGCAGCCCGGTATCGGCATGTTCGGCGGTCGACACGCCGCCGATATCCCACCGGTCACAGGTCGCGACCAGCGGCAACATGCCGATGGCGGCGTGTTCGGCGGCGTGTAGCGCGCCCGGGACGCGCCGCGCGTCGATCCCGGCCCGAGCCAGCAGGTCCGGGGTGACCGTGTACAGCACCGCCCGGGTGGGCAGGGTCTGCGCCGGCAGGTCCAGCGGCACCATGTCCAGCACCTCGCCGCTGGGGAGTTTCCGCAGGTAGCCGATGACTTGTCGGGTCACCAGCACATCGGCCAGGGCCGTGGTGACCGACCCGTGCACGCGGTGTTCGGTGACCTCGTCGACTTCCAGGGTGGTGACCGCCCGGGCGCTGGTCGTCCAGCCGGGCGTATCGGCGTGCACGAGGGCAACTCCCTCTTCCAGATCGAGCTCGTCGACCACATAGCTCTCACCCTGATGCAGATGTACCGCACCGGGATGCAGGGTGGCCGGCGCCCGTCCGGCGTCGGTGGTTCCGAGCATGCGGCCCGATTCGCCGTCCACGACCGCGATTGCGGATCCGATGCCGCCGCGCACGTCCACCGCATCGTGCGGATGCGCGTCCGCGGTCACGTACCAGCGGGCCGTGCCGTCGCGTCCATTGCCCGGCCGCCGCCGGATCACGCCGTCCCGGGCCAGCTCGGACAGCAGCTCCCAGGCCCGGAATTCGTGTACCTCGGCGTCGGTGAGCGGCTGTTCCATCGCGGCGCACAGCAGATGCGGTCCCAATACATAGGGGTTGTGCGGATCGGTGATGGTGGCTTCCAGCGGCCGGCCCAGCAGTGCCTCCGGATGATGCACGAGGTAGGTGTCCAGCGGGTCGTCACGGGCGATGAGCAGCACCAATGACCCCTGCGTGCGTCGCCCGGCGCGCCCGGCCTGCTGCCAGAACGAGGCCACCGTGCCGGGGTATCCCGCCACGACGACGGCATCCAGACCGGCGATGTCGACGCCCAATTCGAGCGCATTGGTGGTGGCAGCGCCCAGCAATGAGCCCTCCGACAGCGCCGCCTCCAGCGCCCGGCGGTCCTCGGCGAGGTATCCGGCCCGGTAGGCCGCGACTCGTTCGGCCAGCCCGGCGTCGACGTCGGCGAGCAGTCGCCGCGTGTCCATGGCGACGAGTTCGGCGCCGCGCCGGGACCGCACGAAGGTCAGCGTCCGCGCGCCCTCGACGACCAGATCGGCCATGATCTTCGCGGCCTCCGCCCCGGCCGAACGCCGCACCGCGGCGCCGTTTTCCCCGGTCACGCCCCCGCCGAGCAACGGCGGCTCCCAGAGCGCGACGGTCCGGGACCCCTGCGGTGACCCGTCCTCGGTGACCGCGACACACGGCGCGCCGATGAGGGTGGAGGCCGTCGCGGCGGGGTCGGCGGCGGTCGCCGAGCACAGTACGAATACGGGATCCGCCCCGTACCGCGCGGCGAGTCGCCGCAGTCGCCGCAGCACCAGCGCCACGTGCGAGCCGAATACACCCCGATAGATATGGCATTCGTCGACCACCACGTACCGCAGCTGCCGCAAAAGGCGGGCCCAGCGCTGGTGGGAGCGCAACATGCCCACGTGCAGCATGTCGGGATTGGTGAAAACCCAGCGGGCGTGGGCGCGTACCCATTGCCTTATCTCCGGGGGCGTATCCCCGTCATAAGGCGCGGGATGGATGCCGCGGAGTGGATCTTCGCTGGTCAGCTCGTTGACCATGCGCAGCTGATCGGCCCCCAGCGCTTTGGTGGGCGAGAGATAGAGGGCGGTAGCGCGCGGATCCTCCTGCAGCGCGGTGAGCACGGGTAGCTGATAGGCCAGCGACTTCCCGGAGGCGGTGCCGGTGGAGACCACGACGTGCATTCCGTCCGCGGCCAGGTCGGCGGCCAGTGTCTGGTGGCTCCAGGGTTCCTCGACGCCGGCCGCCTGAACTGCGGCGATGACGTCCGGAGATGTCCATTCGGGCCATTTCGTGACCTGGGCCGCACGCGGTGGTAGCTCCGCGATATGGGTGAGGCGGGGGTCACTTTTTTCTACCCCTGACAGGACACGATTCAGCAACGATCTCCCATAGCTGGTATCGCCGGCGTCTCGGATCGGGCGCGTCACGTCGCCAGGATTCATCGAAGCGTTGCCGCGACACGCGGCGGGGGTGCGAAAGGTGTGTGCGCCCTGTCGTCTACCTGCCATTTCACTGCAGAGTAGCGACCCGCCTCACACCCCGTTTGCCAGATGCTCGCTCTGTTATCAGGAAGCAAACCAACTTCAAGTACGGATTTGGGCATTATGCCCCTCACCTGCGCATTCGCAAGATCAACTTTTTTGCAAATTGTGGGTAACTCGGCTGTTGAATTGCGCGAAGACATGGTTCACTGGTTCCTGGTCGCAAGCTTCTGTGTTCGAGGGACGGATCCAAAGTCCAAACCATCAGCAGGATCGATGTTGCGAACGGTGTACTGGGTGCTTTCCTGCAGGGGGAACAGAGTACAGCGGTCGGAACGGACCCGGTGGACGAACCTACTTGTCCGCCGTTCCGGTATGGAAAGAGAAGGAACAGAATGGCACAGGGAACTGTGAAGTGGTTCAACGCGGAGAAGGGGTTCGGCTTCATCGCGCCCGAGGACGGCTCCGCTGACGTCTTCGTCCACTACTCCGAGATCCAGGGAACGGGCTTCCGCACCCTCGAGGAGAACCAGAAGGTCGAATTCGAGGTCGGCCAGGGCACCAAGGGCCCGCAGGCCACGGGTGTGCGCGCGCTCTGAGAGCGGGCTGACCCACAGGTATCCGTCCCCCATCGCCACCCGGCGGTGGGGGACGACCCATATCTGGACCCATTACACTCGATCACGATCAGGGGCTACATCGTCGCCGCGCACGAGCCGCGGCCTTTGAACACGGTATAAACGTTGCTGGCAGCGATATCAGTAGTCGCAGCCGCATGCCCCAGCCGCGTTTCGCGCGCACCAGCGCCGCGCGGATCGACAGGAAAGGTGTGTTCGCCGGTGGCAACACGAGACCGCGGTGCATCGCCGAAATCAGCACCCGACCAGGGGCGTTCCCTGCGTCGTCTCGTGATCGTCGAGTCGCCGACGAAGGCCCGCAAGATCGCCCCCTACCTCGGCCGCGGATACGTGGTGGAGGCTTCGGTCGGTCATATCCGGGACCTGCCGCGAGGTGCGGCGGATGTACCCGCCAAATACAAGGGACAGCAGTGGGCCCGGCTCGGGGTCGATGTCGACCACGATTTCGAGGCCATCTATGTGGTGAGCCCGGATAAGAAGGCGAAGGTCAGCGAGCTCAAAGCGCTGCTCGCCGACGCCGACGAGCTCTACCTCGCCACCGACCCCGACCGCGAGGGCGAGGCCATCGCGTGGCATCTGCTGGAGACGCTGAAGCCGAAGGTGCCGGTCCGGCGCATGGTGTTCCACGAGATCACCGAGCCGGCCATCCTCGCCGCGGCCGCCGACACGCGCGAGCTGGACAAGGATCTGGTCGACGCGCAGGAGACGCGGCGCATCCTGGACCGGCTCTACGGTTACGAAGTTTCGCCGGTGCTGTGGAAGAAGGTCATGCCGCGATTGTCGGCGGGCCGGGTGCAGTCGGTGGCGACACGTGTCATCGTGCAGCGGGAACGGGAGCGCATGGCGTTCCGTTCCGCCGAGTACTGGGATATCGCCGCGAAACTGGATGCCGGCGGGCAGGAAGAGGGCGGGAATCCGCGCGTTTTCGGCGCCCGATTGGTGAATGTCGACGGTGCGCGGGTGGCGTCCGGTCGCGATTTCGGCGCCGACGGTCAGTTGAAGACCATGTCGGGCGTGGTCGTGCTGGACGCGGAATACGCACGGCGGCTGGCGGAATCGCTGCACGGCGTGGATTTGACTGTTACGTCGGTCGAGTCGAAGCCGTACACGCGGAAACCGTACGCGCCGTTCATGACTTCGACGTTGCAGCAGGAGGCGGCGCGCAAGCTGCGTTTCACTTCCGAGCGCACGATGCGGGTCGCGCAGCGGCTCTACGAAAACGGCTACATCACTTATATGCGTACCGACTCGACGACTTTGTCGGAGTCGGCGATCAACGCGGCGCGGGCGCAGGCCACGCAGCTGTACGGCGCGGAATATGTGAGCCCGACGCCGCGGCAGTACACCCGCAAGGTCAAGAACGCGCAGGAAGCACACGAGGCCATCCGGCCCTCGGGTGACACTTTCGCCACACCGGGGCAGTTGCACAACAAGCTCGACGGTGACGAATTCCGGCTCTACGAAATGATCTGGCAGCGCACGGTCGCCTCGCAGATGGTCGACGCGCGCGGCACCACCTTGACGGTGCGGATCACCGGTATGGCGAATACCGGTGAGGAGTGCGTGTTTTCGTCGTCCGGCCGGACGATCACCTTCGCGGGCTTCTTGAAGGCCTACGTCGAGAGCGTCGACGAAGAAGCGGGCGGCCAGTCCGACGATGCGGAATCGCGGCTGCCGGCGCTGACCGAGGGGCAGGGCGTCACCGCCATCGAACTGCTGCCGGACGGGCACACCACCAATCCGCCGCCGCGGTTCACGGAAGCCTCGCTGGTCAAGGCGCTGGAAGAGCTCGGCATCGGGCGTCCTTCCACCTACGCGTCGATCATCAAGACGATTCTCGACCGCGGGTATGTGTACAAGCGCGGTAGTGCGCTGGTGCCGTCGTGGGTGGCGTTCGCGGTGATCGGGCTGCTGGAGGATCACTTCGGGCGGTTGGTGGACTTCGACTTCACCGCGGCCATGGAGGACGACCTCGATGCCATCGCCGGTGGACGCGAACAGCGCGGAAACTGGCTGACCTCTTTCTATTTCGGTGGCGATCACGGCGCGCAGGGTTCGGTGGCGCGGTCCGGCGGCCTGAAGAAGATGGTCGGCGAGCGACTCGACGACATCAATGCGCGAGAAGTCAACTCCATCAAGCTGTTCGGCGACGACGAAGGTCGCGACGTGGTGGTGCGGGTCGGCAAGTTCGGGCCGTACCTGGAGCGCATGATCACGAATCCCGATGACCCGGAAGGTGATTCGATTTCGCAGCGGGCGAACCTGCCCGACGATCTGCCGCCCGACGAGCTGACGCCAGAGGTGGCCGAGAAGCTGTTCTCGACACCGCAGGAGGGGCGTTCGCTGGGCCGGGATCCGGAGTCCGGGCACGAAATCGTCGCCAAGGAAGGACGTTTCGGCCCGTACGTCACCGAGATCCTGCCGGAGCCGGTGGAGGAGATCGACACGGGCGCGAAGAAGACCGCGAAGAAGGCGGTCGCGCCCAAGCCGCGCACCGGCTCGCTGTTCAAGTCCATGGACCTGTCGACCATCACGCTCGACGATGCGCTGAAGCTGTTGTCGCTGCCGCGCGTGGTGGGTGTGGATCCGGCGTCGAACGAGGAGATCACCTCGCAGAACGGCCGATACGGGCCGTATCTGAAGAAGGGCACCGATTCGCGGTCGCTGGCGAACGAGGATCAGATCTTCAATGTCACGCTGGACGAGGCGTTGAAGATCTACGCCGAGCCCAAGCGGCGCGGCGGGCAGTCGGCCAGCGCGCCGCCGCTGCGGGAACTGGGCGTGGATCCGGTGTCGGAGAAGCCGATGGTGATCAAGGACGGCCGGTTCGGCCCGTATGTCACCGACGGTGAGACCAATGCGTCGCTGCGCAAGGGCGACGAGGTCGAATCCATCACCGACGCGCGGGCTTCCGAGCTGCTCGCGGATCGGCGGGCGCGCGGGCCGGTGAAGAAGGCGGCCAAGAAGACCGCCAAGAAGGCGCCCGCGAAGAAGGCCGCCACCAAGACCGCCGCGGCGAAGAAGACCGCCGCGAAGAAGGCGGCGATCAAGGCGACCGATCCGGCCAATGTGGTGAAGAAGGGTACGTCCAAGAAGGTGGCGGCGAAGAAGGCCGCCGCGTCGAAGGCTGCCGCGCAGTCCTGAAGCTGCGGTTCCGGCTGGAAATCCCCTGTTTAGGGCGGTGGATTTCCAGCCGTTTCTGTCGGTGCCCTGCCGTAGCGTGATGCCCGAACACGCACCAGCGGAAGGACATTCGATGGCGGATCTCGAGCGTGAAGAGCTGATCAAGATGCTGGACAACCAGCGCGAGCTGTTCCGGATCACGGTGCGCGGGCTGGAGGACGACGATGCCCGGCACCGCACGACGGTCAGTGAGCTCACCCTCGGCGGTCTATTGCATCACGTGATGCATACCGAACAGCACTGGACGCGGGTCATCGTCGAACGTGACCCGAACTCCGAATTCGATGTCTCCGAGATGGATTCGGAGTACAGGATGGGGCCGGACCAGACGGTCGCCGAGCTGCTGGCGGAATGGGATGCCACGGCGGAACGGACGGCCGCGCTGATTCGCGAGCTGCCGAACCTGGAGGATTCCATCCCCACACCCACCGCGCCGTGGGCGCCGGAGCGGGTGTGGATGACGGTGCGCTACATCCTGCTACACATTCTGCGCGAGATCGCCCATCACTCCGGGCATGCCGACATCATCCGGGAGGCGCTGGACGGCGCGAACACCACGTATCAGCGCGCTTCCTGACGGAGGCGGCGGGGGAATGTCGTAGGCCGCCAGTAGGGTGTATGCCGTGGCGGGTGTCTTCGATCGGCTGGTCGGCCAGGATTCGGTGGAAGCGGAATTGACCGCTGCCGCGATCGCTGCGCGGGATGGTGCGGGATCGTCCTCGGCCATGACGCATTCGTGGCTGTTCACCGGGCCGCCCGGATCGGGGCGATCGGTGGCGGCGCTGTGCTTCGCGGCCGCGCTGCAGTGCACGGATCCGGAACGGCCGGGCTGCGGGCGGTGTCACGCCTGCACCACCACCATGGCCGGCACCCACGGTGACGTCCGGCGCGTGGTGCCCGAGGGATTGAGCATCGGCACCAAGGAGATGCGCGAGATCGTGCAGGTCGCCTCGCGGCGGCCCAGCACCGGCCGCTGGCAGGTCGTGGTGGTCGAGGACGCGGACCGATTGACCGAAGCGGCCGGAAACGTGCTGCTGAAGGTGGTCGAAGAGCCGCCGGCGCGGACGGTGTTCCTGCTGTGCGCGCCCTCGGTGGATCCGGAGGACATCTCCATCACGCTGCGCTCCCGCTGCCGGCACGTGCATCTCGCGACGCCGTCGGTCGATTCCATCGCCCAGGTGCTGCGCGAGCGGGACGGCCTCGACGCCAAGGTCGCGCAGTGGGCGGCCTCGGTCAGTGGCGGTCATGTGGGCCGGGCCCGCCGGCTCGCCACCGACGAGGACGCCCGAGCCCGGCGGAAGAAGGCGCTCGCCCTGGTCGCGGCCACCGCCCGGCCCGCGGCCGCCTACAACGCCGCCGACGATCTGGTCCGGTCCGCCGATGACGAGGCCAAACAGGTCAGCGCCACCCGCGACGAGAAGGAGCGGGACGAACTCGCGACCGCTCTCGGCGCGGGCGGCACCGGTAAGGGCGCGGCCGCCGCCACCCGCGGTTCGGCGGGCGCGCTGAAGGATCTGGAGAAGCGGCAGAAATCGCGAGCCACCCGCACCGGGCGTGATGCGCTCGACCGCGCGCTCATCGATGTGGCGGGCCTCTACCGCGACGCCCTGGCCGTCCGCTTCGGCGCGGCCACCGCCGACTCCCGCTCCGGCGTCACCCTCACTCACCCGGATATGGCCGACCAGATCCGCGAACTGGCCACCGACATCCGTCCCGAGGGCCTGCTCCGTTGTATCCAGGCCGTCCTCGACTGCCGCGAGGCCCTCGAAACCAACGTCAAGCCCCGCTTCGCGGTCGCCGCCATGGTTGCCACCCTCATGGCCGCCCGCGCGGCCTGACCGTCACCGGGTGATCGCGACCACCGATTTTCGCGATCCGGGCCCGAGACGATACACTCGCAACGCCGGAAGGCACGCCGCCTTAGCTCAGTCGGTAGAGCGCTTCACTCGTAATGAAAAGGTCGCGAGTTCGATTCTCGCAGGCGGCTCCAGGTCAGAGACCAAATCCACTCCCCGTCAGGGGAGTTGGGCACCCCCAATGTGCCAAGAGTGTGCCAACTCTCGGGAAATCCCCCTCATCGGACTACGACCCGAAGGCCGCAGATCCGGCCGCCGCCAAGTCTTCACCCTGGACGACGGAGTAGACCGACAGGGACATGGACGGGTCGTGCCCATGCCACGCCGCCACGATGTGCGCCGGAATGCCCAGCGCGAGCATGTAACTCACGGACGAGTTCCGAAGGCCCTTGAGCTGGATACGACGGAGTCCGGCTGCCTTCGCCAGCTTCTGGAACTCATCGGTGTAGCGCTCTGGCCGCAGCGGCACACCCGCCTCGTCCATCACAATCAGCCGGTTGTCATCCCACGGGATGCCCAGGGCTAGACATTCGGCCCGCTGCACCTTCTTCAGGCTTCGGAGCGCGGCGGCCAGTTCGGCGGGCGGCGGGAGATCACGACGGCTACGGCGCGACTTAGGCAGGTTCTCCTCTGTCGTGGTGCCGACCGCGACCCGTCCACGACGGACCTTCAGCGCGTCGTCGGAGAACCGGGTCCACTTCATGCCCAGAACCTCCGATCGCCGCATTCCGTAGGTGGACATGAGCCAAGCCGCGTACAGACGGTGAGCCTGCGCCTCGACCCGGAAGCGCTGGACTTCGGCGACCGTCCACGCCTTCGGATCGTCGGTGTCTTCGTCGTCGTCCCGCTCGTCGATCTCGTCGGCCGGTCGTTCCACCAACGCCACGACGTTGCGCGGCAACTTCCCCTGGTCCACGTAGGACTGAACCATCATGGACAAGGCCGTAAGGGTCGACCGCACGGTCACAGGCTTGACGCCATGCGGCTGCGCGCCCTCCTGGGCCTCCGCCACCGCGTACACACCCCGGCTCACCCGCTGGACTCTGCCAGCCCGTAGCAGCGCGGATAGGCGCGTGTGGATGTCCTGACCGGGAAACTCGGCCTGTATCGCCTTCGTCGTCACGCCGTCCGTGTGCAGCGCCACGAATGCCGCGACCCGCGAGGACAGAGAGTCCGGGTCCACATTGGTGCGCTGGTCCACGCGGCCCTCGGTCAACATCCAATCCACCAGCTTGTCGACGTCGGCCTTGGTCAGCTGCGCGAGCTTGCGGCCACCGAAGTATCGCCGAGCGGCTTTCAGGTGGTTACGGGTGTTGGCAGCGCTGACACCCCGTCGGAATCGTCGTCCGGTCAGCCACTCTTCGCACGCTTCGTCCACGGTCAAGGTCGTCACATGCACGTAGGTCCCGGCCGCGACTTCCGATGTGATTCGCCGGTATTCGCGCCGCGCGACGGTCTGAGTGTCGTAGGTGAAGCGCTGACGGTCGCGGGTGCCGTCCGGCCTGGTCCCAACGTCCACCTGGAACGTCCAGGTCACGACCCCGTTCTTGGCCGTGCGTTTGTCGATCGGTTCGGCCCGTCGGCTCTTCTTCTCCTTGCGCAGTTCAAGGGTTCTTGCTGTAGTCAATTCTCTCGAATCTTTCTGTGGGGCTGTACTTTTCGGAGTTGCGCTGGTCTAATTCACCGGTTCCTCCTCTGGTTGGCGTAGTGGTGAGACCTAATCGGTCGACGGGCGGTCGAATCCAACTACCGTTAGGCCCGCTTTGTGCTGCTGCCTGCGGACCTTCTCTATATCGAGATCGACCTCTGACATGCTGCGAAGCAGTTGGGCTGCAACAGCATTGAGATATGGCGAGTCGCCTCCCTGTGGCAGCTCCTCGAGCTTCTTCAGGGTCGTAACGTGACTCTGTGTAAGTTCCGCCCGCCGCCTCAGCAACTCCCGCTCCAGGGCGATCAGCCGTATCGGCAACATGCTCTCCGATGTAAACGCCGTCTCGTCCTCGCCGTTGAACCACTCAATGGCCCACCTTGACTGGGTGAATTGGCCTGGCAGGTACTCGACGGGGCCATCCGGAACGTCGGGGAACAGCAGCAGTATCGGGGGGATTTGAAGTGCTTGGGCGAGCACGAGTAGCTCGGTCACTTCGAGTCGCGTCCGCCGTCCGACCTCGAGATCGGAGATTGTCGATCGGGTGACTCGGTGCCCGAGTTCGGCGGTGTGATCGGACAGCCACTGCGCGGAACGGTCGCCTCGGTGTCGTTTGATCGCGTCGGCGACCCGCCGGACGGTGGTCTCCCGCCAACTTGATTGCGTCATTTTCGGCAGAGTACGGCAAGCGCTGCGTGGAAACCAACGTGCTCGGGGTAGCTCTGATCCTTGCGATCTCGAACGGGGCGGGCGCTTCTCGCTGGGCCGTATTGGTCCAGTTCAGCCGTGGGTGGGTGTCAAAGGTCCAGGTAGGAGCGTTTTGGTGTCGCGCACGGTGCGTAGGGTTGGAATCTCCAAGCAAGCGGTACGACGCTCGAAAGGTGAGTCATTTGCTCTACGATCTCTCCCGCATCACAACCCCTACGGTTGGCCTGGCTCAGGCTGCCGCCGTGCTCGGGATTGGGCGGTCGACGGCGTACCACCTCGCCCGCTCCGGAGAATTTCCTTGTAAGACCCTGAGGGTCGGTACGCGGTATCGAGTCGTGACAGCTGACTTGCGACGGTTGCTGAGTATCGAGGATTCGGCAGCGTGAGCACGGTTCGGCTCGGCTACGACACAGCGGGTGACGATGAACGTGTTCACGTCGACTTCGACGACGGTGCAATCGTTTTGGGCGTCGATGTCGATCGCGCCGGAATGTCTGTGCATCTCGGCATTGCAGAAGCGTGCGCCGTAACCCGCGCGCTGGTGGCGGCCATTTCTGCTGCGACCTACACAAAATCCTGGTCCGCCGCTGTACGGCATTGTCCAGCAAGAGTATTCGGCGCAAATACGTGAGTGTCGAAGCGATGGCGTGGGCGCTTATTGGCGCTCCGGATGTAGGCGGTCGTGAACAGGTCGTGTTGATCGGGCTCGCCAACCACGCGCACGCAGATGGAACGTTTTCGTACCCATCGCACGCCACCCTCGCCGCCTACGCCCGTTGTGACAAGAGGACGGTCCGCCGCGCAATTGCCTCGCTGGAGACGAAGGGTCTCATCGAGCGTGGTGATCAGCGCGCCGTGGATCATCTTCCGCCCGACCGACGTCCGATCGTGTGGAATCTGCTGCTCGATAGGAAGATTGACCGAGGGGGTGTAGGCATCCGTCCGGGCGACGGCGACCGCCCGGACGTCCGTGTCCAAGCGGGCGGACGCAGTAGTCCAACCGGGGGGATATCGGCGACCGAACGCGGGGACGCGGATGTCCCCCAAACCGTCCTTAACCGTCCAGGAACCGTCCAGAAGCCGTCCGTGCCCGCGCGATCGGGAAGTCTGCCGACGGAAGGGTGGAAACTCGTTCGCGGCATTGTCGGGGACGACTACCCGCAGGCGGTGCGAACGGGATTGGCTCGCATGGCTGGAGAGCTTTTGGCGAGCGGGACCGACTTGACGGACGTTGCCGCCGCGCTGCGCACCTGGTTGACCAAACCGACTGCGGGCATCGGGCTGTTGCCCCACCTCGTGGCCGACGCGATCAAGGCCAGGACCGCGCCGCGACCTCTCTCGACCACCGATCAGCGCGTGTGGCAAGCCCAAGCCCTGAAACGTCCTGAGTGGGACGACCACGACCCCGCGTTTGATCCTCCGGCGGTAGGGCTTGCCGCCAGATTCGATGCACAGAAAGCGATTACGCGATGACCCGTAACGATGTTGTAAACCTGTTGACGATGATCGCGTCGTTTGACCAGCGGACAGTTGGTGAGAGTGACGTCGCGCCATGGTTTGCCGCGCTGTGTCACCTGCCCTACGGCGCGGCGCGCGATGCCGTTCTCGTGCACCACCAGACCAGTGCTGAGCGGATCAAGCCGGTGCATGTGATCGACCTGGCCCGGCGTGCGTCCAATGATCGTGTCGAGCGGGCCAGCGCGTCGCCGGTGTTTCGGGATCAGCGCGACGCCGAGCGTGATGCACGGTTGGCCCAGTGGCGTGGCGAGAGCCCTTCGGAACTCGATGTCAGCACCGAGCGGTCACGACCCGCGTCCGATGCCACGCGGAAGGCAGTGATAGCCCAGATTGCCAAGCTGTTCCGCCGCGAGACGAGCCAAGAGAAGGCATGGCGTCAACACCTCGAGCACCTCGCGGAGAACGAGGGCGGAGCGGCAGCGGCATGAAGCGGCCCGAACCCGGCAATGCCACCGCGGATTCGGTGGAACAACTCCCCGAGTGGGAACAGCGCTACATCCGTGCGCTGCGCCGGGAGAACGCCAGCCTACGGCTACGTATCCGCGACTTGGAGCGTCGCGCGTGTGCCTGCCCGACTACAGCGAGGAATCCGAACCATGCCCCATGACGACGCCTCGTACCTGGAACTACACCGGGCGCATCTCGTCGACGACGTGCGCGACACTCACGCTCTGCACGCCGCCGCGCTCCGGGGTGACCTGGATATGGTTCGCCAGCTTGCGCAGGGGATCGCTTCCCGGCTTGGCCAACGCCAACAGCTCTGGGACACGGGCGTATCCGTCGGGCTCGGCTGCTCGGTGGCCGATGATCGGGAGCGGCTGTGACTGGCCTGCCTGCCGGATACCGGTACGGGCATCCGTTCGATGTCTTCCCTTACATCGCGCCGTTGTTCGGCTGGCGAATGTGGGCGGTTCTCGACGGCACGTGGACCACCCGCAGCGGAACCACGATCAACGCCCGCAATCACCTCACCGGCCCGTACTTCCCGCTCGGGCGTGCGCGGTCGCTGGCCGATCACCTGACGAGCCCGACGTTCACACGCGACGCACTGTGGAGCACGGCCACGGCTACCGCGACCCACTGCGGGCGCGGCTGCCCGCAGTCGCCGGGGCCGTGTGGAACCTGTGGCCTGTATTTCGTGCCTCGCGCCGATCACATTCTGCGGTTCCACGAGGTGATCCGATACGCGCGGGAAAGCGGGCTCGATATGGGCTTGCATGATCCGCCGCCGGGCGTGCGGCGGCACACGGTGCTGGGCAAGGTGCGCGTCGACGGCCTGGTGTGCACCGCGCCGCGCAAGCACAAGCACGAACTGCCCGAGTTGCGTGCGCACTCGCTGACCATCGCCGAGTTGTGGGTTCCGCAAGACGCGGCGCACCTGGTGACGCCGCTGAGTGACCGCTACCGGGTGCCTGTCCACGTCGGACTCGACATCGAAACCCTGACTCAGGGTGAAGGTCTCGCGGAAACCGTTCTCGCGGCGATGCGCCGGGATATCGAGGCGTCCCGCGCGCCCTTGTTCGACCAACTCAGCCCCGAAGCGTTGACGCGAATGCGGCGGAACACCGACTTGCACAAGCGACTTCGTGCCCTCGCGACCCCGACTACGAGTCACCCAGCAAGAGTATCCGAATGACCTTCGATCCGTCCGCCCCCCGTTCCGAACTGCGCACCCATCGCAGCTTGTTCGGTGCCGAAGTCTTCAATGTGCGCCACTGCGCCCGTAGTACCGCGCTGGTGGTCAGCGGCCCCGGCGTGCGCCTCGAGCTGCACCCCGCCGCCGCCCGGCATCTCGCCGGCCGAATCCTGACCGTGCTCGACGGAGCCACAGCGTGATTGCCGAACTGCTGCGCGTTCCCCGGCTCGCGGGACCCCGTGACGTCCCGGTCAAGAAGTGGCGTGACGGCGAATCACGCACGCCCACCTACGGATACCGGTTCTGGCGCGTCACCGACGACGGCGCACTCATCGCGCCGTACTACACCCACGGTGCCGAACACGTCGAGACGCTCGACGTACACCCCGCACCGTGCCCGAACGGATGCGCAGACAGCCCCGGCCCGTGCGGAGGGTGCGGCATCACCGTGTTACCCGAGGCTCATCACCTAGAGGTCATTCGACCCATCATGGACACGCACCCGCGAGTATGCGGGCAGGTCGCCGCCGCACGGGTCCGACTCGTGCCCCCGGTGCACTGGACCCCGGACCTGATTGTGCGTCCAGGCACCGAGACCGGAAGCGGGCTGCCCATCGTCGCCAGGCGCGGCAACCCGACCGTCCCGGAAGCACGCGCCGCCGGGGTGCGAATCGAGGCCCTACAGCTCGCACCCCGATTCGCTCACCTCACGGACACACTCACCCACCGCTACGGCCTGCCCGTCGACATCAGCGACGACCTGACCGCCCTCGCCGAGGAGGAACCATGGCCCACGCACTGACCGGTCACCGCCAAAAACACACCCGCGTCCAACAGATCGCGCCGGAGGTGGCGCGGCTACACGGGCAAGGGCTGGGCCGCAACGAGATCGCACGCACGCTAGGCGCATCGGCTGGCACCGTGACCAAGGCCGCCGCACTCGCGGGCGTCTCGTTCGATACCAGCGCCACCGCCGCCGCCACCGAAGCGCACAAGGCCACCGCGCAGCAGCAACGAGTCCAACTCGTCGGCCGACTGCTGGACGTGGCCGCCGATGCGCTCGACCGGATGTCCGGAGCCTCACCCAGGGAACTACGCGACCTCGCCATCGTGGCGGGTGTCGCAATCGACAAGTCCCTCAAGCTCGACTCTCACGAACAGGCCGACGCCGCTTTGAGTGCGGTCGACGGGTGGCTTACCGCCATGCTCGGCGACGAGCATGCGACCACCACGACCACCGAATAACCAACCACCGCAGGGACATTCACCATGACTCGCCCCATCTCTACCGCTGCCGACCAGACTGTACGCGAAGAACGCCGCCAACTGGTCGCCGCCGTCAACCGGGCGCTACCGGATCGCGGCGACCGCTTCGAGTTGATCGCCCGGGTAACCGGCAAACACGTCTCCGCGGACGAGTACCCCACCGCCGACGAATTGCGGCAGGTACTCGACACAATCCCGGCGTACCTCGCCCAGCAGTGCGCTGGACGCGATGGCGAAGCGGCCCGCCGCGCGGACGAGGAACGCACCCAGGCGGCCCGCTCGTTGGCAGCCCTCGAGGACGCTATTCGCGCGGGCACGCATGTGTCGACCGCCGAACTGGCCGCCGCTCAGGCGGAAGCCGACGCAGAGGCCAAACGCGCCGAGTTGGCCGCCGAAGGTACGAAGGCGCGAGCCAAGGCAGCGCGCGAGCTAAGCAAGCGCCAGGAAGCAGCGAAATCCGCGGTACGCAAGGACCTTCCGGTACAGCCGCTCGCCGAGATCGCCGCAGTGGTTGACGCCGCCAAAGCGGAAATCGGACGGGTGGACGCCTTGCGCGCCGCGCACCGCGACCACATCGAAGCCATCAAGGCCGTTCTCCGCGAGGGCGGAGTGGTCGAACGCTCGTGGTACGACACCGCACGCGAGGGAATCGACGACTCGACCCACGGTCACGACCGACTATCGGCGGTCACAGTCGACGACATCACCTACAGCCTGGACAGCATTACGAACGCGCTCGTGGAGATCGGCCGCTACGCCTTGCAGGTGTCCGGCACCGGCATGACTGCCAAGCACTAGCCGGGGTGAATCGCCCTGCGCCCCACCTTCTCTAGCAGAAGGTGGGGCGTCCCTCCGGGGCGATTTCTGACCGCCGATAAGCGAATGTTATCGGAGGTCAGACACGCCCTTAGGGATCGTGCAACGGTCCGAGATATCCACTGACCGTTGATCTTCGAGCTTGGCCGATGGCCGTTTCGAACAGCGCGGTATGCGGCAATAGGGATTTTCACACTCGGCTGTCACTGTCATCCTTGCGCGGCTTGGGCAGCTCGGCGGTGAACGGCCGATTCGATGACCGATTTGTCTGGTTTATATGGATCCTGATACCTGATACAGATGGCCTTGTGAAAATGAGAAAGATCGTCGCCACAGCTGCGCTCACCATCGGCGCCATGGCTATCACGGGGGGCACATCGTATGCGGCGCCGGAATCGAACGCACAGGATGTGAAGGCTGTTTCGCAGCTGTCCGGAGACCAGGGCGGCATCCACTACGACGTGGTTCGCTCCGATACGGACCAGACCGTCACCACCACCCTGACCGGGGGCACGTTCCAGCTCACCGACGCCGCGGTGAACATCCTCGACGGATACGGCATCGTCACTTCCACGATGCCGCTCTCGGTGACCATCGACGGCACCGATCAGGTGCTCTCGTTGAACCCCAGCATCGCTGACGACGGCGCCGCACTGGTCGCACACCCGAGCGCCACCGCCGTCGCGGCGGGCACCGCCCAAACCGGCAGCGCCAACGCGGCGGCCGGCGCGCTCATCGGGGGCATCCTCGGTCTCGTGGTCACCGTCATCAGCCTCGGTTTCGGGTTCATGGCGATACCCGCCGGGATCCTGGGCGGTGCGATGATCGGCGGCCTCAGCGGCTCCGGCGCGCCGAGCAGCACCCGGCCGTGCTACGTCATCCCGAACACCAACCTGGCGAACTGCTACTGACCGCTGAGAGCCGTAAACCCCACCTCGCCATCGCTTTCGAGCCGGTGCCAGCTTCCGCTGGCACCGGCTCGAGCCGCTTTTCATACCCTGATCTGTGACGATCCGAGAGACCGCCGGTCGTATCCCGTTGCCGTGAGCAGAAATTCACGTCCCGGAAGCCTCAGAAATCGGGCATTCATCGAGAGACATTCCAGGGCAACACTTCCTGTTTACCGTTCCGTTTCACGAATGCAGTCGTAGGCGAATTCGTTGGTGAGGTGCACGTGGGACGGCAGGCTGAGGTTCAGCTGTTCGACCGCCGCGCGGACACTGGCGTCGAGCTCCCACTGCAGATCTACGACATGACCCGCCCACACGTCCCACAGGCAGCTGACGGTGTCGTCGATGATCAATCGAAGCGTCGAACCAATCTCCGGATCTCCGGGATCATCCACCCATCCGAGCTGTGCGTCGTAAGTTCCCCGAAGAATGAGACGCCAGCGATTCAGCTCCCCATCAGAGAAGAACCCGTCGTTCAACTGAACGATAGCGATACCGACTGTCACAGAGGGCATTTCCGGTGATGAGGAGCAGCAATCCAAACTGATCACCATCCAATCGTCGCTGTGGATCACGTCCTGGACAACCTGGTCGCCTGCCGACCTGGGCTTCGCGCTCATCGGCATTTCAGTGCGTTTGCTGGGCGGGGCCAGGTAGGTCAGCTGTGCCGCCTCGCGGGTGGCTAGGTCGGATTCGTTCCTGGTCGGGAGAACACAGTTCCGCCTATCGTGTCGAGAGCGTAGATCGAGTGCGCTGAAGAGCGGACTTGGCTTCGTCTGCGAGGTCGCGCATTCCTGCCTTCGCGGTTGCTCGGACTGCTCGCTGAATCTGATGTGGCAACCGGTGGCGTTCCGCGGACTCGATCGCGTCGGCGAAAGCATCTGCGGCACCTTCGATGTCCTGGTTCGCTGCGAGAACTTCGCCGGTGGTAACCCGTTCGATGATGTACCACTGCGGAGCGGCTGGGCGGCCTGCCTGGCGATAGACGATCTGGCAGGCTTCCTCAACTCGTCCGGTGCCCATGAGGCCGCGTAGTTCGATCTCCCTCAGTGTGAATGGCTGGAACAGCATGCCGCTGCCTGTGTTCTGGTCGAGCAGGTCTCGGTAGGCGTGTAAGGCGATATCGAATCGTTCAGCATCTCCGAGTTCGCCTGTCGCTCGGCACATGAAGGCGAGAGATCAGCCCTTGTCGGCCGGGTCGTTCGACAGCTGTAGGGAGTGGTCGAGTCGTGCGACCGCCGCGCCGGGATGCCCGGCCTTGCGCAGTTCGTTGCCGTGCATTCGG
This sequence comes from Nocardia sp. NPDC020380, assembly GCF_044386975.1. Classification (NCBI taxonomy): domain Bacteria; kingdom Bacillati; phylum Actinomycetota; class Actinomycetes; order Mycobacteriales; family Nocardiaceae; genus Nocardia; species Nocardia sp. NPDC020380. The sequence continues at coordinate 303,757 of NZ_JBIRVQ010000005.1, read as the reverse complement.
AGTGTATGAGCGTAGAAGTATGAATCATCAAGATGGGCAGCGATCTTCACTGCTTGGCCCGTCCAGCGAGCGGCGGAGGACAGCCGCTCCTCTGGCAGTACGGTGCCGAGCGAAACTCCCAGCGCTACACGCGCCTGTGCGAGCAGAACCAGGCTGTCGCGTTCCATGTGCCCTTCGGATGCTCGTGCCTCCAACCGGGCCACCAGGGGCCACAGTTCGTTGACGGCTTCCACCGCGCGCCCGGCCTGTCTGGCTATCTCCGCGAGACGTACTGTGCTGTCACCGAACTGGAGCATCGCCCGGTACTCAGCGTCATCGGCGTCTGTCACACCGAGGACATGTGCAGGGAGAGCGAGACGGGCGGCGATGTGCCTGCGGGTGCCTACGTCACTGATCACCCGCCGCCCGGTTTCGAGCATCGACACGTACGAGTTGTCGTAGCCGAGCAGTTTGGCCAGCGCCACCTGACTGGTGCCGTTGATGCGCCGATAGGCACGCAGGATCGTAGGCAGGTCTCTGGTCGCGATGGCCGTCGCGGCTTCGGGGCTGGCCCACAGCCAGACTGCGGATACCAACGGGGCGGCTCGGACGACGGAGCGGCTCGTGCCACTGTCAGTGGAGCAGGTTGGGCACACAGGGCTTTCCGCGTAACGGCTGATCGCCACCCCGCACGCCTGACACCTGCTGTCGGCCACTGCCGTCTCCTAGACGCTTTCTGCTGCCCTCAACTGCGCGAACCACGTCATGATCGATCGCTTGTACCCATCCGGCATGTTCAGTCCGGCGATCTCGTCCTCGCGGAACAGCCCAACTTCCTTGTGCTCGTGGGAAAGCACCGGTTCAGCGTCCGTGTCCGGATAGCAGCCGTAGGTCACGATGAAGACGTTCTTCTCGGCTTCGTTGATGTAGTACATCCAGGTGTCGAGAATCGGGCCGGTGGTCACGGGCCACTGGGTCTCTTCCGTGATTTCCCGTGCGACGCATTCCTCTGGCGTTTCGTCCGGCTCGATTCGGCCGCCAGGCAGCTCCCACTCTTCGCGCTCGTTCTTCAGCAGCAGCACCTGTCCATCACGAACGACTACGCCCTTGATCGAGATCGAGTACATCTGCGGCACGTATCCGGAGGTCATGTTCGCGACGCTAGCACCGCGCCGGCCGGGTAGCCGTCTGGTTAGCGTTGACAGTTTGTCACTGGACACAGCAAACGTGCCGAGCGCACGGTTTGAGCCATGTTCGTTGACTTACAGCAGGATTGGGCGGCAGGGGTGGCGGCTGGGCTCGCTGCTGACGGGCTCGCCAGATTCGACAGAATTCGTACACGGGCGCAATTGGTCACGCTGGGGGCGTCCCTGGGGCGGATCGTTCCGCACCGTGACAGCGACAGCGATGGGATAACCACGTTGGAGCATCGGGCAGGACTTGGGCAGCGGCTCGGGTTCGAGGGGTTCGGTAGGGGTGCGCTTTCGCCGCACACCGACCGATCCGGAGTTCTGGACCCACCCGCGCTACTGCTGGTCGTGTGCGGTCGCAAGAGCGCGACCGGCGGTGAATGCATCGCCATCGACGGCAGCGATGTGTACCGCGATCTCGCTCAAAACGAGCCGGAGGCAGTACGGGTGCTCTCTCAACCTCGCACCGTCTTGTTCGGTGGTGCGGCGGGCCACCTTGGCTCGATCTTCGAACGCGGTCAGGGCGGCCGGATACGGGTCCGCTACCGGCGTGACAGTCTGGCGAAGTACTCGCCTGAAATCTCCAGGTGGCTACCGGCGCTCGATGCGGCTATAGACCGCCATGCTTGCCAGTTCAATTTGGAACCGGGGCATGGGTACGTGCTGCACAACCACAGATGGTTGCACGGCCGCGCAGGCTTCACTGGCGAACGAGTGATGTACCGGCTGAGTCTGAACCCGCATCCCGAGTTCGCCATCCCGTCCGGCTTCTTGGCTCCCGATCCCTTGGACGTGGCGTCATGAACGTGGACTACGCGACCATTCGGGTACTGATCCGATTCGAGAACGGTTCCGACGAGCCGAACGACTATCCGTACTACGACCACTGCGGATTCGACCCTGGACCACTCACTGTCGAACAGGCCCACCGAATCTCGCAGATCCACTTGCACAACGAATCAGTGCAGTGCAGGCAGAAGGACGCCGCACTCCGGGTGCTCGAATCCGCGGGGCATCTGCACCGTGCCGCAGGGGCGGGGGTGAGGCGGTGCAGTACCTGGTGAAAGTCCACTGCTGCGGTGCTCATTGGATCGCCCACGTACCGGCGGTCGACTGCTGGACCCTGATCAGAGACAAGCGCCAGATCCGGTCGACCGTCTGCCTGATGGTCGCGGACCTCACAAGTACGACAACCGACGCGTTTGGACTGGATTTGACGGAGGGTCGGCCAGTCGCGGATGTCGAAGAGTTCAGCGTGGGAGTGGGCGACGCGGTGCGCTGGACTCCGGGCGAGGGCGGCCGAGCCACGTCGACGGTTGGGCGCACGGTCGAGGCGAGGGGGTGGTGCTAGACGAGCTAGCCCTTTCGGATACCAGGAGGCCCCCGGTCCTTGCTCGGGTACGGGGGCCTCTCGCTGTGCCGAACAATCCGGAACAGCCAGGTCAGCATGGCAATCCGCTGTGCCGACAGTGTGCCAAGACGGGCACAGACAGGCTGAACGGATCGGTACCGGATGGACACGAAAGGGTCTCTGACCTGGACCCGCCAACCCTCATTGGACGCCGGATAACGTTTTCCGGCTCACTCGTAATGAAAAGGTCGCGAGTTCGATTCTCGCAGGCGGCTCCGAAGAATCAGGTGGAGAGCGATTGTCGCTCTCCACCTGTTGTCGTTTCCGGGGTGAATTCCGCTGTGTACCCGGACCTCTGCTGTGTGCCCAGCAAAATCCCTTCCGTATGGCAGCAAATTCACGCGGGGTGGGGGCGGTCTTGTGGATCGAATTATGTTGGCGGACTGCGCTATTGATCTTCATTGGCGGTTCGGATCGTCGAGGGTGACCGGGCTACCGCTTGCCGGGGACTTGTGTTCGCGGTGACTCGAAATCTGTTCGTGCAAGAACGGTTTTGCGAATCTGGCGAGGCTGCCCTGGCGATCGGCCGGGGAGGGAGGCGCTCCGGCTCCGAATAACGGTGTGGGTGCGCCGCGATGAGGAGGACCCTGGCCATGGCAAGCGACAACGAACAGGACCGACCGCACGACGATGCGGAGGAGCAGGCGGCGGCCGCCGCCGCATCCGCGCAGGACGGTGGCGTCGTCGACGATGAAGAGGACCTGGAGGTGCCCGGGGAGCTCGAGGTTCCGGGGTTGTCGCGGCGGAAGCTGTTCGCGGGGGCGGGGATTACGGCGGCCGTTGTGGCCGGTGGCGGGTTGGCGGCGTGGTTGACGACGCGGCGGACGCCGGGATCGGGGCCGGTCGATCGGGCTTTGAAGATCGGATATGGGGGTGGGGTGTGTGAGGCGCCGCTGTTCGCGGCCCTGCACGCGGGGATTTTCGAGAAGCACGGATTGAAGGTGGAGGCCGTCAAGACGGGCGGCGATCAGATCAAGGATGCGGTGGGGGCCGGGAAGCTGGATGCGGCGCCCGGGATCTTCTTCTCCTGGCTGAAGCCGATCGAGCAGGGGATCGACGCCAAGTTGGCGGCGGGGCTGCACGAGGGCTGCCTGCGGCTCATCGTGCCGCCGGACAGCCCGATCAAGACCATCGGGGAGCTGCGGAACAAGACGATCGGGGTGGGCGCCATCGGGGATTCGTCCATGTCGTTCTTCTCGCTGGATCTGCTCGACGCGGGGATCAACCCGAGCGAGGACGTGGAATGGCGGGTGTATCCGGGCGACCAGTTGGGGGATGCGCTGGTGCGCGGCGATATTCAGGCCGTCGCCGGCAACGACCCGGACGCACTGGTGCCGACCCTGCGCGGGAAGGCGCGCGAGCTCACCAACAATCAGACGGGCGCGAACCGGGAACTGTTCTGCTGCGCGACCGCCATCAACGGCCGCCTGCTGCGCGAGGATCCGGATATCGCGCGGGCGCTCGTGACCGCGTGGGCGGAGGGCAGCCGGTGGGTGGGCGCCAATGTGCCGCAGACCGCGGGCATCGAAGTCGACAACAAGTATGTGGCGGCGGACCGCAATATCATCGAGGCCACGTTGAAGACGTACGGGTACAACCCGTACGTCGTGAAGTTCAAGCCCGAGATCACGCCGGGCATCGAGAAGTTCGCGAAAACCGGATACCTGGAGAAGAAGACCGACCCGACCGCCCTCGCCGACAAGGTGTTCGCCGATCTGGGACTGACATGGTGACGACCGCACCGGGCCAGTCGCAGGTCGGACACGAGGTTGCGGGGACGCCGGGTGAAACCGCCGCTGCGGCGGCCGGTTCCGCGAGCTCGCGCATCTCGGATGTTGCGGCACGGCGGTATCCACCGACTTTGGGGTTCGCGGTGGCCTTCGCGCTGTGGGCGCTTGCCGCCGCTTCGACCTTGGCGGTGCCGGATCGGCTGACGGAGGCGCCGGCGTCGGTAGCGGGAATCCCGTTCGGGGTAGTGGCTTTCGCGGTGTTCGCGTGGGCGGTGGCCGCGTACCGGAACCGGCAGGCGGCGGTGCGGTTGCGGTATTGGACGCCGTGGATCGGTGTGGTGGCGGCGTGGGTGCTGGTGTGGGAGTTCGCCACCGCCAAGACCGGGTGGCTGGAGCCGCCGCATTTCGCGTCGCCGCAGCAGTTGTTGCAGGTGTACATCGATGACGGCGGATTGCTGGCGTCGTGTACCTGGCATTCACTGGTGTTGCTGGTGGTGGGGTTCGTGATCGGCGCGCTCGGCGGGCTGGTGACCGGGATCGCGGCGGGGTGGTCGAAAACCGTTGCGTACTGGTGGCATCCGTTGATGCTGGCGTTGGGGCCGGCGCCGCCGGCGACGATTCTGCCGGTGGTGTTCATTCTGTTCCCGAGCACCTATGCGGGCAGTGTGTTCATGGTGGCGCTGGGGGTGTGGTTCCCGGTGTCGTTCCTGACGCGGGTCGGGGTGTCGGGAGTGGCGCGCGGGTATTTCGATGTGGCGCAGACGCTCGGGGCGTCGAACCGGTTCCTGATCTGGCGGGTGGCCGTGCCGGGCGCGCTGCCGAGCATCTTCACCGGGTTGTTCATGGGGTTGTGTGCGTCGCTGACCGCGCTGGCGGTGGCGGAATTGCTGGCGGTGAAGAACGGGCTGGGCTGGTACATCCAGTGGACCAAGGGGTGGGCGGCGTATCCGCGCATGTACGCGGCGATCGTGATCATGATCGTACTGTGCGCCGGGGCGATCACGGTGCTGCTGTCGATCCGGAATCGGGTGCTCGCCTGGCAGAAGGATCTGGTGCGATGGTGAACGACGGAATCGCGGTCGACATCGACGGGGTGTCACATCAATTCGCGGTCGCCGGGGCGCGGTCGCGGAGTCTGCTGGACCGGGTGCTCGGCCGGTCCGCGCCCGAGCCGACGCGGGCGCAGGAACTGGGGCGGCTGCGGGTGCTCACCGATGTGTCGCTGCGCATCGAACCGGGGCAGTTCGTGGCCTTGCTCGGGCTGTCCGGGTGCGGGAAGTCGACACTACTGCGGCTGCTGGCCGGACTCGATCGGCCCTCGCGCGGCACCGTGAGCGCGGACGGGGTGCGGATCGAGGGACCGGATCCGCACCGCGCGTTGATGTTCCAGGATCCGACGCTGTTCCCGTGGCGGACCGTCGAGCAGAATGTGGCGCTCGGTCCGCAGGCGCGCGGCACCCTCGCCGCAGACCGGGAACGCGTCGCCGAAGCGCTGGAACTGGTTGGGCTCCACGGGTTCCGGGACTCTTATCCGGCGCAGCTGTCCGGTGGTATGGCGCAGCGGGCGGCGCTGGCGCGGGCGCTGGTGAACCGGCCGCGGCTGTTCCTGCTCGACGAACCGCTCGGCAAACTGGATGCGCTCACCCGCGCCACCCTGCAGGGCGAGATCGCCCGGCTGTGGGAACGCGACCGCTTCACCGCGGTACTGGTGACACATGACGTCGACGAGGCGTTGCGCCTGGCCGATCGGGTCGTGGTGTTCACGCCGCGGCCCGGAAAAGTGGTGCGGGACCTGGCAATCGACCTGCCGCGCCCGCGCGATCACGATCACCCCGATTACCTTCGACTGCGCCGGGAGCTGTTCGCAGCACTCGGCGAGACAGGCAGGGCCGCCGCATGACCACCGTCTCCCACACCACCGCCGGAGTGTTCGACTCGTTCGCCGACGCCATCGGCAATACGCCGCTGGTACGGCTCAACCGGGTGATCGACGACATTCGCGCCACCGTGTACGTGAAGCTCGAATACCTGAATCCCGGTGGGAGCGTGAAGGATCGCGCCGCACGCGCCATGCTGCTGGCCGCCGAGGAAGCGGGGGAACTGCGGCCCGGCGGGACCGTGGTCGAGGCCAGTTCCGGCAATACCGGGCTGGGGCTCGCCGCCCTGGCCGCGGCGCGCGGGTATCGGACCATCGTGGTGGTGCCGGACAAGGTGAGCGCGGAGAAGAAGGCGCTGCTGCGGGCGCACGGGGCGGAAGTCGTGGTGACGCCGGGACTGCGGCCCGTCGACCACCCGGAGCATTTGCGGTCGGTCGCTCTGCGGCTGGTCGAGGAGATTCCGGGGGCCTGGTTCGCCGGGCAGTACGACAATCCCGCCAACCCGGCCGCGCATCGCGCCACCACCGGACCCGAGATCTGGGCACAGACCGGCGGGCGGATCACGCATTTCGTGGCCGGGATCGGGACGGGCGGAACCATCACCGGCACCGGCGAATTCCTGAAGGAAGCCTCCGGCGGGGCGGTGCGGGTGATCGGCGCCGACCCGGAGACCTCGGTGTACGGCGGTGGTGACGGGCGGGTCTGGTACGTGGAAGCGGTCGGGCACATCCTGCATCCCGAGACCGCGGAGGATGTGTGGCCGGAGTCGTATCACGTGGATGTGGTGGACGGGATCCAGCGGATACCCGATGCCGAAGCCATCGGGGTACTGCATCGGGTGGCGCGAGAAGAGGGGCTGCTGCTCGGCGGATCATCGGGTACCGCGATCGCGGCCGCGCTGCGGACTGCGCGGGAGTTGGGGCCCGAGGATGTGGTGGTGGTCGTCGCACCGGATTCGGGGCGGGCTTATCTGTCGAAGTACTACAGCGATGAATGGCTGGGGACGCTCGGGTTTCCGCTGACCGGGGCCGCGGAGGGCGTGACTGTCGGGGAGGCGCTGGGACTGCCGCAGGAGGTGCCCGCGCAGAGGACGGCGGTATCGTCCGGTGCCACCGTCTCGGAGGCCAAGGGCCTGCTCGGGGCGGGCGGGGCGCTGCCGGTGGTGTTGCAGCGCAGTACTTCCGGGCCGACCGTCGTGGCCGAGGTGCTCGGATCGGTCACTGCGGCGGGGCTCGCGGAGGTGGCCGAGGACGAACTGGTCGGGGACCATCTCGACGCGGCGCTCCCCGTCGTCGGTACTACCGCGCCGCTGGCGTGGGCCGTCGAAAAGCTGGCCGGGCATGCGGGGCGGGTGGTGATCGCGCACGAAGGGCGGATCATCGCCGTGCCGGACGCGGCGCGGATCAACGAACTGTCTGTGGAAAACACTGGTGTAAAGGAAGATTCGCGGTGAAATACGGTTCTTGGGTTGCTGTCGTGGCTGCGGGTGCGCTGTCCATGACGGGAGCGGGCGTGGCGTCGGCGCACGTGACGGTCAGTGCGCCCGACGCGGCCGCCGGCGGATACGCGGAAGTGGCGTTCCGGGTGCCGGACGAATCCGCCACCGCGGGCACCGTGAAGCTGGAAGTGACACTGCCGCAGGATCATCCGCTCACCGAGGTGCGCACACTGCCGACGCCGGGCTGGCAGGCGGAACTGAAGCGGACGGCGCTCGCCGCGCCCCTGAAGGATGACGACGGGCATCAAGTGACGGATTACGTGTCCTCCGTCATCTTCACCGCGCAGAACGGCACGCAGATCGGGCCCGGGAAGTTCGGAGAATTCAAGCTACTGGTCGGACCGCTGCCGAGCGTGAGCGATGTGGCCTTTCCGGCCATTTAGACATACAGCGATGGGACCACGGTGTCCTGGATCGAGCGATCCACCGACGGCACCGAACCCGAGAAGCCGGCGCCCGTCCTGCACCTGACCGCCGCACACGGTGACGGGCACGGACAACCGGCCGCGGCACCGGAGCAGCAAGGGCAGCAAAAGGATTCGTCCGCCACCGAGTGGCTCGCCGGTATCGCGCTGGCACTGTCGATCGTCACCCTCGGAGTGGTCGTGGCGCCGCGACTACGCCGCACCCGCGGCGAGTGACAACCGGAACACTTGCGCGCAACCCTCGCTGGACACCTCGAAAAGCGTTACGTACGAGCATGATTCGCGTAGTGCTGGTGTCCGGCCTGGCGTTGCTCGCCCTCTGGTGCGGGTCGGCGACCGCCTCCGCGCACGCCGTCCTGGTGAGCAGCGATCCCGCATACGGATCGACCATCACACACGAACCCGACCGCGTATCCCTCACCTTCGACGAACCGGTGACCGCCGCGCAGGATGCGGTCACCATCAGCGACGCCGATGGTCAGCGCGTCGACACCGGCGGCACGACCACCGCCGACGGCGGCCGCACAGTGCAACGCCACCTGCGCGCCGGCCTCCCCGACGGCACCTACCTCCTCGGCTGGTCCCTCCTGTCCGCCGACGGCCACCTGGTCTCCGGCTCGATCGTCTTCGGCATAGGCGTCCCACCCGATCTCTGCGTTTCCGTCGCCCACCCCGACCCACTGGTCGCGGCCCTCGACACGATCGTCCGCCTGCTCACCGGCCTCGGTTACGCGGGTCTCGCCTTGGCGGTGGGCATTCCCGTTGCGGCCCGCCTGATCTGGCCGGCGGGCTTCCGCACCCGTGCCGTACCCCAATTGATCCGAATCGGTGCGGCTACCAACGCCTTGACCGCCGTCTCGATCTTCGCGGCCACCCCGGGACGGCTCGCGGGCTCGGCCGGATGGGGTCAGCCGCAAGTCTGGGCCCAGGCCGCCACTACCGTCCTGGGAGCCGCCGCCCTCCTTCGCGCCGCCGCCGCAGCCGTGCTGGCCTTCGCGGCCCGGAAAGCCGCTGCCGCCGTCGGAGAATCGACGGCTCCGGGGCGCGTATCGCGCAGCCGCCTCGCACAAGGACCTGCCGCGGACGCCCAGAGGCCGCCGGGTGGATCGGATATCGCCTACCGGGCCGACGGGATTCCGGGCTTCTGGCGCTCGAAGAAACCCCGATGAGCAGGGAGTGGCAATTGAACGCGCGTATCGAGTGTAGTTGCGGGGCTGGTGATTATCGGCACGACGGCGGTGTCAGGCCACGCGGTCGCCGGAGACTATCGCTGGGCCGCAGTGATTTCCACGGTGCTGCATCTCGTCGCTATGGCGGTGTGGGTGGGCGGTGTCGCCGCGGTGCTGCTGGTGTGGCGGACTCCGGCGCGGGGCGAGGTGGTGTGGCGGTTCGGGCCGGTGGCCGCGACCGTGGTGGCGGTTGTCGTGGTGACGGGCGTGTTCCAGGCGTGGCGGGCGGTGGATCCGGTTGCGTCGCTGTGGAGTACGTCGTGGGGGTTGTTGCTGCTGGCCAAGGTGGCGTTGGTAGGACTGGCCGTTGCTGCATCGCTGGTGGTCCGGCGTGGTGCGGGCGGATCGCGAGAGGCTGCCGTCGGGCGGGCGAATGGTTCGGCGGGGGCGCGCGAGGCGGCTCGCCGGGACGGCTCGGCTCGGTGGGATCGTGGTTGGGCGGTGCGGGTGGAGTTCGGGGTGCGGGTGGGGGTGTTGGTGGTGAGTGCGGTGTTGACGGGGGTGGCGCCGGCTCGGGAGACCTATGATCCGGCCGTTGTCGTGGAGGCGGGGGTGGGGCCGTTGCGGGCGGAGGTGGCGGTGGATGGGGCGCATGTGGGGGCGGCAGGAATTTACTGTGCGGCTGCGGGATTCGGGGGGAGAGGCGGTGGGGGCGCAGGACGTGACGGGGAAGTTGGTGCCTGCGGATGAGCGGGTGGGGGCGGTGGATGTGGTGTTCCGGCGGGTGGAGCCGATGGAGATCGGGCCGGATTATTTTGTGTCGCAGCGGGTTCCGGTGCCCTTCCCGGGACGGTGGCAGTTGCGGCTCACGGTGGTGGCCGACCGTGTGAATGCTTATGCGGCGACGGTCCCTATCGGGTTTGGTGACAGCCGCCCGGTGGAGGTGCGGAGGTCGATGACGCAGCGGAGCCGGTGGGGGCTCCGCTGCGATCGGGGTGACCTCAGGAGACGAGGCCGCGGCCCGTGGTCAACGGGAGGTCGGTGGCCGTCAAGAGGCCGGGGCGGGCCTCGACTACGGCGGGGATGGCGCTGACCAGGCGGGCCGCGGTGCCTACGATGCCTGCTTCGGCGTGGTCGCCGTTGCTGTAGAGCTGGAGGTCGAGGAGGTAGTCGGGTTCACCCTTGATTTCCACTCGGTAGCAGCCTTTTCCGGCGGGCTGCGGCCAGTCGGGGGCCAGGGCGGGGTGCAGGCGGGTGACGTGTTCGAGGGTGAGGATCTCGCGGCCGGCGCGGACGCCGTGCACCTGGAAGCGGAGCGCCGCTGCCGTGCCTTCCTCGATGACGCGGCCGCCGATCTTCAGCGGTTCGGTGGCGGGGAGGCGTTCGAAATGCTGGGTGACCGTGTCCAATTCGATGTCGAGGGCGGCGGCCAGCTGGCGGATCACACTGCCCCAGGCGAGGGTCAGGACATTCGGTTGCAGCAGGAGTGGCAGCTCGTCGAGGGCGCTGCCGAAACCCATGATGTCGAAGAGGACCTTCGGGTTGTCGTAGGTGGAGTAGTCCATCAGCTCCGAGCAGATGATGGCGTCGATGCGTTCCGAACCGCTGGACAGCAGCAGCGGCAGCCAGTCGTTGGCCCAGCCGGGGTCGATGCCGTTCACCCACAGCGAGGCGTCGCCTTCGGTAGCGGCGTCGATGATCGGGGTGATGGCCTCGTCGGGCAGAGTGCCGTACGGGAACTGCAGGAAGACAGGGCTGCTGGACACCACATTGATGCCGGCGCGCAGGAAGGTCTTCAGATCCTCCACCGCCTCCATGAGCCGGTCGTCGGCCATGGCGGTGTGCACGATGCAGTCGGGTTTCAGGGCGATGAGGGCCTGGGCGTCGGTGGTCGCGGTGACGCCGACGGTACGGTCGAGGCCGGCCAGTTCGCCGGCGTCCTTACCGTCCTTCGCGGGTCCGGACACCCAGACGCCGGCCAGTTCGAGCTCGGGCCGGGCGATGATGGAACGCAGGGTGCGGCGACCGACATTGCCGGTGCTCCACTGCACTACGCGATATGTCATGCGAATTCTCCTGTGTGCGTGCGGATCACAGATCCGGCAGGCCGAGTTCCAGGTTGGGGGACTCGATTCCGCCGTCCACCTCGAGCACCTTGCCGGTGATGTATCCGCCCGCGCGGGAACTCAGGTACACGATGGCGGCGGCGATCTCCCACGGTTCCCCGAGCCGCTGCAGCGGGGTGGCGGCCTCCATCTTGGCCTTGATCTCCGGTTGCTGCGCAACGACTTCCAGCGCCGAGGTGAGCACCGAGCCGACGGCGATGGCGTTCACCCGGATGCGCGGGGACAGGTCGGTGGCGGCCAGTCGGGTCCAGTGCGCGAGCGCGGCCTTGGCGGTGCCGTAGGCGAGGAAGCCGCGGCCCGCGGAACGGCCCATCATGGAGGAGATATTGACGACCGAACCGCCGTCGTTCTTCAGCATGTGCGGCACGGCGGCCTGGGTGAGGGCGTGCGCGGTGGCCACATTGAAGCGGAAGGCGTCCTCGAGGAAGTCGGCCGAGGTGGTCATGAAGGTGTTCGGCATGGTGCCGCCGACATTGTTGACGACGATGTCGAGGCGGCCCAGTTCCGCGGCGGTGGCGTCGGCCAGGCCCGCGACCGTGGACAGGTCGGACAGGTCGGCGGGGATGGTGATCGCCTTGCGGCCCAGGGCGCGGATCTTGCCGGCCACTTCGTCGAGCTGGGTCGCGGTGCGGGCGGAGAGGGCGACATCCGCGCCGGCTTCGGCGAGGGCGAGGGCGGTAGCGGCGCCGATGCCGCGGCCCGCGCCGGTCACGACGGCTACGCGGCCGTCCAGTCGGAAGGTGTCCAGGATCATTCGGGGGAGCCCTTCTATGGGTGACGACAGTCACAAGCAGCATTAAGCACATATTCTTAATCGTCAAGGACTAGTTCTTTATCCACTGGTTGGACGCTATGGTGCACACACCAGGCAGGACGGAGGACCGAGTGGCAGTGAACGACGCACGCGAGCGGATCATCCTCGCGGCGGAACAACTGATCGCCGAGCGCGGGCCCGCCGTACCGCTCCGCGATATCGCCGCCGCGGCGGGACAGCGGAACAACTCGGCCATCCAATACCACTTCGGATCCCGCGACGGGCTCATCGAAGCCGTGGTGGAGCACCGGCTCGCCACCCTCGAGGTGCGGCGGCTGGAACTGCTCGCCGAACAAGCCGGGGCGGGAAGTGCGCCCGGCGTGCACGGGCTGGTGGAAGCGCTGGTCATCCCCATGTTCGAACTTGCGGAACGGCACGGGATCCATCATTACGCACGGTTTTTCGAGCAGATCCATACGCACCCGGCGGTCACCGACGCGGCCAATCTCGATGGTGAACGACGCACTTCGGTGCGGGTCATCATGCAGCAGCTCGACCGGGAATTGAACCACCTGCCGAAACGCTTGCGGATGCGGCGATTACGCGCGCTGCCGACCGTGCTCTTCGCGCTTCTCGCCGATCATGAGCGGGCTGTGGAAGCCGAGCGTGTTCCGGCGGGGGACGTCAATGCCTGGGGAGAGGTCGTCGACATGCTCGCGGGCGTTCTCACCGCGCCCGTGGCCGAACGTGCACCGCTGCGCTGAAATCTGGCCCGCGGGCAGTAAATGAACGCAAACGGCCCGGCCGGAACATCCGGCCGGGCCGTGAAAGATCAAACGCTGAAATGGATTACCGCTGGTAGTCCTGCGGCGGATAGTCCGGCCGCGGCTGGAATCCCTGCCCAGGTGCGTACCCTTGCTGCTGCTGACCCGGCTGCGCGGGCCGGCGCGGCTGGCCCGGATGCGGTGCGGGCTGACTGTAGTTCGGCTGCGGCGCATACCCGTTCGGCGAGCCCTGCTGGGAGTAACTCGGCGGCGCCGGCTGCTGGTAGCCCTGCTGCGCGGGCCGGCCGTAAGCCGGTTGGGCCGCTGGGTAACTCTGCTGCCCCAGTTGCCCATAGGCAGGCTGCGATTGTGGATAACCCTGCTGCCCGGGCTGCGCGGCGCCCGGTTGGGTGTACACGGGCTGGGCCTGTTGATTACCCGGCTGGCCCTGCTGCGGGAATCCCTGCGGCGCCGGATAACCCGATCCCGGCTGGGCCGGATAGCCCGGGTTGGCCTGCCAGGCCGGCTGCCCCTGACCGGGCTGCGGCTGGCCCGGAAGTGGAGCGATGAGAGGTGGTTCGGCGTCCTGGCGTTTACGGACGGCGAACCACACACCGCCACCCAGCACTATCACGACCACCAGGCCGATCAGGCCGAACAGGTGGCCGATGACGCGCACCCCGACCCTGATGAAAATAATGAGGAGGATGGCGCCGACAGCGGCGAACGCACCCCCGATTCTGCCGCGGCCATTCTTCTGGCTCATATGGACTTGCCCCCGAATCGAAAACTGTTGCCGGGGGAGCATACCCACCGCGCGGACGGCTCGCAGCGGTAGCGGGACGTGGGTGACCTGGCAGGTTCGGTGCCGCGCGGCTACCGTTGTGCTCGTGGACACCGCTGCCGACGCCGATTGCGGCGAACATTCCGTGGGCGAGACCTCCAGCCACCGGGCGCACCCCGCCGCCTCGAACAGGCCGCGCTGGGTGAGCGCCGGATTGCCGCTGCTCGCGGGCGGTGTGGTGGCGGGCGGGCTGGCGCTCTTGCATTTCCGGGATCCGCATCAGGCCGGGTCGTACGGAGTGTGCCCGTTCTATGAGCTGACCGGATATTGGTGCCCGGGGTGCGGTGGATTGCGTGGATTGCACGATCTCACCGATGGGCGGGTGCTCGACGCCATTCACAGCAATATCCTGTTGCTGCCGCTGATGCTGGGATTCCTGGCGTGGTGGGGAACCTGGGTGTTGCAGGGCTGGCGGGGGCAGCGAATTCCGGGGCTGCCGAGGATATTGCCCAGATCGGCGCTGTGGATAACCGTCGCATTCCTGGTCGCTTTCACCGTATTGCGTAATTCGCCGTGGGGTACCTGGCTCGCGCCGGTCTGACCTTGCGGCGTGCCGGTTCGAGTGATCGATAACGGCAGGGGCATGCTCTCGGTATGAGCCAATCACTGAAGGAACGCGTGCGCGCCAAATTGATGCGCCAGCTGACAGAAGACGGGCCGCTGGATCTGGACCAGGACGATGTCCGGCAGCTGTCGGTCCAGGATGACCTCGTGCTGCTGAGCGCCGTCGAGGACGACGACCCCCTCGTCGAAGAACTAGCGGCCCGCTACCTGGTGCCCTGACCCAACTCTCGGGGGCTCGCGGCTCCACCCCTCTGCGCCGGGGCTTCCGCCCCCGAACCCCCAAGAGCTGTCTCAGAGTTGGTCAGAAGCCGCAGGGCGCTGCGCCCTCGGTGCCCTTGCCGAACGGGCGGGTCTCGGGCTCCGGGTTCCAATGCCCTTCGGTGCGTGTGTAATTCCAGGCCGGGCCCTTTTCGACGAGGGTCGAGACGGCGTCGATGAGCCGGTCCACATCGGCCGCGGTGGTACCGAGGCCGATGCTGGCGCGCAGGGCGCCGTCCATGCCGAGGCGGGCGAGCAGCGGGTGCGCGCAGAAGCGGCCGTCGCGGACGCCGATACCGTGCTCGGCGGACAGGTAGGCCGCGACCTGGCCGGGCTCGAAACCGTCGACGGTGAAGGCCACGATGCCGACCGCGTCGGTGCTGTCCCGCCAGATTCGCAGGAAGTTCACGCCCGGAACGGTTTTCAGGCCGTAGCGGAGGCGGTGGGTGAGGTACTGCTCGTGTTCGAGGACCGTCGTCTCGTCGAGCGCGGCCAGTGCGTCGCAGGCCGCGGCCAGGGCGGCCACACCGAGCACATTCGGGGAACCGGCCTCGTGCCGCTGCGGGGCCGGAGCCCACTCGACACCGTCGGTGGTCACCGAGCGCACCGCGCCGCCACCCGCCAGGTACGGGTCGGCCTGGTCCAGCCAGTCTCGGCGGCCCACCAGCACGCCCGCACCGAACGGCGCGTACGCCTTGTGGCCGGAGAAGGCCAGGTAGTCGATGCCGGTGGTCCGCAGGTCGATGCGGCGGTGCGGGGCCAGCTGCGCGGCATCCACCAGGATGCGGGTGCCGCACTGGTGCGCGATCCACGCCAGCCGCTCCAGCGGCAGCAGTTCCCCGGTCACGTTGGAGGCGCCGGTAACCGCAAGCAGCGCAGCGGGTTTCGAGCACAGTTCCGCGACCAGGCGCTGAATGGTCTCCTCGATGGTGTCCGCGATCGGCACCACGCGGCGGCCGCGCTGCGTCCAGGGCAGGAAGTTGGCGTGATGTTCCACGTCCAGCACCACCGTGTCACCGGGCACGCAGGCCGCGAGCAGGTTGAGCGAATCGGTGGTGTTGCGGGTGAAGACGACCACCTGGTCGTCGGCCGCGTTCAGGAAGCGGGCGACGGTGGTGCGCGAGTTCTCGTAGCAGTCGGTGGAGACGCGGGAGGCGTAGCCGGCGCCGCGGTGCACGCTCGCGTAGAAGGGCAGCAGTTCCGCGACCCGGTCGGTGACCTGCTGCAAAGCGGGGGCGCTGGCCGCGTAGTCGAAGTTGGCGTAGGTGGTGGTGCCGCCCTGTACGAGGGGCACCTGCAGCTCACAACCCGAGACGGTGGCCAGCGGGGCACAGGTCTGGTCGGCGAAAGCAGTCATCACGAAATCCCATCGGATCCATGGACGCGCGATCAGAAAACGAATGATCGAGAGTCCGCGCTTGCCGCGCCCGGTCGGGCGACAGCCGGGTCGTCACCCGGAGCACCCCACCGCGGAGGAGGGTTGCCGACCAGCAAGCCGGGGCTGAACGCTGGTACTCATGACCTGATTGGAGAGGTTTGCAGATGGGCGGGCGGCTTGTCAACCCCGGCCCGCGCTGTGACGGATGCCATAGGAGCGGCCGCAAAATCATCCGAAAGTTGGATCGGGTGGGCCCCGAAGTTCGAATCGCGCGATCGTTGCTGGCGCGTACGGTTGGTGGAGAAGTTAGGGTAGCCAAAGGAGAGCGCCCGGGGAGTTGAAACGAGGTTGCTCGACCATGTTGGACACCACCACGCCCTTCTCGACGCTCATTCGCACCGCGACCGAGCAGCAGCACAACGAGGCCGAACACTCCACCTTCATGCGTGACATGCTCGGCGGACAGCTCGGGGTCGAGGCGTTCTACCGCTACACCGCGCAACTCTGGTTCGTGTACGCCGCCCTCGAAAAGCATTCCGCCGCATTGGCTTCCGACCCGGTCGCCGGGCCGTTCGTGCGCCCCGAACTGGAGCGCCTGCAGTCCCTCGAAACCGATCTCGCGCACCTCGGCGGCGAGAACTGGCGCGACGGACTCACCGCGCTGCCGTCCACCGCCGCCTACGCCGCCCGCATCGACGAATGCGCGCAGACCTGGCCCGCCGGGTACGTGGTGCACCACTACACCCGCTACCTGGGCGATCTCTCGGGTGGTCAGGTCATCCGCGGGACTGCCGAAAAGCTGTGGGGCCTGCCCAAGAAGGGCGACGGCGTGCGGTTCTACGTCTTCGACGAGATCTCGAATCCGGCCGCGTTCAAGCGGGAGTACCGCGAGAGCCTGGACCGGCTGCCGGTGGCGGGCCCCGAGGTCGAGCGGGTGCTAGACGAGGCGCGGCACGCATTCACGTTGAACACGGACCTGTTCCGTGCGCTGGGCGCGGAATTCGCCGCGTAACAACGAGATTCACGAAGGTCGCCGGTCTGTCGGAGGGATCGGCGACCTTCGCCGGATCGGCCGCGGAGACCGGCGCGTGGAAGCGGATCTTCGCGGCTGAGAGACCGCCGGTCGTGCGCGCTGTCACGGCCGGCGGTCTCGCGCTCTGCGGCGGGGATGCGGTCTCCGGTCCGGTGTTCGGGGTGCGCGAGGTTTTGCCTGCTCTTGCGCTCGCGGGCCGGGATGGGTTGCTATGGATCGGTGAGTATCGCGCTGCTGTTGAGTTTCCTGGGGCTGTGCATTCTGCTGGCCCTCACGCCGGGGCCGGATACGTTTCTGGTGCTGCGGTTCTCGATGGCCGGTTCACGACAGGGCGTGGCCGCGGCGATCGGATCGGCCTTCGGCGGGCTGGTGTGGGCGGTTGTCGTCGCGGCGGGAGTGGCGGCGCTGCTGGAGCAGTCGGCCACCGCCTATCGCACGCTGAAGGTGGTCGGCGGAATCTACCTGCTGTACCTGGGGGTTCGGGCGCTGCTCGCGCATCGGCGGGAGCAGGGGCGGGCCGCCGCCGAGCTCGATGAGGTCGGGGCGGAGCTGGAAGCGGCTGGGGCGCAGCGGGAAACCGCCGGGGCGGCGCGGGGCGCGTCGTCGCTGCGCTCGGCGTTCGCTGCGGGGTTGCTATCTTGCATCTTCAATCCCAAGGTGGGGTTGTTCTATCTGGCGGTGCTGCCGCAGTTCCTGACGCATGTGACCTTCGGGGGCACGCTCACGCTGGGCGCCATCGAATCCACCATCGCCGCAATCGAAATGGTGGCGGTGGCCGTGGCGGCCTCGCGGGCGGTGGCCATGTTGAAGCGGCCCAAGGTGCGGGCGCGGCTGGAACAGGCGAGTGCGGCGATCCTGGCCGCACTGGGGATCGGGACGGCTGCCTCGGCGGTCTGAGCCGGACTCCTGCACGGGCCGAATCGAACTCCGCGGTGTGAGTCAGTCGGCGATCTCGGCGCGGTGATAGGCGCCGTTGTAGTAGACCAGCGGGCCGGCGGCGGGGCCGTCGGTGGTGTTGTCGTGGACCCGGGTGACCAGGCCGATGACCAAGGTGTGGTCGCCGATCGGGAGGAGCTGGTGGACGGTGGCGCGCACCCAGATCGGGGTGCCGTGCAGGATCGGCTCACCGGATTCGATGGTGGTCCAGAGTGACCGGTCGGTGAAACGATCCTCGGCCGTGCGGCTGAAACGCTGCGCCAGATGCTTCTGATGCTCGCCGAGGAAATGCACCACCACGGATTCGGCCTGCAGCAGGGATTCGATGCTGGAGGACGTCTCGGCGATATTGAACGAGATGAGCGGGGGCTGGGCGGAGAGGGAGGCGAACGAGGTCGCGGTGAAACCGATCGGGCCGCTCTTCGAATTCAGGGTGACGATGGTGACGCCCGCCGGGTAATGCCGCATGGCAGCCCGATACTGCTGCGCGGTGATGCCGCTCAGATCATCGGGTACATGTAGCTCGGACCCGGGCGCCGGAGAATCGCTCACGCCACGAACCTACGTGCTCGGCTGCCCGGATATTCCAGCCTGTCCCATGTGTTGCCTAGTCCACATCGATGGCCAGGCCCGCCGTGATCCGCACCAGCTCGCCGAAAGTCGTGCGGAACAGTGTGTTCGGATGCCCGCCCGCCGCCCACAACTCCGTATGCCGGGACAGGGCGTTGTCCACGAACGTCGGCAGATTGGTCGGATGGCCGAGCGGGGCCACCCCGCCGATCGGCTGACCCGTCACCGCCAGCACCATAGCCGCCGGCGCGCGGGTCAGCGTGCCCTCCAGTCGCTGCCCGGTGCGGGACAGATGCACCTGGTGCGCGCCGGAGACCAGCAGCAGTACCGGATCGTCGTCGAGCAGGAAGACCAGCGATTTGGTGATCGCGCCGAGTTGCACGCCGAGGGCATCGGCCGCTTCCCGTGCGGTATGGGTGGGACTGTCCTGGGTGATGATCACCCCGTGATGGCCGCGCGCGATCAAGGTGTCGGAGACCTTCGACGCGACCGGTGGCAGGGACCTGCGCATGGCACCAAGGGTAGATCGATTGCGGTGGATGTGCGGGGGATCAGTATTCGGGGTAGCCGTCTTCCGGGCCCAGCATGGTCTCCAGCCTGGTCTGGGTGATGCGGGTCAGCTCCCCCAAGGTGTGCGCCGAAACGGGTTCGTGCACACAGGAATCGAATACTCGCTCCAGATCGACTGCAGACAGGGCGTCCAGTTCGGCTTCGCCCGCCTTGAACAGCGCCTCATGACTCGGGTAGGGCCGGCCGTCCGCGATCTTCGCCGCCCACGTCACATTGCAGCAGCATTCGAACAAGGCATGCACGGCGCGGCTACGGGTCAGGGAATTGAAGCGCTCCAGTCCGATTCCGTGATGCATCATCATCTCGGTCCTCCACACCCGCACGTGAGCTCTGGCGATGAAGAGAATGGTCCGTCCACGGGGGCACGGGAACCAGTGGGCCGCAGCAGAATTAGCACAGGATTTACACCGCGCCGGCTAACTCGGCGAACCGGTTGGTACTACTCGGCCCGCGCCAACAGGCGCGGGCCGAGTGGCGGGGGTGGAAGGTCCCGGTTATCCCGTTACGCTGGACCGATGACCGATTGGAAGGCTTTCGACGTCGAGAGCAAGGACCACGTCGCACAGGTGACGCTCACCGGCCCCGGCAAGGGCAATGCCATGGGCCCGGACTTCTGGCGCGAGCTGCCGCTCATCTTCGGCGAACTCGACGCCGACCCCGAGGTGCGGGCCATCGTCCTCACCGGAGCGGGCAAGCACTTCTCCTACGGCCTCGACCTGCCCGCCATGAGCCCGCTGTTCGGCCCGCTGCTGGCCGACAAGGCGCTCGCCGGGCCGCGCACCGATTTCCTGCGGCACGTGCGCACCATGCAGGACTCGGTCACCGCGGTCGCGAACTCGCACAAGCCCGTCCTCGCCGCCATCTCCGGCTGGTGCATCGGCGGCGGACTCGACCTCATCGCGGCCGCCGATATCCGGCTGGCCAGCGCGGACGCCAAGTTCTCGCTGCGCGAGGCCAAGGTCGCCATCGTCGCGGACATCGGCTCGCTGCACCGGCTGCCGGGCATCATCGGCGAAGGCCACCTGCGCGAACTCGCCTACACCGGCAAGGACATCGACGCCGCCCGCGCCGAGAAGATCGGGCTGATCAACGACGTCTACGCCGACCAGGAGGCCGTGCTGGACGCCGCGCACGCGCTGGCCCGCGAGATCGCGGAGAACCCGCCGCTGGTGGTGCAGGGCATCAAGGACGTGCTCGACCAGCCCAAGGCGGGCAAGGTCGCGGACGGGCTGCGGTATGTCTCCGCCTGGAATGCGGCCTTCCTGCCGTCCGAGGATCTCACCGAGGCCATTCAGGCGGTCTTCGAGAAGCGGCCGCCGCGCTTCCAAGGGAAGTAGCAGCTCGGAGTCGGTCGCTCGCCCAGCGTAAAAGGACCACGGACCTCCGCTTATCGGCCTATCGTGAGGCGGGTAAGGCTGGAGGTTTGGGCCATGGCTACTTCAGAAGTGGGCGAGTCGACCGAAACCGGTGACTTCAGCCACCGGGAAATATTGGTGATACTCAGCGGTCTGCTGCTGGGCATCCTGCTCGCCGCCCTCGATCAGACGATCGTTTCCACGGCGATCCGCACCATCGCGGACGATCTCAACGGCTACTCGCTCCAAGTCTGGGCGACCACCGCGTACCTGATCACCGCGACGCTTGCCACCCCGCTCTACGGCAAGCTGTCGGACATGTACGGGCGCAAGCCCTTCTATCTGGCAGCCATCTCGCTGTTCCTCGTCGGCTCGCTGCTCTGCACCACCGCGCAGTCCATGTACGAGCTCGCCGCCTTCCGCGCCCTCCAGGGCCTCGGCGCGGGCGGACTCATGTCCCTGGCCCTCACCATCGTCGGCGATATCGTCAGCCCCCGCGAAAGATCCAGGTACCAAGGATATTTCCTGGCCGTCTTCGGCACCTCCAGCGTGATCGGACCGGTACTCGGCGGACTGCTCGCCGGGCAGCACCATATTCTCGGCATCGCAGGGTGGCGGTGGGTGTTCCTGGTGAACGTGCCCATCGGGCTGTTCACGCTCGTCGTGGTCACCCGCGTGCTGCGGCTGCCGCCGCGCGAGCGATCCACCGATCGCGTGGATTATTGGGGCACCGCCATTCTCGCCATCGGCATCACGCCATTGCTCATCGTCGCCCAGCAGGGCCGCGAATGGGGTTGGCTCAGTGCGCGATCCATTCTCTGCTACGTGGTCAGCGTGGTCGCCATCATCGGATTCGTGCTGGTGGAAGCCGCGCTCGGCGATGCCGCACTGGTTCCATTACGCATATTCAAGAATTGGACGTTCGCGCTCGGCGTGGTCATTTCGTTCGTCGTCGGCGCGGGCATGTTCGGCGGAATCCTCTTGCTGCCACAGTATTTGCAGGCGGTACGCGGTGCGTCCCCCATGCTCGGCGGCCTGCAAATGATCCCCATGGTCCTCGGCATGATGATCGGATCCATCCTGTCCGGCCAATTGATCTCCAAGACGGGCCACTATCGCGCCTACACGCTGATCGGCGCGGCCATGATCACCCTCGGTCTGTTCCTGCTGCACTATCTGAAGGCGGACACGGACTTCTGGATAGTCATGCTGTTCATGCTCTGCGTCGGCTTCGGGCTCGGCAATCTCATGCAGCCGCTGATCGTGGCCCTGCAGAATGCGCTGCCGCCCAAGGACATGGGAGTGTCGACCGCCGCCGCCACCTTCTTCCGGCAGATCGGCGGCACCCTCGGCGCGGCCGTATTCCTGTCCGTACTGTTCGACCGCCTCACCCCGAATATCAGCTCGCAACTGCGTGCGGCAGGACAGAATCCGGCGTTCCTGCAAGCCGTGGCCAAAGGCGCGCACGACGGTAATCCCGCGGATATGGCGCTGTCGCAAGGCTTCCTTAGCCACAATCTGTCGGCGGTGCAAGGCGTCCTGAACGACAGTTCGGTAATTCAGAAGCTGAATCCCGTACTGGCACATCCGTTCAAGGTCGGATTCGCGGAATCCCTGTCCACGGTATTCCTGATCACCTCCGGCGTGACCCTGCTGGCCTTCGTGCTGGTGCTGTTCTGGAAAGAAGTGCCGCTGCGCACGACGGCCGGACTCACGGCCGCCGCCGCGGAAGGCTGAGAAACCGTCCGCGTAATCGAAAGCGGGTGGCGCGCAAGAGCGCACCACCCGCTTCGCGGTATCGGGGACCTCAGTGGCCGCCCTGCTCCTTCAGGCGTGCGTACGCCTCGTCGACCAGGGTTTCCGCCTTCTCGCGGCCTTCCCAGCCCTCGACCTTGACCCACTTGCCGGGCTCCAGGTCCTTGTAGTGCTCGAAGAAGTGCGCGATCTCCTTGCGCTGGAACTCCGGAATGTCCTCGACATCCTGAATGTGGTTCCAGCGCTTGTCACCGGCCGGTACCGCCACGACCTTCTCGTCGCCGCCGGCCTCGTCGCTCATGATGAGCACGCCCACCGGACGCGCCTCCACCAGCACACCCGGGAACACCGACTCCGGCAGCAGCACCAGGCAATCCAGCGGATCGCCGTCGGAACCCAGCGAATCCTCGATGTAGCCGTAGTCGGCCGGGTACATCATCGGCGTGTACAGGTAGCGGTCCAGCCGCACGCGCCCGGTCTTGTGATCTACCTCGTACTTGTTGCGCTGACCCCGGGGGATCTCGATGGTGACGTCGAACTCCACGTCATCTCCTTCTTCGGTGGGCGGTATGGCTGCCGACTCGCCAGCTCGTTCGGGGGAACGACTGCGCAACGAGGATAGTGTGGAACCCGGGCGCGTGGGTTCGGCAGGGACGCCCGGGCCGTCACCAGCCGAGGTGCCGCCCCCACCACACGGTATTCAGGAGACAGCGGCAGGTGTTTGGTCGGAACAAGCAGAACATCGGTGGTCTGGAGGCCAGACGGCGGCGCAGAACCTGGATCGTGGTCGCAACAGGCCTGGTCGTGGTGCTCGTCGGGGCGACAGCGGTCGTCCTCACCGTGAAACCGTGGACCGAGGAATTCCGGCACGGGGGGTTGACCATCGCCGCCCCGCCCGCACCCGTGAAGGCCATGCCACAGGTCGTGCCCGCACCCGCGTCCGCGCCCGCGGCCGGCAAGAACGGGCTCGCCGCAGCGCTGGGACCGGTCGTCGGCAACCCCGATCTGGGCGCCTTCGCGGCCTCGGTGACCGACGGCGACTCGGGCAAGGTGCTGTGGACCCAGGACGCCGACAAGCCGATGATCCCCTCGTCCACCGGCAAGATCCTCACCATGGCGGCCGGACTGCTGGTCCTGCCCGCCGACCACAAACTCACCACCAAGGTGGTGGCCGGATCCGCACCCGGTGAGATCGTGCTGGTCGCCGCCGGCGACCCCACCCTCACCGCGCAGCCCGACGGCAACGGCTACTACCCGGGCGCACCGAAACTCTCCGACCTGGTCGCGCAGATCAAGGCCACCGGGCAGCAGGTCGACTCGATCAGCGTCGACACCTCCGTCTACAGCGGCACCAACTTCGCGCCCGGCTGGGATCGCTCCGACATCGCCGGCGGCTCCATCGCGCCCCTCGACCCGATCATGATCGACGGCGGCCGCATCGACCCGCTCGTCGAATACTCACCGCGCGTGGACGATCCCGCCCTCGACGCCGGCCGCAAACTCGCCACCGCCCTCGGCGTCGACCCGGCCCGCGTGAAACTCGGCACCGCACCGGCCGGCGCCACCCAGCTCGCCGCCGTGCAATCCGCGCCCCTGCGCGACCGGATGCTGCAGGCCATGGTGCACTCCGACAATGTGGAAGCCGAGGCCATCGGCCGCGAAGTCGCCATGGCCACCGGACAGGAAGCCTCCTTCGCCGGCGCCGTCAAGGCCACCGCCACCGCACTGCAGGCCGCCGGCTTCGACCTCACCGGCCTCAGCATGATGGACTCCAGCGGGCTATCCACCGACGACCACATTCCGCCGCGCCTGCTCAACCGCATCCTCACCGTCGCCGCCCTCCCGGACAACCCTGCGGCACAAGCCAATTCGAGCGTCGACCCGGCCGCCACCGGACCCACCGGCTCCCCGCTCACCCCCATGCTCGACTTCCTGCCCATCGCCGGCGCCACCGGCTCCCTCGCCGACCGGTACACCGTGCGCAACCACGACGCCGCCGGCTGGGTGCGCGCCAAGACCGGAACTCTTTCCGTCTCCAGCGCGTTGGTCGGATATGTGCTGGACCGTGACGGGCGCGTACTGACCTTCGCGCTCATGTCGAACGATCGGCCGCCGGAAGTGAGCCGGCCGGCGTTGGACGCGGTCGCGGACGCACTGCGCAACTGTGGATGCTCGTGACGGGTGGATGAACATGACCGGACCCGAAAACCCCTCGGCCCCAGCCGATCCGCACGGAACCGACCTGTCCCGGCCACGGGAACAGGTGCTGGTCGACCCGGCCACCGGTGAACTCACCCGGAAACCGCGCACCCCGCTGACCGGCGCCGTCGACTGGAACATGGCCGCCCGCACCGGTTCCGCGCTGGTCCCCGCCGGACCCCGCACCAGCCGGTACTCCGCCGAACAGGCCGTCGCCGAACTCGCCGCCGCCTCCAAGCACGCCGAAGGACCCGTGCGCGAGGTGAGCCGGCTCGTCGACGGATCCGTCGTGCCCGAAGCGCTCATCGTGGACCGGCCCGGCTGGATCCGCGCCGCCGCCGACTCCATGTCCCAGCTCACCGGCAGCGGCGTCGACGACGCCACCGACCGCGGCAAATTCGCGGGCAAACCCGCGGGCCTGCAGGCCGGGGCCATGCTGGCCTTCCTGTCCACCGCCATCCTCGGCCAATACGACCCCTTCACCGGGCCCAACGGCACCCTGCTGCTGGTCGCGCCCAACATCATGGCCGTGGAACGCGCACTCTCGGTGCCGCCCAGCGACTTCCGGCTCTGGGTCTGCCTGCACGAGGTCACCCACCGGGTGCAGTTCTCCTCCGCGCCCTGGCTGTCCGACTACATGAAGAGCAATGTCGAAACCCTGGGCGACACCGGCGACGAACCGCTCGCCGACATGCTCGGCCGGCTCGTCGAAGCCGTCAAGGAACGCCGCCGCGGCATCGAGGACCCGGCCGGCGGAGTCATCGGACTGCTGCGCGCCACCCAGGCCGAACCACAGCGCGACGCCCTCGACCGGCTGCTCATGCTCGGCACCCTGCTGGAAGGCCACGCCGACCACGTCATGGACGCGGTCGGACCCGCCGTCGTGCCCTCGGTCACCCGCATTCGCGCCGCCTTCGACCAGCGCCGGAAACGGCCCGCCAACCCGATCCAGCGGCTGCTGCGCGCCCTGCTCGGCATGGACGCCAAGGTCGCGCAATACGTGCGCGGCAAGAAGTTCGTCGACGAGGTCGTGGGCACCGTCGGCACGGACCGCTTCAACACCGTCTGGACCGACGCCGAAACCCTGCCGCGCACAGACGAAATCGCCGACCCGCAACGCTGGGTGCGGCGCGTCCTCGGCTAGCGCCGCGTAACGCCTTGCGGCGTGAGTGTTCTCGGACGTGCGGGCACGCCCGGCACCGGTCGCTGGGACGGCAGCCCGCGCGTGCGACGATCGGGGGCGTGAACGATCGGCCCAGGCTGCCCGAGACGCGCGCCGCGCTGGAGATGCGGCATGCGGTGCGGGAGTGGCTGGGTGCGTACGCGTCTGCCGGAGTGGTGGCGGTCGGGCTGTCCGGGGGCGCGGATTCGCTGGCGCTGACCGCGGCCGCCGTCGCCGAGGCCGATGCCGTGGACGCGCTCGTCGTCGATCACCGGCTGCAGGACGGGTCCGAGGTCGTCGCGGCCGGTGCCGCGGCCGCAGCGATGCGGCTGGGGTGCCGGAGCGCGCGGGTGCTGACCATCGAGGTCGGCGGGGAGGGCGGGCCGGAAGCCGCTGCCCGGCGGGCCCGATACGCGGCGCTCGATCAGGCGCGGGACGGGCTGCCGGTGCTGCTCGGGCACACCCTCGACGATCAGGCCGAAACCGTGCTGCTCGGACTCGGCCGCGGATCCGGGGCCCGATCCATCCAGGGCATGGCCGAATTCGACGAACCATGGGGACGGCCGCTGCTCGGGGTGCGGCGGGCGACCACCCGGCAGCTCTGCGCGGACCTCGGAGTGGACCCGCACGAGGACCCGCACAACAGCTCACCCGAATTCACCCGGGTACGCCTGCGCACCGAAGTGCTGCCGCTGCTCGAGGACGTACTCGGCGGTGGTGTCGCGCCCGCGCTGGCGCGCACGGCAGCCCACTTACGCGAGGACAGCGCGGTCCTCGATGAGCTCGCTGAGAAGTTGCTGGACAGTGCGCGAGACGATGACGGACTGCGGGTAGAGACGCTCGCCACTGCCGCGCCCGCACTCCGCCGCCGCGCCCTGCGCGCCTGGTTGCTGGAACGTGGCGCAAAATCATTGACGGACAGCAATTTACGCGCGGTAGAGGCCCTCGTCACACACTGGCGCGGACAGGGCGGGGTCGCGGTGGGCGGTTCGCTCAACGGGACCAGGTTGGTTGCCGCGCGTGAACATGGCAGGCTCATACTGGGCTCGGACCGGACCGGACCCGCACGGGGACGGCATCACTGAAGGGAAACCAGCGGACGTGTACGGGGACGACATCGCGTCGGTGCTGATCAGCGAGGAACAGATCTCGGACAAGGTCGACGAGCTCGCGGATCTGGTCGCCAAGCGTTATCCCGCCGATGCGCCCGAGGGCGATCTGCTGCTGGTGGGAGTACTCAAGGGCGCCATCTTTTTCATGACCGATCTGGCGAAACGGCTCACCGTGCCGACCCAGATGGAGTTCATGGCCGTTTCTTCCTACGGATCCTCGACCTCGTCCTCGGGCGTGGTGCGGATCATGAAGGACCTGGACAAGGACATTGCCGGGCGCAATGTGCTGATCGTCGAGGACATCATCGACTCGGGGCTCACGCTGTCCTGGCTGCTGCGCAACCTCTCCAGCCGCAACCCGGCCTCCCTCGAGGTCGTCACCCTGCTCCGCAAGCCCGACGCCCTGCGCACGCAGGTCGACGTCATGGCCGTGGGCTTCGACATCCCCAACGAATTCGTGGTCGGCTACGGCCTGGACTACGCCGAGCGCTACCGCGACCTCCCCTACATCGGAACCCTCGACCCGAAGGTCTACGGCGGCTAAGACAACTCTCGTAACTCGCGGCTCCACCTCCCTGCGCCGGGGCAAGCCCCTGAAACCCCACAGGATCGGGGCGGGGCGGAAGCCCTGAGAGTCGCCGGGGTTTTGGGGCGTGAGCGCCCGAGAGGGGGTTCGGGGGCTTGCCCCCGAGAGCCTCCGAGAGTTGGTCCAAGCCGCCTTTCCTGAGTGGGGGAGGCGGCTTTTTCGGGTCGTTGTGACGAAATTCACTCATCCCTCTGTTTAGGTGTCGGGGCCTGGGAGGGGGTGTGTTGCTGGATGTTCGGTGCGGGGAAGGTGTTGTGGGGGTGGGGGTTCGGGGTGATTGCAGTTACTGCTGGTCACATGTCCGTATCAATGGGCGGACGGCGGGGCCGAGGCAGAAGCGGGAAATTCGCGGATCCGGTTAACGGAAAGTTTCGGGGCCGTCCTATGCTGTGCTTAACAAACCTGACGGCTGTTTTCCGACTTCGTTGCAAACTTTCGGGTCGGATACGGCTGGTAAATCAAGACCGATTCTGATAGCAAGGGGCTATGGACCCGCATTTGCGCGACCTGCGGTATTTCGTCGCCGTCGCTGAGGAACTTCACTTCACCAATGCCGCCCAGCGGCTGCACATCGCACAACCCACCTTGTCACGACAGATCCGTCAGCTGGAACGCCAGCTCGACGTCGTGCTGTTCGACCGCAATCAGCGCAGCGTGGCCCTGACCGTCGCCGGCAAAGAACTCCTCGAAGGCGCCCGGAAGATCCTGGAACTGTGGGAGGTGACCAACGTCGCCCTCCAGGAGGCGGGCGAGGTGCTGCGCGTCGGCATCCAGTCCTCCATCGGGCGCGGCCTCATCACCGACCTGGAGAGCGCCAGCGGGCACCGGCTCGCCCTGCACTCCGCGTCCTGGACCGACCCGTCCAGCGGCCTCGCCGGCCGCCAGGCGGACCTGGCCCTCATGTGGCTGCCCGTCCCCGACACCAGCCGCTACCGGTGGCAGGTGCTGCGCACCGAACCGCGCTGGATCCTGCTCCCCGAGAACCACGCCCTCGCCAACCACGAGAGCATCGACTTCGCCGACCTGGCCGATGAACCGTTCATCGCCATGCCCGCCGAAGCCGGTGCGGCCCGCGACTTCTGGCTGGGCGCCGACGCCCGCGGCGGCCGTCAGGCCCGCATCGGCGCGGAAGCGGCCACCGCCGAGGAACGCCTCGAGGCCGTCAGCCTCGGGCTCGGCGTCTGCCTGCTCGCGGAGAACAATGTCCCCATGTACCGCTGGCCCGGCCTCACCGCCCGCCCGCTGACCGGCCTCGCCCCGTGCGAACTCGCCGTCGCCTGGCGTGCCGACGACGACCGGCCCACCATCCTCGAGTTCGCCGCCCGCGTCCTCGACGGCGGTTTCGCCGACACCAAGGAACCGGTCGCCGCCGCACAGTAACCACCGGGCGGCGGCACGGGTCGGAGGGTGCCGCCACCCACCGCGCACGCACCCGCCGGGTGCCGCACGGTCCTGCGACAGCAGCCCCGCATCACGAGTGATGCGGGGCTGCTTCGTATTTCACCGGTCTGCGCGGCGGCCATGGTCGCCGCTGCGCGGATTCCGCACGGGGGGCAGGTCGATTGCGTGATGCGTCCGCTTCCGAGCAAGGCCGGTCCGGGATGCCGTGCAGTCCGGCCGCGCGTCGCGGGCCGGCCCGCCAGGAACGCTCGTCAGGCCGCCGAGGAGTCTCGCTGCCGAGCCCGGAAGGCGTTGCCGCCCAGAGGCGCCGCTACTGGGGGATCGGGGCGATGCGTTGCCAGGGGTGCGCGGCCTCGATTTGAGCGGCCAGGCGGAGCAGGGTGGATTCGCTGCCGGGCGGGCCCGCCAGCTGCGCGGCGACCGGGGTGCCGGTGCGGGGGTGGATGCCCATGGGGATGGAGAGGGCGGGCCAGCCGATCAGGTTCCAGAGGGGCGTGAAGGGGGAGAAGCGGGCATTCGCCGTGACATTCGCCAGCCACGGGCGACGGTACCAATGGCGGGCGCGCAGGGCCGGGGTGGCCAGCGTGGGCGTGATGACCACGTCGTAGCGGTCGAAGTAGTCGAGCAGCCTGGCCTCGACCCGATCCACCTGGGCGGGGCGCAGCAGGCCGGTCTTCAGGACCCACTGGCCGAGGGCGATATGGGTGCGGGTGCGGCGTTGCAGCCGATCCGGATGCGCGACGGCCGCGGCCTCGCGCGCCGCATTGCCGAGCCAGCGCAGCAGCAGCGCGAATGTCGCACCCTGGTAAGGCAGTTCGGCCAGACCCACCGTATGCCCCGCGGTCACGGCGGCGGCCGCGGCCTTGTCGGCGGCCGCGGTCCAGGCCAGGTCCACCCGGGTGCCGGGCAGCGGCGGGCGGGTGGCCAGGCCGATGCGCAGCTGCTTCGGCGACTCCAGTTCGGCCAGCGCCGGACGGTCGGCGAGCACCGACAGCATGAGGGCCGCATCCGCGACAGTCGTTGCGAGCACCCCGTTTTCGGTCATGCCGCCCCACGAGTCGACGCCCACCTCCGCGGGCACCAGACCGCGGCCCGGCTTCAGGCCGACCACGCCGCAGCAGGCCGCCGGAATGCGCACCGACCCCAATCCGTCGTTGCCGTGCGCGACCGGCACCATGCCCGCCCCCACCGCCGCGCCGGAACCGCCCGACGACCCGCCGGCGCTGTACCGCGGATTCCAGGGACTGCGGGTGATGCCCGCGGGCGAATCGGTGGCCCCCCACAATCCGAATTCCGGAACCGTGGTCAGGCCGACGACGATCGCGCCGGCCGACCGTAGCCGGCGCACCACCGGATGATCGGCGGTGGCGGCCTCGTCGGAGCCGGCGAGCGAACCGGCGCGGGTCACCTCACCCGTCACATCGATATTGTTCTTCACCACCACCGGCACCCCGGCCAGCGGCAGCATGTCCAGGTCGGGCCGTTCGGCCATGGCCCGCGCCTCGGCGAGCGCGGCCTCCTCGCGAACCACCGTGAACGCGTTCACCTTCCGGTCACGGGCGCGGATCCGGTCGAGGGCCGCGGCGACGGCTTGTTCCGGGGTGAGCAGCCCGCTCTGTACCGCCGCCGCGGTCCCGCCGGCGGTGCCGAGGTCCGGGCGGGTCCCGGCCGTGTCGTCGGTGTCCACCGCCACCTCCGCCGCCATGTCGTCGGTCAGCGTGCTGCCCTCGTCGTACATGCTGGTCTGTCCCCCGTCGCCTCGTGTCGAAATCGGGTGATCCGGTCGTGAGCCGCAAGTTATCATTCCGGCAATTGGTCGGGGATGATGGTGTCGGGTGTGGCGGATTTTCTCCGTCGCATCCCCGGATCGAGAGTGCGGATTCCACGGTATCCGTGCCGAGCCAGATGGGTGCGGACATGGCTTCTGGTTCCGACCACCGCTCCGGGCCTTACTCGGCCGGAACGGAATTCAGCGCGGTCACGGCCTTCACGGCAGCGTGGGACGCGGGTGGCTCGCCGCCGCGCATCGCCGATTTCCTGCCCGACGCCACCACGCTGCGGCTGACCGCGCTGATCGAACTGATCCGCGTGGACATGCGGCATCGCTGGCTGCGCCGCCCCGGCCTGCCGCCGGGCCGTAGTGGCGTCCCGCCCGGCCGCTCGCAGCCGAAACGGCTCGGCGACTACTGCACGGAGTTCCCCGAACTCGCACCCCACGAGCTGCCCGCTGGGCTGGTGTACGAGGAATTCGTCATCCGCCGGCACAGCGGCGAACGCGTCGACCCCCGCGACTGCCTGCGCGAATACCCGCGCCAGGCCGCCGAGCTGCGCGAACTGCTGAACGCCGACGACGAGGACCAGAGCACCCGGCGCAGCCACTTCGACGAATCCACCCGCAGCGGCAGCACCGTCACCGACGAAACACTCGGCCGCAGCGCGGCCGCACCGGACACGAGCACCGGTGCGCGGTTCGACGAGACCATCCGGCACCCCTCCGGCGACACCGCCACCGGTGTCGGCGAGACCACGCACGTGCCCTCGATCGGCGAGCTCACCGTGCACGCCGACGCACTCCAGCAGACCGGTCTCGCCGCTCCCGCCACCACCGGCAAGGCCGCCGACGAGGTCGGCGATCTGCTCGACAGCATCGAGATCGGCCAGCGCATAGACGATTTCGACCTGCTCACCAGCCTCGGCAGCGGCGCCTTCGCACGCGTGTTCCTGGCCCGGCAGCGCTCCCTGCAACGCCTGGTCGCGGTGAAGATCTCCGCCGACCACGGCACCGAACCGCAGACCCTGGCCCAGCTGGACCACGATTACATCGTGCGCGTCTTCGACCAGCGGCTCATGACCGGCGGGCACACCGACTCCGGGCGCCGGCTGCGGCTGCTGTACATGCAGTTCCTGCCCGGCGGCACGCTGCTGGGCGTGTTGCGCTGGGTGCGCGCCACGCCGCCCACTGAACGCAGCGGGCAACTGCTGCTCGACGCCGTCGACGCCGCCATGGAGGAGAAGGGCGAGATCCGGCCCACCGATTCCAGCGTGCGCGCCGAACTCGCCGGACTGTCCTGGCCGGAAACCGTTGCGTGGCTGGGCCGCCGGCTCGCCGAGGCCCTCGACTACGCGGACGGGCACGGCGTGCTGCACCGCGATGTGAAACCCGCGAACATCCTGCTCACCGCGGAAGCGGCGCCCAAACTGGCCGATTTCAACATCAGCTTCAGCCGCACCCTGGACAGCGCCAGCCCCGTCTCCTACTTCGGCGGATCCCTGTCCTACATGTCGCCGGAACAGCTGGAGGCCTGCCATCCCGGGGTCGCGCGCACCGCCGCCGACCTGGACACCCGCGCCGACATCTTCTCCCTCGGCGTGGTGCTGTGGGAATTGCTCACCGGCGCAAAACCTTTCGACGACAGCACCGCCGGACCCGGCGATCACGGCGACCGCACCACCCTGGAAGCCATGCTGGAACGCCGCCGCGGCGGCGTGGAAGCGGCCGCCCTGGACCGGGTGCCGCCCGATTGCCCGGCCGCGCTGCGCCGCGTCCTGCTCACCTGCCTGGCGCCCGACCGCGAGGACCGCTGGGCGGACGGCGCCGCGCTCGCCAAGCAATTCGAGCTGTGCCTGGACGCCCGCGCCCGGGACCTGGTCGACCCGCCCCCGCACAGTTGGCGGCGGCGCCTGCGGCCGTGGATGATTCCGCTGGTCGGCCTGGCCATCGCGGTACCGAACGTACTGGCCTCGCTGTACAACATCGCGCACAACCGGGCGTTCATCATCAGCCATCTGTCCGACGGCGCCATGCACACCTTCGCGCTCACCACGGCCACCGTGAACCTGGTGTTCTTCCCGCTCGGGGCCATCGCCATCACCTACCTGTGCCGGTATGTGCTGGTGGTGCCGCGCGGCCTGCGCCGGGGCCGCGACTACGACCCGGGCATGCTACGCCGCGCCCGCGCCGACGTTCTCCTTGCCGGAGAACGGATCTCGTTCGTGGTGTTCTCGCTGTGGGTGCTGGCGGGCATCGGGTTCCCGCTGGTGCTGCGGCTGACCGCGAAGGACCTGCCGACCAGCGGCGTCGTGCATTTCCTGGTGTCGCTGGTGGTGTGCGGGGCGATCGCGGTCGCCTACCCGTTCTTCCTGGTCACGTTCTATCTGGTGCGGTGCATCTATCCGATGTTCCTGCGGCACGGCGATATCAGCGCCGAGGACGCGGTGTGGCTGCATCGGCTCGGCCGCCGCTGCAACAACTATCTGGCGGTGGCCGCGGCGGTGCCGCTGCTGGCGGTGGCGGGCGTGACCTTCCTGCCGCCGGAGGACATTCCGCGGGTGATCGTCGCCGTGCGCGTGCTCAGCGTCGGCGGCATTCTCGCGTTCGTGGCCGTGTACATCATGTTCCGGGCCCTGGAATCCGATCTCGCCGCCCTGGAACGCGTGGTGTCGCCGGGCCGTCCGGTGCGCGATGACACAGAATCGCTGACTGTGCACGAGGACAACGGGACCGGTGCCGGATCGTGAGTGAACTGCCGGAGGAGGCCGTCGCCCGGTTCACGGCCGACTGGGAATCCACGCTGCGCGGCGACCGCACCGAACCGCCGCGCCTGGACCGCTACGTCCCCGACGGCCGCGAGGCCCGGCTCACCGTCCTCGCCGACCTGGTGCGCGTCGACCTGCACCGGCGGTGGCGGCGCGCCGGCCTGGAGAAGCGGATCACCGAATACCTCCGGGAATTCCCGGAGGTCACGCAGAGCCCGCAATTCGCCGACCTGGTGTGTGAGGAATACCTGGCGCGCAGCCGCTACCGGCCCGTCGACGTGGACGACTTCACCGCCGAATACCCGGACGTCGCCGCCGAGATCCGCCGCCGCCTCACCGGCGACGCACCCCTCCCCGCACCACCCACCCTGCCGGACGGTATCGAAATCGGCCGCCGCCTAGACGATTTCGACCTGCTCACCGACCTCGGCGGCGGCGACCACAGCCGCATGTTCCTGGCCCGCCAGCTCTCCATGCAACGCCTGGTCGCGGTCCGGGTCGAAGCCGGCGCCGACAGCGATACCGACACCGTCGCCCAGCTCGACCACCCGCACATCGTCCGCGTCTTCGACCAGCGCCTCATCGCCGACGGCAGCACCGGAAAACCCTTGCGGCTGCTGTACATGCAATACCTGCCGGGCGGCGCCGTCCAGGAACTGCTGGCCGCGTTCGAGGACGCCGGCGACCCGCGACCGCGGAGCGGCGAACTGCTGCTGCGCGCGGTGGACGCCGCCATGGAAGCCCGCGGCGAGATCAGGCCCTCCGGCTCCTCGGTGCGAGCCGAGATCGCCGCCCTGAGCTGGCCGGAAACAGTGGCCTGGGTGGGGCGGCGACTGGCCGGAGCATTGGATCACGCGGCGCGGCAAGGGGTGCTGCACCACGACATCCGGCCTGGGAATGTGCTGTTCACGGCCGAGGGCGTGCCGAAGCTGGCGGATTTCATGCTGGGACCGGTGTATTGGACAGCCGGGAACCTGAACGGGCACGGCGCGGTCGCCGGCGATCCCGCCGCACTGCGGTACCGCTCACCGGAAGTGCTTGCGGCACTGCTGAACCCGAACTCCGCCATGCCGGACGAACGCAGCGACATCTATTCGCTCGGCCTGCTGCTGTGGGAAATGCTCACCGGCACATTGCCTTTCGATGATTCCTCCGGCGCGACGGGACAGTCTGACGCGGCGACCGGCGTCGGGCAGCGCCGGCCGGAAGATCTGGAATCCGACCGTTCGGCGGTAGCGGACATGCTGGCCCAGCGGCAAGCCGGAGTACCACCGAAAGCCCTCGAACAACTGCCCGCCGATACGCCCGCGGCCCTGCGCCGGGTACTGCTCGAATGCCTGCAGCCCGATCCCGGCCTCCGCTGGCAGCACGGCGCCGACCTGGCCGGTCAGCTGGATCTGTGCCTCGACCCACGGGCCCGGGACCTGGTGGATCCGCCGCCGGGCCGCTGGCAGGCGCGGCTGCGCGGCTGGCCGGTGCCGATCGCGGCCATGTGTGTCGGGTTGCCGAACGCGCTGGCCAGTCTCTACAACATCCGCATCAATCAGAGCCTGATCGTGGACGAGTTGTCGGTGGCGGATCAGCACCGGTTCGCGACGGTCGCACTGGTCAACAATGTCGTCGCCTTCCCGCTGGTGGCGGTGCTGTTGCTGTGGCTGGCGCGGCGGCCGCTGACCGTCTCGTACCGGCTGGCGCGCGGACATGCGTACAGTCCCGCGGAACTCGCGCGGGCCCGCGCGGACACGTTACTGATGGGGGAGCGGGCGGTCTGGTTACCGTTCGCGGCGTGGGTGATCGCGGGTGTGGCGTGGCCGCTGACCCTGCAGGCGATGGGAGCGGACCTGCCGCACAATGCTTTCCTGCATTTCTTCACCGCACAGCTGGTGTGCGCGGCGATCGCGCTCGCGTATCCGTTCTTCCTGATCATGGTGTACGCGGTGCGATCGCTGTATCCGCAATTGCTGGCGCGCGGTTCCGTCGGCCCCGCGGATCGGCGGCAGCTGGCGGCCTTGGCGCGGCGCAGCAATTTCTATCTGGCCGCGGCCGCATTGGTGCCATTGCTGGGCGTCGCGAGTGCGACCTTGGTCGATCAGCACGACCTCGGCCTGGTGATCGTGCCGCTGCGATTCCTGAGTGTCGGCGGCATTCTCGCGTTCGTCCTCACCTATCGATTGTTCCGGCTGCTGGAAGCGGATCTGGACGCGCTCATGCGGGCGATACCGCGGGCGCCAGGTAACCGTTAGGGCGCGCCCGCAACGAATCCCGGTGCGAGTCCGTAGGGTTGATGCGGTGGCGACCCGCGGCAGTGTCGAAACCTCCCTGGCGGAGCTGGCGGCGCGCGTCCGCCGACGTGCGAACGGACAGCACGGCCGGTTCGTCCTGGGCATCGCCGGCCCGCCCGGCGCGGGTAAATCCACGCTCGCCCGCGGCATCCGCGACGAACTGAATCTGGCCGCCGGCCGCCGCCTCGCCGAGATCGCCCCGATGGACGGATTCCACCTCGCCGGCGAACGCCTGCGCGCCGACGGAAATCTCGAACGCAAAGGCGAGCCCGACACTTTCGACGTCACGGGCTATGTCGACGCCCTGCGCGAAGTCCGCTACACGCCACCCGGGCAACCCGTGCCGTGGCCCACCTATTCGCGCGAGCTACACGAACCCGTCCCGGCCGGAGTGGTGTTCGAGGAACAGACCATCGTCGTCACCGAGGGCAACTACCTGCTATTGGACGATCCGGGCCACCCGGGCTGGTCCGCCGTCCGGCCCCTGCTCGACGAAACCTGGTACCTCGACGTTCCCGAACTCGTCATCGAACAACGCCTGATCCGCCGCCACATCCGCGGCGGCCGCACCCCCGCCGCCGCGAAAATCAAAGTCGCGCACAGCGATATGCGCAATGCCCGGCTGGTCGAAGCCACCCGCCCGTTCGCCGATCTGATCATCAAGAAGGCCGGGCGCGGCTACCGCATCGACTGATCGCGCCGCTTCCGCAGATGCCGCATCCATTCCCTGGTGCCGACAAAACCGCAGGACAGCGTCGCCACCTCGGCCGCATGCGTGAGCGCCGTCGCGAAATCCTCGCCACCGGCATGGA
The DNA here is from genome assembly GCF_044386975.1 of Nocardia sp. NPDC020380. Taxonomy (NCBI): domain Bacteria; kingdom Bacillati; phylum Actinomycetota; class Actinomycetes; order Mycobacteriales; family Nocardiaceae; genus Nocardia; species Nocardia sp. NPDC020380. The sequence continues at coordinate 267,481 of NZ_JBIRVQ010000005.1, read as the reverse complement.
AATGGCAGAACGCGCCGTGCAGAATATCGCCCGCAGCCAGCGTGTCCACCGCCCGGCTCGCGCGTACCGCGATCTCCCCGCGCCCCGCCGGCGCCGAATAGGCGATCGGATGATCGCCCCGGCTGATCGCGACCCGATCCGGACCCGCCGTATGCAGGAAATCGAAGACCGCAGCGAGTGAATCCGACTGCACACCAGGCGGTTCGAAAGCCGCGGAGCAAATCGCGATATCCACCAGCGGCAGCAATTCGGCATGGAGGGGCCGCCAGCGTCCCGCATCGAGCACCACCGGAATACCCGCCGCCCGGGCAGCCGCCGCCATCCGCAGCGCCGGCTCGTCGTAGTGCCCGTCCACGAGAACCATTGCGGCACCAGCCAACTGACCGGCAGCATCCTCGAGCACCGGCCGGATACGCGAACCGTCCAGCGACACAATGGTTCGCGTCGCCGCCTCCGTCGCCACGATGATCGACGACACCGGCGGCTGCCCATCCGCCTCGGGCGTGAGATCCACCGCCTCCACCCCGCACCGGTGCAGATCATCGCGGATCAGCTCGGCCAGCGCGTGTTTGCCCAGCGCCGTCACCAGTCGCGGCGTCCGCCCGGACAGGAACGCGTACGTCACCGCCGCATTCGCGGCCGGGCCGCCCGCACCCAGGAACAGGTCGTCGGCCTGGGTCTTGCTGTCCTCCGCCGGATAGCGGCCGACGGCATAGGACAGGTCGAGCGTCGCCAATCCGACGAATACCGCACTCGCACTGCCCATGCCGCCGACCCTACCTACGGCGTCACCCGCTAGTCGCGCACCCGCGACTCGTACGCCTTGCGCGCGTCGGAGTCCACATCGTCGAGGAACGCGGACTGCGCGCCCAGCGCCCGGCCCAGCGCATCGCTCACCGACTCCGGTAACAGGCCGAACAGCTGCGAGATGATCCCCGCCACCGCGGTCACCCGCACCTTCGACCGCGGCTGCACGATCAGCTTGACGATGGCGTCCGCGATCTCCTCCGGCTCGGCCGGTTTCAGCAACCGCGTCGGCGAACTCACGCCCGAACCCAGCTCGGTCTTCGTCAGCGTCGGCAGCACCGACGAGAACCGCAGGCCCGTCCCGCGATACTCCTCGCGCAGCGTGTCCGTGAAACCGAGCACCGCATGCTTGGACGCATTGTAGGTGGCCAGACCCGGAATATGCGTCTCACCCGCCAGCGACGCGATATTGATGACCTGCCCGCGCCCGCGCGGCAGCATGCGCGCGATCGCCAGCTTGGAACCCAGGATCACGCCGTACACATTGATGTCGAGAATGCGGCGGGTGATCTGATCCGGCTCGTCCACCAGCCGGCCCGTCGGCATGATCCCGGCATTGTTGATCAGCACATCGATCGGGCCGAGCCGGTTCTCCACCTCGTCGAGGAACCCCTCGAACGACTGCTGATCGGTCACGTCCAGCTTGCCGAACACCGCGAAATCGTGTGCCGCACCGGACTCTTTCACCGTCGCCTCGTCGATATCACCGATGGCGATCTTCGCGCCCAGCGCCTGCAGCGACTTCGCGGTGGCCAGGCCGATGCCGCGCGCACCACCGGTGATCACCACCACCTTGCCCGCGATCGAGCCGAAATCCGGCATCACAACCCCCGGACGGTCTTGATGATGGCCGGCACATTGATCCGGCGGATACCCCGCGTACCCGCCGCCCGCATGGCCGCCATGGCGAAGGTCAGCTTCGGCGGCGAATACGGGAACCACAACGGCTCCTTCGTCTGCGTCGGCAGGATCGGCTTGGTGATCGCCTGCTGCCGGCAGTACTTCCGCACCCCGTTCGGGCCACCCCAGCGCGCACCGGTGCCGGACAGGCCCCAGCCACCCATGGGCAGCGCGAAACTGAACATGTTCGCGAACACGTCGTTGATATTGACCGCGCCCGCATTCAACTGCCGCGCAATGCGTTCCGCACGATCCTTGTCACCGCTCCACACCGACGCGGACAGACCGTAGATCGAATCATTGGCCAGCCGGACGGCTTCCGCCTCATCGGCCACCTTCATGACCGGCAGGGTGGGACCGAAGGTCTCCTCGGTCATACAGGACATGGTGTGATCGACGTCCGCGAGCACGGTCGGCTCGAAAAGCGTTCCGACACCGGTGCGTTTGCCGCCGGTGGTGATCCGCGCGCCCGCCTTCACGGCCTCTTCCACGTGCCGCTGCACGATGTTCGCCTGGTTCTCGTTGGCGAGAGCGCCCATGTCGTACTGGGGTTTCCGGCCGTCGACGCCCTGGCGGACCTCCTTCACGGCGGCGGTCAGCTTCTTCAGGAACTCGTCGTAGACCGGCGCTTCCACGTACACGCGCTCCACGGAGATACACACCTGACCCGCATTGAACAGGCCGCCGAAGGCGATACCGTGCGCGGCGCGATCCAGATCGGCGTCGGCGAGCACGATGGCCGGATCCTTGCCGCCCAGTTCGAGACTGAACGGGATCATCCGCTCGGTGCACGCCGTCGCGATCCGGCGACCGGTCGCGGTGGACCCGGTGAACTGGATGTAATCGGCATTCGCGACCACCGCCGCACCCGTCTCACCCGCACCCGTGACCACCTCGAACACCGGCGGCGCACCGATCTCGCGCCAGCCGCGCGCCAGTTCGAGCGCCGAAAGCGGCGTCACCTCGGACGGTTTCAGGATCACCGCCGCACCCGCGGCCAGCGCCGGAATCACATCGATGACCGGCATGGCCAGCGGGAAATTCCACGGCGTGATCACACCCACCACCGGGTACGGCCGGAACACGGTGGTCAGCGACTTCACCCGGGCCAGCGGGCTGTGCGGCGAAGGATGCTCGTCCGCAAGGAATTTCGCGGCGCGACGCGCGTAATAACCGGTCAGATCCACCGAGAACGCGGGATCGATGAGCGAATCCACCCGCGCCTTACCGGTTTCCGACTGCAGCACGTCCGCCAGGTGATCGGTATTGTCCACCAGCCAGTCCTGCAGCTTCAGCAGCCATTCCTTGCGGCCCTCGGGGCCGATGGCCTCCCACTCCGGCTGGTACAGGCGCAGTTCCCGCACCTTCGCCGCCACCGTATCGGCGGAATCGATCGGCACCGTGCCCGCGAGCGCTCCGGTCGCGGGATTGCGCACCTCGATCTCGGTCGGCGCCGCGGGCGGCTTCGGAGCCGCCTTGGTCGCGGCGGGCTTACGGGTCCCGGTCTTGCGGGGTGACCCCGCGGCAGGTTCGGTATTGGTCACGACGGCCTCTCCCACGTGCGCTGCATTGCGAACGGCGAGCTGTGCTACAGCTCACTGGTCTATGATCGTGACACAATTCCGGAACCACATTCTTGGCATATCGGGTCAATTGTTCCGGCCGGTTTTGTGCTTCGAGTACAAGTTCGGAGGAGTCAGTGGCGCCCACCGCACCCACCGCGGAAATCCGGCAGTGGATCGCCGACTTCGTCGCCGAAACCCTGCACACCGAAACCCTGGAACAGGTCGTCACCCGCCTCGACGAGGCCATCATCGCCCGCATCCCGGAACTCCGCGACCGCGATATCCGCCGCGACCTCGCCGCCAGCAGCCGCGCCCACGCCCTCGAAGTCCTCAGCGGCCTCACCCAGGACCGCTTCGACTACCCGGTTCCCGAGGAAGCCCACGCCTTCGCGCGCACCCTCGCCCGCCGCGGCCACGACGTCCGCCTGCTCCTGCGCGTCTACCACTTCGGGCAGGAAGCCGTCATCGACTACATGAGCGAAATCCTCGAGGAACGCCAACTCCCGCAGGACATCGAACGCGCCGTCCTGCTCCGCCTCTTCGACCGCACCACCCGCTGGATCAGCCACTCCGTCGAAGCGCTCACCGACACCTACATGGAAGAACGCGAACGCGGACTGCGCGCCGCTCTGGAACAACGCGCCGAACTCGTGCGCGGCATCCTCGACGGCCTCGACCCGGACCTCGAAAGTGCCTCGGCCAGGCTCGGATACCGGCTCACCCAGCGGCACCTGGCCCTCGTCCTGTGGACCGACGAGGACACCACCCCGCTCCGGCCCGACGGCAGCGGCCCCCGGCCCGACAACAGCGGCGACGCGGCCGGACTCCTCGAACGCGCAGTCTCCCGCTACACCGCCGGCCTGGGCAACGGCAGCGCATTCACCATGCCCGCGGGGGCTTCCGCCCTGTGGGCCTGGATCGGCGTCGACGGCGAACCACCGGACGCCACTGACGCGGCATGGTCGGTCGAGGCGCCCGTCCACGTCGCCATCGGCACCGCGGCCGCTCACCTCGCAGGCTTCCGCGACAGCCACCGCGAAGCCGTCGCCGCCCGCCAGGTCGCCGAACGCGCCCGGCCGGAACTCGCCCGCGCCGTGCACTATCCCGAAGTCGAAGTCGCCTACCTGACCGGCCTCGACGAAACCGCCATGCGGGCGCTCATCACTCGCGAACTCGGCGCACTCGCCACACCCGACCCGCACTCCGCGCGACTGCGCGAAACCCTGCACGCCTACCTGCGGGCGGGACGCAGCCCCGACGCGGCCGCGAAACTGCTCGGCGTGCACAAGAACACGGTCCGCTACCGCATCCAGCGCATAACGGAACTACTCGGTCACTCCATCGACCACCGCGGTCCGCGACTCGACATCGCACTCGACTGCGTGGCCGTCTACGGGGTCTGAACCGCGCTCTCCGGACCGCGGTTCCGCACCCGCGAAACCCTCAGCTCGCGTCTTCGACCACGGCCGTGACACGCGGCCTGCGCGTCGGCGGCTCGGCCTCGGAGGGCAACCGGCGTTCCGGCAACTCCGACAGCAGCTGCGTGGTGGCCGCGGCGATCGCCGCCACCGCCTTGTCCACAGCCGCCTTGGTAGTCGTCGTGAAACCGGACACCCCGCCGATCTTCCGCACGTATTCCTGTGCGGCGGCGTAGATTTCCTGCTCCGTTGCGGGCGGCTCGAGCCCACGCAGCAGGGTGATGTTCCCACTCATACCCGCACAGGTTAGCGCCCGATTACCTTGTGTGACAGGGCAAGATTCAGACAGTTGCTCGAGTAGGCCGCCGGCGCTCGCCCGAGCCCGCCGCCGGAGTTCGCCGTGCCTGCCGCCACACGGCATCGGCGAATAGTGGGCCACTCCAAGATCGATGGGGAACAATCGGTTGTATGCCCGCTCGCGACGTGCCATCGCTGACGACCTTCCCCTACCCGGAGCTCGATCAACGCGAGGAAGACCACTGGTCGGGTGCGCAGGTGAACGACGAGGAACTGCGCGCCCTCGCGCTCGGCGGCTTCTACTCGGCGCGCTGGGACGCCTTCCACGACGCCCTGCTGCTCGGACCGGAACGCCAGCATCCGCTCGGCGACCGCCGGGAACTCGCCATCGACACCCTCACCGGCGCCTGGGGCATCACCGACGGCACCGAAGCCATGGCCTCCATGGAACAACTCCTCGACGGCATGCACTCACCGCTCTACGCGCTGGTGCACCCGCTGGTCATGGCGGCCATCAACTCCTCCGAACGCGACCGCTTCGGCGAACGCGCCGACCGGCACCGCGCCTTCCTGCGGCAGGTCGGCTCGTTCCGCGGCATGGAGAATCCCGAAGCTCTGGTCCGGGACTACGACATCTGGTCGCAGGCCATCAAACTCGGCCTCACCGACCATCTGGTCCGGCCGCTGCCCACCGATATCCAGGCCTGGGACCTGGCCCGCGTGGTCGCCGTCGCCCGCATGGCCTACACCGCCGGCTACCTGGACGCCGATATCGCCTGGGACTACCTGCTGCGCGCGTTACCCCCGGCCCAGCGCAAATACCGCAACTGGCGGCAGTTCGGCGACGCGTATCTCGCCGGCTGGACCTACTGGCAGGCCTGCGAGGACCTCGCCGAACTCAAAACCGGCGGCGTGGACCGGCGCATGGAACTGCTGCGCCTCTGGACCCGCCCCACCAGCCCGTGGCGGCGCGTGGAGCTGCAACCCGACGAACCGGCCGTACCGACCGCCTGACGGCGCCTGCGCGCCGCACAACGGCCCGGAACGAGAAACGGCCCGCCTCACGAAGAGGCGGGCCGTTTCCCGATATCCGTCCTGGGCGATCCGCCGACTGATCAGTCCGGCAGCGAACGCAGGATCCCGCGCCCGTACCGCTGGAATTGCGCATCGTCCACCATGCCTAGGGAATGGCGCTCGACCAGCAACTCCCATTCCCCGTACAGCTTCGACACACCCGGATCGGCGGGCCCCGCGGAACCGTCCGCGGTTTCCCGCTGAATTGCGAAATTCAGTGCGCCCGTTACCCTTTCGGTGTCGGCGCGATCGGTTCCGCTGAAATACCAGGTGAGGTTTCCGTCGTTCAGCTCGACCCCGAATTCGCCCGGAGCGGCCGCGGACTCGTCCGCCGTACGCGCCCACAACAGCGCCGCGATCGGCAATTCGTGCGCGAATTTCTTCGACGTCCCGGTGGAAATGAAGATCAGGCGATTCGTGGTGATCGCCAGCAGGCCCGGCGCCTTCGGGGCAGGCGGCTGCGCGGTGACGAGCGCCGTCTCCAGCACGTACTCGTCCACGGTGGCGAACCGGTGCAGCGCGGCGACGGCCGCCTTGGCATCGCGCTTGGGCGACATCCGCCGGACCGCGCGATCCACATCGGCGCGCGTCGGACCGGTGCGGCCCCAGGACGGCGTCGGCGGTGTGAGATCGGGCGCACCGACCTCCAGGCGCTGGGTGGCCAGAATCTGATTGTTGATCCGCTCGACGATCACCGTCGCCGCGGGCACATCGTGCTCGGCGATCAGCACGGGTAGTGGAGTCCGATCGGCGGGAACACCGGTGAGCACGGGCGTCGGGTAGCGGAGATAGATCTCGATGACGACGGCGTCATCGGCGCGTCGGTTCAAGCGGACCTTCAGCAGGTCGCTGACCGGCACGTCGAGCACGCGCTCGCCGTCCGTCCCGGGCCGCAATACCGTCAACCGCCCGTTACCGTGACGCACAATCGCTGTGGGTGTCCGTAGCTCGACTATGTCCATACCCCCTGCGCTCTGTTGTGTCGTCACTCACGATAGGACGACCATGCCATGATTGTGACCACTCGGTCCGACACCAGGGGGTGATCGACCCGACGTGTTGCCGCAGATGGTCGGGGAACCACCCGCGTTCTCCAGCCGTTTACCTGTTGAACTGCACCAGCTGCCGAACTGCGCGATGTAACGACTAGACCGTACGCGGTAACGTGGCATGTCCGCATCCAATCGATGCGAACGGGCGAGCCCGTCACTCGATTGGTAACGACAAAGCATCGCAGGCAAACCGGATACACCCCCCGGAAAGGATTGGCCGCCGGCCGACGCTCTATGAACCGCAAGACTGTGTTCCGCAACCTGGCCATAGTCGCGGGCTTCCTGCTCGTGATCTACCTGGTCAGCTATTTCAGCAACGACACGCGCGGCTGGCATAGCGTCGATACCTCGGTGGCGCTCTCCCAGCTTCAAGACAAAGGCAATGTCTCGTCGGTCCAGATCGACGACAAAGAGCAGCAGCTGCGCATCACGCTGAACAAGGGCAATGACGCCACCGGCGGCGATACGAAGATCATCGCCAAATACCCCGGTGGCGGCGAAGTGTCCCAGCAGGTGTTCCAGGCCGCGCAAGCCTCCGGCGCCAAGGTCAACACGACCGTCAAGCAGGACTCCTGGCTGAGCCAGATCCTGCTGTTCATGCTGCCCATGGTGGTGCTGCTGGGCTTGTTCATCTTCGTGATGGCCCGCATGCAGGGCGGTGGCCGCGGCGGCATGATGGGCTTCGGTAAATCGAAGGCCAAACTGCTGTCCAAGGACATGCCCAAGACCACGTTCCAGGATGTGGCGGGCGCCGACGAGGCCATCGAAGAGCTCTACGAGATCAAGGACTTCCTGCAGAACCCGGCCCGCTACCAGGCGCTGGGCGCGAAGATCCCCAAGGGCGTGCTGCTCTACGGCCCGCCCGGTACCGGTAAGACACTGCTGGCGCGCGCGGTCGCGGGCGAGGCGGGCGTGCCGTTCTTCACGATCTCCGGTTCGGACTTCGTGGAGATGTTCGTGGGTGTCGGTGCCTCCCGCGTGCGTGACCTGTTCGATCAGGCCAAGCAGAACAGCCCCTGCATCATCTTCGTGGACGAGATCGACGCGGTCGGCCGTCAGCGTGGCGCCGGCCTCGGCGGCGGCCACGACGAACGTGAGCAGACGCTGAACCAGCTGCTCGTCGAGATGGACGGCTTCGGTGAGCGCACCGGCGTGATCATCATCGCCGCCACCAACCGGCCCGACATCCTGGATCCGGCGCTGCTGCGCCCGGGCCGTTTCGACCGGCAGATCCCGGTGGGCAATCCCGACCTCGCGGGCCGGCGCGCGATCCTGCGCGTGCACTCGCAGGGCAAGCCCATCGCACCCGACGCCGACCTGGACGGTCTGGCCAAGCGCACGGTCGGCATGTCCGGCGCGGACCTGGCCAACGTCATCAACGAGGCCGCCCTGCTCACCGCGCGTGAGCACGGCAACCTGATCACGGGTGCGGCGCTCGAGGAGTCGGTCGACCGCGTCATCGGCGGCCCCCGGCGCAAGTCCCGCATCATCAGTGAGGAAGAGAAGAAGATCACCGCCTACCACGAGGCGGGTCACACCCTCGCCGCGTGGGCGATGCCGGACATCGAGCCCGTCTACAAGGTCACCATCCTGGCCCGCGGCCGCACCGGCGGCCACGCCATGACCGTGCCCGAGGACGACAAGGGCCTGATGACCCGCTCGGAGATGATCGCCCGCCTGGTGATGGCCATGGGCGGCCGCGCGGCCGAGGAGCTCGTCTTCCACGAGCCCACGACCGGCGCGTCCTCGGATATCGATCAGGCCACCAAGATCGCCCGCGCGATGGTGACCGAATACGGCATGAGCGCCCGCCTGGGCGCGGTCCGCTACGGCCAGGAGCAGGGCGACCCGTTCCTGGGCCGGTCCATGGGCATGACCCCGGACTATTCGCACGAGGTGGCCCGCGAGATCGACGAGGAGGTGCGCAACCTCATCGAGGCCGCGCACACCGAGGCGTGGGCGGTGCTCAACGACTACCGCGACGAGCTCGACTCCCTCGCCACCGCGCTGCTGGAACGCGAGACCCTGCACCGCAAGGATCTCGAGACCGTCCTGGAAACCGTCGAGAAGCGGCCGCGCATCACGGCTTTCAACGATTTCGGTGATCGCATCCCGTCGGATCGCCCGCCGGTGAAGACGCCGCGCGAGCTGGCCGCCGAACGCGGCGAGCCGTGGCCGGACGAGGTTCCCGAGGCCCGGCCCGTGCCGCAGCCCGCCAATGGCGGTTACCCGGTCGAGCAGCCCTACGGCGCCCCGCAGCCGTACGGCGCGCCCGGACCCTACGGTTATCCGGCGCCCGCACCGGCCGGTTATCCGGCGCAGCCGCAGCCCGGTTACCCGCGGCACGGTGGCGGCGGGACGCACGGTTCGCGCCCGGATTACGGCGCTCCGGCCGGTTGGTCGGCTCCGGGCTGGCCGCCGCAGGAAGATCAGCCCGAGCAGCAGCCGCAGGCGCCGCGAGGGGGAGCGCAGTCCTACGGTGGCTGGGCGCCTGCCGGTGGGCAGCGCTATCAGCCGGGTGGGCAGCCCGAGTACGGCCGTCCCGGTTACGCACCGGGTCAGGGGCCGGCGCGGGACGCGCAACCGGCGGCCGGGAATGACGAGGACGACAACAACGGTTGGGACGGACCGAACGGTCGTCGCTGACGACCGCACGGATACGCTCGAGGAAGTTCGCGGCCCCGGCTCGGGACCCGCTCGATTCGGGATCGTGCCTGCTCCGGCGGGTGTGATCCCGGGTGGCGGGCCCGGGCCGAGGGCGTCGCGAGCCGCCGCCCCACCGCGGCGTTTCAACACAGGAGGTGTCGATTGTCGGCCAACAACAGTGTCGTCTCCGGCCCGATCGCGCTCGACACCGGTCGGCCGTTCGATCAGGCGCGCGCGGAGGCTGCCGTGCGCGAGCTCTTGATGGCGGTCGGCGAGAATCCGGATCGCCCGGGCCTGGCGGATACGCCGGCGCGGGTGGCGCGGGCCTATCGCGAGATGTTCGCGGGCCTGTACACCGATCCGGCCGAGGTGCTCAACACCACGTTCGACGAGGGCCATCAGGAACTGGTGCTGGTGCGCGACATTCCCATGTACTCGACCTGTGAACACCATCTGGTGGCGTTCCACGGTGTCGCGCATGTCGGCTACATTCCGGGCGTGCACGGCCGGGTGACCGGCCTGTCGAAGCTGGCCCGCCTGGTCGATCTGTATGCCAAGCGCCCGCAGGTGCAGGAGCGGCTGACCTCGCAGATCGCGGATGCGGTGATGGCGAAGCTGGATCCGCGCGGCGCGATCGTGGTGATCGAGGCCGAGCATCTGTGCATGGCGATGCGCGGCATCCGCAAGCCGGGCGCCAGCACCACCACCTCCGCGGTGCGCGGTCTGCTGCAGTCCAGCGCGGCCTCCCGCTCCGAGGCCCTCGACCTGATCCTCCGGAAGTGAGCTGTGCTCAACTTGCCTCCGCTTCGCTACGGCGGGTTCGCGGCCCCGAAGTCTCGATTCTTCCCTCCCTCCGCTCCCCCGCTTCGCTCCTCCGCTCCACTCAGTCCAGAATCGAGCCGGCCGCGAACCATGTGGTGTGGAAGTGGAGGAACGCCGTGACATCACGCCTGCTGGAACCGCGTGGGGGGCGCTCCTGCGTGGTGATGGGTGTGGTGAACGTCACCAGTGATTCTTTTTCCGACGGCGGACGGTATCTGGACGCCGGTCTGGCGGTGGCGCACGGGCTCGAGCTGTACGAGCTGGGCGCCGACATCATCGATATCGGTGGTGAGTCCACGCGGCCGGGTGCGGTGCGCATCGATCCGGAAACCGAAGCGGCGCGGGTGGTTCCGGTGATCCGCGCGCTGTCCGCGGCGGGCGTGCCGACCAGTGTGGACACCATGCGCGCGAATGTCGCGGAGGCCGCGATCGAGGCGGGCGTGACCATGGTCAACGATGTCTCCGGTGGGCGCGCCGACGCCGATATGGTGAAAGTCGTTGCGGCCGCCGGGGTTCCGTGGATCCTCATGCATTGGCGGGCGGCGGCGGACTACCGCCACGCCGGTCCCGCCGAACAGTACGACGATGTCGTCGCCGATGTCTGGTCCGAACTGCGCGTGCAGGTCGACGCCGCGGTGGCGGGTGGCGTCGACCCCGCCAAGCTGATCTTGGATCCGGGTCTGGGTTTCGCGAAGAACGCGGAGCACAACTGGGATCTGCTGGGCGCCTTGTGTTCCGGTCCCGCCGGTATGCGCGAGGCCGGGTTCCCGGTGCTGATCGGTGCGTCCCGGAAGCGTTTCCTGGGCGCCCTGCTCGCGGACGAGCAGGGTCCGCGCCCGCCGGACGGCCGCGAGGTGGCGACCGCGACCATTTCCGCGCTGGCCGCCGAGCACGGTGCGTGGGGTGTGCGCGTGCACGATGTGCGCGCCTCGCTGGACGCCGTCGCGACCGCCGACGCGTGTATGCGTGCGGTGAACCGGATGCGGGAGAAGCAGATTCGTGTGCGGGAGGGAGATTTCCGGTGAATCCGGTGAGCACCGATCGGATCGAGTTGCGCGGTCTGCGTGTCTTCGGTCATCACGGCGTCTTCGATTTCGAGAAGCGGGACGGCCAGGAGTTCGTGGTGGATGTGACGCTGTGGACGGATTTCTCGGCCGCGGCGAAGTCCGACGACATCGCCGATACGGTGCATTACGGCGAGCTGGCGGATCAGGTCGCGGCGATCGTGGCGGGGGAGCCGCGGGATCTGATCGAGACGGTGGTGTCACAGATCGCCGACGAGGTGATGAACGATCCGCGTATCCAGGCTGTGGAAGTGGTGCTGCACAAGCCTTCCGCGCCGATCCCGCATACCTTCGAAGACGTCCGCGTAGTCACGTCCCGTCGTCGCGAATCGGAGGAGTAGGTGACCCGCGTAGTCCTGTCGATCGGTTCCAATCTCGGCGATCGGCTCGCGCATCTGCGCAGTGTGGTGGAGGCCTTGCGCCCGCGTCTGCTGGCGGTGTCGTCGGTGTATTCGACGCCGCCGTGGGGTGGGGTGCCGCAGCAGGATTACCTGAATGCGGTACTGGTGGCGGAGGATCCGGGGCTGGAGCCCAGTGACTGGCTGAAGCTGGGCCAGCAGCTGGAGCAGGCGGCCGGGCGGGTGCGCGAGGTGCGCTGGGGTGCGCGCACGCTGGATGTGGATGTGGTGTCGGCCACGCGCCGGCGGCCCGCGGGTGAGGTGGTGGTGCGCAGTGCGGATCCGCTGCTGACGCTGCCGCATCCGCAGGCGCACAATCGGGCGTTCGTGCTGATTCCGTGGCTGGAGGTGGATCCGGGCGCGGTGCTGGAGACGGCCGAGGCGGCGCATTCGCTCGGAGAGTGGTTGTCCGCGTTGGATGCCGGCGAGATCGCGGGTGTGCGGCGTACCGAACTCACCCTGGGGTGGACGACGGCATGAAGCCGACGCGGATTCTCGATCTGTGTGCGAATGTGCTGCTGGCGGCGGTCGTGGCCTGGTTGGTGACGAACGCGGCGTATTCGAGTTTTCCGGCGATCTCGGTGTTCTCGGGTGCGTCGCTGCTGCCGGTGGCGCTGCTGGAAGTGGTGCTGGCGTTCATGATTCGGCAGCGGGTGGAGAACCGGGGGATCGGCGAGGGGCCGCGGCAGTTGCATCCGATCACGGTGGCCCGGGCGGTGGCGCTGGCGAAGGCGTCGGCGCAGGTGGGGTCGCTGGTGGGTGGTATCTGGCTGGGGTTCCTGGTGTGGTTGCTGGCGCAGCGGTCGGATCTGCGGGCGGCGTCGTCGGATACGCCGGGTGTGGTGGTGGGTCTGATCGCGGGTGCGGCGTTGGTGGCGGCGGCATTGTGGCTGGAGTATTGCTGCCGGGCGCCGATCGATCCGCCCGATGACGCAGCTACCTCTTAGCTAACAGATTCATGATGATCGTTTACAAGGTGGCCGCCCTGGTCGCTAGTTCAAGCTACGCTGGCGGACATGGTTTCACCCGCCCGTAGCAGTACTTCCCGTCGACGGCGGGAGGACGCGGGAAAGTTCTTCACCGGCGCGCTGCTCCTCCTCGGTCTGATAGCCAGTGTTTTCCTGGTCTTCAGCGATAACGTACATATGATTCGCGTGGGTCTGGTCGCGGCGCTCTGGGCGGCCGCGCTGGGAGCCCTCGCCGTGACGCGTTATCGCAGGGAAGCGGCCGTCGACAAGGCGAAAGTCGGTGACCTTCAGAAGGTCTACCAACTGCAGTTGGAGCGCGAGGTTGCTGCCCGCCGCGAATACGAGCTCGGCGTCGAGGCGCGGCTGCGCCAGGAGGTCGGCGCGGACGCCGCGGAAATGGCCGCCCTGCGCGCCGAACTGACGGTCTTGCGCGAGAACCTGCAGCGTCTGTTCGACGGTGAATTGCCCTTCGAACGGCCCGCCCTGCGTGCGGATGCCGTCCGGGTGCAGGAACTTCCCGGTCGTGACCCCGCCATCAACCCGCCTGCGGCGAACGATAACTGGGATGACGCCGAGCCGTGGGATCCGTGGTCCTCCGCGGCCGACGACGACCCGCGCAGCCGCATCACCCCGGTCTTCGAACCCGATCACCCCGCGCCCCCGGCCTTCGCCACCCCCTACGACGACCCGGTGACCGCCGAAACCTCGGTGGTCACCGACGCGATGCGCCTCGACTACGAGCGCGCCGAGGCTCTCAAGGCCGAATCCCGCACCGCGCGGCCCGCTCCCGCCGCCTCCGCCGCGGAACCGCCTGCCGCCGAACCGGATTCGACCCCCGCCGCGCCGGCCCCGAACCCCGCGCCGGAACCGGCCTCGTCCGTCCACACCACCAAACTCACCAACCTGTCCGAGCCCGTCGGCTTCGGCGGCGACCCGCTCGGCGCGGACCCGCTGAACACGGTCCCCTGGTTCGAAACCGATCTGTCCCCGGCGGGCAACACCCCCACCGATCCCACCCCGCGCCTCACCCCGCCGGCCGCACCGTCCACGCCCATCGGCACCGCCAGTTCTCGCCGCCGTCGCCGCGCCGACGAATCCACCGACGACTCCGCCCCTCGCCTCTCGGTAGCCGAGATCATGGCGAATCTCCGCTCCGAAACAGACCGCTGACGAGAGTTCGCATCACTGACGAGAGTTGGATAGCCCACAGAGAATGGCTGTCGCGAATGGGTGGCGATATTCTCGGCGGGTAACGTCCGGTACCCGCATGGCGGGACTGGAACGACTTTCGAGAGGACGAAGTGACCTCGGACAAGGATGTCTGCGGAACGGATCCTGCGCCTGCACGGTTGACGGTGGGAATCGTCTCGGCGGGACGCGTCGGTTCCGCCCTGGGTGTGGCACTGGAGCGTGCCGGTCATGTGGTGTTCGGCGTATCCGCGATTTCGGATGCGTCGGTGCGGCGTGCCTCGACGCGGCTGCCGGATTCGCGGATCCTGCCGGCCGAGCAGGTGGCGGCGCGCAGCGAACTGCTGATCCTGGCTGTTCCGGACAGTGAATTGGCCGGGCTGGTGGCCGGTTTGGCGGCCGCGAACGCGGTGCGCCCGGGCACCATCGTGGCGCACACGTCGGGCGCGAACGGGGTGGCCGTGCTGGCGCCGCTGACCGCGCTGGGTGCGCTGCCGCTGGCGATTCATCCGGCCATGACGTTCACCGGGCACGACGAGGATGTGGCCCGGCTGGCGAATGCCTGCTTCGGCGTGACCGCCGCGGACGATATCGGCTACGCCATCGCGCAGTCGCTGGTCATCGAAATGGGCGGGGAGCCGGTGCGGGTGGCGGAGGAGAACCGCACCCTCTATCACGCGGCGCTCGCGCATGGCAGCAACCATCTGGTGACCTTGATCGTGGACGCGGTGGACGCCCTGCGCGCGGCGCTGGCCGGTCCGGGCTTGCTGGGTCAGCAGACCATCGACGAGCAGCCCAACGGCTTGGCCGAGCGCATGCTCGCGCCGCTGGCCTCGGCGGCCCTCGACAATGCGCTGCGGCGTGGGCCGGCCGCGCTGACCGGTCCGGTGGCGCGTGGCGATGTGGCCGCGGTGGCCGCGCATCTGGCCGCGTTCGAGGCCTTGGATCCGCGGCTGGCGGCGGGTTATCGCGCCCAGTCGCTGCGGGCCGCGGAACGCGCGCAGACCAATCCCGACTTGCTCGACCTGCTGGAAGGACCCTGATGGACCCGAAACTGCGTGGCAGCTACAAGCGCGGTGAGCTGACGGTGCTGCACGATCCAGCGACCGTGACGGCGGTGTCCAAGGCGCTGCGGACGGTGGGCCGTAAGGTCGCGCTGGTGCCGACCATGGGTGCGTTGCACGAGGGTCACCTGGAGTTGGTGCGGCAGGCCAAGCGCACCAATCAGGTCGTGATCGTCTCGATCTTCGTGAATCCCTTGCAGTTCGGCGCGAACGAGGATCTCGGCAAATACCCGCGCACGCTGGACGCGGATGTGGAACTGCTGCGCGGCGAGGGCGTGGAACTGGTGTTCGCGCCGAGCGCCGCGCAGATGTACCCGGAGGGCCCGCGCACCACGGTGCATCCCGGCCCGCTGGGCGACGAGCTCGAAGGCGCTTCCCGCCCCGGTCATTTCGCGGGTGTGCTGACGGTGGTGGCGAAGCTGTTCCAGATCTGCCGCCCGCACGAGGCGTTCTTCGGCGAGAAGGATTATCAGCAGCTGACACTCATCCGGCAGCTGGTGCGGGATCTGAATTTCGATCTGAAGATCGTCCCGGTCGCCACGGTCCGCGAGGCGGACGGCCTGGCGCTGTCCTCCCGGAACCGTTTCCTGGATGCGGAGCAGCGGGAGCTGGCCACCACCTTGTCGGCGGCGCTGGCGGCGGGCCGGCACGCCTCGGGCCTGGGCCCGGAGAAGGTGCTGGAGGCCGCGCAGTACGTGCTGAACACCGCGCCCGCAATCGAACTCGATTATCTGGCCCTGCGTGGTTCGGATCTGAGCGCGGATCCGGCGAGCGGGAATGCCCGCCTGCTGATCGCGGCCCGTTTGGGCGCGACCCGGCTGATCGACAATATGCCCGTCACCATCGGCGTCCCGATCGACGGTCATCCGACCACTCCCGACCGGCCTGCCCGGGCAACTCTGTAGGAAGGCGACGACGATGTTGCGCACCATGATGAAGTCGAAGATCCACCGCGCCACGGTGACTCACGCGGATCTGCATTATGTGGGTTCGGTGACGGTGGATCAGGATCTGCTCGATGCGGCGGATCTGCTCGAGGGTGAGCAGGTCTGCATTGTCGACATCGACAACGGCGCTCGCCTGGAGACGTATGTGATCGCGGGGGAGCGGGGTTCCGGTGTGATCGGAATCAACGGCGCCGCAGCGCATCTCGTGCATCCGGGGGATCTGGTGATCCTGATCGCCTACGGCATGATGGACGAGGCCGAGCTGAAGGAATACAACCCGCGGGTGGTGTTCGTGGACGACCGTAACCGTCAGGTGGAGCTGGGTTCGGATCCGGCGCACGCCCCGGAGGGTTCCGGCCTGACGTCGCCGCGTTCGCTGTCTTTCGCACGATGAACCGCCGCGGCGGGAACGGAGAATCAGCGCGGTCATGCTGCTGACCATCGATGTCCGCAATACCAGTATCGAACTGGGCCTGTTCACCGGCAGCGGTGAGCATGCCGAGCTGGCGAAGACCTGGCGGACGCACACCAATCCGCTGCTCACCGCGGATGAATTCGCCCTGCAGGTGCGGGGTTTGATCGGCGCGGATGCCGAGCAGGTGATGGGTGTGTCGGCGTTGTCGACCGTCCCGCCGGTACTGCGGGAGTTGCGGGAAATGATGTCCCGTTATTGGGGTCACGTTCCGCATGTGCTGGTGGAACCCGGTGTGCGGACGGGTATTCCGTTGCTGGTCGACAATCCGAAGGAGGTCGGCGCGGACCGTATCGTGAATTGTCTTGCGGCATATCACCGTTTCCGGTCGCCGGCCATCGTGGTGGATTTCGGCAGTGCGATCTGTGTGGATTTGGTTTCCGCCAAGGGGGAATTTCTGGGCGGCAGCATCGCGCCGGGTGTGGAGATTTCCACGGAGGCGCTGGTTGCCCGTACGGCGCTGCGCCGGGCGGAGTTGACCCGGCCTCGTTCGGTGGTCGGTAAGAACTCGATGGAGTGCATGCAGTCGGGTGCGGTGTTCGGTTTCGCGGGCCTGGTGGACGGGCTGATCGACCGTATTCGGGATGAATTCGACGTGTTCGCCGGCGACGATGTGGCGATCGTGGGAACGGGCCCGTCGGCGCCGCTGATCGTGCCGGAGTCGGAGACCATCGAGCATCACGAACCGCACCTGACGCTCGAAGGGTTGCGGTTGGTCTACGAGCGCAACCAGCAACGCCGGACCAAATAGTTTGTTTGTGACGCAGTCCTCCCCGGGGGCTCTATTGCTTCCCGGGGAAGCGCTGTTAGACTCGCCGACGTGTATTTCCGCGTGACCACCCAGGAGTGTTGTCGAGGCTGACCCGCCTCGGCTGTTGTCGAGGCTTCGTATAGCCCTCGACCATCCACATTCCTTGGAGTTTCGCTCATGCGGTCCTCTGTTCTCTCCCTTTCCGTTTCCGGGCACCCCGAGCCCACCTCCCGGCTGCTGCCCGAGGTGACCGAGCGTGCCACCGCGTCCGCCCTGCCCACCCGGCTGCGGCCCGCCGACCTGCTGCGCCTGACCGATGAGGGCGCCCAGGACGTGCTGGAGGGCCGCTACGACCACCTGCTGCCCGACAGCGGCCTCTGGCCTGCCGAGAACCGCTGGGCCACCAGGCTCATCGCGGACGACGAGGTGGATGTGTGGCTGATCAGCTGGGTCAAGGACAAGTACACCGAATTACACGATCACGCAGGCTCATTGGGCGCGCTGACGGTATTGTCCGGCGCCCTCGCCGAATACCGCTGGAACGGCACCGAGCTGCGCCGCCGCACCCTGGTGGCCGGTGATCAGGCTTCCTTCCCGCTGGGCTGGGTGCACGACGTCGTCCGCGCCCCCGACGAGGAGGCCGGCCTCACCGGCCCGCTGAATCCCACGCTCAGCGTGCACGCGTATTCCCCGCCGCTGACGGCCATGTCCTATTACGAGGTCACCGGCCACGGCACCCTGCGCCGCACCCGTTCCGTTCTCACCGACCAGCCCGAAGGTGACCTCGAATGACCCACTTGACGATCGACGGCATGCTCGATCACGCCCGGCGGCAGCTGCGTCGCCTGCTTCCCATCGAATTGCCGCAGGCCATCGCGCGCGGCGCCATTCTGGTGGATATTCGGCCGCAGGCGCAGCGCCTGCGGGAGGGCACCCTGCCGGGTGCGCTGGTGATCGAACGGAATGTGCTGGAATGGCGGCTGGATCCGTCGAGTTCCGCGCGGCTGGCGCTGGCTACCGACCATGACATCGAATGGATCATCGTCTGCTCGGAGGGTTACACCTCCAGTCTCGCGGCGGCTTCGCTGCAGCAGCTGGGCCTGCGCCGGGCGACCGATCTCGAGGGCGGTTATCAGGCGTTGAAGACGGCCGGGCTGCTGATGGTCGCGCAGACCGCCCCGCATTTCGAACGTGAGGTGGCGACGCTCGCCTGGGTCTGAACCGGCCCTTTCCGCGCTCTTACGCCCGCCCTCGAACGTCCGGTCCGGGGGCGGGTTTCCGTTTGCCCGGGCGGCGGAAAATTGAATTTCCGCCGCAGGATAGTCTTGAGTCCCGTGAGCACCCCCCACCCCCCTTCTCCCTCCGACACCACGCCTCCTGCCGAGAAAAACCGTGGTGTAGCGCCTGCTGCCGACCAAGACGTCCCGGAGCAGATGCGGATTCGCCGGGAGAAGCGCGAGCGGTTGCTGGCGGAGGGCCGCGAGGCTTACCCGGTGGTGGTGGACCGCACCCACTCGCTCGCGGAAATTCGCGCGGCATACCCGGATTTGGCGCCGGATACGCAGACGGGGCTGATGGTCGGCATTGCCGGTCGCGTCATTTTCGTCCGGAATAGCGGCAAGCTGTGTTTTGCGACGCTGCAGGAGGGTGACGGCACCCAGTTGCAGGTGATGGTCAGCCTGAACGGTGTCGGTGAGGACGCGCTGGCGGCCTGGAAGGCCGATGTCGATCTGGGTGACTTCGTGTTCGTGCACGGTGAGGTGATCTCTTCGCGCAGAGGCGAATTGAGTGTCATCGCCGATTCCTGGTCGATGGCGGCCAAGTCGCTGCGCCCGCTGCCGGTGCTGCACAAGGAGATGAACGAGGAGTCCCGGGTCCGGCAGCGTTATGTGGATCTGATCGTGCGCCCGGAGGCCCGTGAGATGGCCCGCACCCGGGTCGCGGCCGTGCGCGCGCTGCGGAATGCGTTGGAGCGCAGGGGTTTCCTCGAGGTCGAGACGCCCATGCTGCAGACCATTCACGGTGGCGCCGCGGCGCGTCCGTTCGTGACCCACTCGAATGCGCTGGACATGGAGTTGTTCCTGCGTATCGCGCCGGAGCTGTTCCTGAAGCGCTGTGTGGTGGGCGGCATCGAGAAGGTCTTCGAGATCAACCGGAACTTCCGGAACGAGGGTGCGGACTCCACGCATTCCCCGGAGTTCGCAATGCTGGAAACCTACGAGGCGTACGGCACGTACGACGATTCCGCGAAGATGATGCGCGAATTGATCCAGGAAGTCGCGCAGGAAGCCTTCGGCACGCAGGTGGTGACACTTGCCGACGGTACCGAATACGATCTGTCCGGCGAGTGGGCGACGGTGGAGATGTACCCGTCGCTCTCGGAGTCGATCGGTGTGGACGTCACGCCGGAAACGTCCGTCGAGGAATTGCTGGCGCTGGCGGATCGAGTCGGTCTGGAAATTCCGTCGGGCAAGGGCTACGGTCACGGCAAACTGGTCGAGGAACTGTGGGAGCACGTGTACGGCGACAAGCTGTACGCGCCGACTTTCGTTCGCGACTTCCCGGTGGAGACCTCCCCGCTGACGCGTCAGCATCGCAGCAAGCCCGGAGTTACCGAGAAGTGGGACCTGTACGTGCGCGGGTTCGAACTGGCCACGGGCTATTCGGAACTCGTGGATCCGGTCATCCAACGCGAAAGGTTCATGGATCAGGCGCGTTTGGCCGCGGCGGGTGACGACGAGGCCATGCGGCTGGACGAGGACTTCCTCGCGGCGATGGAGCACGGTATGCCGCCCACCACCGGAACGGGTATGGGTATCGACCGTTTGCTGATGGCCCTGACTGGTCACGGAATCCGGGAAACGATACTCTTTCCAATTGTGCGTCCGGCTGCTCGATAGAGTTGTGGGATTGCATTACCGAGGCCCGTTCTGGGACTATCGGAATTAGCGGTATTGTGGCGTCGGGTAATCGGCCTGACTATGCGGGTCGCACGATTTCGAGAGGACGTTCATCTCATGGCAAAGAAGGTCACCGTTAGCTTGATCGACGATGTCGACGGTGAGTCCATCGCGGACGAGACCATCGAGTTCGCTATCGATGGCGTCTCGTACGAGATCGACTTGTCGACGGCGAATGCGGCCAAGCTGCGGGATGGGTTGGAGACCTGGGTCGCGGCAGCTCGCCGGGTGAGCGGGCGTCGCCGGACCAAGGTGGCGGGTGCGCCGACCGCAGGCCCGAAGAACCGGGTCTCGATCGATCGCGAACAAAGCGCGGCCATTCGGGAATGGGCGCGGCGTAATGGGCACAAGGTGTCGGCTCGTGGACGTATCTCCGCGGACATCACCGAGGCTTACAACAAGGCTGCTGCGAAGAACTAGTCGCCGATTCGACTGCCGTCCGGGTGTTCGTGCGAACCCGGGCGGCAGTGGTTTTCATACGCTTTGCGTATAACTCGGAAGGAACTCCGGGGGCCTTCGGGGGCAAGCCCCCGAAACCCCCTGGACCCGCAACTTCGTGCGATCTTGCTCGCGCCGGTGTGTGCGTGCACCATTGAATCTGTGCGGACGAAGTCACTGGCTGGAACTAGGGGAGAGGTATCGGCGCAGTGACCGCATTCCAGGGTTCATTCCTCCGGGTGAAGGATCACGAGGGCCGGCAGCACGAGCTGATGTTGTCGCCTGACCAGCCACGTATCACCATCGGCCGCTCGCCGCAGGCGGATCTGTCCCTGGCGTGGGATGTCGAGGTGTCCCGGTTGCACGCTACCGCTGAATATCTGGGTGCGCACTGGACAATTGTGGATGACGGGCTTTCGCGCAATGGCACTTTCGTAAATGGAGACCGACTGGTCGGTCGTCACCGCCTGCAGCCCGGCGACGTCATCCGCATGGGCACCTCCCGCGTCACCTTCCACGACTTCAGCGGCGCCGCAGGCGATATCACCCAGACCTCCACGGGCGGCCTGCCAACCCTGCGCTCGCTCACCGAGACTCAGCGTTCGGTCCTGATCGCCCTGTGCCGCCCGCTGCGCGGCAACGACGGCTTCGCCTCCCCGGCCTCGAACCAGCAGATCGCCGCCGAGCTCTTCCTGTCCGTGGACGCCATCAAGACGCACCTGCGCGCCCTGTTCGCCAAATTCGGCGTCGAGGACCTGCCGCAGAACCAGAAGCGGGTCCGGCTGGCCAATCTGGCCATGCAGTCCGGTGTCATCTCCGAGCGGGACCTCTGACTCACTCTCAGGAGTGAGACGCGCGCGGATGTCCCCGAGCTTCTGAGCGATGTAGGTCGCGACGCCGCTCCTGTTGACTGAAATCAGTGTTCACCCAGGCATTCTCCGGGTGGCGGATCCAGTCAGGAGAGAACGATGTTTGCACTTCGCACGGCCTCGCTGGTGGCGGCGACGCTGACGACCGGACTGATCGCCGGCGTGTTCTTCGCGTATGCGACCTCGGTGATGACGGCCCTCGGCCAGGGCGACGACCGCACCTTCGTGGATGTGATGCAGCGGATCAACGTGGTCATCATCAATCCGTGGTTCATGTTCGCTTTCATGGGCGCGGTGGGGTTCACCGTGCTGGCGGCGGCCCTGCACCTCGGGAAGGGCACGCGCACCACGCTGCTCTGGATCGCGGTGGCGCTGCTGCTCAATGTGATCGCCTTCTTCGTGACCTCGGGGGTGAACGTGCCGCTGAACAATCAGCTCGCGAATGCCGGCGATCCGGCGCACATCGCCGATCTGGCCGCGGTGCGCGCCCACTTCGAAACGTCCTGGGTGCGTTGGAACATCGTCCGGGCGGTGATCCACACCCTGGCGTTCCTGGTGCTGATGGGTGCGCTGTTCATGGCCGGCACGCAGCATGCGAAGGCCGCGGTCACCGAGTCCGCCCAGTCGGCGCGGCCGGCTCGGCCGATCTACCCGGCTCAGCAGGCGCATCCGGCCCAGCAGGTGTGGGCGCCGGTGCAGCAGCCCGGATTCCCCACGGGCCGACCGTAGTTCGCGGTTCGATCCGGCGGTGGCCGGGACCCGATGTGCGGCAGCACAAGCCGCCTGCGGGTCCCGGCCATCGCCATTTTCCTGTATTGGAACGAGTTGCAGAACTTACCCGCCAGTATTCCATCCTCCGTGCTTGTTTCCGTTTACGTTGTCGGAACGCGTTCTAGTTTGGGAGGGAACATGCGACGGATACTGCTGCGCCGATCGCCGGGATCACTGCTGCTCATGATCATCTTCGCGGTCCTCACGGCCGCGGCGAGCGGCACCGCGCACGCGGAATACCCGGTCACATACAACTTCTTCTCGGGCATTCCGAACGAGCTGCTGAATCCCGGTGGCTCACTGCCCGGTTCGAACGACTGGAACTGCAAGCCGACCGCCGAACATCCCGATCCGGTGGTCCTGGTGCACGGCACCGGCGGTGGCGCGCAGACCAATTGGGGCGTCTACGTCCCGCTGCTCGCCAATGAGGGCTACTGCGTCTACTCGCTCACCTACGGCGCGCTGAACGTGCCCTGGCCGCTCTCGGCCATCGGCGGCATGCGCCCGATCGAGGAGAGCGCCGCTCAGCTCACCGGCTTCGTGGACCGGGTGCGCGCCGCGACCGGGGCCGCGCAGGTCGACATCATCGCCCATTCGCAGGGCAATATCGTCGCCGATTACTTCATCAAGCGGCTCGGCGGCCGCGGCGAGGTGAACAAGTTCGTCGCCATCGCGTCGCCCTGGCTGGGCACCTACGGGAATCAGATGGGCACGGTCCGCGCCTTCGCCGCCCAGCTGGGCATTTCCGGCGACACCGTGGACAGCGCGCTCGGCGCGGGCATCTGCCTGGCCTGCTCGGAGATGCTGGGCGGTGGCCGGTTCATGACCGCTCTGAATGCCGACGGCGTCTACGATCCGTCGGTCACTTACACCAATATCGAGACCGCCTACGACGAAGCGGTGGTCCCGTACACCGTCGGCCTGGTACCCGGTCCGGGCGTCACGAACATCCTCGTGCAGGACGGTTGCGCGAGCGATTACTCGGAGCATGCCGGCATCGCGGGCAGCCCGCGGGCGGCCGCCTTCGCGCTCAACGCGCTCGATCCGCAGCATCCGCATTCGGTGCCGTGTGAGTTCATTCCACCCCTCACCGGATAGGGGTTCCGAATCCGAACCGGGGTCCGGCCACCGGCCGGGCCCCGGGTTTCGTTCCGCTGACCGGCGTGTTCGCTGTGGGCGTAGCCGAATCGGAAACGGTCTGCGCAACTGCCCCGTTATGAGTGAATGAGTCGTACTGTCGCCGCTTCGCAATAGGGTGGACGGACGACGGGCGAGACCCCTGGCAACTAGAGTGGAGGCCAGGGGGATGCAACCCCAGGGCTTCATGGCAGGCTGGCGACCAGAAGGGCAGCACAGGGTCTGAAGCGCCGGATGCCGTAGTAGGCGGAGCAGGAGAGTGAGGGAGCGATGTTCGAGAGGTTCACCGACCGCGCGCGGCGGGTCGTTGTCCTGGCCCAAGAAGAGGCCCGGATGCTCAACCACAACTACATCGGCACCGAGCACATCCTGCTGGGCCTGATCCACGAGGGCGAGGGTGTCGCGGCGAAGTCGCTGGAATCCCTTGGCATCTCGCTGGAGGGTGTGCGGTCGCAGGTGGAGGAGATCATCGGGCAGGGCCAGCAGGCGCCGTCCGGTCACATTCCCTTCACCCCGCGTGCCAAGAAGGTGCTGGAGCTGTCGCTGCGGGAGGCCCTGCAGCTCGGCCACAACTACATCGGCACCGAGCACATTCTGCTCGGTCTCATCCGTGAGGGTGAGGGCGTCGCGGCGCAGGTGCTGGTGAAGCTGGGCGCGGATCTCAACCGCGTGCGTCAGCAGGTCATTCAGCTGCTGTCGGGCTACCAGGGCAAGGAGCCGGTCGAGGGTTCGGGCACGCGTGGTGAGGCGGGAACTCCGTCCACTTCGCTGGTGCTGGACCAGTTCGGCCGCAACCTGACCCAGGCCGCGCTCGAGGGCAAGCTCGACCCGGTCATCGGCCGCTCGAAGGAAATCGAGCGCGTCATGCAGGTGCTGAGCCGCCGTACCAAGAACAACCCGGTCCTGATCGGTGAGCCCGGCGTCGGTAAGACCGCCGTCGTGGAGGGTCTCGCGCAGGCCATCGTCAACGGTGAAGTGCCGGAGACGCTGAAGGACAAGCAGCTGTACACCCTCGACCTGGGTTCCCTGGTCGCGGGCAGCCGCTACCGCGGTGACTTCGAAGAGCGCCTGAAGAAGGTGCTCAAGGAGATCAACACCCGCGGCGACATCATCCTGTTCATCGACGAGCTGCACACCCTGGTGGGTGCGGGTGCGGCCGAGGGCGCCATCGACGCGGCCTCGATCCTGAAGCCCAAGCTGGCTCGCGGTGAGCTGCAGACCATCGGTGCTACCACCCTCGACGAGTACCGCAAGTACATCGAGAAGGACGCCGCCCTGGAGCGCCGGTTCCAGCCGGTCCAGGTGGGCGAGCCGACGGTCGAGCACACCATCAACATCCTCAAGGGTCTGCGTGACCGCTACGAGGCGCACCACCGGGTTTCGATCACCGATGGCGCTCTGGTCGCGGCGGCTACCCTCGCGGACCGCTACATCAACGACCGCTTCCTGCCGGACAAGGCGATCGACCTGATCGACGAGGCCGGCGCCCGGATGCGTATCCGTCGCATGACCGCACCGCCGGACCTGCGCGAATTCGACGACAAGATCGCCGAGGCGCGCCGGGAGAAGGAATCCGCGATCGACGCGCAGGACTTCGAGAAGGCCGCGCGGTTGCGCGACAAGGAGAAGCAGCTCGTCGCCAAGCGGGCCGAGCGTGAAAAGCAGTGGCGCTCCGGCGATCTGGATGTCGTGGCCGAGGTCGACGACGAGCAGATCGCGGAAGTGCTGGCCAATTGGACCGGTATTCCGGTGTTCAAGCTCACCGAGGAGGAGACCACCCGTCTGCTCCGCATGGAGGACGAGCTGCACAAGCGGATCATCGGCCAGGAGGACGCGGTCAAGGCCGTGTCCAAGGCGATCCGCCGTACTCGCGCCGGTCTGAAGGATCCGAAGCGTCCGTCGGGCTCGTTCATCTTCGCCGGTCCGTCCGGTGTCGGTAAGACCGAGCTGTCGAAGGCGCTCGCGAACTTCCTGTTCGGCGACGACGACGCGCTCATCCAGATCGACATGGGCGAGTTCCACGACCGCTTCACCGCCTCGCGGCTCTTCGGTGCCCCTCCGGGCTACGTGGGTTACGAGGAGGGCGGCCAGCTCACCGAGAAGGTGCGCCGGAAGCCGTTCTCGGTGGTGCTGTTCGACGAGATCGAGAAGGCCCACCAGGAGATCTACAACACCCTGTTGCAGGTCCTCGAGGATGGTCGTCTCACCGACGGTCAGGGTCGCACGGTCGACTTCAAGAACACCGTGCTGATCTTCACCTCGAACCTCGGTACCTCGGACATCTCGAAGGCGGTCGGCCTCGGCTTCGCCCAGAGCAATGCCGAGGGCTCGAACTACGAGCGGATGAAGCTCAAGGTCAACGACGAGCTGAAGAAGCACTTCCGGCCCGAGTTCCTCAACCGCATCGACGACGTGATCGTGTTCCACCAGCTGACCCAGGACCAGATCATCCAGATGGTCGACCTGATGATCGGCCGCGTCGCCAAGCAGCTGAAGAACAAGGACATGGAGATCGAGCTGGCTCCGCAGGCGAAGAGCCTGCTGGCCAAGCGTGGTTTCGATCCGGTGCTCGGTGCCCGCCCGCTGCGGCGCACCATCCAGCGCGAGATCGAGGACCAGCTGTCGGAGAAGATCCTCTTCGGCGAGATCGGTCCCGGCCAGGTCGTGGTGGTCGATGTCGAGAACTGGGACGGCGAAGGTCAGGGCGAGGCGGCGAAGTTCACCTTCAGCGCCAAGGCCAAGCTGACCAAGAAGACCGACGAGGCCGTCGAGGACAAGCCGGTCGCCGCCCTCGCGGGTGACGCCCCGGCTGCCGCCTCGGGCGAGTAGGCAGTACGAACGCAGGGCCCCGTTCCCCCTTGGGGAGCGGGGCCTTTCGCGTGCCGCGAGAAATTCGGTGGCGAGCGGCGGTGGCTCCCGGTCATTCTCGGAGCAGCCGATACGAAAGGACCGCATGCTCACCGACGATCAGGTCGCGGGTTTCATCGCCGACGGGTTCGTCCGCATCGAGGGCGCGTTTCCGCGGGACGTGGCCGATGCGGGCCGGGAAATCCTGTGGCGGGCAACCGGATGCGATCCGGACGATCCGGCCACCTGGACCCAGCCGGTCATCCGCCTCTGGGACCATGCCGAGGAACCCTTCGCGCACGCCGTCACCGCGCCCGTGCTGCTGGAGGCATTCGATCAACTGGCGGGTCCGGGCCGCTGGCTGCCGCGGAAGAGCCTGGGCAGCTGGCCGATTCGCTTCCCGAGCCCCGAGCCGCCCGGTGACACCGGCTGGCATGTGGATGTGAGCTTCCCGGGTGACGCCGCGGCGGACGACTATCTGAGCTGGCGGGTGAACGTCTTCTCCAAGGGCCGTGCCCTGCTCATGTTGTTCCTCTTCTCCGATGTCGGCATCGACGACGCACCCACTCGTATCCGGGTCGGCTCGCATCGCCGGCTCGCCTCGGTGCTGCGCCCGTTCGGCGAGGAGGGGACCACCATGTTCGATCTGCACGACTTCTACACGGCCGTGGACGATCTCCCCGAGGCCCTGGCCACCGGCAAGGCCGGCGACGTCTACCTCTGCCACCCCTTCCTGATCCATGCCGCCCAGCCCAATCGCATCGGCCGCCCGAAGTTCATGGCGCAACCGCCGCTGCTGCTGCGTGAGCCGTGTGTCCTGGATCGCCCGGACGGTGCGTATTCGCCTGTGGAGCAGGCCATCCGGCGTGGCCTGGAAAATGAGGAGGCGGTGTAGTCGCGCGCGGGTACGGTGGGGGTCGTTCGCACGAATCGACTCCGGGGGGAGCCACCACATGACGAATTCCGACCGCACTCTCATCGCGGTACTACTGGACCGTTCCGGGTCCATGCAATCCATCAAATCGGATACCGAGGGCGGTTTCGCCGCCTATATGGAGCAGCAGCGCGAGGTCCCGAAGCAGATCGAGGTCACCCTCGCCCAGTTCGACACCGAATATCAACTGGTATACGCGAATCGGCGCCTGACCGAGGTGCCGCCGCTGAATCTGCAGCCGCGTGGCATGACGGCCCTGTACGACGCGGTGGGCCGCCTGGTCACCGATATCGGCGCCGAATTGGCCGCGCGCGCCGAGGCGGATCGTCCGGGCACCGTCATCGTCGTGGTGCTCACCGACGGTCACGAGAACTCCAGTGCGGAATGGACGCACGAGGCCGTGAAGGCGCTGATCACGCAGCAGCAGGAAGTGTACAAATGGAATTTCCTGTTCCTCGGCGCGAACATGGACGCGGTCACGATCGGTACCCGGATGGGTTTCGCCCCGGGCGATTCGATCACCTACGCGGCGGCGCCCCAAGGCGTCTCGGGTGTGTTCCGGGCTGCGTCGGCGTATTCGGCGCGGCTGCAGGCCCCGCCGCCGCAGCCCGGCGCCCGTCCGCGGAAGCGGGGGTTCACCGATTCGGAACGTCACCAATCGAATCCGGGTGAATGACGCCGCCGTAGCGCGGGTTACTGCCAGCCGGGCCGGACCAGTCCCGACTCGTAGGCCATGACGACGAGCTGGGTGCGGTCGCGGGCGTTGAGTTTCAACAGGATTCGGCTGACGTGGGTGCGGGCGGTGGCGGGGCTCATGTAGAGGCGTTCGGCGATCTCGGCATTGGTGAGGCCTTCGGCGACGAGGATCATGACCTCGCGTTCGCGGTCGGTGAGTTCCGAGAGGGTTTCGGGTGGTGCGGGTTTGGCGTGGGTGGCGAATTCGGCGACGAGTCGCCGGGTGACGCTGGGGGAGAGCAGGGCGTCGCCGCCCGCGACCACCCGGACGGCCTTGAGGAGGTCGGCGGGTTCGGTGTGTTTGACGAGGAATCCGGTGGCGCCGGCGCGCATGGCCTCGAACACGTACTCGTCGAGTTCGAAGGTGGTCAGGACGACCACTTTCACCCCGGTGAGGGTGGTGTCGGCGGCGATGGCGCGGGTGGCGGCGAGGCCGTCGAGGACGGGCATGCGGATGTCCATGAGGACGACGTCGGGTTTGAGTTCGCGGGCGAGCCGCAGGGCCTGTTCGCCGTTGTCGGCCTCGCCGATCACGTCGATATCGTCCTGTGCGTCGAGCAGGGCCACGAATCCGGCGCGGACCAGGGCTTGATCGTCGGCGATGACTACCCGGACTGTCATGGTGCTCCCGTCTGCCGTGCTCAGGCGGCGGGTTCGGGGTGGGCGAGGTGGGTGGGCAGGCGGGCGGCGACGCGGAAGCCGCCGTCGGCCTTGGGTTTGGCGGAGAGCTGGCCGCCGAGGGCGCTGGCGCGTTCGGTCATGCCGGTGATGCCGTGGCCGCCGCTGGGGGATTGCGGTGCGGGTTGTTTCTCGGGCCGGGTGTTGTCGATGGTCAGCTGCAGGCGTTCGGCCGAATAGTGCAGGGTGACAAGCACACTCGCGCCGGGCGCGTGCCGCACCACATTGGTGAGGGATTCCTGCACGATGCGGGCGGCCGCGACGTCGACGACGGCGGGTAGCCGCCGGGGTCCGCCGGTGACCATGGTGTGCACCACGAGTCCGGCGGCGCGGGCGGGCGCGGTGAGGCCGTCGAGGTCGGTGATGCCGACGGTGGGGGTGGTGGGCGCGGCGATGATGCCGGTGCCGGCGCGGATGGAGCCGAGCAGGGCGTGTACTTCGCCGAGCGCGTCCCGGCTGGCGGTCTTGATGGCCGCGAGCGCGGTGGCGGCCTGCTCGGGTTTGCGGTCCAGGAGTTCCAGCGCCACCGAGGACTGCACGTTGATGAGGGACAGGCTGTGCGCGAGGACGTCGTGCAGGTCGCGGGCGATGGCGAGGCGTTCCTCGCTGGCGTGTTGTTCGCGTTCGGCGAGTTCGCGGGCCTGTTCGGCGCGTTCGCGTTCCCGCTGCGCCTGTTCGTTGCGCCGGGCTTCCTCTTCGCGTTGCCGGCGCGCGGTCATGGCGGCATTGCGTTGCCGGAGTCCTTCGGCGGCGGCGACCAGGACGACGAGCCAGGCGAGCAGCCCGAATTCCTGCCAGGAGCCGGTGTGGTATCCGCGCCAGTGCGGGACCGGCCACACCATGAGCAGATAGCCGACGGCGACGAAAGGATAGGTGTACCAGCGTGATCCGCGCAGGGCGGCGCTGAGGAACCCGATGACGAGGGAGATGAACACCGGCCCGTACCCGTATCCGACCAACAGGTATGCGACGGCGGCGGTCAGCGTCCCGTAGAAAACCGGTACGGGGTAGCGGTGACGCACCGCCAGGAGCAGCGGACCGGCCACGAGCAGCGCGTATCCCAGGGGGTCGAGTTCGCGCAGCACGTTCCCGTGCCGATTGGCCAGCGTCCCGCCCAGGAGCTGGATCGCGCCGACGGCGACGGCCGGCAACACGTCCCGGCGTATCAGCCATCCCCCGCGTATGTCCATAGCTGCACCGTAGCGCCGTATACCCGGAGTGGCACCGTGTCACGCCGAAATACGTGCGGATACGTACGCCGGATAGCGCTGTGCGGCGGATGTTTTACCGCGCCGCCACGCCGAGTCTTGTAGGTATGAGCGAGACAGCATCCGAGGCCACCGGCGACGCGATCGTGGCCACCGACCGGTTGACCAAGCGTTACGGCCCGCACGCCGCCGTGGATGCCGTGAGCATGCGCGTCCACCGCGGTGAGATCTACGGTTTCCTCGGCCCGAACGGGGCGGGAAAGACCACCACCCTGCGCATGCTGGTCGGCCTCATCCGGCCGACGTCGGGTGCGGCGCTGGTGCTGGGCAGGCAGCCGGGTGATCCGGATGCGTTGCGCCGCATCGGTGTTCTCATCGAGGGTCCGGGCTTCTACCCCTACATGTCGGGCCGCGACAACCTGCGGGTACTGGCCCACTACCGTGGCGCCGGCCGCCCCGAGGTCGAGGACGCGCTGGCCCGGGTCGCCCTCCACGACCGCGGGGACGACAAGTTCCGCACCTATTCGCTCGGCATGAAGCAGCGCCTGGGTGTCGCGGCCGCCCTGCTCGGCAGCCCCGACCTGCTGATTCTCGATGAACCCACCAATGGCCTGGATCCGGCCGGCATGGCCGAGATGCGGGAGCTCATCACCGGACTCGCCGCCGACGGGCACACCGTCGTGCTGTCCAGTCACCTGCTCACCGAAGTGCAGGAGATCTGTGATCGCGTCGGCGTCATCAACCACGGGAAGCTCCTGGCCCAGTCCACGGTGCGGGAATTGCGCGGCGCCGCAACGCTGCTGGTGCGCGCCGAGCCGATGGAACTGGCCCTGCCGGCGGTGCGCGCGGTGGTGGGGGACCGGTCGGCGCTGCTGACCAGCACCGGCATCAGGGTGGATGCCGGTGCGGTGCGGGCGCCCGCGGTGGCGCGTGCGGTGATCGAGTCCGGCGCGGACCTGCTGGAACTGCGCAGTGACGAAAAGTCCTTGGAAGAAGTCTTTTTCGAGATGACGGAGACGGCGAAATGACCGACCTGATGACGAGAGCCCGCACCGCCGCACCGGCGAACGCCTGGACCGGCCTGCTGGCGAGTACCCGCGCGGAACTACTGCGCCTGCGGAAGTGGCCCGCGTTCTGGATCGTGCTGGGCACCTGGATCCTGCTGAACCTCACCTTCGCCTACCTGTTCAACTATCTCGCGTACACCACCGGCAGCAGCACCCGCATGTCCGACGGCCAGCCCAAGGCCGTCCTGCTGCAGCAGATGCTGCCGGCGGCGGTCCCCGAGGTGTACACGCAGGGCATGGCCATGTTCGGTGGCGCGCTCATGCTGGTGCTGGGCGCGCTGGCGGTGGGCAGCGGCTACGGCTGGGGCACCTGGAAAACGGTGCTCACACAGGGCCCTTCGCGCTCCTCGGCGGTCGGCGCGGTGGTAGTGAGCCTGGCCTTGACGGTGATCGCGCTGGTGGTGACGGCCTTCGTGGTCGACACCGGCGTGGCGGCGGTCATCGCTGCGACACAAGGACAGTCGCTCGCCCTCCCGTCCGCGGGCCGCATCCTGCTCGGAATCGTCTCGGGCACCACCATTCTGGGCATGTGGACACTGGCCGGAGGCCTCGTGGGTGCGATCGCCCGCGGCCCGGCCCTCGCGGTCGGACTGGGCCTCGTATGGGTGCTCGTGGTGGAGAACCTGCTGCGCGGGGTAGCCGAGGTCTTCTCACCGATCAAGGCGATCACCGATCACCTCCCCGGCACGGCAGCGGGTTCCTTGGCCGGCTCGCTCCGCACGGTGAGCGGTGAATCCACGCCAGGAGTCCTCCACATCCTCTCCCAGGGCGAGTCGTTCCTCTGGCTGGCCGGGTACGCCCTGCTTTTCGCAGTGGGCACGGTGTGGTTGATCCGCCGCCGCGATATGGCCTGAGCCCGGCACGAACCGGCCGCCGCCGCAGTCCCCAATCCCGGGTGACCGCGGCGGCGGACGGTAGGGTGCTCGGCCATGGACGTTGCGCCGATCCGGCCCCCTGATCTTTCCGCGCGGCCGTTCTTCCTGGTCGCGGAGCGCATCATGGCGGCTTCGCCCGTCGAGTTGTATCGGATGGCGACCCAGCAGTTCGGGTTGTGGTTCGCCGATCCTGGTTCGGTGCTGATGCACGCCGCGGTGAATCAGCCGTTCTTCTTCACCGCGGGTGGTGGCGTCCCGCACTACGGGCGGTTCCTGCGGTTGGTGCCGGACAGCCTGGTCGAGCTGTCCTGGGTCACGCATGCCACCGAGGGCACGGAAACCGTTCTCACGGTGGAATTCTCGGCGCACGGTGCGGGTACGGCCCTTTTGCTCACGCACGCCGGCTTCCCGAGCGCGGCCGTCCGTGACCGGCACGAGAAATCCTGGCCCCGGATCCTGGAACGCTGGGATCATCGCGCCGCCGCGACCGTCTAGCGCGGGGTAGGTTCGAGGCCATACGGCTTCTCACCGAATCGAAAGGACAGTGATGCCTACACGTACCGCGCGCACCGCTTGGACCGGCGGCCTGCAGGACGGCTCCGGTCAGGTCGAGCTGGTCAGCTCCGGTGTCGGCAAGTACGACGTCTCGTTCCCGAAGCGCGCCGCCGACAATGCCGACGGCACCACCAGCCCCGAGGAGCTGATCGCGGCCGCGCATTCCTCCTGCTATGCCATGGCGTTGTCGGGTCAGCTGGCGAATGCGGGTGCGACGCCGCAGAGCCTGGACGTGACCGCGGATGTCACGCTGGGCCCGGATCCGGCGGGCGGCTTCCGCATTTCGAAGATCAAGCTGACGGTGGCGGGCCGGGCGACCGGTATCGACGCCGCGGGCTTCCTGACCGCCGCCGAGGCGGCCAAGGCCGGTTGCCCGGTCTCCAAGGCGCTCTCGGGTGTGGACACCATCGAACTGGATGCCACCTTCGAGGCGTAGTTCGCTGCCGCTAGCGGCGTAGTGCTCGTGGTCCCCGGCTGATCCGATAGTTAGCCGGGGACTAACTATTTCGGCTATTTCTGGCTGGAATTACCGATTTCCGCTGGCCGTATCTCCATTTGTGCCCATAGCCTGGCATTCATGGGAGCCGCGACCGCTGTGGAGAAATCCGAATCCGAGCAAGCCGGGAATTCGCTGCCGCGCATTCTCGCGCTCGATGCGGCGCGCGGTATCGCGGTGCTGGGCATGTTCGCCGTGCATGTGGGCCCGCCGCCCGAAGGCCCCGGATTCCACTGGTTGTCGCTGTTCGAGGGCCGTTCGGCGGCCCTGTTCGCGGTGCTGGCGGGGGTGTCGCTGGCCCTGCTGTCCGGCGGCGACCGCCCTCACACCGGTATCGCGGCCCGCCGCAGCGTGATTCGCATTGCGTCGCGCGCGGTGCTCATCTTCGTGCTGGGTCTGGCGCTGGCGCAATTGCATTCGGGTATCGGGATCATGATCATCCTGGCCTATTACGGCGTCTATTTCCTGCTCGCCCTGCCACTGTTGCGGCTCAGCGCGCGCACGCTCGCCGGGCTCGCGCTGGTGTGGGCGATCGCGGGGCCAATCGTGTCGTTCGTGATCCGAAGTCATATGGAGCAGAACCAGTTCGGCGGTCATCCGATGTTCGAGATGTTCACATCCCTGTCGGGTCTGCGGGATATGGCGGAGATGCTGTTGCTGACCGGCACCTATCCGGCCATCTCGTGGATGCCGTTCGTGCTGGCGGGCCTGGCGCTGGGCAGGCTCGGAATTCGTTCCCTGCGTGCGGTTCCGGTGGCCGCGGCGGGCGCGCTGCTGGCGTTGCTCGGCTACGGCGGGTCATGGCTGATCCAGCATCCCGGTGGCGGCCGCGCGCAGCTGGTCGACCTGCTCACGCAGGGCATGGCCGAGGCGGGGGTGACCGATTTCGATCCGGGGCTGCTCATCGACAACGGCGGTTTCGGCTCGGTGTCGACGGCGAGCTGGTGGTGGCTGACCGTGGCCACCCCGCACAGCGGCACCCCGTTCGAGGTGATCGGTGCGACCGGTACGGCCTTCCTGGTGATCGGCGTCCTGATGGCGGTGACCCGGTTCGCGGAGCTGCCGTTGCGTCCCTTGATCTATGCGGGTTCCTGCGCCCTGAGCCTCTACATCCTGCAGATGATCGCGGTCCGGGCGCTGGTGCCGATGCCGGTGGATCCGGATGCGCAGGTGCTGCCGGGCGGCCTGCACGGCCCCGGCCGGGAACTGCTGGCGCTGCTGGCGATCGGGTCACTGCTGCTGGCGACCTTGTGGCGCAGCGTCTTCCGCCGCGGTCCGGCGGAATGGCTGCTGCACAAGGTCACCCTGTGGCTCACCGACCTGCTGGCGCCGGTGCGCGCGTAGCGCGGCTCAGTTGTTCTTGGCCGCCACGTCGAGCACGACCTCGAACTCCAGCAGCGAGGCGCCCGTGGCGACCGGCTGCCGGGCCTGACCGGCGTGTGCCTCGCGGGCCGGGCCGTCCCGCCACGCGGCGAAGGACTCCTCGGAATCCCACTGGGTGACAACGAAATACCGGTTGTCGCCGGAGACGGGCCGGAGCAGCTGGAAGCCGAGGAACCCGGGCGAGTTCTCGACCGCGTGCGCTCGCGCCGCGAAGCGCTTCTCCAGCTCGGGGCCGGCGCCCTCGGGAATCTCGATTGCGTTGATCTTGACGACTGCCATGCGAGCGAATCTACCCCGCGGTGCCCGTCGTATCGTTCGAGGTGATGTTGTACGACGAAGGCGGCGCCGGCGTTCCGATCCTGCTGCTGCACGGTTTGATGGGTAGCGCCCGTACCTGGCGGAGCCAGCTGGACTGGATTCGCGAGTACGGGCATGTGTACACGTTCGATGCCGCGGGCCACGGCCGTCCCGCGCCGCGCGAACTGACCACCGAGGCCTTCGTGGCCGATCTCGCGGCGGCCACCGCGGAGATCACCGAACCCATGGTGGTGATCGGTCATTCGATGGGGGGCCTGCACGGGTGGATGTTCACCGCAGCGCATCCGGATCGGGTGCGGGCGCTGGTGGTCGAGGACATGGCCCCGGATTTCCAGGGCCGCACCGCGACTCACTGGGCGGCCATGATCGCCGCGTGGCCGCAACCGTTTCCGGACGAGGCGGCCATGCTCGAATTCTTCGGCCCGGTCGCGGGCCGGTATTTCATGGACTCGTTCACCCACGGCCCGGATGGTTACCGCCTGCACGGCGAGGTCCCGACCTTCCGGGACATCTCGGAGGAGTGGGGTACCCGCGACTTCTGGGCGCAGTGGAAGTCCCTCACGGTCCCGGTCCTGCTGCTCGAGGGCGAGCACACCATCACCCCGCCGGGTCAGATGCGGCAGATGGCCGAGGTGCATCCGGATGCCCGGCATGTGGTCGTACCGGATGCCGGGCATCTCGTGCACGACGATCGACCGGCCGCGTACCGCGCCGAAGTGGAAGGGTTCCTCACCCGCGTCCTCAAATGAAGGCGGCTGCCTTCAGTCTTCGGGGTGTGCCGTCGTATGCTCGGGCGCGACGCACCCCAATGACGGAATGGTGACCACGATGATCGACTTCTCGATACCTGCCGACCTCGCTGCCGAACGTGATCGGGTCCGGCAGTTCGTCATCGACAAGATCGTTCCCTTCGAGCGCGACCCGCGCCTGACCGCTCACGGCCCCAATGACGAACTGCGCCAGGAAATGGTCGAACTGGCCCGCAAGGAGGGCCTGCTGACCATCCAGGCGCCCAAGGAGCTCGGCGGTCGCGGTCTCACCCACGTCGAGCAGGCGGTGCTGTACGAGGCCGCCGGCTGGTCCACCCTGGGCCCGGTCGCCATGAACTGCGCGGCCCCCGACGAGGGCAATATGTTCCTGCTCTCCAAGATCGCGAACGAGCAGCAGGTGGAGGCCTACCTGCAGCCGGTCATCGACGGTCACCAGCGTTCCGTCTTCGCCATGACCGAACCGGGGGGCGCCGGCTCGGACCCGAATCAGCTGGCCACCGAGGCCACCTTCGACGGCGAGAACTTCACGATCAACGGCCGCAAATGGCTCATCACCGGCGCGGACGGCGCGAAGACCTGGATCATCATGGCCCGCCTGGCCGCCAACCCGCACCTGCCCGAGGGCCCGACCCTGTTCCTCACCGACGGCGGTCAGCCGGGCATCGTCATCGAGCGGATCATGAACACGATGGACCGCAATTACGTCGGCGGTCACGCGGTCGTGGAATTCGACAATCTGGTGCTGCCCCGCGAATCCGTGCTCGGCGAGACCGGTCAGGCCCTGCGCTACGCGCAGCTGCGGCTCGCGCCCGCCCGCCTCACACACTGCATGCGCTGGCTGGGTGCGGCGGAACGCGCGCAGGCCATCGCGGTCGACTACGCCAAGACCCGCACCGCGTTCGGCAAGCCGATCGGCGAGCATCAGGGTGTGTCGTTCATGTTGGCGGACAACGAGATCGCGCTGCATCAGTGCCGCCTCACCATCTGGCATGCCTGCTGGCTGATGGATCAGGGTCACAAGGCCCGGCACGAATCCTCGATCGCCAAGTCGTACGTGTCGGAGGAACTGTTCAAGGTGGCCGACCGCTGCGTGCAGGTGCTGGGCGGGATCGGCATCAGCGATGAGACGGTGGTGGAGATGATCTTCCGCGATATGCGGGCCTTCCGCCTCTACGACGGCCCGACCGAGGTGCACAAGTACGCCATCGGGCGGCAGATCTTGCGGGGATAACCGCTGTACCCGGGCGTGCCGTGGGTGGCATGACTAGGATTTACCGGCATGAGTTCGGAACTGCACGTGGATGTCTCCGGTGGCGTCGCGGTGCTCACGCTCAATCGGCCCGCCCAGCAGAACGCGGTCACTCCGGCCATGGCGTCGGATCTCGGTGCGGCGCTACGCCGTTGCGACAACGACGATGCCATCGGGGCCGTGGTCGTGACCGGAACTCCGCCCGCGTTCTGCGCGGGCGCGGATCTCTCGTTGCAGGTCGGTGAGGTCAGGGGCCTCATCGACCCGCCGCCCTTCAAGATCAGGAAGCCGGTCATCGCGGCGGTCAACGGGCATGCCGTCGGCATCGGCCTGGAGATCGCCCTGCAATGCGATATCCGGTATGTCGCCCGTGATGCCGTGTACGGCCTCAACCAGGTCCGGCGCGGCGCCCTGCCGGGCGGTTACGCGCACTGGACGCTGCCGCGCCTGATCGGCAGCGCCCGGGCCGCCGATCTGCTGCTCACCGGCCGCACCTTCGACGGTGAGGAGGCCAAGGCGCTCGGCCTGGCCAATGCCTGCCTGCATGCCGCCGAGGTGCTGCCGCAGGCCCTGGAGGTGGCGCACGATATCGCGCACGGTTCGGCGCCGCTGCCGGTGGCGCTGTCCAAGCGCCTGCTGTGGGAGGCGCCCACCATGGATCCGGAAACCGTGGGCCGCTTGGAAACCGAGCTCAACGACTACGTCGCCAAGAGTTCCGACGGTGGCGAGGGCGTGGCCGCGCTCAAGGACCGCCGGCAGCCGAAGTGGAACGGCAGCGTCAGTTCGGAATGGCCCGCCTGGGACGCGATCACCGGTTCGGACCCTCGCCCCGGCCTGGACTGAGCCGGTGCGGGCACGCTACCCGTGCCCGCCGATGGTCAGCAGCAGGGCCAGGATCGCGGTGCACACCATCAGGATGGTGCCGACGATCCCCAGAATGTGCCCGACCATGACCTGAATGCGGCCACCTTGTGCGCCGCCGGACGCGTCGATCTCGTTGAGGGCCCGCCGCCCCAGTACCCAGGCGATGGGCCCCAGGATCCCGCAGCAGAACACGCTGAGCGCCCCGAGCAGCAACACCGCCGTCGCATACTCGTGCTCGACGGGATTCCCGATGGGCTGCTGAGGTATGACCACCGCCCGATTTTAGGTCGCGGCCCCGCCCCGGGCACCCTGACGCGCGGTGTTTGCTTGCGCCACTTCACCGATGGCCCCGCGACACGCCCTCCGATCCGCCGTATTCGCCCACTTCGCACCCCGGAAACGCGAATGCGCGCCGCTGCCGTCAACGGCATTGGCGCGCAATCGTATTCACCGACCGGTCGGTCGACCCCGGAGCGGGCTCAGCGCCGGCGCTGGCGAGCCACCTCGCCGAGGACCACACCCGCGGCGACCGAGGCATTGAGCGATTCGACCGGTCCCGCCATCGGGATGCTGAGAATGGAATCGCAGGTTTCGCGGACCAATCGGGACAGGCCCTTGCCCTCGGAGCCGACGACGATGACCGTCGGTGCGGTGCCGTCGAATTCGTCGAGGGTGGTGTCGCCGCCCGCGTCCAGGCCGACGATCTGGTAACCCTTGCTCGCCCAATCCTTCAGCGTGCGAGTCAGATTGGTGGCGCGCGCGACGGGCAGCCGGGCCGCGGCGCCCGCGCTGGTGCGCCAGGCGACGGCGGTGACGCTGGCGCTGCGGCGCTGCGGGATCACCACGCCCTGCCCGCCGAACGCCGCCACCGAGCGGACGACCGCGCCCAGGTTGCGCGGATCGGTGATGTTGTCCAATGCCACCAGCAAGGCCTGCCCGCCATCGGCATTGACCCGGTCGACCAGGTCGTCCGGGTGCGCGTAGCGGTAGGGCGGCACCTGCAGCGCCAGGCCCTGGTGCATGCCGTTGTTGCTCATGCGGTCGAGGTCGGTGCGCGGGAGTTCGAGGATCGAGATGCCGGTGTCGGCGGCGATCTTCACCGATTCGGTGAGCCGGTCGTCGTTCTCGGTGCCGACGGCCACGTACAGCGCGGTGGCGGGCACACCGGCGCGCAGGCATTCGACGACCGGGTTGCGGCCGAGCACCAGCTCGGGTCCCTCGCCGTCCTTGCGCCCGACGGTCGGCCGGCTCGCATTGCGCGCCCGCGTGGTCGCGGTCGCGGCGTCGGCCTTGGCCCGCAGCTTCGCGCGCTTGGCGGCGGCGTGATAGGTCCGGTCCTCCGCCTTGGGCGTGGCGCCCTTGCCCTCGAGCCCGCGCCGCCGCTGCCCGCCGGACCCGACGACCTGCCCCTTCTTGGAGCCGGTCTTGCGGGTCGCACCGCGCCGCTGTGAATTGCCTGCCATTACTTCGCCTTCCGTGTCACGCGGGTAACCCGCTTCGCACCGGCCGCGGGACGCACCCGCTCCGATCGATCATGCGGGAGACCTGCCTCCGGTCGGCGCAGCAAACGGCTGCGCCCTGTCTTTTCCGTCGCACAGCGACGATCGGATTCCGCGCGCCCGAGGGCGGCACCATGAATTCCGTGTCCGTCTCGCCGGGGCGAGGCGGGTTCCGCCGAAGCGGAAGAGTTCACCTATTGTCCTTGGTCAGCGTCCACTCGGGACCCTGCGGGGTGTCGGTGACCTCGACGCCCGCGGCCTTGAGCCGGTCGCGGACCTGATCCGCGATGGCCCAGTCCTTGGCGGCGCGGGCCTGCTGACGGCGGTCGAGTTCGGCGCCGATGAGCACGTCCAGCGCGTGTTGCGCATTGGTGGAGTCCGTGGGGGTGGCCCAGTGCGGGTCCAGCGGGTCGACGCCGAGGACGCCGAGCATGGCCCGCACCTGGGTGGCGTGCACCCGGGCGGCCTCCAGGTCACCGGCTTCGAGCGCGCTGTTGCCCTCGCGCACGATGCGATGGATCTCGGCCAGCGCCTTGGGCACTCCGAGGTTCTCGTTCAGCGCGTCGGCGAAGGCGTCGGTCCAGGTGCCGACCGCCACCTCCCCGGCCCGTTCGATGGTGCGCTGGATGAACGCCTCGACGCGCTGGTAGCCGGCGGCCGCCTCGGTGAGCGCCTGATCCGAGTACTCCAGCATGGAGCCGTACTGGGCGCTGCCCAGGTAGTAGCGCAGTTCGACCGGCCGCACGCCGACGCGTTCCAGCACGGCGGGGACGGACAGCGTATTGCCCAGCGACTTGGACATCTTCTCGCCGCTCAGCGTCACCCAGCCGTTGTGCAGCCAGTAGCGGGCGAACCCGTCCCCGGCCGCGCGTGACTGCGCGATCTCGTTCTCGTGGTGCGGGAAGACGAGATCCATTCCGCCGCAATGAATGTCGAATTCCGGTCCGAGATAGAACTCGGCCATGGCGGAGCATTCCAGATGCCAGCCGGGCCGGCCGGGTCCCCACGGCGACGGCCAGTTGGGTTCGCCCGGCTTGGCGGCCTTCCACAGCGTGAAGTCGCGCGGATCCTTCTTGCCCTGCCCGGCGCTCTCGCCCTGATGCACGTCGTCGAGCTTGTGCCCGGACAACTTGCCGTAGTCGGGGAAGCTGAGCACATCGAAGTAGACATTGCCCTCGGACGGGTACGCGTGCCCGCGTTCGATGAGCCGTTCCATCATGTCGACCATCTGCGTGATGTGCCCGGTGGCCCGCGGTTCCGCGGACGGCGGCAGCACGCCGAGGGTGCCGTAGGCGCGGTCGAAGGCCCGCTCGTGGGTGGCGGCCCACTCCCACCACGGGCGTCCGTGCTCGGCCGCCTTGTGCAGGATCTTGTCGTCGATATCGGTGACATTGCGGATGAACGCGACGTCGAAACCGTTGGCGCCCAGCCACCTTCGCAGCACGTCGAAGGCGACGCCACTGCGCAGATGCCCGATATGAGGTTCGCCCTGCACCGTGGCGCCACACAGGTACACCGAAGCGTGGCCGGGGACCAGCGGCGTGAAGTCACGCAGGGTCCGCGTCTCGGTGTCGAAAAGGCGCA
Organism: Nocardia sp. NPDC020380; assembly: GCF_044386975.1. NCBI lineage: Bacteria > Bacillati > Actinomycetota > Actinomycetes > Mycobacteriales > Nocardiaceae > Nocardia > Nocardia sp. NPDC020380. The sequence continues at coordinate 226,811 of NZ_JBIRVQ010000005.1, read as the reverse complement.
GAGTCACGACAGAGCATCCTAGTTGTCGATAAATGTGGGTTTACGGGCGGATACGGCTTCGGGAAGGGCCGTCGCACAATCGGTGTTGCGGACGCGCCGCGGAACGATCGTGAATTGTCAGGAACGACAACACAGCAGGGCGGTGGCGACCGCCGCCACGCCTTCGCCGCGACCGGTGAGTCCGAGGCCGTCGGTGGTGGTGCCGGACACGGAAACCGGCGCCCCCAGAATTTCACCCAGTACGTTTTGCGCTTCGGCGCGTCGCGGTCCCATCTTGGGCCGATTACCGATCACCTGCACGGCGGCGTTCACGATCGCGTACCCGGCCTCGTCGAGCAGCCGCCGGACTTCCTTGAGCATGGCCGCCCCGGAGACGCCTTCCCACTCGGGCCGCCCGGTGCCGAAAACCGCGCCGACATCGCCGAGTCCGGCGGCGGAGAGCAGGGCATCGCAGAGCGCGTGCGCGGCGACGTCACCGTCGGAGTGCCCGGCGCAACCGCTGTCGCCGTCGAACAGGAGTCCGGCCATCCAGCAGGGCCGGCCGGGTTCGATGGGGTGTACATCGCTGCCGATTCCGGTGCGCAGAGCCATCGGATCGATCACGGAGCCGTCACCGCCTCGCGTGTCGTGTCCAGTCCCCCGGCAATGTCGGCGGGGTCACGCTGGGCGGCAAGCGTATTCGCGAGGACCAGATCCAGCGGTGTGGTGATCTTGAAAGCCAGGGCGTCGCCCGCGACGGTCCGCACGGTCGTGCCGAGCATTTCCACCAGCCCGGCGTCATCGGTCGCCCGGGTGCCGGTGGCGTAGGCCGAGCGCAGCAATCGCGCGTCGAAGCCCTGCGGAGTTTGAATGGCGCGCAGCCCGGATCGATCGGGGGTGCCGGTGACCGCGCCCGTCGCGTCCACGGACTTGATGGTGTCGGAGACGGGCAGGGCGGGTACCACGGCCCGCGCGCCCGCGCGCAGTTCGGCGACGACACGGGAGATGAGGGCGGGCGGGGTGAGGGCGCGCGCGGCATCGTGCACGAGCACGAAATCGGCGTCCGGCGCGGCGTCGAGCCCCGCGCGAACCGAATCGGTGCGCTCGGCGCCGCCCGTCACGACATGTACCGGGACGGCGGACGCCGGCAGCAGTGCGCGGGTCGCGTCGACGAGTTCGGCGGGCACCATAACCACAACCTCGTCGACCGACCCGGAGGCGATCAAACCCTGGATCGCCCAGGTGAGCATGGGACTGCCGCCGACGTGGACGAACGCTTTCGGCTTGTTTTCACCGAGGCGAACTCCCATGCCGGCGGCAGGAACCAGCGCGACGACACGATCGTCGCCGGTTGATCTGTTCACGGTCAGGACGCCGCGGCGAGAACCTCGTCCAGCAAGGTCTCGGCCTTGACGTCGTCGGTACCTTCGGCGAGCGCGAGCTCACCGACGAGGATCTGACGGGCCTTGGCCAGCATCCGCTTCTCACCGGCGGACAGGCCGCGGTCCTGCTCCCGACGCCACAGGTCGCGGACGACCTCGGCCACCTTGTTCACATCGCCGGAGGCGAGCTTCTCGAGGTTGGCCTTGTAACGGCGAGACCAGTTTGTCGGCTCTTCGGTGTGCGGAGCCCGCAGCACCTGGAAGACTCGGTCCAAGCCTTCCTGTCCGACAACATCGCGGACGCCGACGTACTCGGCATTCTCCGCGGGAACCCGAACGGTCAGGTCGCCTTGTGCGACCTTCAGGACCAGATACTCCTTTTGTACACCCTTGATGGTGCGGGTTTCGATAGCTTCGATCAGCGCCGCTCCGTGGTGGGGGTAAACGACGGTGTCTCCGACCTTAAAAATCATGTGTCCCGTGCCCCTTTCGATGTTCACAGTTTAACATGCGACTCGGTAACGGCGCGATCAACGGCGCAGGTCAGGGCCACAACGGACCGGCGGCGGGGGTTGACAGAACGCGAATCGTGTGCATCTTGTTGTGGCATAAGGGGATACCGCTCAGTTCTGTCGGGACGCATATGCGACTGCGCACTCTGCATACGCAACTGCGCACCGCCCATAAACGGCAATGCATCCGATTGCGGCGACGCGCGAGGGCTCATCGATTTCGAGATCACTTGACAAGCCCCCCGGAATCCGGAGCCCTCCGGAAGACATCCGCCGGTGTGTCGGGTCCGGGCGCGTCTCCCACGGCTCGCTCCGGCGCTCACTTCCGACACACCGCCCGCGTGTAGGGGGCCGGGAGACACGGATTACTCTCTTTGACTACTACTCTCCATAGTGGAGTGAGCCGGTCGACATGGAGGACCCCGTGACTGCCCTGAAAGCCACCACAGCGTCGCAGGCGCCGCGGCGAGCCGCGATGAAGATGCAGCGGCGTGCTCTTGCAGGTTTCGCGCTCGCCGCGGGCGCCGTGATCGCCCTGACGGGGTGCGGCGCCGGTCAGGTTTCACAGACCGCGAGCCAGGTCGCGGCGGTCAACGGCAATGCCGCGAATGTCGGCCAGGTGGCGCTGCGTGACGTGCGCTTCCTGCTGCCGCAGAGCGAGCAGTACGACAACGCGAAGGGCGGCACCGCGGTGCTGGCCTTCAGCGCCGTGAACTTCAGCGATGTCAAGAACGACGAGCTGGTCAGCATCAGCACCGATCTGGGCCAGGTGAAGTTCACCGGCGACAAGACCATCAAGACCCACCAGACGCTGGTCGCGAACCTGCCCAAGAAGGGTGATGCCGCGCAGGGCAGCGCCGAGGCGGTCAGCGACCAGGCCAACGACCCGAACGCGGCCCCGCTGCTCATCGAGGTCACCGGCCTGACCCGGGACGTCACCCCGGGCCTGACCTACCCGCTCACCTTCAACTTCAAAGAGGCCGGCACGGTCGTCGTGAACGTCCCGGTCGACGCCGGGCCCGAGGCCCAGCGCGCCGAGCCCTCGCAGTCGGCGAGCGCCCAGCACTGAGCCGGACCGAATCCCGCACTCCCGCACCCGCTTCGGATTCTCCGAGGCGGGTGCGGTGTTTTTTGCCCCCTCCGCTTCGCTCCGGGGGCGGGTTCGCGGCCTGGAAGTCTCGATTCTTCCCTCCCTCCGCTCCTCCGCTTCGCTCCCCCGCTCCAGTCAGTCCAGAATCGAGACGGCCGCGAACCTTTGGGGTTGCGGTCTCTTGGGGTGGGTGGTTCTGGGGGAGGGCGGGGTGGCACGGGGTTTCTGTCACTGCTCGTGGATAGGCTGCCCGCGTGGCCAAGGTGAAGTCGTTGTACCGGTGTGCGGACTGTCAGCACGAGGTCGCCAAATGGGTTGGGCGGTGCCCGGATTGTGGGGGTTGGGGCACCATCGAGGAGGTGTCGGCGTCGGCGTCGGCGGTGTCCGCGGGGCGGCGGGCGATGTTGCCGAGTACGGCGGCGGCGCCGATCTCGAGCATCGACTCGAATACGACGCAGGCGCGGGGGACTGGGGTGTCGGAGCTCGATCGGGTGCTGGGGGGCGGCATCATTCCGGGGTCCGTGGTGCTGTTGTCGGGGGAGCCGGGTGTCGGGAAGTCGACGTTGCTGCTCGAGGTGGCGCATCGGTGGGCGCGGGCGCGGGACGAGATCGCGCTGTACGTGACCGCGGAGGAATCGGCGGGCCAGGTGCGGCTGCGCGCCGACCGTACGGGCGCCGTGCACGAAAAGGTCTATCTGGCCGCGGAATCGGATCTGGCGACGATTCTGGGGCACGTGGAGCAGGTGCAACCCTCACTGCTGGTGGTGGACTCGGTGCAGACCATGCTGGCGGGGGATGTGGACGGCGTCATCGGCGGTGTCACGCAGGTGCGTTCGGTGACGGCGGCGCTCACCTCGCTGGCCAAGGCGAGCGGGATCGCGGTGCTGCTGGTCGGGCACGTCACCAAGGACGGCGCGGTGGCGGGCCCGCGCACGCTGGAGCATCTGGTGGACGTGGTGCTGCAGTTCGAGGGCGACAAGCACTCCACGCTGCGCATGGTGCGCGGCATCAAGAACCGTTTCGGCAGCACCGACGAGGTGGGCTGTTTCGAGATGCGGGAGGCCGGAATCGTCTGTGTGGACGATCCTTCCGGGCTGTTCCTGCATCACCGGGGAACCTCGGTGCCGGGCACCGCGGTCACGGTCGCCATGGACGGTAAGCGGCCCATGCTGGGCGAGGTACAGGGCCTGACGGTGGACACCCAGGCGCCGGCCCCGCGCCGCGCGGTGAGCGGCCTGGACTACAACCGGGTGTCGATGGTGCTGGCCGTGCTGCAGAGCCGCGGCGGCATCTACGTCGGCAAACAGGATGTGTACGCGGCCACGGTGGGCGGTATGCGCCTGACCGAACCGGCCGCCGATCTGGCTGTGGCGCTTGCCATCGCGAGCGCCAGCGCGGATCAGGCGCTGCCGCCCGGCATGGTGGTGCTGGGCGAGGTGGGCCTGGCCGGCGAGGTGCGGCAGGTGACGGGCCTGACGCGCCGGCTGGCGGAGGCGGAGCGGCTCGGGTTCACCGAGGCGCTGGTGCCGACGGGCGTGGAGCGCGCGGGCCGCAAGATGACCCTGCGCGAGGTGCCGGATCTGCGTGCGGCGCTGGCCGTCACGGGGCTGCGGCAGCGTCGCCGGGCGCACACACCGGTGGAGGCTGCGGAGTAGTGGCGGGGAAATGGATGACGGGACTGCTGGGACGTTCCGTCGCTGGTGCGGGGCGTGATTCCGATATTGCCGGAGCGCAGGAGAATTCGCCCGCGGCGGTGCGCGCGGTGATCGCGCGACTTGTTCCCGGAACGCAATTGCGGGACGGTGTGGATCGCATTCTGCGTGCGGGTGGCGGCGGTCTCGTGGTGCTCGGTTATGACGCGCGCGTGGAACACATCTGCGACGGCGGATTCGAATTGGATGTCGAATTCGCACCGACCCGATTGCGCGAATTATCGAAAATGGATGGCGCCGTGGTGCTTTCCACGGACGGTTCCCGTATTGTGCGCGCGAATGTGCATCTGGTCCCCGATCCGGCGTTGCCGACGGTGGAATCCGGGACCCGGCACAAGGCCGCCGAACGCACCGCGGCGCATACCGGTTATCCGGTGATTTCGGTGAGCCGATCGACGGGTTTGGTGACCGTCTATGTGAACGGCGCGCGACATCTGGTGCAGGATTCGCCGACAATTCTTTCCCGCGCGAATCAGGCGATGGCGACGTTGCAGCGCTACCGGTTCCGGCTGGACGAGGTGACCCGGCGGCTCTCCGAGCTGGAGGTCGACGACTTCGCGACGCTGCGCGAGGTGCTGACGGTGCTGCACTGCCTGGAGCTCATGCGCCGCACGGCGGGTGAGATCGAGGAGGACGTGCTCGAGCTCGGTACGGACGGGCGGCAGCTGGCCTTGCAGCTGACCGAATCGACCGCGGACACCGAGAATCTGCGCCGGCTGCTGGTGCGCGACTATCTGGTCGCCGAGGTCGCGGGGGAGCCGGAGGCGGATCGCGCGCTGGCGCGGTCGGACGCGCTGGCCGACGCGGAACTGCTGGAGCTGGCGAATCTGGCTCCCGCCCTGGGGTATCCGGCCACGGTGGAGGCTCTGGATACGCCGGTCGCGCCGCGCGGCTACCGTCTGCTGGCCCAGATTCCCCGTGTGCCCTTCCGCAAGGTCGAGCCGCTGGTGCATGCCTTCGGCGGCCTGCGCGCCCTGCTGGAGGCGACACAGGCCGATCTGGAGGCGGTGGACGGCATGAATGCCCAACTGGCCCGCCGCATTCGGGAAGGCTTGGCGGGCTTCAGTCGATGGTGACCGGCGTCAGGCGATATTGAAGGGCTCGGGCGCGCTGCGGACCGAACCCAGCTGTGCCACAACGGTGTACGGGCCGGGAGTGACCGGGACCCGCTCGCCCGCGCAGTTGGGCTGGGAGGTGGCGCCGGACCAGGTGACGGTGAAGGCCGCCTGCTGGCCGGGGTTCAGGGCGCGGACGTCGGGGGTCCCGTCCGGGAAGCAGTCGGTGCTGGACCACAGCCGCCGGGTGCCGTCGAGGGATTGCACCGCGACCTGCTGCAGCCCGGAGCCCATATCGCGCTGGCAGGCGGCGCTGGAGATATTGGTGATGACGATGCCGAACACGGGCTGGTCGCCGGCCTTGTAGGTGGGCTGTCCGACAGTCACTTTCACGGCCAGTGACTGGTCGGGGCACTGCCCCTGGGCCGCGACGGGTGCCGCGCTGCCGCTGACACTACTGCCCGCGGGGTTGCTCGATTCCGGTGCGCCCGTGGAGCTTCCGGCGGGCTTGTTCGTGGGCCCGTTCGCGGACGTGGAGGGTTTGGCGGCGGCCTTGTTGTCGCTGCCACCGCCCTTCAGCAGTGCGAAGGCCGCCCAGATCACCAGCGCGAGGGCGACCACGAGGACGCCGATCGCCAGCAGGCGACGGCGCCAGTAGATTTCCGGCGGCAGTGGTCCATTCGGTTCCAGCACGCTGACAACGGTAAGGGCACGGTCGGTATCACCCCGAGCAGGGTCTCGGCGTGTCGGCGTCGGAACAGCCCGGCCGCCGGGTACATTTCGCCGCTTTGCCGGCCTGCGAAGTGTCCCAGCGACAGATATGCCCTGGCCCACTGCAGTCCGCAGTGGGCCAGGAGCACTTGCATGGTTCGCGGCCGGCTCGATTCTGGACTGAGTGGAGCGGGGGAGCGAAGCGGAGGAGCGGAGGGAGGGAAGAATCGAGACTTAGGGCCGCGAACCCGCCCGGAGCGAAGCGGAGGGCAGAAAATTCACGCCAGTTCGCCGATGTTGCCGATGACGCGGTGCAGGCGGATTTCGCCTTCGCCGAGGTTGTAGGTGACGCAGGCGATGGCGCACTCGCCGGTGGCGACGCGCTGGGAGATGATCATGGACCGCTGCATGAGGAGGCGGGCGGTCTCTTCGACGTGGCGGGCCTCGAGTTCGTCGACGGATTCCAGGCCCTCGCGGCGGCCGATGAGGATGGACGGGGTGACGCGTTCGACGACCGAGCGGATGAAGCCGCCGGGGACATTGCCGCCGTCGAGGGCGTCGATGGTGGCGCGGACCGCGCCGCAGCTGTCGTGGCCGAGGACGACGATGAGCGGCACGCTCAGTACCTGCACGCCGTATTCGATGGAGCCGAGCACCGAGGAGTCGACCACGTGGCCGGCGGTGCGGACCACGAACATGTCGCCCAGGCCCTGGTCGAAGATGATCTCGGCGGCGACGCGGGAGTCGCCGCAGCCGAACAGGATTGCCGAAGGCTGCTGGCCACCGACCAATTTGGCCCGGTCGACGGCGCCCTGGCTAGGGTGCTGCAACGTACCGTTGACGAAGCGCTCGTTGCCTTCACGCAGGGATTTCCAGGCACTGATCGGGGTGGAATGCGGCATGTGTCCCATTTTCCATAGCGAATCGGTTACCGGCCAGTCTGTTGCGTTACGGTCCGGCAAAGTCGTTCCGACGGCCCGTCGGCGCAGTCCGGTGAGCTCGCCCGGCACGGGGACCGTCTCACCGCATGGATACCATCGCCGATAATACGGCGGGGGATTTCCCGGCGTTCCGGCCGCCGGGAGGGAGGCGAAGTGGACAGCGACGTACTCATCGACTGGTATCGCGAGGCCGCGCGTGATCTGCCGTGGCGCAAGCCCGGCGTGAGCGCCTGGCAGATCCTGATGAGCGAGATCATGTTGCAGCAGACCCCGGTGGTCCGGGTCGAGCCCATCTGGCGGGAGTGGGTGGCGCGCTGGCCGGTGCCCTCGGCCATGGCCGCCGCCCCGCAGGGCGAGGTGCTGCGCGCGTGGGGCAAGCTCGGCTACCCGCGCCGCGCGCTACGGCTGCACGAGTGTGCCCAGGTTTTGGCGGCGGAACACGGCGATGTGGTTCCCACCGATGTCGACATACTGCTGAGCCTGCCCGGAATCGGCGCGTACACGGCGCGCGCCGTCGCCTGTTTCGCTTACGGCCAGCGAGTTCCCGTGGTGGACACCAACGTTCGCCGCGTGGTCGCCCGCGCTGTGCACGGTCGCGCGGAGGCGGGTAATCCGGCCGCCCGCGATCTGGGTGAGACCGAGGCGCTGCTGCCGGCCAAGGTGGATCGTGCGGCGGTCTTCTCCGCCGCGCTCATGGAGTTGGGTGCGATGGTCTGCACGGCCCGCAATCCCGACTGCGGCAACTGCCCATTGCCGAAGTGCGCCTGGGTCACCGCGGGCCGTCCGCCGTCGGATGTGGTCCGCCGCGTCCAGAAGTACGAGGGCACCGATCGTCAGGCGCGCGGCCGTCTCCTGGACGTGCTGCGCGGCGCCTCCGGCCCGGTGGAGCGAGTTCGCTTGGACCTGGCCTGGACTCGCGATCCGGGCCAGCGCGATCGCGCCCTCGACTCCCTGCTGGTGGACGGCCTCATCGAGCAGACCACCGACGGCCTGTTCGCCTTGGCGGGCGAAGGTAACTGACTGCGCCCGGAAGTCAGGCCGCGACCGGCGTTCTGCGCCGGTTGCGGGTGCGGGAGCCGACGAGGCGGCAGATCACGTAGATCGAGAACGAGATCGTGGTGACGAACGTCGAGATCGGCACGCCGGGCGCCAGCGACAGCAGAATGCCTCCGACGGCGGCGGTTTCGGCGAACACGATGGACAGCACCGCGACCTTGACCGGGCTGGCGGTGAGCTGCGCGGCCGCCGCCGCGGGCGTGATCAACAGGGACAGCACCAGCAGCGCGCCCACGATCTGCACGCCGAAGGCGGCGGTGACGCCGAGTAGCACCGCGAAGACGATCGACAGGGTGCGCACCGGAACTCCGCGCGCCACCGCCACTTCCGGGTCGGAGCTGGCGAACAGCAGCGGCCGGTAGATGACGGCCAGCACGATCAGGACGGCCGCGGTGCAGGTGGCGAGTAGTCCGAGCCCGGTATTGCCGACGCTCACCACCTGGCCGGTGAGCAGGGAGAATTTGGAGCCGGCGCGTTCGGGGCCGAGCCACAGGAACAGCACGGACAGGCCGAGGCCGAAGGACAGCACCACGGCGATGACCGAATCCCGTTCGCGGGCACGGGAACCCAGCAGTCCGAAGAGCACGGCCGCGACCACGGAACCGATGATGGCGCCGACGCCCACGCCGATACCGGCCAGCAGCGCGGCGGCCGCGCCGGTGAGGGAGAGTTCGCTGGTGCCGTGCACGGCGAAGGACATCTGCCGGCTGATGATGAGCGGCCCGATGGCGCCCGCCAGCAGGCCCAGCAGGGCAGCGGCGAGCACCGCCTGCTGCACGAAGTCGTAGGACAGCAGGTTCACGGTGGTCGACACGTCGAACATCTGCGTGAAGAGCGTGGACAGTTTGTCTATCATGCCTGCGCCCCTTCGTGTTTCGCACCGAGTGCATCGCCGGTGCCGACCACGACCAGCTGCCCGCGCACGCGCAATACGTCGACCTCGGTGCGGTACAGCTCGGAGAGGGTTTCGGAGGTCATCACCTCGTCGGGCGTGCCGATCCGGAACTGCCCGTCGACCAGGTACAGCACCCGATCCACCAGCGGCAGTACGGGATTGATCTCGTGGGTCACGAACAGCACGGCGGTGTCGTGGGTGCGGCGGCGCCGGTCGATGAGTTCGGCGACCAGCCGCTGATTGGCGAGATCGAGGGAGAGCAGCGGTTCATCGCACAGCAGCACCTTCGGATCGCCGACGAGTGCCTGCGCGACCCGCATCCGTTGCTGCTCGCCGCCGGACAGGGCGTCCAGCGGGGCGTACGCGAATTTCTCCGCGCCCACATCGGCGATGGCGGCGGCGACCTTGCGCTGCCGTTCCTTGCGCCCGCGGAAGCCGAATCCCCAGCGGTGCCCGTCCACGCCCAGCCCGACCAGGTCGATGCCGCGCAGCTGCGCGCCGCCCTCGATGGTCTTCTGTTGCGGCACATAGCCGATGGCCGGATTCCCGAGCCGGGTGGGCGCGCCGTCGATTTCGGCCGTGCCCGCGGAGAGCGCGAGCTGTCCGAGCAGCATGCGCATGAGCGAGGTCTTACCGGATCCGTTGGGTCCGAGCACCGCGATGAATTCGCCGGGCGCGATCTCCAGATCCAGTCCCTGCCACAGGGTTCGGTCGCCGAAGGACAACCGGGCGCCGGACAGCCGTACGGCCGGGGTGGTCACCCCGGCCGCCGGACTCTCGGCATTCGATGAAAGCGGTTCGACCGCAGCGGAATCCACACTCATGACTGGGACAACGCTCGAGACAGCGAGTTGGCGTTCTGCGTCATCCAGTGCAGGAAGTCGACGCCCTGCGGCAGGGTCTCGGTGACCTCGACGACGGTGACGCCGGCGCTCTTGGCGATATTGCGGAGTTCCTGGGTGGTCTTGTCCTCGGTCTGGATGTTGTAGACGAGGGCGCGAACCTGCTTCTTGCTCAGCATGTCCCGCACGACGGCGACATCGGCGGGGGCCGGATCGGTGCCCTGTTCGATGGCTTCCTCGAAGGCGTGCGGGGTCTTGTCGTCGGCCTTGGCGGCCATCAGCATGTACGCGGCCAGCGGTTCGGTCTGCAGGACCGGCTGGTTCGGGTGGTCGGTGGCGATCTGCTGCAGTGCGGTCTTGATCGGCTGCAGCGAATTGGTGAAGGCGCCGGCCCGGTCGAGGTAGGCCTGCTTGTGGGCCGGGTCGAGCTCGCCCAGGGTGTCGGCGACGCGGGTGGCGACGTTGCCGACGGCGGTCATGTTGTACCAGATGTGCTCGTTCGCGTGCGGCTGCCCGCCGGAGACATCGAAGGCGTTGACGGTCTTCTTGTTCTTGCCGGCGATGGCCTTGTCGATGAATTCGTCGTAGTCGCCGCCGTTGTAGACGACCAGGGAGGCGTCACTGATCTTGGCGGCGTCGGCGGGGGAGACCTCGAAGGAGTGCGGGTCGACCTTGGGATCGTCGATGATCGAGGTGACCTTGGCATCGCCGCCGGCGACGGCAGCGGCGACATCGCCCCAGACATTGGTGGAGGCGACGATGGTGATGCCGTCGGAATTCTTACTGTTGCCGCAGGCGGTCAGGGTGGCCACGGTGGCGAGTCCTGCGGCAAGAACTGCGAATCCTCGGGCAAAGCTTCTGCTGGTCACTCGGTGGTACTCCTGGCACTTACGACGCTTAAAACGATAACGATTACCATTTGAATGTAGCGCAAGCGTCCAGTTGCTACCTCATCGCTGCCCAAGATGTGGTGTGCAACACGAAGGGCCCGGGGAGCATTCCGCTCCCCGGGCCCTTCGCTTTCGATGAACCGCTACGCCAGTGCGGCGACCGGCTGGCTGAGCAGCTGGGCGCAGCGCAGCAGGCCGAGGTGGCTGTAGGCCTGCGGGTGGTTGCCGAGGGAGCGTTCGGCGACCGGGTCGTACTCCTCCGACAGCAGGCCGGTGGGCCCGGCCACGTCGACGAGCTGGGCGAAGAGCGCTTCCGCGTCCTCCCGCTTGCCGATGAGCAGGTACGCCTCCACCAGCCAGGCGGCGCACAGGTGGAAGCCGCCCTCACCGCCGGGCAGGCCGTCGTCGTGGTGGTACCGGTAGACGGTGGAACCGCTGCGCAGTTCCGCCTCGGTCGCCACGACGGTGGCCGCGAACCGCGGGTCGGAGGGGTCGATGAGCCCGCTGAGCCCGATGTGCAGGGTGGCCGCGTCGAGGTCGGTCCCGTCGTAGGCGGCGGTGTAGGACTGGACCTCTTCGTTCCAGCCCTGCACCTTCACCTCGTCGGAGATGGTGTCGCGCAACGCTTCCCAGTCCGGATCGATGGGCCGCCCGAACTGCCGGGCCAGGGTGATGGCCCGGTCGACGGTGAGCCAGCCCATGACCTTGGAGTACACGTGGTGCCGCGGGTTGCCGCGGATCTCCCAGATGCCGTGGTCGGGTTCGCGCCAGCGCCGCTGCACGGCGGACACCATGGCGTGCACGAGCTCCCAATCCGGGTCCGGCAGTGCCTTTTTCGCATCGGTCATGCCCTTGCGCTCACGGGCGTGCGCGAGCTGGGAGATGAGGTCCACGATGGGACCGAACACGTCCAGCTGCACCTGCATGTTCGCCGCGTTGCCGACGCGGACCGGCCGGGAGCCGGCGTAGCCGGGCAGCTGGTCGATGACGGCCTCGGGCGGCAGGGTTTCGCCGTAGAGGGTGTAGAGCGGGTGCAGGCGTTCGGGTCCCGGCAGGGTCTCGAGCACGCGGTGCACCCAGGCGAGCAGATCCTCGGCCTCGGCGAGTGAACCCAGCGACACCAGCGCGGAGGCGGTGAGCGAGGCGTCGCGCAGCCAGCAGTACCGGTAGTCCCAGTTGCGCACGCCGCCGATGTCCTCGGGCAGTGAGGTGGTGGCGGCGGCCAGGATGGACCCGGAGGGTGCGTGCACCAGCCCGCGCAGGGTGAGCGCGGACCGCTTCATGAGATCGGGCTTGAGCGGCGGCAGTTCGAGCCGGCTCGACCATTCCGCCCAGTACCGTTCGGCTTCCCGCCGCCGGTCCAGTTCGGGGGTCATGCAGGGTGCGAGATCGGAGGTGCCGCACCGCATTTCCAGCACGATCGGGCCCTGTGAGGGGTCCACGATGGCGCGCGCGGTGTGGTGGTTGCCCTCGTCGATGATCTCCCAGTCGACGCCGGGGGAGCGCAGCACGATCGGGTCGTTGGTGCCCTGCACCTCGAGCCCGCCCGCGCGGTAGACCAGGCGCACCGGCACCTGACCGAATTCCGGCCGGGGTGCGAAGGTGACCACGGCCTTGACGTCGCCGATGATGACACGTGTCAGGTCGGTCCGTTCCGGCACCACGTCGTGCGCCAGATAGTCGACAACCTGCAAACTGGCCCACCGGGTTTCGACGGTCATGGTGCCGTCGACATACCGCTGCGAGAGCGGCAGGCCCGGTCGTTCGGGATGGATGGTGAAGTGGCCGGCGCCGGGACCACCGAGCAGGTGTGCGAACACTGCCGCGGAGTCGGGTTCGGGGTGGCACAGCCAGGTGATGGTGCCGTCGGGGGTGACCAGGGCCTTGGATCGCGGGCTGGCCAGCATGGTCAGCCGTTCGATTCGGGGGGCGCTGGCGCCCGCCAGCCAGGTGCGGCGTTCCTCGAGGAGGAAGGCCAGGCATTTGGAGACCTCTTCGGTGCTGCAAACCCGGTATTCGGCAAGGCTTTCGCCGTCGCCGACCTTGATGCCGACGTCCGGACCGGACAGTCGTTTGAAGGCCTTCTCATCGGTCACGTCGTCACCGATGAACACGGCGGCCGAGGCGCCCTGCTGATGCCGGACGATGTCGAGTGCCGCGCCCTTGTCGGTCTCGACGACCGCGAGTTCGATGACCTCTTTGCCCTCGGTGACCTGGATGCCGACCCAGCTGCCCGGACCCTGCCGCACCTGAACCAGTGCGCGGCGGCCTATTTCGGGACTGGCATTGCGGACATGCAGGGCCACGCTGGCGGGTTTGATCTCGATGCCCACGCCCGGGTTGTCCTGGGCGATTTGCGAGAGGGTGGTCTGCACCTCCTGCAGCAATTGTTTGGCGTCGTTGTCGATCGCGTGCACGAAGCCGACGTCGAATTCCGAACCGTGGCTTCCGATCAGCTGCACCTCGACGGGCAGCCGGGACAGCGCCGCGAGATCTCGCAGGGCACGCCCCGAGATCACGGCGGCCGTCGTACCGGTGAGACCGGCGAGAGCGCGCAAGGCGCTCACCGACTCCCGGTGGGGATAGGCCTTGGTCGGGTCGGAGACGATGGGCGCGATCGTCCCGTCGTAATCCGATGCGACCAGCAGCCGTGGCACGCGGGCGATCGCCGACAACGCCCGGCGAAGTTCCAGTGGCAAATCCTGTGCGCTCACGCATCCAACCTAGTGATCGGAGGAGATTTTTCAGGGCGCGAGTGATGCTACTGGGTGCTGGTTGCCCCCTTGTGTGTGCGGTGATACATAGCGTTTACAAAGTCACCCCGTGTCGTTCACCGAATGCCCGTTCTACGCGCGGGTAATCATCGACTTTGCGGCGCTGACCTGCACTTATTCAGCAAATGACGAGGGAGGCCTGCCCGGCTCTCCGGCCCGGGCAGGCCTCCCTCGAATTGCGAACGCACGGCGTGCGTTCTACGTCCTGCCTCGTACGAGGCGGCTACTCGCTGCCTCCGATGAGGAGGTCGACGGTGAGCTCCAGGCGCTCGGTCACATCGGTGGCCGAGGCGCGACGGGTCAGCCACGCAACCAGATTCGACAGCCACACGTCGCTGATGACGCGGGCGATGGCGAGCTGCCGGTCGGTGGGCGTCTCCTCGGCCAGGGCGCGGGCGAAGAAGCGGTCCATCACCTTGCCGACCCGATCGACCTCGGCGGCCGCGGAGGCGTCGGCGAACATGAAGGCGCGCGTCATGGCCTCGGTGAGCAGCGGGTCGCGCTGCATGGCCCGGGTGACCTGGGTGAGCAGCAGGTGCATGCGTTCCTGCGGGGTGACACCGGGGAGCGGTTTGCGCCGGCCTTCGAACTGCTCGAATTCGCGGGCGAGGGCGGACACCAGCAGGTGCACCTTGGACGGGAAGTACCGGTACAGGGTGCCGACGGCGACATCCGCGCGTTCGGCGACGGCGCGCATCTGGACCGCGTCGTAGCCGCCCTTGGAGGCCAGGGCGAGGGTGGCGTCGAGGATGCGTTTGCGCCGGTCGCGCTGCGCCGCCGAGCTCAGGTCCTCCTCGCTGAGGGTGGTGACGGGTACGGCGGCACCGCGTGCGGCGCCCGCCCCGTCGGCGGCCTGCGATCGGGAGGGACTGGCCATCGGTAGAGAGTCCTTTCCTGCACGAGTAGGTACCGCGTCGGGACGGCGCTTGACTTCCGCCCGGCTCGAACATTAGAACATGTTCTAGGAGTGGAAGTCACGCCGGAAAGGCGGTATGGAGTGTGACCATAGCCACCACTGACGAGCATAAAGCCGTTCAGGACTCTATGCGTGGATGGGCCGCCGCGGTGCGGCCAATTGCAACAATGCGAACCGGAGCGCCGGATTATTGGCGCGAATACTGGTCGCGCCTGGCCGATCTCGGAATTTTCCGAGTCGCCGTCGCCGAGGAGGCGGGCGGCGCGGGAGGTACCGTCGGCGATCTCGCTGTCCTGGTGGAGCAGGCGGCGCACGATCTGGTTGGCGGACCGGTGCTCTCGACGGCGCTGGCGGGACTCGTTGCCGGCGAGATGCTCGACGAGAATACGCCATGCGGTATCGCCCTCGAGGGCGAAATCGCGGTATCCGCCGGGGAATCCGTGATCCGGGTGTCCGGCACCTGGGAGGCGGTGCTCGGCGCCGCGCCCGGTACCGCCGTGCTGGTGCCCGTCCGGGACGGTGACCGGCAGCTCTGGTGCCTGATCGAACCCGATGCCGACGGCTTGCGGGTGGAGCCGCTACCGGCGCTGGACCTGAGTTCGCCACTGGCGCGGGTCGAGTGCGCGGAAGTTGCTGTGTCCCAGGATCACGTCTTCGAACCGGCGCTGCCGGTGCTCGATCTGGCCGCGGTGCTGATTGCCGCGGAGGCCGCCGGACTGGCCGGTTGGTGCCTGGAAACCGCGACCGAATACGCCAAGGTGCGTGAACAATTCGGGCGCAAGATCGGTGAATTCCAAGCGATCAAACATATTTGCGCCTGGATGCTGTGCCGGACCGAGCAGATTCGCGCCGTGGCCGCCGATGCGGCCGCCGCGGTCGACACTGGTGGTGCGGAACTGCAGTTGGCCGCGGCCATCGGCCTGACCGTCGCGCTGGACGCGGCGGTGGAGACCGCGAAGGACTGTATTCAGGTTCTGGGTGGAATCGGTTTCACTTGGGAGCACGACGCCCACCTGTACCTGCGCCGGGCCACCGCCCTGCGTCAGCTGGTGGGCGGCAGCGCCCGCTGGCGGGCCCGGGTGGCCGAGCTGACCCTGCGGGGTCACCGGCGCACCGTGGGCCTCGACCTGGGCGAATCCGGTGCCGAGGGCGATTCGGCCTGGGAAGAGCTGGGCCTGGACGCCGCCGAGGCCGCCGTGCTGGCGGCCGAGCTGGCCAAGATCGGGGCGCTGCCGAAGTCCGAGCAGCGCACCGCGCTGGCCGGGGCGGGCCTGCTGGCCTCGCACTGGCCCGCGCCCTACGGCCGGGGCGCGGGACCGATCCTGCGTACCCAGCTGGACGACCAGGTGCGCAAGGCGGGCATCGAGCTGCCGGAGCTGGCCATCGCCAACTGGGCCATACCGACGCTGCTGCAATGGGGTACCCCGGAGCAGATCGAGCGGTTCGCCCTGCCGACCCTCACCGGGGAGGTGATCTGGTGCCAGCTGTTCTCCGAGCCGGAGGCCGGGTCGGATCTGGCGGCCCTGCGCACGGTGGCCGAGCGGGTCGAGGGCGGCTGGAAGCTGCAGGGGCAGAAGGTCTGGACCTCACTGGCGGACAAGGCCACGTGGGGAATCTGCCTGGCGCGCACGGATACCGGGGCGCCGAAGCATCGGGGCATCAGTTATTTCCTGGTGCGCATGGACAGTCCGGGCCTGGACATCCGTCCGCTGGTGGAGATCACCGGTGAGGCGCGGTTCAACGAGGTGTTCCTGGATCAGGTCTTCGTTCCGGACGAATGCTTGGTCGGTCAGCTCGGCAATGGCTGGAAGATCGCGCGGTCGACCTTGTCGGCGGAGCGGGTGGCCATGGGCGGCAAGGGAATCGGGGACGAGCTGGAGGCGCTCATCGCGGCGGCTCCGACCTCCGGGCCGGGCGCCGAAGTGGTGGCCGATCGTCTGGGCGGGCTCATTTCAGAATCTGTAGCCGGAACTTTGCTGGAAGCTCGTGCGGCAAAAAAGATGCTGGCCGGCGAAGATCCCGCCGCGCAGAGCAGCGTACGCAAACTGGTCGGTGTGCGACACCGGCAGGCGGTAGCCGAATTTGCCGTCGAATTGTCCGGTGCGGCGGGCGCTCTCGAAACCGATGTGGTGAAAGAATTCCTGCTCACACGCTGTTTGTCGATTGCGGGCGGTACCGAGCAGATTCTGTTGACCGTCGCCGGTGAACGGATCCTCGGACTGCCGCGCGAGTCGCACGGCTAGCCCACACCTCTACCGGGAGCATGGAATTGGACTTCACCAGGGACGAGAGCCAGGACGCTGTCGCCGAGGTTGTTGTAAGTTTGCTGGAACGTGAAAGCGCGCGTGATAGTGCGTTATGGCCGATTTTCGCCCAGAGTGGTTTGCTGGCCGTACCCCTACCGGAGCGCTTCGGCGGCGACGAGATGGGCCTGCTCGAGGTCTCGGCCATGCTCACCGAGCTGGCCACCGACGCGGTGCAGATCCCGGCGCTGAGCACGCTCGGCTTCGGCGTACTGCCGCTGCTGGCCGTGGGCGTGCCGGATGCGGTGGCCGAGAAGGTGTTTCCCGCCGTCGCGGAGGGCGCGGTGCTGACCGCCGCCCTGCACGAGACGGGCGCGCCCTTCACCGTCAAGCCGGAGACGACGGCCGTCAGTGACGGTTCCATCGTCCGCATCACCGGCCACAAGATCGCGGTGCCGTACGCCGACACCGCGCGCTGGATCCTGGTGCCGACCGATTCCGGCATCGCCCTGGTGGACGGGGACGCGGCGGGCATCACCCGCACCGCGAGCCCGACTTCCGATGGCGTGCCGGAGTTTTCGCTGCAGTTCGATCAGGTGCAGATTCCGGCCGGGCAGTTGCTGCCCGGCGGGCTGGCCGAACTGCACCGGCTGGCGCTGGCCTCGATCGGCTCGGTTGCCGACGGTCTGCTGAAGGGTGTCATCGCCCTGACGGCCGAACACGTCCGCACCCGGCAGCAGTTCGGCCGCCCGCTGGCCGAATTCCAGGCCGTGGCCCAGCAGATCGCCGATGTGTACGTGGTCTCGCGCACGCTGCACGCCGCCGCCCTGTCGGCCAACTGGGCGCTCGCGCAAGAGCTCTCGGCCGACGGCGGGAACGTTTCCGCGGAGCACCGGGAGCGCACGGACGACGACCTCGACGTGCTCGCCTACACGGTCGCCTCGGAACTGCCCGCGGCCCTGCAGAAGTGTCATCACCTGCACGGCGGCATCGGCGTCGACATGACCCACCCGCTGCACCGCTACTACTCACAGGCCAAGGACATCGCCCGCTGGCTGGGCGGCGAATCGTTCCGGCTGGATCGTTTGGGAGCCAGATGTTCATCGATCTAACCCCTGAGCAGCGACAGCTCCGGGACGAATTGCGTTCGTACTTCGCCGGTCTCGTGACTCCCGAAGAGGAGGCCGCGATGCTGGACAACCGGCACGGTGACGCCTACCGTGCCGTGGTCAAGCGGATGGGCTCCGACGGCCGGCTCGGCGTGGGCTGGCCGAAGGAGTACGGCGGGCAGGGTTTCGGGCCCGTCGAACAGCAGATCTTCTACAACGAGGCGGTGCGCGCCGACGTGCCGGTGCCGCTGGTCACCCTGCTGACCGTCGGCCCGGCACTGCAGTCCTTCGGGACGCCGGCCCAGAAGCGGAAGTTCCTGCCCGGAATTCTCACGGGCGACATCCATTTCGCCATCGGTTACTCCGAGCCCGAGGCCGGTACCGATCTCGCGGCGCTGCGCACCAGCGCGGTCAAGGACGCCAACGGCGACTGGATCGTCAACGGCCAGAAGATCTTCACCACCGGCGCGCACGAGGCCGACTACATCTGGCTCGCGGTCCGCACCGGCACGGTCGAATCCCGGCACCGCGGCATCACGATCCTCATCGTGGACACCACGGATCCCGGCTTCTCGTGGACGCCGATCATCACCGCGGACGGCGCGCACCACACCAATGCCACCTACTTCGACAATGTCCGGGTGCCCGCCGACATGATCGTCGGCGAGGAGAACGGCGGCTGGAAGCTCATCACCACCCAGCTCAATCACGAGCGGGTCAGCCTGGGCCCGTCCGGCAAGATCGAGCAGCTCTACGAGCGGGTGCGGGACTGGGCGCAACGCCAGGGCGTGCTGGGCGAGACCGATGTGCGCCGCTCGCTGGGCCGCCTGCACGCCATGGTGCGCTTGAACGAACTGCTGAACTGGCAGGTCGCCTCGAATATGGAGCGGCCGGACGTTTCTCAGTTCGAGGTCGTGGCGGACGCCTCGGCGACCAAGGTGTACTCCACCGAGGCGCTGCAGGAGGCCGGCCGGCTGGCCGAGGAGATCGTGGGCCGCTTCGGCGATCCCGCCGATCCCAAGACCGCGGAACTGCTGGTCTGGCTGGACCGCCGCACCAAGCAGAACCTGGTGGTCACCTTCGGCGGTGGCGTCAATGAAGTCATGCGCGAGCTGATCGCCCAAATGGGCCTGCGGCTGCCGCGCGTCCCCAGATAGGAGTCACCTGTGACGCAGAGCTTCACGGCCGACGAGATTCGGGCGGCCGTCGAGAAGATCAAGGCCGCGGGCGAATCCGCGGCGCGGGTGGCCCGGGATCCGGTCAACCAGCCCATGATCAACAACTGGGTCGAGGCGATCGGCGACGCCAATCCGATCTACGTGGATGCCGAGGCCGCCCGTGCGGCCGGGCATCCCGGCATCGTGGCGCCGCCTGCCATGGCACAGGTGTGGACCATGCCCGGATTGCACGGCGCGCGTGCCGAGGACGATCCGATGACCCGCACCAACGAACTGTTCGACGCGGCCGGTTTCACCTCGGTGGTCGCCACCAACTGCGAGCAGATCTACCACCGCTACCTGCAGCTCGGCGAGCAGGTGACGGTGCGGTCCACGGTGGACGAGCTGGTCGGGCCCAAGCGGACCGGGCTGGGCGAGGGCTGGTTCACCACCTACCGCACCAACTACTACGTGGGCGAGGAACTCGTCACCGAGATGCTGTTCCGGATGCTGAAGTTCGCACCCGGCACGGCAGCCC
Organism: Nocardia sp. NPDC020380; assembly: GCF_044386975.1. NCBI lineage: Bacteria > Bacillati > Actinomycetota > Actinomycetes > Mycobacteriales > Nocardiaceae > Nocardia > Nocardia sp. NPDC020380. The sequence goes on along the minus strand of NZ_JBIRVQ010000005.1, from coordinate 207,009 downwards.
AGAAGCCTGCTTCCGCAGACGATCTCAGCAAGCGGGTGAAGCCGACCGTCTCCAAGGACACCGAATTCTTCTGGGACGGCGTCAAACTCGGCGAACTGCGCATCCAGCGCAAGCCCGACGGGACCCTGCAGCATCCGCCGATCCCGGCCATCTGGCAGGACAAGGCGCAGCAGAGCGACTACGCGGTGGCCTCCGGCCGCGGCACGGTTTTCAGCTTCGTGGTGCACCACGCGCCCAAGGTGCCGGGCCGTCAGGTGCCGTACGTGATCGCGCTCGTCGAGCTGGAGGAGGGCGTGCGCATGCTCGGTGAGCTGCGTGGCGTCGATCCCGCCGCGGTCGAGGTCGGGCTGGCCGTCGAGGCCGGATTCGAGGCGCTCGACGAGGACAACACCGTGCCCTATTGGAAGGTTGTCAAATGACCGCCACTGTCGAGCCTGCCGCCGCGCAGGTCGGAACGACCCTGCCGGAGTTGGTGATTCACGCCGACCCGACCTTCGTGATCAGCTCGGCGCTGGCCACCCGCGACTTCCAGGACGTGCACCACGACCGCGACAAGGCGGTGCAGCGCGGGTCCAAGGACATCTTCGTCAATATCCTCACCGACACCGGCCTGGTGCAGCGCTTCGTCACCGACTGGGCGGGCCCGCGCGCCATCGTGAAGTCCATCGCCCTGCGCCTGGGCGTGCCGCTCTACGCCGGGGACACGCTGACCCTGTCGGGCACGGTGACCGCCGTCGACGCCACCGCCGAGGGCGTGGACGTCACCGTCGAGGGCGTGGACGTCACCGTCGAGGTGGTCGGCAAGGACAGCCTCGGCGACCACATCACCGCGAAAGCCGTTCTCTCCCTGCAGGAGGCCCGCCAGTGAGCGCCCCCAGCTCCCCGCTCAGCCGCCGTGCCGCCATCGTGGGCATCGGCGCCACCGACTTCTCCAAGGACTCCGGCCGCAGCGAACTGCGGCTGGCGGCTGAGGCGGTCACCGCCGCCCTCGCCGACGCGGGCCTCACGCCCGCCGACGTGGACGGTCTGACCACCTTCACCATGGACACCAATACCCAGGCCGCGGTGGCCCGGGCGGCGGGCATCCCGAGCCTGAAGTTCTTCTCCAACATCCCCTTCGGCGGTGGCGCCGCCGCCGCGACGGTCCAGCAGGCCGCCATGGCGGTGGCGACGGGCGTCGCGGATGTGGTTGTCGCGTACCGGGCGTTCAACGAGCGGTCCGGTAATCGCTACGGCCAGTTCGCGACTCACCTCGCTACCGGCAATCCGTCCTCCTCGGGTGTCGACAATGCCTTCTCCTACACCCACGGACTCGGTACCCCGGCGGCTCAGGTGGCCATGGTGGCTCGCCGGTACATGCACGTATACGGCGCGCGCAGTGAGGATTTCGGCCGGGTGGCGGTGGCCGACCGCAAGCATGCGGCGGTGAATCCGGCCGCCCATTTCTACGGCAAGCCGATCACCCTCGAGGAGCACCAGGCTTCCCGCTGGATCGCCGAGCCGCTGCACCTGCTGGACTGCTGCCAGGAGACCGACGGTGGCGTGGCGCTCGTCATCACGAGTGTGGACCGGGCGAAAGATCTGCCGCAGAAGGCGGCCGTGATCGCCGGTGCCGCACAAGGTTCCGGTGCGGATCAGTACGTGATGACCAGCTACTACCGTGATGCCATGACGGGCCTGCCCGAAATGGGTCTGGTGGGTGACCAGCTCTGGTCGCAGTCCGGTCTCCGTCCCGAGGACATGCAGGCCGCCATCCTCTACGACCACTTCACCCCCTTCGTGCTGATGCAGCTCGAGGAACTGGGTTTCTGTGGCCGTGGCGAAGCCAAGGACTTCATCAAGGACGGCGCCATCGAACTGGGTGGCCGCCTGCCCCTGAACACCCACGGCGGTCAGCTGGGCGAGGCCTACATCCACGGCATGAACGGCATTGCCGAGGGTGTGCGCCAGCTTCGCGGTACCTCGGTGAACCAGGTCGCGGGCCTGGAGAACATCGTCGTCACCGCCGGAACGGGCGTTCCGACATCGGGTCTGGTCCTCACCGCGAACTGACGCCGGGCGCGTAGATTGGTTCCGGTCCGACTGGGGAAGGGACCGGAATGACACTGCTCGACAAACTGAACGATCTGCCCGGCATGAGCGCGCTGATCGTCTACGGGGAGCCGCACACCACGCCGGACGGGTCGACCGTCATCACGGTCACCAATTACGCCACGGTGCTCGGCCCCCGCCCGATGGGCGTGTTCGTCGTGCACGGTGGCGAGGTGAAGTGGGAGCCGGCCGTGGATGCCGGGCGCATCGCGATCCTCGGTGTGCTGACCGGTCTGGTCGCGGCCACGCTGGCCACGGCCGCGGTGCTGCGCCGGCCGCCGTGGCCGGACACCGTGATCAGGATCTGGAAGCACTCCTGAGCTGAACGGCCAGGATACCGGCGAGCTGTCGCACGCTCGCCGGTGTGCCGGGTGCGAGATCCGTTCTGGCCCCGGCGAATCGGTCGAAGACCAGACCTTCGATCACCGCGATGAAGTCGGCCGCCGCCGTCGAGCGGGTCGACGATCAGTGTGCGTGGAGTGAGATCAACTGGCTACAGTGTTGCGCCAGTTGGCGATATCGGGCGCGACGCCTTCCTGGTCCGTAGTCCTTATCGCGAAATCAGTCGATGCTGCCCTGCGGAACTACCCAAATGTGTGGCTGGCGAGTGACAGCGGCGATGTGGTCGAAATCAGCGTCGTAGTGAACGATCACCGCGCCGTGGAATTCGGCGACCGCGGCCGTCATCAAGTCGACGATGCCGGCGGCGCGGTGCATGCCTTGCCGGGCCATCAGTTGCTGTACCTCGCGGGCGCGGTCTGCGATGGATTCGTTCATCGGCAGATTCACATACAAGGCCCGGCGTCGTTGCATGATGTTCTGTACATCGGCTAGGTTGCGGCCCGAGTAGCCCGCCTCGAGATCTACGGTCACACACGTGGCTGCTGCGCGGTCGGCGATCAACCCGGTGATCACATTCCGGACAGCCCCCTGACGAATTCGGGAGGCGGCCGATGTGTCGATCAGATGCAGCCGCAGGGGCGTGGCCGAGCTCAACGGCGCGCCCGGTTCATCACCTCCGGGTCACCGATATCAGCCCCGACGCCTATTCCGTAAGGGTCGTTGAGCACTTGCTCGATTCGTCGCCGACGCTCGGCGACGAACTCCAGTGCGGCGTTCACGGTGTCCTTCTTGGTGGCCGTCCCGAGTTCCTTGGCGGCAAGGGCGAGCGCCTCGTCGTTCAGGTCGATCATCGTCTTCATGTGTCCCACGGTATGTCTCCTGATATTCCTTCAGCAATATTGCGAGGTATTCGATGCGTGAACCGTTATGGATTGCGCGTCTTCTCCGGGAGCTGTCGGTCCGGGCGACGGTGAGATTGTCGGCTGAACCTGTGTCCTGAACGGATCCTCGAGCCTGCCGACGTCGCCGCTGGTGCACAACCCGCTGGACCGTCGCACATCGGCTGGCGCCACACCGGATTCAGCAGTCGGGCAGTACGTGATCGGCGATGCGGAAACCACCGGCCGCGTGGACATTCCGGTCGCGTACCGGCTCATGCACGCCCGCGCGGCCGGGAGCGGCGCGCTGACAGTCGATTTCGCGGAGCTGTGCGGGATCCCGGTGTCGGCGGCCGATTTTTTCGAACTCGCGGCCGAGTTCCGGCGCTGGACGGTCTGCCGCGTGCCGGCCATGGACACCGTCCCGCCGGACTGGGTGATGCGTTTCGTGAACCTGGTGGACGTTCTCCACGACGCCGATCTGGAGCTTTCGGTCTACGCCGAAGTCCCGTTGCCGGAATTGGGCGCGGAGCTCGCGCGGGTCCCTGACCTGTACCGGACCCTCAGCCGGCTCGGGGAACTGCGTGCTGCGGAGGCTGCGATCACTGGTTGAACCTGCCGCCCGGGACGGTTGTGCGACGGGACGGCGACGCCTCGGTGAACACGCCGACTTGATCGACGCGGAGCATTCACGCGCCGTCTACGCGGAGGGGGGCCTGCGTTGCAAGCCACTTCTTACCGTGCAATCAGGAGCAGCACCGAACCGGAGGGGACCGATGCGAATCCGCGAGCAGGCAAGGGATTCCGAGCCGCGGAACCCGAGCATACCGAGTAACCCTGGCATCCGGAAAAGTCCCCGGTTGCGTGTCCTGGTCGTCGCCGAGTCCTTTCTTCCCCAGGTCAACGGCGTGACCAATTCCGTTCGGCGAGTGCTGGACCATCTGGCGGCCAAGGGCCACGAGGCGGTGCTACTGGCGCCTACCGGGCCGGAGAAGTATGCCGGGTTCCGCGTCCATGTGGTGCGCGGGGCCCGGCTTCCTTTCTATCGGGATTTCCGTATCGGCCTGGAGACCCGGCGTCGTTTGCGCAAGATCATCCGGGAGTTCCAGCCGGATGTCGTGCACATCGCTTCCCCGGCGACGCTGGGTTACCAGGCGGCGAAGGTCGCCAACGAGCTGGGCATCCCGACCGTCGCCATCTATCAGACCGATCTGGTGGGTTTCGCCGAGCGCTACGACCTGCCCGGCGGCGTCCGCACCATGACCGCGCTCACCCGCCGCATCCATCTGCGGGTGGACCGCACGCTCGCGCCCTCCACGGCGAGCCTGCGGCAGCTGGAGCTCATGGGCATTCCGGGGCTGGCACGCTGGCCGCGCGGCGTGGATCTGCAGCAGTTCGGGCCGTTCCGGCGGTCGGAGGAACTGCACCGGCGGCTCGCCCCCAATGGCGAACTGCTGGTGGGCTATATCGGCCGGCTCGCCCCGGAGAAGGAACTCGAACTGCTCACCCACGTGCAGGCGCTGCCCGGGGTGCGCTTGATCATCGTCGGCGGCGGGCCCGAGGAGAAGCACCTGCGGAAGCTGCTGCCGCAGGCCGAATTCCTGGGCGTGCTGCACGGTGACGAACTCGGCGCGGCGTACGCCACGCTGGACGTCTTCGTGCACACCGGCCGGCACGAAACCTATTGCCAGGCAGCGCAGGAGGCCATGGCCTCCGGCGTGCCCGTGGTCGCGCCCCGCGCGGGCGGCCCGATCGACGTGGTCTCGCCCGGCGCCGGCTTCCTCTACCCGCCCGGCGACGCGGAGGCCATGACCGGCCTGGTGCGCCGCCTGGTGGACGACGCGGAACTGCGCGAGCAGACCGCGGCGACCGCGCAACGCAGCGTCAAGGACCGCTCCTGGGCGGCCGTCAACGACCTTCTGATTCGCCACTACCGCGAGGTCATCGCGGAGCGACTGCTGCCGGAAGCGTCCGGCGAGCTCCGTGAGCCGCTCACCAAGGAGGCCTCCTGATGCTCCGCATCTCCGTCATCGGCACCGGCTATCTGGGCGCCACGCATGCCGCGGGCATGGCCGAACTCGGCTTCGAAACCCTGGGCGTGGACAACAATCCGGCCAAGGCGGCGGCACTGTCCGCCGGCCGGGTGCCGTTCCACGAGCCTGGACTGCCCGAGCTGCTGTCCGGCCACGTGGCGGCCGGGCGGCTGCGTTTCGGCACCTCGCTGGTCGAGGCCGCGCGGTTCGCGGACATCCACTTCCTGTGCGTGGGAACACCGCCCGGCGCGAACGGCGCGGCCGATCTGTCGCAGCTGTACTCCGCGCTGGACGGGCTGGTGCCGCACCTGACCCGCAACTGCCTGATCGTCGGCAAGTCCACGGTGCCGGTGGGTACCGCGGAGGCGCTGACCGAGCGGATCGCCGAGCTTGCGCCCGAGGGTATTTCGGTGGATCTGGCCTGGAACCCGGAGTTCCTGCGCGAGGGGCACGCCGTCTACGACACCCTGCACCCGAACCGCCTGGTCTTCGGCGTCACCACGCCGGACGCGGAATGGGCGCTGCGCCAGGTCTATTCGACGCCGATCGCCGGGGGCGCCCCCGTGGTGATCACGAATATGCCGACCGCCGAACTGATCAAGGTGTCGGCCAACGCCTTCCTGGCCACCAAGATCTCCTTCATCAATGCCATGGCCGAACTGTGCGAGCTGACCGGCGCGGATGTGACGCTGCTGGCCGAGGCGCTCGGCCACGACGACCGCATCGGCCGCAAGTTCCTCGGCGCCGGACTGGGTTACGGCGGCGGCTGTCTGCCCAAGGATATCCGCGCGCTCATCGCCCGCGCCACCGAACTCGGGGCGGGGGAGTCGGTGGACTTCCTGCGCGATATCGACGCGGTGAACCTGCGCCGCCGCGAGCGGGTGGTCACCGACACCCTGGACATCCTGCGCGGCAGCGCTTCCCGCTGGGGTCGCGCGGTGGGTGTGCTGGGGCGGGTCGGGGTGCTGGGCGCGGCCTTCAAGCCGCTGTCCGACGATGTCCGTGATTCGCCGGCGCTGGATGTCGCGGCCCGCCTGCACGCCGCGGGCGCGGAGGTGACCGTATTCGATCCGGCCGCAACGGTTCCCGCGCGGGCGGTGGCCCCGCAGCTGGTGTACGCGCCGAACGCGGCGGCGGCGCTGCACGGGGCCGATGTGGTGCTGCACCTGACCGAGTGGAGCGAATTCCGCGAGCTGGACCCGGCTTTCCTGCGGTCGGTGGCGCGCGGCCGCACCATCATCGATGCCCGCAATACCCTCGATCCGGCGCCGTGGCTGGCGGCGGGCTGGGATTTCCGTTCGCTCGGCCGCCTGGTGGAACCACGTCCGGCGCCGGCGCGCATCGAATCCGCTCCGGCGCGTATCGACCGGGTCGTGCCGATCACCCAGACGGTGCAGGAGCCCTGGACCACTTCGGCGTTGACGCGACTGCGTGCCCGGGTGCGCCGGACCGCTTGATCGATTCCAGTACCGCGTGGCACGAACGGTCCGTACGGAAACTCCGTACGGACCGTTCGTGCCGGTGGCCCCATGCCGTCTCTTCTGTCATGAATCGGCGTGAAATCATCGGACGTCTGATCGGCGAATTGTCGGTGGTCACAGGTGAATCCGGGTAGATTTGGTTTCCCTCATGACCGGTGCCGATATATGTTCGAAGTGTATGTGAGCCGTGTTCGTCGTTTTCGACCTGAGAAACCGCTTGGCATGTAACTATGTGCCTGATTTAGGCGGAACTCTGGTTGGGGGTGCTCGGTGACTGGGGTCGGGACGGTGGCATCGCGCGCGGTCGGGCTGATCGCCCTGCTGGTGCTGGCCGTCGTCGCCCTGCGCGGCTACATCCCCGGCACCGGCGGTCCGAAAGCCCCCCATACGCCTTCCGCGGTGAGCCTCGCGCTCATGCCGGTGCTGTTCCTGGTGTCGATCGTGATCCTGGCCGCCGGCGTCATCAACAGTCAGCATCGGCTGCCGCTGTCCATGCCCGAACCGGATCGCAAACCCGATCGCCGCTCCTGGCGGCTGGGCGGCCTCGGCCTGCTGGTGCTCATCGGCATCGCCGCGGTGGGACTGCTGGCGGCCTCGATCCTCTCCGTGTACGTCGCCGGACCCGGCAAGCACACGCAGGCCGCGACCACGCAGGCCCCGGCGACCGGTACCGCGAATCCGGCGGAAACCGTTCCGCCGGCGCCGGATACGAATCAGCAGCCCCCGCTGGGCGGAACCGCGCTGCTGATCGTGGGCATCAGCGCGGGGGTGCTGGTGCTGGTGGCGATGTCCGGGCTGGTGGTCGTCGCGCTCGGCACCACCCGGCGACCGGCACCGCAGCCCGGCGTGTTCACCCCCGCCGCGGAGACCGAGATGGTGTCGCTGGCGAAGGTCGCGGAGATGGGCCTGGCGGCCATGATCGCGCCCGGCCAGGACCCGCGCACCGCCATCATCGCCTGCTACGTGGCCATGGAAAGCGGTCTGGGACAGGCACGGGAGGTGGCGCCGCTGGCCTCGGACACCCCGTCCGAGGTGCTGGCCCGCGCCTTCGATCGCGGCTTCCTGCACGACGCGTCGGCGCGGGAACTGGTGGCGCTGTTCGAGGAGGCCCGCTTCAGCCCGCACTCCATGCTGGAGTGGCAGCGCATGCGGGCCGAGCAACTGCTGCGAATCGTATTGGCCGATCTGCAAGGGCAGCCGGTATGAGAACCGTTGCCACAGTACTTCTTCGGCCGGAACGGATAGGAGTCCGCCGATGAACCGGATCGCGATCGTGATCGGTGCGGTGGTGCTGGCCGCGCTCTTCGAATTCCTCGCCTTCGGCAATCAGCGCGACACCCTGCTCCCGGTGGCGGGCCTGCCGGTGGCGGGCGGGCTCGGCCTGCTGGTCTGGTCGCTGGTGCAGCGTTCGCGCCGGATCGCCCCGCAGGGCCCGGCCGATCACGAGATCGACAACGGCCCGGCGGAGATGCTGCGCCGCTGGGAGGCGCGCGCCAGCATGCTGGCGGACCGGTCCGAGGGTTCGCGCGCCGAATGGGACCGCCATCTGCGCCCCCTGCTCGCCAAGGAATTCGAGCTGACCAGCGGGCATCGCATGGCCAAGAACCGGCGGGCGCTGGAGACCGCCGGTCAGCTGCAATTCGGCCCCGAACTGTGGCGCTGGGTGGATCCGGCGAATTCGGCGCTGAGGGACCAGGAGGGCAAGGCCCCCGGCCGCGCCGCCCTGGACGAGATCCTGCGCCGCCTACAGACCATGTGAGACGAGATGCGAGACATGCGATGACATCACCGATGGATCTGACCATCAAGCGCACCGACGCCGTACTGCGCGAAATGTCCCGGGTCGTGGTCGGCAAGCGGGACGAACTGCAGCTGATCATGATCGCGGTACTGGCCGGTGGGCACATCCTCATCGAGGATCTGCCCGGACTGGGCAAAACCCTCATCGCGCGGTCGTTCGCGGCGGCGCTGGGGCTGAACTTCACCCGGGTGCAGTTCACGCCGGATCTGCTGCCCGCGGACCTGATCGGCTCCACCATCTACGACATGCATTCCGGCCGCTTCAGTTTCCGCCGCGGCCCGGTCTTCACGAACATGCTGCTGGCCGACGAGGTCAACCGCACCCCGCCCAAGACACAGGCCGCGCTGCTGGAGGCCATGGCCGAGGGGCAGGTGTCCATCGACGGCGAAACCTTCCCGCTGCCGGATCCTTTCATCGTCATGGCCACCGACAACCCCATCGAATACGAGGGCACCTACCCGCTGCCCGAGGCCCAGCTGGATCGCTTCGCCATGCAGTTGCGGCTCGGCTACCTGTCCGAATCCGATGAGATGAGCATGATCCGCCGGCGCCTGGAACGCGGTTCGCAACCGGCCCAGATCGGCCAGGTGGTGGATGCCACCGGCCTGCTGGAGATGCGGCAGGCCGTCGAATACGTGACCGTGCATCCCGATGTGGTCGGCTATGTGGTCTCGCTGGCCGCCGCCACCCGGGGACACCCGCAGGTGGAGGTCGGCGCCAGCCCCCGCGCCGAACTCGACCTGGTCCAGATGGCCCGGGCCCGGGCGCTGCTCAACAATCGCGACTTCGTGGTCCCGGAAGATGTGAAGGCGCTGGCGGTTCCGGCCATGGCGCACCGCATCACGCTGCGCCCGGAGATGTGGGTCCGCCGCATCCGCGGCGAGGACGTGATCGCCGAACTGCTGCGCCGTCTGCCCGTCCCGCGCGCCACCTCGGCGTGAGGCGCGCATGAAGCATCGCGATACCACCGCCACCTCCGAGACCGAATTGCGCTGGCGGCCCGCGCCACTGGTGTTCATGCTGGCGGTGGCGTCGATCCCCGCGCTGGTGCTGGCGATCGTGCTGGGCCGGTGGCAGCTGGTGGTGTTCGCCGCGCCCATGCTGGGCGTGCTCGCCACGGCGCCACTCCAGTTGTCGCGCACCAGGATTCAGGTGGACGGCGCGGGCGTGCTGCGCTGCTTCGAGACGGAGGAGGTGGTGCTCACCGCGGCCGCCTTCGTGGAGACCGGGCACGCACTGCTGCGCCTGCACTCGGAAGCGGTGCCGGGCATGGAATCCCAGGTGGAGGAGACCGTCGACTCCGGGACCGCGCCGGCCGGTCTGCGGCTGGCGCTGTCCGCGCCGCGCTGGGGCCGGTATCCGGTGCCCATGCGGGTGACGGCGCTGAGCCCGGCCGGGCTGGCGGTGGCGTCGGTGCAACTGCCCGCGGGCGAGGTCTACGTGTACCCGATCACCGATCCACAGCGGATGCGGTTGCCGCGCACCGAACTTCCCGAGCGCATGGGCACGCACCTGACCCGGCGGCACGGACCGGGCGTGGAATACGCGGATATCCGGGCCTATACGCCGGGTGATCAACTGCGCACGGTGAACTGGCCGGTGAGCGCGCGCCGCGGGCAGCTGTTCGTGACCGAGCGGTTCACCAACCGGGCGGCGGATGTCGTTGTGCTGGTGGACACTTCGCTGCAGGCGCCCGGACCGGCCTCGGAATCGCTGGAGCTGTCGGTGCGCGGAGCGGCGCAGGTGGCGCAGTCGGCGCTGCAGGCCGGTGACCGCACCGCCGTTGTCGCCCTGGGCCGTTCGCCGCGCTGGCTGCGGCCGGACATCGGCCGCCGGCAGTTCTATCGCATCGTCGACACGGTGCTGGATGTGGGCGACGAGCACATCATGACCGAGGGCACCCTGGCGCCGCACGCGGCGGTGCCGATCGGCGCGGTGGTGGTGGCGTTCTCCACGCTGCTGGACACCCAGTTCGCGCTGTCGCTCATCGATCTGCGCAAGCGCGGGCACGTGGTCGTGGTGGTGGACGTGCTGCGCGGGCCGCCGTTCCATCAGGGCCTGGATTCCACGCTGGCGCGCATGTGGCAGCTGGAGCGCACGGCGATGTACCGCGATATGGGCACCGTCGGCGTGGACATCGTGCCGTGGCCGGAGGGCACCCGGCTGGATCAGGTCATGCGGCTGCTGCCCGAGCATCGGCGGACCGTGCGGGTACGCCGATGACCAGATTCCTCGCGGTGCTGTCCGGACTGCTGCTGACCCTCGCGGTCGGGCTGGTGCAGCCGTGGGCGGTGGCGCCCGCGCTGGTGCTGGTGGTGGCCGGCTGGCGCTGGCGGGTGAGCGCGGTGGCGGCGGTGCTGGTGGCCGTGGGCGTGCTGGCCTTCGATGGGCCCGGCGCCCTGGTGGCGGGTGCGATCGGACTGGTGGCGACCACATATCTGCTGAATACGGCCACCGTCTCGGCGCCGGTCGGGGTGGTGCCGACGACGATTCCGTCGGTGGCGGGCGCCCTGGTCTTCACCGTCGCCGCGGGGGCCGCGACCCTGCTGCCCACGGGTGTGGCATGGATCCCCATCGCCGCGCCGATCGCGGTAATCCTGTTGTACGGCTTGATCGTCCGTGGCCTAGTGGACGGATGATGCAAGCGAACCCGATACCGACGGGTTCAAATACATCGAGCAGGATCTGCGGATAGGCGGCGCTCGGGGGACCTACCGGCGGGTTTCGCGCGGCAGGACCGCGTTGCTCGCTCACACCGACCTCATGAGATGGTCGCCGGAAACAACAAGCGGTGCTTCGAGTTCGATGAAGTGCGCAGCCTTAATGGTTCGCGGCCGTCTCGATTCTGGACTGAGTGGAGCGGGGGAGCGAAGCGGAGGAGCGGAGGGAGGGAAGAATCGAGACTTCAGGGCCGCGAACCCGCCCGGAGCGAAGCGGAGGGCAGAAAGTAGAGCCCGTGGTGCTGACCGTGGACGCGGCCGCCATGCGGCGCGCTGGGCACGAGTTCCGGGTCAGCACCAACGGGGTCTGGTTGGTCGCCGCCGTCCCGCCCACATTCCTCGGTGGGTTGTGAGCGGGATTCGCCTATTGCATGGCCGGGGGCATGCGGGTCGGCTTGATGCGGCCCGCCTCGACGAGCGCCCGGAAGGCCGCGGCCTTGCGCGCACATTCGGCCACCGGGCAGCGGCGGTGCTGCTGCATGGCGCGGTGGGCTTCCGAGACGTCGAGCGGGTGGTCGGGAGCGAGATGCGACCATGCCGAGGTGGCTGACAGGGTCTTCGCGGTATCGGTCCCGGCCTTCACGGGTAACGCACTGCGCTCATTGCTGATTCGTTCCCGTATCCGGTCGACGGACAGTCTGTCGGGATCTTGATGGGGGTGATGCAGACTCACGATGGCGATCGCCATGATCGTGAGGGTTGCGAGAGTGGCCGTGAACACCTGCCAGGCGGCCATTGGTTCACCTTCTCCGTATCAATCGGTAGTAGAGACCCAAGATATTCAGTTGGTTAGCTAGATATTCACCGTATGTCCTGAGACGTTACTTCTGCCAGTGTCTGCTGGGTCAGAAACAACCGAATTTCGGCCTCTTTCAGCAACTTACCGACCGGTTCCGGATACGGACACGCTGAAAGTTTGCGACCATTCGCAGGTGACGGACGGTCAGGGTCAACTGCGCTCCATCACCAGTGCGGCACTGCTGGTCGAGTTCTCGACGGCCCGCGGTCTGGCGCTGCCCCGCTTATTGCGGGACACCGGGATTCGCGAGAAGGACCTGGTGGACTCGACCGCGGAGATCACCCTCGGACAGGAACTGGCCCTCATGCGCAATGTGGTGGCCGGTGTCGGCGACGAGCCCGGTATGGGGCTGATGGCCGGATTGCTCTGTCATCCACCGAGTCTCGGCGTGCTGGGCTTCGCGCTCATGAGCTGCCCGACGGTGCGCGACGCGGTCGATCTGGCCCTGCGCTACGCCGATCTGTCCTTCACCGTCGCCCGGCATCACCTCGTCATCAATGGCGGGGAGGTGTCGATCGTGCGGGACGACAGCGGCGTCCCGCCGGAGGTGCGGCGCTTCGCGGTGGAGCGAGATGTGGCCGCCATCTGGACGATTCAGCAGGACGTCATGCCCATGCGGCCGCCGATCACCCGGGTGGCGGTGGCCTTCCCGCCGCATCCGGTCTACGAGATGTTCGGCGCCATGCTGGGTGTGGAAGAGGTGGTCTTCAATGCGCAGCGCTCGGTGGTGACCGGACCGTCCGGTATGCAGACTTTGCCACTGCCGCAAGCGAATGCGGCCACCGCCCGCTTCTACGAGCAGCAGTGCGCCGACCTCATGCAGCGCCGCAAGCGCCGCCGGGGCATCAGCGGTCAGGTGCGGCAGTTGCTGATCTCCCGCGGCGGGGTCGCCGATCAGGCGCGCATCGCGGCCGAACTGGACATCAGTGTGCGCACCCTGCGCCGCCGGCTCGCCGATGAGGGCACGACTTTCCGGGAGCTCTCCACCGAGACCGTCGGCCTGCTGGCCGAAGAGTTGCTGGTGGCCGGAATGACGGTGGAACAGGCCGCGATCCGCCTGGGATACGCGAGCGTCTCGGCCTTCACCTCCGCCTTCCGATCCTGGAAGGGACAGAGCCCGGGACTTTTCGCCCGGGAGAACCGCGGGCGCGTTTCCATTCGTGTCTGAGCGGACGCACCAGGGATTGTGCATTCGTGCGGCGGGCTTCCCGAGGTTTGCCCGAGTCGGCGCACGGTCCGCAAGCGGGCCCCGGAGGCTGACCGAATACCGAAGGGCCGCGACCGAAATCCGATCGCGGCCCGCCTGATTCGGCAAGTTTGTCTTGTTTATCCGGTGTAACTGAGCACCACATCGCCGAGGACGGGCGCGTCGTCGCGCTCGACCACGGTTGCCGCAATGGTCAATTCGCCCTCCGACTGCCAGATTCGGCTGCGAATGGTCTCGCCCGGGTAGAGCACGCCGGCGAAGCGGGCGCGGAAACCGGTCACCCGGGTCGCGTCCGAATTCAGCACGGCGTCGGTGGCCGCCTTGCACACCAGGCCGTAGGTGCACAGGCCGTGCAGGATCGGATCGGGGAATCCGGCATTCCGGGCGAATTCCGGATCCGAATGCAGCGGATTGCGGTCACCGCACATGCGGTACAGCAGCGCCTGCTGCGGCAGCGTGGGCGTCAGCACCTCGAAATCCGGTGCACGATCCGGCAATTCGGTCTTGGCGGACGGCCCGCGCTCGCCGCCGAACCCGCCCTCGCCCTTGGCGAAGATGGAAGACCGTGCGGTCCACAGCAATTCGCCGTCATCGCTGGTGGCGGTGTGCTCCTGCCAGATGACGGCCGCCGAGCCCTTGTCCCAGATCTCGGTGATGCGCCGCTCGAAGGTCGCCTTGCCGGACGCCGGAATCGGCCGGTGCACCACGATCTCCTGGCTGCCGTGCACCACCTTCGCGAGGTCGATATCGATGCCCGGGAACTTCACCTGCGGCGGCTCGGTCTCGTGGAAGAACGGCGCCACCGTCGCGAACGTCGGCAGCACCTGCGGCGCACGGTCGTCCAGGTAGCGCAGCTCGGCCGGATCGGTCCAGCGCGCGCCCGCGCCCAGCGCCAGGTGGTAGAGCTGCGGCTCGGCCGGCGACCAGCTGAACACCACCGTCGGCAACTGCGCGCCGAGCGCGATGTTCGGATCGATAGGCATGAAGTTCTCCTCGTATTCGGCGGGCGCCCGCCCACCAGCGGCGAGCCCCACTCTGCTCCGATAGTGCGGCCGCGGACCGCGCCGCGGCAAGAGCCACGCCCGCTCGGCGGGACAGCCGATCGCGGGGCATCCGGCGGTGCGGCCGACTCGGATCGGACGTGACGGCCCGCGGCGGGGTTCCGCTTCCGGCGCGCCGAGTGTGAGAGAGCGCGCCGGAAGCGGCGGTGTTCAGTTGTGCGGGGCCGCCGCGCCGCCGGGATAGAGCGTTCCGGCGGCGCGGCGGACGGGTCGGGCGCGGGTTCGATGTGACCCGGTACCGCGCCCGGACCCGGTCCCGAACCGGGTTGGGACGGTTCGGGACGACTGGGTGGCCTAGCTGCCGGACTTCGCCTTCGCGGCGGCGTCCAGGGCGGCCAGGTAGCCGAAGGTGATGGCCGGGCCGATGGTGGCGCCGGGGCCCGCGTAGGTGTGGCCCATCACCGGGGTGGAGCTGTTGCCGGCGGCGTAGAGGCCCTCGATGATCGAGCCGTCCTCGCGCAGCACCCGGGCCTCGTTGTCGGTGACCAGACCGCCCTTGGTGCCGAGGTCGCCGGGGACCATCTTCACCGCGTAGAACGGGCCGACCTCGAGCTTGTTCAGGCACGGGTTCGGCTTGATGGTCGGGTCGCCGTAGTAGCGGTCGTAGGCGCTGTCGCCGCGGTGGTAGTCCTCGTCCTTGCCGGTCTCGGCGAAGCCGTTGAAGCGCTGCACGGTATCGGCCAGGGTCTCGGCGGAGACGCCGATCTTCTCGGCCAGCTCGGACAGCGTCGGGGCGATGACGATCAGGTCGTTTTCCATCCAGCGGGACGGAATCCGCTGGCCAGGCTGCAAACCGGCGAAGATGTAGCGACTCCGGTAGCGATTGTCGAACACCAGCCAGCACGGCACGTTCTCGCCCGGGCCCTCACCCTGTCCATATTCGCCGCCGTACATGGTGTGCACGGCCTCGACGTAAGGAGCGGACTCATTTCCGAATCGCTTGCCGTCGTTGTTCACCATGATGCTGCCGGGCAGATTGCGTTCGGCCAGTGCGAACCACGGCTTGCCCGTGCCCTTGAACGTGGTCGGACCCCACCAGGCGTCCTCCATGAAATCGATGGCGCCGCCCGCCTCCATGCCCGCGCGGATGCCGTCGCCCTCATTGGCTTTGGCGCCGGTGGTCCATTCGGTGGTGATGGGCTCACGCTGGTACTTGTGCCGCATATCGTCGTTGTGCTCGAAGCCGCCGCTGGCCAGGATCACACCGAATTTGGCGTTGAACCGGACGGTTTCGCCGTGCTGCTCGGCCTCGACGCCGGTGACCACGCCGTTCTCGATGACCAGGGACTTCAGCGGAGTGTCCAGCAGCACCGGCACATTCGCGTCGATGAGCCCCTTGCGCATGCCCGCGATGATGGCCTGGCCCATGCCGACCAGCGCCTTGCCGGTGGCCTTGCCCCACGCCCAGCGCGCGCCGACCCGCATGACGCGGGCGATGCCGGAGGGGTGACGGCGAATCAGGTTGAGCTTCTTGAAGTCCGCCTGGGTGACGACCACGTTCAGCGGCGCCTTGCTGTAGGGCGGCTCCAGCTTGAAGCGCTCCTCGCCCAGGATCTTGGTGTCGAACGGCTTGGGCTCGCAGGAGCGGCCGTCCGCCTTGCCGCCCGGTGCCTCCGGGTAGTAGTCGGAGTAGCCGGGGACCCAGGTCATCTTCAGCGGCGAGTGGTCGAGCACGAAGTCGAAGGCCTCGGCGCCGCGGGCCAGGTAGGTGTCGATCTTCTCCTTGGGCACCACGTCGCCGATGATGCTGTACAGGTACGTCCGCGCCTCTTCGAGGTCGTCGCCGCGGCCCGCGGCCTTCAGCACCTTGTTGCCGGGAATCCAGACGCCGCCGCCGGAACGTGCGGTCGAGCCGCCGTAGTGCGCGGCCTTCTCGATGAGCACCGTGCGCAGACCGTGGTGTGCTGCGGTGAGGGCGGCGGTCATGCCGGCGGCACCGCTGCCGACCACCACGACGTCATAATCCCGATCAGTCATGTAGAACACGTTATAGAATCAATCCTGGTTTGGTCTATCTTGGTCTGGCAGATGGGACGGCTGAAGCGATGTTCTTCACAAAAACTCGTTTCAGTTTCTAGTCTCGTAACCGCGACCTGGAAGCTAACGCCCGGGTCTTGGCCACCGGCCGGCCCATCCAACTGGAAGGACAAAGCGTGCTGACCGACGCGCTACGGAGTGAACTGGCAGAAGAGCTCGCTGTCGCCGAGCGGGATCGCGTCGCGATCGACCCGCTGGTCGCGCGGTATCCGGATATCGACGTGGTCGATGCCTACGAGATCCAGCTGCGCAATATTCGCGGGCGGGTCGACGGTGGCGCCCGCGTCATCGGGCACAAGGTCGGACTCTCGTCCAAGGCCATGCAGCAGATGATGGGCGTCGACGAACCCGACTACGGGCATCTGCTCGCGGAAATGGAAGTCTTCGAAGACGTTTCGGTGGAATCGGCCAAGTACCTCTACCCGCGGGTGGAGGTCGAGGTCGCCTTCATTCTCGGCGCGGATCTGCCGGGCGAGGACTGCACCGAGGAGGACGTGCTCGCCGCGACCGTCGCCTACGCGCCCTCGCTCGAGCTCATCGACACCCGCATCAAGAACTGGAAGATCGCCCTGTGCGACACCATCGCCGACAATGCCTCGTCGGCGGGCTGGGTGCTCGGACCGGAACGGGTCGCGCCGGGTGAGCTGGACATCAAGAAGATCGACGCGACCCTGACCCGCAATGGCGAGGTGGTGGCCGAGGGCCGCTCCGACGCCGTGCTGGGTGATCCCACCATTGCCGTGGCGTGGCTGGCCCGCAAGGTCGCCTCGTTCGGGGTGCGCCTGAAGAAGGGCGACATCGTCCTTCCGGGTTCCTGCACCCGCGCCATCGACGCCCGACCGGGCGACGACTTCACCGCCGAGTTCGCTGGACTCGGTTCCGTCCACCTGCGTTTCGTCTAGCGCAGCCGTTTCAGCTGAGATAGAGACTTTCGAGTAGGAGAATGCCGTGACGGCAAGCAAAGTCACCGCCGCGATCGTCGGCTCCGGCAATATCAGCACCGACCTGCTGTACAAGCTGCTGCGCTCGGAGAAGATCGAGCCGCGCTGGATGATCGGCATCGACCCGGATTCCGAGGGCCTCAAGCGTGCTCGCGGCCTGGGCCTGGAAACCTCCGCGGAGGGCGCCGATTGGCTGCTCGCGCTGCCGGAGAAGCCGGACCTGCTGTTCGAGGCCACCTCGGCCTACGTGCACCGCGCGTACGCGCCGAAGTACGAGGCCGCGGGCATCCGTGCCGTCGACCTCACCCCGGCCGCGGTCGGCCCGGCCGTGATTCCGCCGGTGAACCTCGATTCGCTGCGGGATGCCCCGAACGTCAACATGATCACCTGTGGTGGTCAGGCGACCATTCCCATGGTGGCCGCGGTGTCGCGGGTCGTTCCCGTCGCGTACGCCGAGATCGTGGCCTCGGTGTCCTCGGTGTCGGCCGGGCCCGGAACCCGCGCCAATATCGACGAATTCACCAAGACCACCTCTAAGGGCGTCGAAACCATCGGCGGCGCACAGCGTGGCAAGGCCATCATCATCCTGAACCCGGCCGAGCCGCCGATGATCATGCGCGACACCATCTTCTGCGCCATCCCCGAGGACGCGGACCGCGATGCCATCGCCGCCTCCATCCACGAGATGGAGAAGTCCATCCAGGAATACGTGCCCGGCTATCGCCTGCTCAACGAGCCGCAGTTCGACGAGCCGTCGCTGGTTTCCGGTGGCATGGCGAAGGTTTCGATCTTCGTGGAGGTCGAGGGCGCGGGCGACTTCCTGCCGCCTTACGCGGGCAACCTCGACATCATGACGGCCGCCGCCACCCGCGTGGGTGACGTGCTGGCCGACCAGATCATTTCGGCTCGGGTGTAAGGAGTTTCATCTAATGAGCAATGTCCTGAAGCCCTACTCGGGCGAACTCGATGTGCGGGTCACCGACACCTCGCTGCGCGACGGTTCGCACCACAAGCGCCACCAGTTCACCGTCCAGGAGGTCCGCGATATCGTCGGCGCCCTGGACGCGGCCGGCGTGCCCGTCCTGGAGGTCACCCACGGTGACGGCCTCGGCGGTTCCTCGTTCAACTACGGTTTCTCCAAAACCCCTGAGCAGGAACTGATCAAGGCCGCCGCGGAGACCGCCAAGCAGGCCAAGATCGCCTTCCTGATGCTGCCCGGCGTGGGCGTCAAGGAAGACATCAAGATCTCGCAGGACAATGGCGCGAGCATCTGCCGCATCGCCACCCATTGCACCGAGGCCGACGTCTCCATCCAGCACTTCGGCCTGGCCCGCGAACTCGGCCTGGAGACCGTGGGCTTCCTGATGATGGCGCACAGCACCACTCCGGAGAACCTCGCCAAACAGGCCCGCATCATGGCCGACGCGGGCTGCGAATGCGTCTACGTCGTCGACTCCGCGGGTGCCCTTGTGCTGGACCAGGTCACGGACCGTGTCTCGGCCCTGGTCGCCGAACTCGGCAATGACGCGCAGGTAGGCTTCCACGGCCACGAGAACTTGGGCCTGGCCGTCGCCAACTCGGTGTACGCGGTCCGCGCCGGCGCCACCCAGATCGACGGCAGCGCACGGCGTTTCGGCGCGGGCGCGGGCAACCTCCCCGTCGAGGCCTTCA
Organism: Nocardia sp. NPDC020380; assembly: GCF_044386975.1. Classification (NCBI taxonomy): domain Bacteria; kingdom Bacillati; phylum Actinomycetota; class Actinomycetes; order Mycobacteriales; family Nocardiaceae; genus Nocardia; species Nocardia sp. NPDC020380. The sequence continues at coordinate 187,947 of NZ_JBIRVQ010000005.1, read as the reverse complement.
TCGGCGTCTGCGACAAGCTCGGCATCAAGACCGGCGTCGACTTCTACGCCGTCACGGACGCCGCGGAAGACGTTGTGCGCCCGGCCATGCCGAGCGAATGCCTCCTCGACCGCCAGGCCCTGATGATGGGCTACGCCGGCGTCTACTCCTCCTTCCTCCGGCACGCCGAACGCCAGGCCGAACGCTACGGCGTCTCCGCCGCCGAGATGCTCGTCCGCGCGGGCAAGCGCAAGCTCGTCGGCGGCCAGGAGGACCAGCTCATCGATATCGCCCTGGAACTCCAGCGCGAAAAGGCAGCCGTCACCGCCTGACCTCCGAAGCAGCACCGATCCCCGCGGGATCAGTCGCCGGGCCGCAACCGAATTCGGTTGCGGCCCGGTGTTTTTCCGGCGTCGTGAGCAGTGTCGCGCACATCATGGCCGCCACCAGATCCTCGCGGGTCAGGCCGGGACAGTCGGTGAGGACCTCGTCGGCGCTCACTCCGGCGCGGAGCAGGTCCACGATGAGGGTGACGGGGTAGCGGGTGCCCTGAATGATGGGCTGTCCGTGGCAGACGCCCGGCTCGAGGGTGATGCGATGGAGGAAGGACATCCCCGAAGCCTAGGGACGGACCGTAATCGAACTCTGAGGTAGCGGTGACCCCGCTCTGTGAGGTTGGCCTAGGGTCGATGCATGGACGAGATCGTGATGTACGGGGCGGACTGGTGTGGCGACTGCCGGCGCGCGAAGGTCTGGTTCCGGGAGCACGGGGTGGCGTTCACCGAGGTGGATGTCGAGCAGGACGACGCGGCCCGGGATCGCGCGATCGAGCTGGCCGGTGGGCGGCAGAACATTCCGGTCGTCGTGTTCCCCGACGGCGCGGTGCTGGTGGAGCCGACCAATGCGCAATTGGCCGCACGTCTCACCGGCGATACGCCTGGATAAAAACACGAGATTTTCAGCCATTCAGAGTCTTGCCGCTGCTGCCTAACGTTGTCCTCGTTCGGTTCGCCGGAAACCCCCGGCGGACAAGCGGCAGAGGAGAAGACAATGCGCGCGGTGATCCAGCAGACCTTCGGCGGCCCCGAGGTACTGGAAGTGGTCGAGGTCGAGAAGCCGGCTCTGTTGTCGGGCGAGGTGCTGGTGCGGGTGCATGCCAGCGCGATCAATCCGGTGGATCTGGCGGTGCGGTCGGGGGCGTTCCCGCTGTTGGGGCAGCCGCCGTTCGGGGTCGGCTGGGATATCTCCGGTGTGGTCGAGGCGACGGGGCCGGGGGCGCGGTACGAGATCGGGGAAGAGGTCTACGGCATGCCGTTCTTCCCGCGGGCCGCCAACGCTTACGCCGAATACATTGCGGCGCCGTCCCGGCAGCTGGCGCGGAAGCCGAAGTCGATCGACCATGTCGAGGCCGCCGCACTGCCGCTGGCCGCGCTCACCGCCTGGCAGGGACTCGTGGACAAGGCCGGGGTCGGGGCAGGCGATCGGGTGCTGATCCACCGGGCCGCCGGCGGGGTCGGGCACCTGGCCGTCCAGATCGCCAAGGCGCGCGGCGCGTATGTGATCGCGCTGGCCAGTGCGGGTAAGCACGATTTCGTGAAGTCGCTCGGCGCCGACGAGGTGATCGATTACCGCACAACGGATTTCACCGAAGTAGTGAAGGATGTCGATATCGTCTTCGACTCCGTCGCGGACGGTGCGCGGTCGCTGTCGGTGCTGAAGCCGGGCGGAACACTGGTGACCATTCTCGAGCACGTGAACCCGGAGCTGGAGGCCACCGTGAAGGCGTCGGGCCGTCGCTTCGTCGGCATCTCGGTGGAACCGGACTACGCGGGGCTGGAGGCCATCGCGGAACTGGTCGACGCCGGTAAACTGCGTCCGGTCATCGCCGCCACACTGCCGCTGGAAGACGCGGGCAAGGCGCATGAGCTGGTCGCCGCGGGCGATACCGTCGGCAAGGTCGTGCTGACCGTCGGCTGACCCGCCGCACCGGAGAGGAGACCGGGATGGACGTTCTCAGTGAGGCATTGGCCTCGATGCGGACCGGTGCGCCCAATTCGGTGCGCACCGACGGGCGGGCGCCCTGGGGACTGCGGCTGCCGGCCACCGCGGGCGCCGGATTCCACGTGGTGCTGCACGGCACCTGCTGGATCTACCCGACGGAGCAGACCACCGCGCCGATCGCGCTCGGCCCCGGCGATGTGGTCTTCGTGCGGGACGGTTCCGGCCACCTCCTGGTGGACCATCCGGACACCCCGGCGCAGCTTCCGCAGCCGGAGCAGTACACCGCGCGCCCGCCGGTGGGCGCGCTGCAGATCGGCGGTGACGGCCCCGCCACCAGCCTGCTCTGCGGCAACTACCATCTCGACGGGCAGCGCCCGCATCCCTTGCTGCGGCAGCTGCCCGAGGTGGTCCATCTGCCCGCCCGGCACGGCCGCCATCCGGAACTGGCCGCCGCGATCCAGTTGCTGAGCGCGGAACTCGACAGCCCGCGCATCGGTTCCTACGGCATCGTGCCCGCGCTCATCGACTCGCTCCTGCTCTACATCCTGCGCGCCTGGGTGGAGGAGCAGCCGCAGTCGGAGGCGGCGGGATGGGCTGCGGCGCTGCGGGATCCGGCCGTCGCGCCGGCCCTGGAGGCCATGCACGAGGATCCGTCCGCGGGCTGGACCGTGCAGTCGCTGGCGGATCGGTCGGGTCTGTCCCGCGCCGCGTTCGCCCGCAAGTTCACGAGCATGGTCGGTGAGCCCCCGCTGGCCTATCTGACCCGCTGGCGGCTGACCACCGCGGCCCGGCTGTTGCGCGAGGACGATATTCCGGTCGGCGCCGTCGCCACCCGCGCGGGCTACAGCTCCGAATTCGCCTTCGGTAAGGCGTTCAAACGCGAATACGGCCTGGCGCCGGGACAATACCGGCGCCAGGCTCGTACGGCGGCCTGAAATCAGGCGGCGGAGTAGGGGCGCTGCGGCAGCCGCGACACCAGGGCGTCGAGTTCGGTGCGCCAGCGGCGGTGCACATTGAGGCGCTCCGGCTCCGCGGTATTCGGCAGCCGGTAGTACACCTTGGACCAGATCGAATTGATCTGCATATCGGCGAACTGCGCGGTCGAGAAGTGTTCGGCGGAAATGAAATTCGTGGGACGCCCGGTCCACTTGCTGCATTCGACGATGACCACGGACGTCTGGGTCAGCACGACGAAGTAGTACTTGCGCAGGAAGATCATGACGAGACGCACGTAGGGCAGATCGTCCACCCACGGGCTCGGTCCGGTGATGGCCTGGAAGGCGACCTGCATCTGCTCGCCGGGCGGCGCGAATTCGGTCATTTTCTCGGCGATTTGCTTCTGAATGGTAGATTTGCGGAATGCCATGATGGCCAACCCCCGTGGAAGAGAACACAATTCCGGCGCCACGGTGGCGGCGGAACGCACCGACCCTAACCAAAGGGCCCGAGCGGATCAAATCATCCGCTCGGGCCCTTTTCGATTGCTAGCGTTTCGCTTACAGCCAGGTGTCCAATGTGGTGGTCGTGAGGAAATGCTCGAGGTCGGCGCGCCACGGGGCGGGCGTCGACTTCTCCGGTTCGATGGCGGTGTACTGCCCGCGATAGAAGAGCAGGGGCCTGCCGGAGTCCTTGGACTCCGACAGGGCCTGTACTCGGCCGATCACGATGTAGTGATCGCCGCCGTCGACGACCCTGTCCACAGTGCACTGGATCGTGGCCAGGGCGTCGTCGAGGATCGGGACGTTCAATTCGCCTGTGCGCCAGCTGACTCCGGCGAACTTGTCCGGTTCCCGGGAGCCGAACCGCGCGCACACCGGCTGCTGTTCCTCGGCCAGCATGTTCACGCAGAACTTGCCGTTCTTCTCGATCGCCGCCCAGGAACGCGATTCCTTGGTGGGGCAGAAGAGAATCAGCGGCGGATCGAGGGACAGCGCCGCGAACGACTGGCACGCGAAGCCGATCGGGTTGCCGTCACCGTCGAGCGTGGTGATGACGGTGATGCCGGTGCAGAACGAGCCCAGCGCATTCCGGAAGGCGCGAGGGTCGATCACGGGATCCGTCGTTGTCATGGCCGCCTACTTGAACCCGACCGTGAAGTCGTGACCCCACAGCGAGACCGCGGTGGATTCCCGCGCGATCCACGAGTGATCGTCGACTTCCAAACCCTCGCAGCCGAATTCGATATCGAATCCGCCCGGCGTCTTCATGTAGAACGACAGCATCTTGTCGTTGATGTGCCGGCCCAGCGTGGCCGACATCTTCACCTTCTTGCGAATGGCGCGGTCCAGGCAGAGCCCGACATCGTCGGAGTTCTCCACCTCGACCATCAGGTGCACGATGCCGGTCGGATTGGGCAGCGGCAGGAACGCCAGCGCGTGATGCCGCGGATTGCAGCCGTAGAACCGCAGCCAGGCCGGATCGCCGTCGGCCGGGCGGCCCACCAGCTGCGGGGGCAGCCGCATGGAGTCACGCAGCCGGAAGCCCAGCACATCCTGGTAGAACGCCTGCGCCGCGGCATCATCCGTGCAGGTGAGCACCACGTGGCCCAGGCCCTGCTCGGCGGTCACGAACTTGTGGCCGTAGGGGCTGACGAACCGGCGGCCCAGGTACTGCGCGCCGTAGAAGGCCTCCAGCGTGTTGTCGGAGGGATCCTGGAATCGGATCATGCCCTCCACGCGGCGCTCGTCGAGCTCCTCCTTGGTGCCCTCGGTGAACGCCACCCCGTTCTTGGACAACGTCTCCCGCAGCCGCTGCAGCGCGGGCGCGTCGGTGACCTCCCAGCCCGAGACCAGCAGCCGGTCCTTCTCACCGGGCACGATCACCAGGCGCGCGGCGAAATCGTCCATACGCAGGTAGAGCGCATCCGGGTTGGCCCCGCTGCCCTCCATCATGCCGAGCACCTTGAGCCCGTACTCGCGCCAGGCCGCCATATCGGTGGCCTCGATGCGCATGTACCCGAGCGCCTTGATACCCATCGTCACTTCTCCTTGACGCCGAGCAGGAAGTCCGTTGCCAGGCGGTTGAATTCGTCGAACTTCTCCAGTTGCGCCCAGTGCCCGCAGCCGCCGAAGACGTGCAGCTGCACCCGCGGCACCATCTTCAGTGCTACGAGAGCACCGTCGATCGGGTTCACCCGGTCCTCGCGACCCCAGATCATGAGTACAGGTTGCCGCAACTTGAAGGCGTCGCGCCAGATCATGCCCTTGGCGAAATCCGGTCCGGCGAAGGATTTGCCCATGGCACGGGTGGCGGCCAGGGACTCCGGCTGCGAGGCCGACGCGAAACGCTCCTCGACGAGTTCCGGCGTGATCAGCTTCTGGTCGAAGACCATGATGCGCAGGAACGCCTCCAGGTTCTCCTTCGTGGGTTCGAAGTTGAACTTGGACAGCAGTTTCACGCCCTCGGTGGGGTCCGGCGCGAACAGGTTGGTGCTGAGCCCGCCCGGGCCCATGAGCACCAGCTTGCCGGCCCGCTCCGGGTAGTCCAGCGCGAACCGGGTGGCCGCTCCGCCGCCGAGCGAATTGCCCAGCAGGTGCACGCGTTCGGTGATGCCGAGGGTGTCGAGCAGATCGTTCAGGGCCGAGGCCGAGTGCACGAAGTACTGCGGGTGCTCGGTCGGCTTGTCGGACAGCCCGAAACCGGGCTGGTCGACGGCGAGGACGTGAAAGTCCTTGGCCAGCACCGGAATGTTCCTGGCGAAGTTGGACCAGGACGACGCGCCCGGTCCGCCGCCGTGCAGCAGCACGATGGTGGGGCCGTTGCCGACCCCGGCCTCGTGGTAGTGCAGCTTCAGGTCCGGCCGCACCTGTGCGTAGCGCGAGGTGGATTCGAAGGTGATCTCTCCGACAGAGGTCATCGGCTACACCATCGTGTCGGTGATCGGCAGGCCGAAGGCGTGCGTGCCGTACATGACGTAGGCGCGCTCCGGATCCTGCGAGGCGTGCACGCGACCGGCGTGCGCGTCACGCCAGAACCGCTGCAGCGGAGTGCCGTTGGCGAGCGCGGTCGCGCCGGAGGCCTCGAAGAGCCGGTCGATCGAGGCGATCACCCGGCCGGTGGCGCGGACCTGGTCGCGGCGGGCGGCGGCGCGCAGATCGAACGGCACGTCCTTGCCCGCGACCAGCAACGCGTACTCGTCGGCCACATTGCCCGACACCTGACGCCAGGCGGCGTCGATATCGCTGGCGGCCTCCGCGATCCGGACCTTGCCGAACGGATCGTCCTTGGCCTTCTCACCGGCGTAGGCGGCGCGCACGCGCTTGCCCTGATGCTCGACGTGCGCCTCGTACGCGCCGTAGCCCATGCCGATGATGGGCGTGGTGATGGTCGCGGGATGGATGGTGCCCCACGGCATTTTGTACAGCGGATCCGTATTCTGCTCCAGGCCGGGCGCTTTCAGCTCGCTCATGGCATTGAAGCTGAGGAAGCGGTGCCGGGGCACGTAGACGTTCTCGACCACGACGGTGTTCGAGCCGGTGCCGCGCAGGCCGACCACGTGCCACACATCGTTGATCTTGTATTCGCTGCGGGGGATGAGGAACGAGCCGAAGTCGACCGGCTTGCCGTTCTTGATCACCGGACCGCCGACGAACACCCAGTCGGCGTGATCGGAGCCGGAGGACCAGGCCCACGATCCGTTCACGGTGTAGCCGCTGCCGTCCTCGGTCACCACGCCGGCGCCCATGGGGGCGTACGAGGAGGAGATGCGGACCTCGGGGTCCTCACCCCAGACCTCTTCCTGCGCGCGCTGGTCGAACAGCGCCAGGTGCCAGTTGTGGATGCCGAGGATGCCGGCGCACCAGCCGGTCGAGCCGCACGCGCTCGCGATCTTGCGGACGGTGTCGTAGAAGACGACCGGATCCGCGGCATAGCCGCCCCACTGGCGCGGCTGGACGAGCTTGAAGAATCCGGTCGCCTGCAGGTCCTTGACGGTCTGCTCGGGCAGACGGCGCAGGTCCTCGGTCTCCTGGGCCCGCTCGCGCAGGGTGGGCAGCAGCGCCTCGACCCGCTCAATTACTTCTTGCGTCATCTCGCCAGTTGCTCCTGCCTGGTGCATGTGTTCATGAACGTTCGGGAAGCGGTTCACGTTTGTCCCTGAGAGTAGAACACGTTCCTATTCCTGTCGAGAACGGTGTTCAAACCCAGCTCAGAGTGCCCCCATCCTGGTCGTCGGGCGTATCGCTGGCGTTCGCGAACGCAATTTTGTAACGTGTTCTAGTAATCCCAGAGGAGGAACAACGATGGCGACAACCCCCCAGGGGCCCCGCGGGAAGGTCCGCGAGATCGACGTGGGCTCCATGCCCACCCGGTATGCCCGGGGCTGGCACTGCCTGGGCCTGTCCAAGGACTTCCGCGACGGTAAGCCGCACGCGGTCAACATCTTCGGCACCAAGCTGGTCGTATTCACCGACAGCAAGGGCGAACTGAAGGTTCTCGACTCCTACTGCCGCCACCTCGGCGGTGACCTCTCCATGGGTGAGGTGAAGGGCGACTCCATCGCCTGCCCGTTCCACGACTGGCGCTGGGGCGGCGACGGCAAGTGCACGGGCATCCCCTACGCCCGGCGCGTGCCCCCGCTGGCCCGCACCCGGGCCTGGACCACCCTGGAACGGAACGGCCAGCTGTTCGTCTGGCACGACCACGAGGGCAACCAGCCCCCGGCCGAGGTGACCATCCCGTACATCGAGGGCCCGTTCACCAATGCCGACGGCAGCAGCTCCGAGTCGCTCAACGACGGCTGGACCGACTGGACCTGGCACTCGCTGCTGATCGAGGGCTCCAACTGCCGCGAGATCATCGACAACGTCGTGGATATGGCGCACTTCTTCTATATCCACTACGCCTTCCCGACGTACTTCAAGAACGTCCTGGAAGGGCACATCGCGACCCAGTACCTGGAGACCAAGGGCCGCCCCGACATCGGCCAGGCCGCCGAGAACGGCATCGATGTGCTGCTCAAGTCCGAGGCCTCGTACTTCGGGCCGTCGTACATGATCAACCCGCTGCTCAATGTCTACAGCGGCTACGAGGTCAAGACCGTCCTCATCAACTGCCACTACCCCGTCACGCAGAACTCCTTCGTGCTGCAGTGGGGCGTCTCGCTGGAGAAGCCGAAGGGCCTGCCCGACGAGCAGGCGCAGAGCTTCGCCGCCAAGATGACCGAGGGCGTCAGCCAGGGCTTCCTGCAGGACGTCGAGATCTGGAAGCACAAGTCCAAGATCGACAACCCGCTCCTCACCGAGGAGGACGGCCCGGTCTACCAGCTGCGCCGCTGGTACGACCAGTTCTACGTGGACGTCGCTGAGGTCGATCCGAAGTCGGTGCAGCGCTTCGAATTCGAGGTGGACACCTCCAAGGCCAACGAGGCCTGGGAGAAGGAGGTCGCCGAGAACCTGCGCAAGCGCGCCGAAGCCGAAGCCGCCAAGACCGCTTCCGAGGAGGCGAGCGTCTGATGACCACCTGGGCGAAAGCACCCGATTTCGCGGACCGTCCGGACCAGCAGGCTCTGGTGCGCGCCCAGACGGTTCTCGACAAAGAGCACTACATGGAGTCCGGCATGACTCCCATCGCGTGCCGCACCTGCGGCACCGAAGTGCTCGTGCGCAAGCACAGCAGCAATCAGAAAACCGTGCAGTGGACGGTCAACCCGGCCGAAGCCTGCCCGGTCTTCCGCAAGATGACGGAGGAGGGCCACCCCGTTTTCGGGAAGCCCGACACCTGCCCCAACCTCGAGAAGACCATCGACCACGCGGTGGCCGAGGGTCTCCTCGGGATCGACGATTAGTCGAGACGGAAGTCCGCGAAGTCGAAACCCGGTGCGACGATGCAGCTCACGAGCGCGTAGTCATCGCCCGCCGGCCGGGCAGCTTGACTGATCCCGCCCGGAACGATCGCTTGCGGCCGGTGCCCCTGCTCCACGTCGGGACCGAGGACGATCTCCTCACCCCCGATATTCAAGAGCAGGGGCCCACCCCGATGCCACAACCAGATCTCGTCCGACTGCACGGTGTGCGGCGCGGACTTCTCGCCAGGCAATAACAGGAAGTAGATAGCGGTAGCGCTCGCGCGTGGACCCTTGTAGCCCTCCGGCTCGAATTCGATCCCGCTCCGCCAGGTTTCGCGATACCAGCCCCCCTCGGGATGCGGCAGTAGATCCAGTTCCTCAGCCAGCTTCGGACGATCTTCGCTCATCACTTCACTGTATTTCACGCGCGCCAGGCGCTGGCTACCGTGAATTCGTGGACATCCTGAGTGAGACCATCGCGGCTATCCGCACGGGTAATCCGACGTCCGGCATGTTCGTGCGGCGTGCGCCTTGGGGGCGGCGGTATCCGGTGGTGCCGGGTGGGGGATTTCATGTGATTCTGCACGGTTCTTGCTGGTTGTTGCCGCCGGGTGGGGAAGCGGTCGCACTGGGGGTCGGCGATGTGCTGCTCATGCCGCGCGGCGCCGACCACGACCTCGCGGACAGCTTGGACAGTGCGATCGTCGAGACGGCGCGGCCGGGTGAACCCCGGGACATCCCCGGCCCGGGCGCCCGCACCGTATTGCTGTGCGGCGCTTATGAACTCGGGAGGCAGCGGAGTCATCCGATTCTCGACGAGTTGCCGGAGTTCATTCATCTGCCGGCGCGGCCGGGGCGGCATCCGGGGTTGCACGCGGTGGTGGAGTTGCTTGCCGGTGAGGTCGCGGAACCGCGGCCGGGTACCGATGCGGCTATTCCGGGTCTGCTGGATACGTTGCTGTTGTATGCGTTGCGCGCCTGGTTCGAGGAGCAGGCGGATGGGTCCGGCTGGGCGGGGGCCTTCACCGATCCGGCGGTGGCGGCGGTGTTGCGCATCATTCACGAGTTTCCGGAGCGGGCGTGGACGGTGCCGGAACTGGCTGCGGCGGCGGGGGTTTCCCGGGCCACGCTGGCGCGTCGTTTCACGGCGACGGTGGGGGAGCCGCCGTTGTCGTATGTCACGCGCTGGCGCATGCTCACCGCCGCGCGGTTGCTGCGGGAGTCGGACGTTTCGCTGGCGAGTCTGGCGCGCCGGGTCGGCTACCAGTCGGAGTTCGCGTTCGCGAAGGCGTTCAAACGCGAATACGGCCTGGCGCCGGGGCAATACCGTCGCGCCGAGGAGAAACCGGCGGTGATCGCGGTGTGAAGAATATGCGGTGCGCGCGGTGGGACGGCGGTTCGGCCTAGGCTGGGCGAAATGACGGACTGGCGTGCACGCAGAGGGCCGATCGGGGTGCTGACCGGGGCGGGCATCTCCACGGACTCCGGAATCCCGGATTTCCGTGGACCGCGCGGGGTTTGGACCGAGAACCCGATAGCCGAACTGCTCTCCACCTATCAGAACTATGTGGCCGATCCCGCACTACGGGTGCGCGCGTGGCAGGCCCGGCGCGACAATCCGGCCTGGCAGGCCACCCCGAATCCGGCGCATCTGGCACTGGTCCGGCTGGCGGAATCGGGCCGGCAGGTCGGGATCATCACCCAGAACATCGACCGGCTGCATCAGCGCGCCGGCTCGGGCACGGTGGTGGAGATCCACGGCAATATGTTCGAAGTCGTCTGTATCGACTGCGAATTCACCACCTCCATGGCCACCACGCTGGGCCGCGTCGCCGCCGGTGAACCGGATCCGGCGTGCCCCGACTGCGGCGGCATCCTGAAGGCGGCCACCGTCATGTTCGGCCAGCAGTTGGATTCGGATGCCATCCGCGAGGCGGTGCACATTGCCGAGACCGCCGAAGTCTTCCTCGCCGTGGGTAGTTCGCTGCAGGTGGAACCGGCCGCGTCCATGTGCGCGGTGGCCGTGGACGCGGGCGCCGACCTGGTCATCGTGAATGCCGAGCAGACGCCTTACGACGACTACGCCGCCGAGATCATCCGCGAGCCCATCGGCGACGCGCTACCGCGGCTGGTGTCGGAAATTCTGGGCGACAGCTGATTTCAGGAGAAGGGCGTCTTCGGCCGCGGCTGTAGTTCGCCGTCGATCCAGATGTCGACCTTCTCGTTGTAGAACGACGCGAATCCGGCGATCTTCTGGCTCTCCGGCAGCGGGGCACGGTAGATCCAGACCAGGTCCCGGAATTCGTTCTCGCCGAGCTTGACGTTCCAGTATTCGGCGGTGCCCTTGTACGGGCAGTGCGTCTTGGTGTCCGACGGGGTCAGCAGATCCATGCGGATATCGGTGAGCGGCAGGTAGTACCGCGCGGGGAGGCCCGTCTCGAACAAGATGCGCGGACTGTGGGATTCGGCCAGCGTCTGCCCGTCCAGCGCCACCCGCACGTGCCGGGAGCTGCCGAGGATGTCCACGCGCGTGTAGGGGTCGCGCGGGTGCACGTAGATCGGCTCGTCTTCTTCGAACCATTCGGTCATGGCCTGGAAGTCCAGCCGGATCAGGTCGTGCAGTTCCGCGATGGGTGAATCCAGGTAGTGGATGGCCGCGCCCGGCGCGGTCGCGGACTCGGTGATGACATCGAATTCGGTGCCGTCGCCGCGGCTCGGCGAGTGGCGGGTCTTCCCGGAGGGTTCGAGCTTGGCCCGCACATCGGCGGCGGGCAGGTAGTACGTCGGGTAGTGCGGGGATTCCCATACCAGCGTCGGGTGCACGGTGTCGGCCACCAGATGCCCGCCGAGATAGGCGCGCACCCGCTTGGCACTGGTTTCGACCCGAATCCGACCACGCTGTGTCTCGGTCATACCTCCCGACGGTACCCGCGGGCGGGGACGATCGGCGGCGGCCCGAACGATAAGGTGATCAGGCAAAATTTTGGCAACATGAAGGTGGCGGTCGGATGTCGGAGACGGTGAGCACGGAGCAGCAGGGTCTGCGGACGGGCCTACGACGCCGGCACATGACCATGATCGCGATCGGCGGCGCGATCGGCGCCGGGCTGTTCGTCGGCAGCGGCTCGGTCATCAAGACCGCCGGGCCCGCCGCGATCCTCTCCTACGCGGCCGCCGGCCTGCTGGTGCTGTGCGTGCTGCGGGCGCTCGGTGAAATGGTGGTGGCGCGTCCCGTCGCCGGTTCGCTGGCCGAGTACGCGCGCATGGCCATGGGCCCGTTCGCGGGCTTCACCATCGGCTGGCTGTACTGGTACCTCTACGTCATCCTGGTCGGCGCCGAGGCCACCGCGGGCGCGGCCATCCTCGCGAACTGGATCGACCTCGATCCCTGGGTGCTCTCGGCCGGGCTGCTGATCATCATGACGGCCGTGAACCTGGTCTCGGTGAAGTCGTTCGGCGAGTTCGAATTCTGGTTCGCGTCGATCAAAGTCGTTGCCATCGTGCTGTTCCTGGTGATCGGCCTGGCCTGGATCTTCGGTCTCTGGCCCGGCGCGGAATCCGGCTTCCACAACCTGGCCGGGAACGGTGGTTTCGCCCCCAACGGGATAGCGGGCATCTTCTCGGCAATCGTGGTGGTCATGTTCGCCTTCGGCGGCACCGAGATCGTCACGGTGGCGGCCGCCGAGTCGAAGGAACCCGGCCAGGCGGTGGCCCGCGCCACCAACAATGTGCTCTGGCGAGTGGGCCTGTTCTACGTGGCCTCGATCTTCCTGGTGGTCACGATCCTCCCCTGGAACGACGCCAAGGTCCTGCAGAGCCCCTTCGTGAGCGCCCTCGACCACATGGGCATCCCCGCCGCGGGCACGATCATGCAGGTGGTCATCCTGACCGCGGTGCTCTCGGTCCTGAACTCCGCCATCTACGTGTCGTCCCGCATGCTCTACGTCCTCACCCGGGACGGCGACGCCCCCGCCGCCCTGACCAAGGTCAACAAGCGCGGCGTCCCCGCCCGTGCCGTGCTGCTCGGCACCATCGCGGCGTGGGCCGCGGTGGTCGCCTCCTACATCTCCCCCGACAAGGTCTTCACCTTCCTGGTGAACTCCATCGGCGTGGTGCTGGCCTTCGTCTATATCGCGATCATGTTCTCCCAGTTGCGACTTCGCGCCCGCCTCCGCCGGGAAGACCCCTCCGCCTTGACCTTCCGAATGTGGGGTTACCCGTACATCAGCTGGGCGGTGGTCGTCGCAATCCTGGCCGTCTTCGTTGCCATGGCCCGCAATCCGGATCAGCGCAACCAGCTCATCGCCTCCACCATCAGCCTCCTGGTGGTGGCCGCCATTTACCCCCTCCGCGCCCGCTTCGGCCGCAAGCCCCCGGTTCGTGAGGTAGAAGTCCTCCACCACTGACCAGATCGCTTGCGGCACACCGAAAGCCGCTATCAAATTGGGCGATTCCGGGCAGTCCGCAATTGATTTCGAACAAAATTTCGATCGCAGAATTACTGTGTTGTGCATGGTCGGCTCCAAACATGAAGCGATGCACCGGCTTTTTCAAAGTCATCCGGAAGTATTCGGGCGCGCTTTCGCTGCTCTGGGATTGCCGTTCCCCGACCCGACTGCGGTGAGCCTGCTACCGAACGATCTGACCGAAATCGATCCGATCGAGCGCCGGGTCGATACCCTGCTTCGGCTCGATACCGATGAGGGCCCTTTCCTTCTGCTGGTCGAGGCACAGGGGAAGGGCGACCCCAAGAAGCCTGCCGCGTGGGCGCACTACATCTCTCATGTGCACGCGAAGTACAAACTGCCGCCGGTCCTCCTCATTGTGTGCCAGGACGTCGCAACTGCCGATTGGGCGACGGGCCCGCTGTGCATCGGACCACGTCAGTGGGCGAGCCTGGTGGTTTACCCGCTGGTGCTCGGCCCGCACAATGTGCCCGCGGTGACAGACGTGTGCATCGCAGAAAACGACATCCCGCTGGCAACTCTTTCGGCGATCACCCACGCCAACGACTCCGGCATCGGTGCGATACTGAAGACGCTGGCCACCGCGTTGCAGAGCATCGACGAGGATGACGCCCTGATCTTCGCCGAACTCACCGAACTCGGTTTGGGCAAAGGCCCGGCCGCAAAGACCTGGAGGCAGTTGATGTCCGTGGACCTCTCGTTCTTCCGCTCCGAAACCTCCCAGCGTCTCCGTGCCGAGGGGGAGGCCCAAGGACTGATCCGGGCAATCCTCAAGAGCTTGCAAGCAAGAGGCATCGATGTGGGGCCCGAGACGCGGGAACGAATTGTCGGTTGTTCCGACCCTGAGGTGCTCGACGCCTGGCTCGACCGCTCTTTCACAGTGAACTCTGCCGTGGACCTCTTCGGACCGTAGTGCTATTCGGCGGGTTCGATGCGGACGGCGGTGCCGTAGGCGGCCACCTCGCTCATGGTGTTGGCGATCTCGTTGCAGTCGAAGCGCATGGCGATCACGGCATTGGCGCCGAAAGCCATGGCGTGCTGGCACATTCGCATGACGGCCTCGTGCCGCGAGTGGTAGAGCAGCTGGGTGTATTCGTGAATCTCGCCGCCGCCGAGGGCGCGGAAGCCGGCGGCGAAGTTGGCGCCGAGGCCGCGGCTGCGGACGGTCAGGCCGGCGACCTCGCCGAAGACCTGGGTGATCTGGTGGCCGGGAACGTCGTTCATGGTGGAGACCAGGATCGGGAACTGCGGGGCCGGCTGCTGCGGCTGCTGGGCCTGAGGCGGGTACGGCTGGCCGCCCTGGGGGTACTGCTGGCCTTGCTGAGGGTAGGGCTGGCCTTGTTGCGGAGGGAACGGTTGGTTCATGACGCGGATCGTACGGGTGAGGCATTACAGAAAAGGCGCCCGCGGGAGGCGGGCGCCTTTCGTGTCGGATGCGGTCAGTCTTCGCCGTAGGTGATGGCCGCGGCTTCGGCGGGAGTGTGGTTGGCCGGGGCGTGGTCGTCCATGCGGGCCAGCAGCTTCCGGCCGGAGAAGAGGACCAGGACGGCGGCGGCGGTGCAGGCGGCGCCCACCCAGAAGGGCAGTGACGCCTGGTGTTCGCCCAGCTTGCCGGCCAGGTAGGGGGCCGCGGCGCCGCCGGTGAAGCGGACGAAGCTGTAGGCCGCCGAGGCGGTGGAGCGTTCCACGGGCGCCGATTCCATGACGGCCTCGGTGATGAGGGTGTTGTTCACGCCGAGGAAGAGACCCGAGAGGACGGTGCCGATGATCAGCACCGGACGGTGATCGGTGAACACGGCCATGACCGCCAGATCCGCCGCGAACAGGGCGAGGGCGAGCGCCATCATCGGCACGGTTCCGAAGCGCCGCTGCAACTTCGGCGCGAAGACCACCGAGGACAGGGCGAGCAGCAGGCCCCAGCCGAAGAAGATGAAGCCGATCGCGTAGGTGCCCATGTTCAGCGGGAACGGGGTGTAGGCGAGCAGGGTGAAGAAGCCGTAGTTGTAGAGCAGCGCGGTCGCGCTCACCAGCAGCAGTCCGGGGAAGGCCAGCGCCTTGAAGGGCGCGGTGATGGAAGCGCGCTCGGTGGGCTTGGGAGCCTCCGGAAGCATCAGAACCAAGGCGGCGAAGGCCACGGCCATCAGCACCGAGACGCCGAAGAACGGTGCGCGCCAGCTGAAGTGGCCGAGGAAGCCGCCCACCAGCGGACCGGCGGCGATGCCGATCCCCAGCGCGGCCTCGTACATGATGATGGCCCGCGCGGTGCCGCCGGTGGCCGCACCCACGATGGTGGCCAGCGCGGTCGCGATGAACAGCGCATTGCCCAGACCCCAGCCGGCGCGGAAGCCGACGATCTGCCCGACGGTGCCGGAACTGCCTGCGAGAGCGGCGAACAGCACGATGATGGCCAGCCCGGCGAGCAGTGTCTTCTTGGCCCCGAACCGGCTGGACACCACACCGGTGATCAGCATGGCCACGCCCGTGACCAGCATGTAGCTGGTGAACAGCAGTGTCACCTGAGAAGGCGAGGCGTGCAGCTGCTCGCCGATCGGCTTCAGGATCGGGTCGACCAGTCCGATGCCCATGAACGCGATGACCGACGCGAAGGCGACGGCCCAGACGGCCTTGGGCTGCTTGGTTTTCGCGGGTTCGCCGACGGCGGTTGGCCGGGCGACCGAGATGGTGCTCACGGGCATGTCCTCATCTACGAGTGGTGGTGACGGCTTTCAAGGCTTCGACGAGGTCGTTCAGGTCCTGTTGCAGGCGGGCCAGTCTGGCGGGATCGAAGTCGGGAAGGTGTGCGGCGAGGGAGCTGCCGAGGCCGGTGCGGGCGGCGGCCAGCCGGTCCCGGCCCGCGGGGGTGAGGGTCACGACCACGGCTCTGGAGTCGTGGGGGTCCTTGGTCCGCGTGGCCAGGCCGGCTTCGGTCAGCCGTCCGATCAGCGTCGTTGCTGCCGGTTGCGAGCATCGGTCGATGCGAGCGAAGTCGCTGATCCGCAGTGGGCCGTATTCGTCGAGGGTCCCGAGGGCCCGCATCACGGCGTGCGGCAGATCTATGTCGCCGAGTACTCCGGCCAGGCGGTTGAGCTGGGTCGAGCCGACGACGATGTCGACCAGACTCTCCTCGAGAGAAGGGGCGAGGGGCTCGGTTGCCTGGGTCAGCTGCACCTGAATTATGTTACATAAGCTAACTATCTAATTACATATGCTAACTATATTTACCTGGGTGAGATGGGACACAGACCAAAAACGGCCCGCACGCTGGTCGCGTGCGGGCCGTTCGGGCCGTGGTGGTGACTAGGCCGGTCGGGCCAGGGGGCGGGACGGGACGCCGAAAAGCTGGGCGTCGCCGTGGGCGCGCTTGAAGAAGAGGTGCGCGTCGTGCTCCCAGGTGATCGCGATGCCGCCGTGCATCTGGACGGTTTCGGAGACCACCGAGTTCAGGGTGTCGATAGCGTGCAGGCGGGCCGCGGCCACATCCACAGCTTCGGCGGTACCGTCGGCCAGGCCCGAAATCGCCAGGTAGATAACGGATCTGGCGGATTCCACCAGCACGTACATGTCGGCCATGCGGTGCTTCAGGGCCTGGAAGCTGCCGATGGGGCGGCCGAACTGAACGCGGGACTTGCTGTACTCGACGGTCATGTCGAGGCACTGCTCGGCCGTGCCGAGTTGATCGGCTGCCACTGCGGCCCAGGCGATTTCGCGCAGGCGCGCGAGGTCGACCGTGCCGAGCGCACGCGCCGGGACGGCCGCGAACTCGATGGTGGTGAGCCGCCGGGTCGGGTCCATGGGCGGCACGGCGGTCCGGGTCACGCCCGGCGCGTCGCCGTCGACTTCGTACAGTCCATCCGCGGTGAGCACCAGCAGGGTGTCGGCATAGGTGCCGTCGAGCACGTAATGCGCACTCCCGGTGAGGGTTCCGTTCTCGGCGCGCACGCCGAAGGAGTCCCAGCCGCCGTCCCCGGCCCAGCACACCGCCAGGGTGCGGACACCCTCCGCGACCTCCGGCAGCAGCCGCTCATCGGCTTCGGCATTGCCCGCCAGCAGCAATGCCTGCACCCCGAGCACGGCCGATCCGAGCATCGGCGGCGCGGCCAGCGTCCGCCCGAGCTCCTCGACCACCAGCAGCGCCTCGACCAGTCCGACCCCGACGCCCCCGAATTCCTCCGGAATCGCCAGCGCCGCAACCCCGACCTGCTCGCACAGCAACTGCCACAACTGCTCGTCGTACCCGCGCTCACCCGCGAGCCCGCGCCGCATGGCCGCACTGTCCCCGTGCTTGGCCAGCACGGCCCGCACCGTCGTCGCGAGTTCCTGCTGTTCAGCGGTGATGCTCATGCATGCACTCCCGTCGTGGCGAAGTGTCCGGCCCGCCGGCGCGCGCCGAGATCGTATGTCGTGCTGTCGGCCGAGAAGTTCCGTAGTGCCCGCACTGCCCGTGCGACGAGCGGGCTGAACTGCGCGGACTCGGCTCCAGAGGCGCTGATTGCCGACATGGTGGCCGGATCATGCTGCGGTGGAGCAGCTTCCCCGACCCCTTCCGGCGGCGTTCCGCCGTCGGCTGCCGGGTGGCCCAGGAGGCGTTGCACGGCCGCCGTCATGCGGCGGTCTCACCGCGCAGGGCCGCGGCGATGCGGGTGCGGTGCAGTTCCGGTGTGCCCCAGGCGGAACGGAGGGCAGTGACCTTGGTCAGCCAGAGCGACAGGTCGTATTCGGCGGTGTAGCCGATGGCGCCGTGGACCTGGAGGGCGATGCGGGCGGCCTGGTAGGCGGCCTCGCCGCAGGCCAGTTTCGCGGCGGAGATGTCGCGGGAGCGGGTGACCGGGTCCGCGTCGTCCTGGAGGGTGAGGGCGGCCCGATAGAGCAGTGGCTGCGCCATTTCCAGGTCGATGAGGGTGTTCGCCAGGTGGTGCTTGATGGCCTGGTAGCGGCCGATCGGGGTGCCGAACTGCTGGCGCTGCTTCACGTATTCGACGCTGGTGTCCAGCAGGGCGCGGCCCGCGCCGAGCAGTTGCGCGGCGGCGGCCAGGGCGCCGGTGTCGAAGGCGAGATCTATTGCGGCGCGGACGCCGTCGCCCTCGGCGAGCACCTCGCCCGGCTGCAGGGTGAACAGCCGGCGCGCGGCATCCACCGACTTGACCGGTGCGCCGGGGGTGGCGAGCCAGATCCGATCGCCCTCGGCGATCAGCGCCAGATCGGCGATATCGGCGTCGAGCGCGGTCGGCGCCCCGGCAGCCCAGCCGGAACTGAATCCGGGCGCCTCCGCGGTGGCGTCCGCGCGCGAACTGTTCGCCGTGTCGGCGTGCGCTCCGGTGGTGGAGTTCGCCGCTCCCACGGCCCCCGACCGGTGCGCCGATGTCAGGGCGACGGTGCCCAGCTTGGCGCCCTCGGCGAACTGCGGCAGCCATTCGGCGGCCGCGGCGGTGTCCGGGAGTGCTTGCAGCAGTGCGGGAATGGCGGCGGCGGTTTCCACCAGTGGACCCGGCACGGCCGCGCGCCCGATCTCGGTGAAGGCCACCACCAGTTCGACGGGTCCGGCGCCGAAGCCGCCGTTGTCCTCGGTGATGGTGAGCCCGAGCGCGCCCGCTTCGGCGAGCTGGCCGATGAGCGCCCGCCCGGGGGCGGTGTCGCCCGCGCCCCAGGCGCGCACGACGCCCGGGGTTTTCGCGGACTCGCCCATTTTGCGCAGGCTGGCGGCGAAGTCCTGTTGTTCTGCGGTGATTGCGAATCGCATGTCGTCTCCCGTTCTTGTACAGACGCAGCTAGCGCGGCAGCCCGAGCAGGCGTTCGGCGATGATATTGCGCTGAATTTCGTTGGTGCCCGCGTAGATCGGCCCCGCCAGCGAGAACAGGTAGCCGTCGGTCCAGGCCGACTCCTGTTCGGCGGCGGCGCCGTGCAGGTCCAGTGCGGTCTCGTGCATGGCGATATCGAGTTCGGACCAGAACACCTTGTTGACCGAGGATTCCGCCCCCAGCTGGCCGCCCTCGGCGAGCCGGGTGACGGTGGCCCAGGTATTGAGCCGGTAGGCCTCGGCGCCGACCCACGCGTCCACGACGCGGTCCCGGGCGGCCGTGTCGGTGTCGGAAGCCGTTGCGCGCCACAGCTCGATGAGCTTGGCGGCGGTGGCGGTGAACCGTCCCGGTGCGCGCAGCGAGAGCCCGCGCTCGTTGCTGGACGTGGCCATGGCCACCTTCCAGCCGTTATTGGCCTCGCCGATCACATCGGCGTCCGGCACGAACACATTGTCGAGGAAGATCTCCGCGAACCCGGGCTCGCCGTCCAGCTGCGGAATCGGCCGCACGGTGACGCCTGCCGCGGTGAGCGGGAACATCACATAGGTGAGCCCGCGATGCCGTTCGGCCTCCGGATCGCTGCGGAAGAGCCCGAATCCCCAGTCCGCGAACGAGGCTCGCGAACTCCAGGTCTTCTGCCCGTTGAGCAGCCAGCCGCCGTCGGTGCGCTTGGCGGTGGAGCGGATCCCCGCGAGGTCGGATCCGGCCTCGGGCTCGGACCAGGCCTGCGCCCAGATGTCCTCGGCGCGCGCCATTCTCGGCATGATGCGCGCGAGCTGCTCGGGCGAGCCGTGCTCGAACAGGGTGGGCGCGAGCAGGAAGATGCCGTTCTGGGAGACGCGTCCGGGTGCGCCGGCCGCGTAGTACTCCTCTTCGAAGATCACCCATTCCGTCAGAGAGGCGTCGCGGCCACCGTATTCGGCGGGCCAGGCGACACAGGACAGCCGCGCGTCGGCGAGCTGCGCCTCCCATGCCCGGTGGGCCTCGAAGCCCTCCTTCGTGTCCATGGACTGCAGCGGAGTGGCGGGCACATTGGCCGCCAGGAACTCGCGAACCTCGCGCCGGAATTCCGCTGTCTTGGCGTCGAATTCGAGATTCACCTATTTCGCCCCATCATTGTTCGTAGCGGCAGCTTTCATGGACTTGGCGTTCATCCCGCCGAGCGGATCGGTGCCGACCTCGGCATTGTGCGCGTGCGCGAAGTGGTGCAGCCCGAACACCGAATCCATCCCCGCGCGCATGCCCATCAGGTCCTCGCACTGGTTGACGGCCTTCTTGGTCAGCGCCAGACCGAAGGACGGCATCTCCGAGATCTTCTCGGCGAGCGCGAACGTCTCGCTCTCCAAATCCGTGCGGGCGACGACCCGGTTCACCATGCCCCACTCGTAAGCCTGTGCGGCGGTGAAGCGTTCACCGGTGAACAGCACCTCCTTGGCTCGCCGCGGTCCGAGCACCCACGGGTGCGCGAAGTACTCGACGCCCGGAATACCCATGCGCACCACGGGATCGGAGAAGAACGCGTCCTCGGAGGCGACGATCATGTCGCAGGCCCACGCCAGCATGAGCGCGCCCGCGATGCAGGCGCCCTGCACCATGGCGATGGTCGGCTTGGGGATCTCCCGCCAGCGCCGGCACATGCCCAGGTACACCTCGGATTCGCGCGCGAAGCGCTGATCCCCGCCCGGCCGGTTGACATGGTCCCACCACATGACGGCCTTGTTCTCGTAGCTGATGTGGTGATCGCGTCCCGGGGTGCCGATATCGTGCCCGGCGCTGAAATGCTTTCCGGCGCCGCCCAGCACGATCACCTTCACCTCCGGATCCTCGACGGCCCGCACGAAGGCGGCGTCGAGGGCGTAGGTCATGACCGAGTTCTGCGCATTGCGGTAGTCGGGCCGGTTGAGCGTGACGACCGCGATCGGCCCGCGCTTCTCGTAGAGGACGACATCGCCCTCGTCCGGGATGGGACCCAGTTGCTCGCTCACGCCTTCTCCTCACGTAATTGCCGCTTGAGAACCTTCCCGGCGGCGTTGTAGGGCAGCTCGTCGCGGAATTCCACGTACTTCGGCATCTTGAAGTTGGCCAGCAGCGTCCGGGCATGTGCCAGCACGTCTTCGGCGGTGAGCCGCACGCCGGCCCGGGGCACCACGAACACCTTGCCGACCTCGCCCATGCGCTCGTCGGGGACGCCGATGACCGCGGTCTCGGCGATGCCGTCGAGCCGCGCCATGGCCTGTTCCACTTCGGCGGGATACACATTGAAGCCGCCGGAGATGTACATGTCCTTGAGCCGGTCGGTGACCTTCATGTAGCCGCGGTCGTCGATGACGGCGACATCGCCGGTGTGCAGCCAGCCGTCGGGATCGATGGCGGCGGCGGTGGCCTGTGGATCGTCGAGGTAGCCGCGCATCACCTGCTCGCTGCGGAGCAGCAGTTCACCGTTGTCGGCGAGCTTCATCTCGAAGCCGTCGATGACGCGCCCGCAGGTATTGGCGATGGTCTCGGCGGAGTCCTCGGGCCGGCACATGGTGCCGAAGCCGCCGGATTCGGTCTGCCCGTACGCGGTCAGCACCACCTCGAAATCGAGTTCGCCGCGCAGTCTCTCGATGAGCACGACCGGCACGGTGGCCGCGCCGGTGACCGCGACGCGCAGGCTGGACAGGTCCGCCTCGGCGCGGGCCGGGTGATCGAGGATGGTCTGGTGGATGGTCGGCGGTCCGGTGAGCACGGTGATGCGCTCGTCGTGGATGAGCCGCATGGTCTCGCGCACGTCGAACACGGCCTGCGGCACGATGGTCGCGCCGGTGGCCAGGCAGGTGATGATGCCCGCCTTGTAACCGAAGCTGTGGAAGAACGGCGGCACCACCAGGTAGCGGTCGCCATTGTTCAGGGTCGCGCAATCGGCCCAGGCCCGCGCGCTGGTGAGCAGCTGGTGGTGCGCGATGAGCACGCCCTTGCTGCGCCCGGTGGTGCCGGAGGTGAAGAGGATGTCCGAAAGATCGTTGGGCGATACCGATTCCGCGCGGGCGATGGCGTCGCCGAGGCTGACGGCCTCGGCCACCTTGCCGAGTTCCGACCAGGCGATGGCGTTCTCGACGGGTTCCTCGCCCTCGACCGGGATGACGATGGTCGTCTCGATCCCCAGATCCGGTGCGGTGGATCGCAATTCGGCCAGCCGGTCGCGCCCCAGGAAGGTGCCGCTGATGAACAGCGCCTTGGCCTCCACCCGCGACAGCACATCCGCCGCCTCGGCCGCCACGTACCGCGTATTGAGCGGCACGATGACCGCGCCCACGTAATGCGTGGCCAGCAGCGCGGTGACCCAGTGGTGGGTATTGGGCGCCCAGATGCCGATCCGGTCGCCGCGCTGCACGCCGCGCGCGAGCAGCGCACGCGCCGTCTCACGGACCGAGTCCAGCAGTTGCGACCAGGTCGGCCGCACGGCACCGTCGGCGACAGCGGGCGCGTCGCCGTAGGCGGCGGCCGCCGCGTGCAGGGCCAGCGGTGTGGTCTGCGGAGGAGATGTCACGGGGTTTCCTCGCCGTCCGGGAATGGGTCTAACAAAGCAAGTGCTTGGTAGGTTACTCTACCGACGTGAGCATGATCCAGACCCCCGAACCGGCCAGTGGGAACACCCCTGCTGATGACGCCGAATTCCGTGCCGAGGTGCGGGAATGGCTGGCCGAGAACCTGAACGGCCAGTTCCGCGAACTGCGCGGTCTGGGTGGTCCGGGGCGCGAGCACGAGGCCTTCGACGAACGCCTCGAATGGGACCGCGCCCTGGCCGCCGCCGGGCTGACCTGCCTGGGCTGGCCCGTGGAATGGGGCGGCCGCGACGCGACACTGCAACAGCAGGTCATCTTCCACGAGGAGTACGCCAAGGCCGACGCCCCGAGCCGGGTCTCGCACCTCGGCGAGGAACTGCTCGGCCCCACCGTCATCGCCTTCGGCACCGAGGCGCAGAAGCGGCGCTTCCTGCCCGGCATCCGCAATGTCACCGAACTCTGGTGCCAGGGCTACTCCGAACCCGGCGCGGGCTCGGACCTGGCCGCCGTGGCCACCTCCGCCTACCTCGACGGCGACGAATGGGTGATCAACGGCCAGAAGATCTGGACCTCGCTCGCGCACCTGTCCGACTGGTGCTTCGTGGTCGCCCGCACCGAGAAGGGCTCGAGCCGCCACCACGGCCTGTCCTACCTGCTGGTGCCCATGAAGCAGCCCGGCGTCGAGATCCGGCCCATCATCCAGCTCACCGGGACCGCGGAATTCAACGAGGTCTTCTTCGACAATGCCCGCACCGCAGCCGATCTCGTGGTCGGCGTGCCCGGCGACGGCTGGAAGGTGGCGATGGGCACGCTCACCTTCGAGCGCGGCATCTCCACCATGGGGCAGCAGATCCGCTACGCGCGCGAACTCGCCGACCTGGAAGCGGTGGCCCGCACCAACGGTGCGATCGAAAACCCGGTCATCGCAGACCGATTCGACAAGGCCTGGGTGGGCCTGCGGGTACTGCGCGCACACGTGCTGCGCACCCTGGAATCCGGGCACGACGGAGCATCCGTGGATGCCCGCACCGCCGCCGGCCAGGCCTCGGTCACCAAGCTGCTGTGGGCGAATTGGCATCGGGGACTGGGCGAACTGGCCATGGACGTGCTGGGCGCGCCGGGCCTCATCGCCGACGCCCCCGGCGACGATCTCAATGCCTGGCAACGACTTTTCCTCTTCAGCCGCGCCGACACCATCTACGGCGGCTCGAATGAAGTGCAGCGCAACATCATCTCCGAGCGGGTGCTCGGACTTCCGCGAGAGGCTCGGCCATGAGTGAGCGAAGCGAACGCTCCATGAACACCGTCGACTTGTCCACTGCTCCTGAAATCACCGGCGGCCACAATCTGCTGGCGGGTAAGACCGCGGTCGTCACCGCCGCCGCGGGCACCGGCATCGGCTCCGCGACCGCGCGCCGGCTGCTCTCCGAGGGCGCCGACGTGGTGGTCTCGGACTGGCACGAACGCCGCCTGAAGGAGACCGAGGCCGCGCTGCAGGCCGAATTCCCCGATCGCCGAATCGCTTCCGTGGTCTGCGACGTCTCCAGCACCGAACAGGTGGACGCGCTCATCACCGCCGCCGCGCAGGCGCTGGGCCGCATCGATGTCGTGGTCAACAATGCGGGCCTGGGCGGCGAGACGCCGGTGGTGGACATGACCGACGAGCAGTGGGACAAGGTCCTCGACATCACCCTCAACGGCACCTTCCGCTGCACCCGCGCCGCACTGCGCTATTTCCGCGAGGCCGGGCACGGCGGCGTGATCGTGAACAATGCCAGCGTGCTCGGCTGGCGGGCCCAGCACGGCCAGGCGCACTATGCCGCGGCCAAGGCCGGCGTCATGGCGCTGACCCGCTGCTCCGCGGTGGAGGCGGCCGAATTCGGCGTGCGTATCAATGCCGTCGCGCCGTCCATCGCCCGGCACGCCTTCCTCGACAAGGTGACCTCCGCCGACCTGCTGGACCGGCTGGCGGCCGGTGAGGCGTTCGGACGGGCGGCGGAACCGTGGGAGGTGGCCGCGACCATCGCCATGCTGGCGAGCGATTACACGACTTACCTCACGGGCGAAGTGGTTTCCATTTCCAGTCAGCGGGCTTAGGGGTACCTGAGTCTCGACCATCGAGTGAATGTCGAACGCTCGGCGCACTCCAAGGCCCACCCGAAATTCGGGTGGGCCTTCGGTTTTCGGTCATGATGGCCGAATGCCGGGGGTCGGTCGGGACCCGATGTTTAATGAGCGGAAAATGGCTGGCGCACGGATGGTGTCATTGTGCAATCCTGGTTTAGGCCGGTTCCGCTAGTCGAAGGGCGCGACCCATGGGTCCGGATCGCCGACAACAAGCAGCCACAGAGGAAATCCACGAGGATTGGGAACTCGAGCTGGTGCGCGAGGTTGTCCTGGCGCGCCGAAGACTCGACAAGGTCGTGCTGGCCGCACTGACGTTCGGTGCGGAATTGCTCGACCACGATTCCGAATGCGCCACCGCCATGCGCGCGGCGCAGATTCTGGAACAGCACGCCGTGGACGAGTCCGATGTGACTCGCGATCCACGAGCGGCGCTGCGCCGCGACATGATCCACGATCGTGATCGCGCGCGCCGGCTCGGCCTGTCCCGGGAGACGGGCTACGGGGAGACGGAGGCCGAACAGCACCGCAGGAAACAGACCGAGCTGTTGTGTGAAGTGCGCGCCGACCTGCTGGAGGTGGTGCGCAGTTGCCGGCAGCTGCGTTTCGATCACAATGCCTTCGCCGACGGCATTGCGCAGGGGTTATGTGCTGCCACAGACAAATTGGTAGTGGGGGCGGATATGGAGACATATCGGGCGTGGCAGCGGGGGATGGTTCTCAAGATCATCGAGGAACCCACCATCGACGGAAGCCCCGCGCGCGTGATGGCGACCGTGGACGCGGGGCCCGGCCGGGCCCCGATGACCGTTGAGTGGGACAGTCCCGAACGCCGGCTGGCGCTGGTGGCTCGCATGGCCCGAGCGGGGATTTCCCCGGTGGTCATCTGTGATCGGCTGCTCGCGGACCTGTCCGTGTCCTCGCCGCTGCGCTACTCGGTGCGCTGATCGCCGGGCCGTGTGGACCAAGCAAATGCTTGGTTGTATATTGAGGCGGTGACCTCACCTGACCCCGCCAAATCCGCACGTCGCAACGAGCTGCTCGGCCTGGCCGCGAACCTGTTCGCGGAGCGGGGCCTGCGCGCTACCACCGTTCGTGACATTGCGGACGCGGCGGGGATTCTATCGGGGAGTCTCTACCACCACTTCGATTCCAAAGAAGCAATGGTGGACGAAATCCTGCGCGGCTTCCTCGACGACCTCTTCGGGCGGTACCGCGAGATCGTGGCGTCCGGGCTGGCCGCACGGGACACGCTGGAAGCCTTGGTCATTACGTCCTATGAATCGTTCGACCGATTCCATGCGGCGGTCGCGATCTATCAGGCCGAGGCGAAACGCCTCAGTGACACACCACGATTCGGTTACATCGCCGAATACAACAAAGAATTCCGCGAACTTTGGCACCAGGTGCTCGCCACCGGTGTCGCCGACGGAACTTTCCGGCCGGAACTCGATATCGAACTGGCCTACCGCTTTTTGCGCGACACCGTGTGGGTGTCAGTGCGCTGGTACGCGCCGGGCGGCCGCATCACGGTCGACAGCCTGGCGAAGCAGTACCTGAGCATCGTCCTGGACGGGCTCACCAACCCCGCAGTTCAGCAGTAGGAGTTCCAATGTCTGCAACCTCCCGCCGCCAGTATGCGCCCATGCGTGAGGCGTACGTGATCGATGCCGTGCGCACACCCGTCGGCAAGCGTGGTGGCGCACTCTCCGCCGTGCACCCCGCCGACCTCGGCGCGGCCGCCATCAAAGGACTGATGGGGCGCAACGAGATCGACCCGGTGGCCGTGGACGATGTGATGTTCGGCTGCTGCGACACCATCGGCCCGCAGGCCGGAAACGTCGCGCGCACTGCGTGGTTGGCGGCCGGCTACCCGGAATCGGTGCCGGGCGTGACCGTGGACCGGCAGTGCGGTTCCTCGCAGCAGGCCATCACCTTCGGCGCGCAGGCCATCATGTCCGGCACCGCCGAGGTGATCGTGGCGGGCGGTCTGCAGAACATGAGCGCGATTCCGATCTCGGCCGCCATGCTCGCGGGTCAGCAGTACGGCTTCGAGGGCCCGTTCGTGGGCTCGCACGGCTGGGATCACCGTTACGGCACCGGCGAAGTGTCGCAGTTCAATTCGGCCACCATGATCGCCGAGAAGTGGGACATCTCCCGCCGCGAGATGGAGGAGTGGGCGCTGCGCTCGCACGACCGCGCCCGCAAGGCCATCGTGGAGGGCAAGTTCGATCGCGAGATCGTGGCGGTCGGCGACTTCTGGATCGACGAGGGCCCGCGCGAGACCAGCCTGGAGAAAATGGCCGGCCTGCAGCCGCTCGCCGAGGGCAGCCGCATCACCGCCGCCCTCGCCAGCCAGATCTCCGACGGCGCCAGCGCCACCCTGCTGGCCTCGGATTGGGCGGTGCAGGAGTACGGGCTCACCCCACGCGCCCGCATCCACCACGTGAGCGCCCGCGGCGCGGACCCGATCTACATGCTCACCGCGCCGATCCCGGCCACCAAGTGGGCGCTGGAGAAGACCGGGCTCACCATCGACGACATGGACGTCATCGAGATCAACGAGGCCTTCGCGTCCGTGGTGCTGGCCTGGCTGAAGGAGACCGGCGCGAATCCGGAGAAGGTGAACGTGAACGGCGGCGCCATCGCGCTCGGGCATCCGCTCGGCGCCACCGGCGCAAAGCTTTTCGCCTCGCTGCTCAATGAGCTGGAGCGGGTGAACGGACGGTACGGTCTGCTCACCATCTGTGAGGGTGGCGGTACCGCAAACGTGACCATCATCGAACGCTTGGGCTGAGTTTCGCCCTTTCGAAAGCCTCACACCGTAATTCGGTGTGCGGTTTTTGTCGTTTGCGTCCGTAATGATCGGATTCGACGGACGATGGATCCGATGAACGAGAAACTGCCGAGAAGGGGTTTCCTGCTGGGTGCGCTCGGCGTGATGGGCACGGGCTACATGGCTTCTGCGGCCGCTGAACCGGTTCCCCTACCGCCACCGCCGGTGCCCATTCCGCCGCTGCCCGCACCGACTTACACGCCGCTCAACTATCACTCGCCGGTGCTGCAACCCTATGTGGATGCGCTGCCCATTCCCGAAACACACACCGTGGCTGGGCAGTTGATCATCGCAACCGACGGTGTGCACCGCTATCACCGGGATCTACCCGAGACGCGCACCTGGGGATTCGGGCAGCCACTGCTGGGGCCGAATCTGGAGGCGCATCGGGATCGGGTGGCGCGCATCAGCTTCCGCAATCAGCTCGGCGCTCATCCGCTGGCGCCGCATGTGGATCTCACCATGCACGGCGTCACCGAGCTGGATCGCACCGATCCGCGGTTCACCGTCCACCTGCACGGCGGGGTCAACTCGCCCGCCTCGGACGGGCATCCACTCGTCAACTGGCGCAATGGCGGCGGGCCGAGCTACACCTACAACAACCGGCAGGAGGCCGCGACCCTCTGGTACCACGATCACGCCATGGGTATCAACCGGCTGAATGTGCAGGCGGGACTGGCCGGGATCTACTACCTGCGAGACGAATTCGATACGGGGCGAGCGGACAATCCGCTGGGGCTGCCCAGTGGGGAGTTCGAGATCCCGCTCATCGTGCAGGACCGGACTTTCAATGCCGACGGCAGCCTGCAACCCATGGTCGCGCGGTACATCCCCGAGGGATACAACCAGTCCGGGCAGTTCGGCGACACCTGCTGCGTGAACGGCGTGGTGTGGCCGGAGCTGGCGGTGCGGCGCACGCTCTACCGGTTCCGGTTGCTGAACGGATCCAACTCGCGGCCTTATATTTTCGAGTTCTCCAACGGCATGC
This sequence comes from Nocardia sp. NPDC020380, assembly GCF_044386975.1. NCBI lineage: Bacteria > Bacillati > Actinomycetota > Actinomycetes > Mycobacteriales > Nocardiaceae > Nocardia > Nocardia sp. NPDC020380. Next base: position 159,428 of record NZ_JBIRVQ010000005.1, on the reverse strand, counting down.
TGTTCCATGTCATCGGCACCGATCAGGGACTGCTCGACGCGCCGGTGGCGACGCCGTCCCTGCGGGTGAGCAATGCCGAGCGGGTGGATCTGCTGGTGGATTTCAGCGAGCTCGCGGACGGGACCACCGTCGAGCTGATCAATACCGCCGAGAACGATCTCGGCAACGAGGTTTTCATGGTGCCCGAACTGCGCCGGATCATGCGGTTCGCCGTCTCCGGTCCCGGGCCCGCGGCCTCGATCCCACCCCTCCTACGCGGCGGTGACGGCCTGCCCGCCGCCCTGCCACCCCTCGCCCGGCCCGACCTGCTCCGCACCGCGACCCTCATCGGCCTGAACGATCCGTCCCGTGCCGCAGCCGTGTTCCCGACCATGATGGCGCAGAACAATCTCCCCTTCCTGACCTCGGACATCGATACGGCGCGCGCCGGCACGGTCGAGCAGTGGAACATCGTCAACACCACACCGTTCGACCACCCCATGCACTGGCACCTGGCCCATCTCCGGGTGATCGGCCGCCAGCCCATCCTGACCTCCGCCTACTGGCTGGCGAATCCGCCACCCGCCTTCGGAACCCGCTGGGCCAACTCGGCCGACGCCTTCGCCCTCGGCCCCCAACAGCCCCCGCCCCTTTGGGAAGTCGGCTGGAAAGACACCGTCGAATGCCCCACCGACACCATCACCCGCATCCTCGTCTACTGGCCCACCCCCGACGAGATCGGCGCCGACCCCGACATGCCCATCCCGATTCCACCGGGCGCGGAAGCCATGTCCCCGACCCCCACCACCGACATGTCCGGCGGCATGTTCATGCCCGCCTCCGACTCCAATCCCGACATCCGCGGCTACGTCTGGCACTGCCACAACCTCGACCACGAGGACCACGACATGATGCAGCAAATCCGCGTCCAACCCTGACCACCCGGTGCGAAGTTCCCACTCGCCCAACCCAACCCACCCGGCGCCCCTAACCTGCGAACCATGACAGGGAAGGACCGCCTGGCGGCGATAGCTCGCAAGGCTCGCCGGGTACAGGACGCCACCTCTCGGGTACGCGCGACGGCGACCTGCGGTCGAGTGTGGATAGAGGTGGCCGCCGATGGCCGGATCACCGGCCTGACGCTATCGGATCCCGCCCTCGCACAAGCGATCAGCGCGGCCCACCGCGACGCCCTGCAGTCAGTACGCGCGCTGGCCGCCGGCCTGAGAGGCGAACTCGCCGACGATCCCACGGTTCTCGCGGCGCTGCACAGCTTTGCGGCCGAGTGCCCGGCGACCACCGCCCCTCCCCACGCTGCCGATCCCGAGGAGCCGAACCCCTACGCCCTCCCCGCGCCGATCCGCCGCCGCTACGGCCTCGGCTAGTCGCCGTCAGCGTGGGGCGTGGGTGGGTGGTGGGGGCGGCACTACGATGATCGCCGGTTTGTTTCCCGAGCTCAGGAAAGCGGGCGGTGTATGGATTTGGGTGTCCGCTGGAAGTTGCATGGCGGGGATGGGCGGACGCCGGCGGCTGGGGTGGTGGTGCGGCCGGATGAGCGGTTGAGCTGGCCGCGGACCATCGGGCTGGGGGCGCAGCATGTGGTGGCGATGTTCGGGGCCAGTTTCGTGGCGCCGGTGCTGATGGGGCTGGATCCCAATCTGGCCATCATGATGTCCGGCGTCGCCACCGTGCTGTTCCTGCTGGCTACACGCGGGCGGGTGCCGAGTTATCTGGGGTGCTCGCTGTCCTTCGTGGGTGTGGCGGCGGTGATCCGGGCGCAGGGCGGCAGTAGCGCGACGGTCACGGGTGCGTGCCTCGCGGTGGGTGTGGTGCTTTTCCTGATCGGTCTGGCCGTGCAGCGGTTCGGGGCGCGGATCATTCACGCGGCCATGCCGCCGGTGGTCACCGGTGCGGTGGTCATGCTGATCGGGTTCAATCTGGCGCCGGTGACCGCGGCGACGTATTGGCCGCAGGATCAGTGGACGGCCCTGCTGGTCATGCTGTTCACCGGGCTCGCCGTGGTGGGGTTGCGCGGATTCTGGTCGCGCATAGCCATTTTCCTGGGCCTGGTGTTCGGTTACGGCTTCTCCTGGGTGCTGGACCGGGTCTTCGGCAAGATCCATTCCACTGACGGCAGCGGCAAGGTCACCGATCACTGGCGGCTGGACCTGTCCGGTGTCGGCAAGGCGGATTGGCTCGGGCTGCCCGCTTTCCATGCCCCCGTGTTCCAGTGGTCGGCCGTGCTGGTCGCGCTGCCCGTGGTGATCGCCCTGGTCGCCGAAAACGCCGGGCACGTCAAGGCTGTCGGCGAGATGACCGGCGACAATCTGGACGACAAGCTCGGCACCGCCATCGCCGCGGACGGCGTCGCCTCCGTGCTCTCCACCGCGGTGGGCGGCCCGCCCAACACCACCTACTCCGAGAACATCGGCGTCATGGCCGCCACCCGCGTCTACTCGACCGCCGCCTATTGGGCCGCAGCCGGTTTCGCGCTGCTGTTCGGTCTCTGCCCGAAGTTCGGCGCCATTGTCGCGGCCATCCCCGGCGGCGTGCTGGGCGGCATCACGGTCATCCTCTACGGCATGATCGGCCTGCTCGGCGCGCAGATCTGGACGAATGCCGGTGTGGACCTGCGCAATCCGCTCAATCTGGTGCCCGCTGCCGCCGGTCTCATCATCGGCATCGGCAATGTGAGCATGAAGTTCACCGACAACTTCACGCTCAGCGGTATCGCTCTCGGCACCGTCGTGGTCATCACCGGCTACCACGCGCTACGCCTGTTCGCCCCAGCACATTTCAAGGCCGACGAGCCACTGCTCGACGAGGGCACCTCGTCCTACGACGAGCCCGCGCGCTAGAGCGCCACCTGAAGCTGGCGGGCCGCCACGCAAACCTGCTCCCAGGCGATCGGGGCGATGGCGTCGACCAGATCGTTGCCGTCGTCCAGCGGGGTCACGAAGACCGGCAGACTGGACAGCGCCTTGCGCGGGATGAGGATGATGTTGTCGTCGTTGTCCCGCAACAGGAGCCGGTTGGTATACGGCATGATGCAGTCGCGATCGGGGAGCAGGATCGAGAAGGTGACCTTCTCCAGCGATTCAGGGCGGGTCGCCTCGAAGGTGCCGGCCTGTTCGTAGCGCGGGTCCGGCCACTGGACCCGGCGCATGAGCGCCACCAGTTGGGCGGGCGCGGCATTCTCCAGCTGGCCGATCAGCCGGGGACCCAGGCAGAGACTGCGATTGGGGCCGGGCAGCGAGATGACGCCCCCGTCGCGGGCGACGAGCTGGGCCGCCACCCGGATCGCGGAAGTGAGTTGCTGCTCACGCCAATCGGCGTCGAAGACATCGTCGAGTTCGCCGAGACTCAGTTCGCCGTGGTCGGTTTCGATCGGCGATCCGCTGTGCACCGCGGCCCGGCGGACGATGCCGAGCGCGAGTTCGCAGTCCTCCTCGCAGGATCCGACCGGCAGGTTGATCTCGAGTTCGTCGTCCTCGTAGTGGATGGTGACGGCTCGGGTGGACAGACCGGCCCGGTACAGGCGGCGACTGCCCTCGGTGACCGGGTCCGTGAGTTCCTCGCCGTACCAGCGCAGGTCGGATAGTCCGGTATCGATCACCGTCAGGGGCATATCCCCGTCCATGCGGATGGTGAAGGTCTCACTCATGGTGTGCAGCATGCCCGCCGGAAGCGGAGTGCCGCACCCGAATAACACCTCATTGCCTGAATAACCCGAATCATCCGGATGACATCGCGAGGCGGGTGGATCAGCCCGCGCGCGGCTGATCCACCGCGGCCGTGCCATAGGGCAGTGGCACTACCAGCCAGGAGTGCTCCTGGGTGTACGCGGGATGTTGCGAAGCATCCGGATCGGCCGCGAGCCCCTCGACCCGTGTCCAGTGGTCGCCGCCCGAGGGGATGGTGTCGGTGTAGCGGTAGTGCAGATGCCCATGCAGGTGCAGGGCTGGGTGCAGCGTCTCGACCACGCGCTGGATGCGGTCCTGATTGGGGAAGCATTCCGGCTTGTTCTTGCGGTTGAACTTGGGTTTGGTGGCGCGCGGCTTGTCGTGGGTGAGCAGGATGTCGACCGGCGTGGCGTCCGCGCCGAGCAGGGCGTCCAGTTCGTCGTCGGCCATCTCCTCCTCCGGGAACCACAGCGTCCCCGCGGTGACCGGCATGCGGGCGGAACCGTAGACGCGCCGCTTGGCGGCCTGCTCCTCCTTGCGGGCCTCCCGGGCCAGCCGCCAGCCCTTGTCGGTCGAGCGGGCGCCGCCGAACGCGGCGAAGGTGGTGCCGTCCCAGGTCCAGCGGTGCCCGCGTGGCGCATAGCGGACCTGCTTGCGGCACATCAGGAAGCCCTCGTCGTCGCGCTGGTCGTCGTACAGCTCGTGCAGCAGCGAACTCTTGTCGTGGTTGCCGTCCAGGAAATAGACGATCACACCGGCCCGTTCGGCCGCCTTGTTCACCACGTCGAAGTACCGCCGGCCCGAGTGCACGTGCTCCCAGGCCCCGAAATCCCCCACCACGAACATGCGCGCGCAGTCGTTGCGCGCCGCGACCTGCACCAGCGTCAGCGCGTGTTTGGTGTTCCCGTGCAGGTCACCGGTTATCAGGACACTCCCCATCGGGATATGTTCGCAGCCGCGCGCATATCCGGCATCCGCAAATCGCCGGGGGCGCGATCCGAATGGTCCCGTTCTAGGCTGAGGCCATGAACTCTGTGTTGGTCACCGGCGCGGCCCGGGGCATCGGTAAGGCCATCTGCGTGCGCATGGCGCAGCAGGGCTGGCAGGTGTACGCGGGCGTGCGCAAGCTGTCCGACGGTGAGGAGCTCGCGGCCGCGGACGCCCGTATCGTCCCGGTGCTGCTCGATGTCACGAACAGCCAGCAGATCGCGGCCCTCGACGAGGTGCTGCCCGCCGATCTGACCGCGGTGGTCAACAATGCCGGCATCGTCGCCGACGGCCCGGTCGAACTGCTCGACCTGGACGAGGTCCGGAACCAGTTCGAGGTCAATGTCTTCGGCGCGCTCGCGGTCACCCAGGCCGTGCTGCCGCGACTGCGCGCCACCAAGGGCCGCGTCGTGTTCCTCTCGTCGCTGAGCGGGCGCATCTCCACGCCCGGCACCGGCGCCTACAACTCCTCGAAGTTCGCGCTCGAGGGCCTGGTCGACGCCTTGCGAGTGGAGTTGCGGCCGTGGGGAATCCGCACCGTGCTGATCGAGCCGGGACCCATCGCCACCGATCTCTGGTTCGGCGCGGTCGACATGGTGGACCAGACCACCTCGCATCTCACCGACGAACAGCGCACCCTGTACGCCGGTCATCTGGCCGGACTGCGCCGGATGTCGCAGCAGGTGCCGAAGATCGCCGCCCCGGTGGCGACCGTGGTCAAGGAGGTCGAGAAGGCCCTGACCGCAAAGCATCCCAGGGCCCGCTATGTGCCGGGCCTGGCGGGCAAGATCCAGGTGGTGGCCGTGGCCCTCACGCCCACACCGATTCTCGACACCGTCTTCTCGCTGGTCGCCGGCGTCCGCCGCAAGTAGCCGGAACAGCGAACCGCCCCCGGGCGAGAGGTTCCGGGGGCGGCTCGTGCGCGGCCGACTGTGGTCACCGCGCGGTCCTGGTGTGCGTCAGGCGGGTTCGGTGACGCGGTACTGCTGCAGGCTGTCGATGCGCTCGACGGCCTCGGCGATGATGCGGTCGACGAGTTCCGCCACGGTGGGCAGATCCTCGATGATGCCCGCCACCTGACCGGAGGCCAGCACACCCGCGTGGGTATTGCCCTCCACCAGACCGGCTTTCAGCAGCATCGGGGTATTGGCCGCCATGATCACCTGGGACCAGGTGAGTTCCTTCTGCTTCCGCATGGCGAGACCATCTTTGATCATGGTCGACCATTTCATGCCCGTCATGCCCTTGAACTTGACGGCATTGGAGACGGCGGCGGCGAGACCGCGGTAGCCGCCCGAATGTTCCAGCTTCTGCACCAGTTCGGTGTTCAGCACGCGGTGGGGCATACCGTCGACCTTGGTGGAGACGACCGTGTCCTGCAACCCGCGGGACAGATATTCCTGCTTCACCGAGTCCGGGACGCTCGAGTCCTGGGTGAGCAGGAAGCGGGTGCCCATGGCGACACCGGCCGCACCGTAGGACAACGCGGCGGCCAGGCCGCGGCCGTCGAAGAAACCGCCACCGGCGATGACCGGAATATCCACGGCGTCCAGCACGGACGGCAACAGCAGCGTCGTTGCGACGGAGCCGGTATGGCCGCCGCCCTCGCCGCCCTGCACGATGACCGCGTCCGCGCCCCAGGACGCGACCTTCACCGCGTGCTTGGCCGCGCCGATGGACGGCACCACCACCACGCCGTTGTCCTTGAGCCGCGCGATGAGTTCCTTCTTGGGCGCGAGCGCGAAGGACGCCACCTTCACGCCCTCGCGGATCATCAGCTCGCAGCGGTCGGCCGCGTCGGAGGCGTCGGCGCGGATGTTCACGCCGAAAGGCTTGTCGGTCTTGGCCTTGGTCTTGGCGATGGCCTCCTCGAGCTGTTCGAGGGTCATGGTGGCCGAGGCGAGAATGCCCAGGCCGCCCGCATTGGCGGTGCCCGCCACCAGGCTGGGTCCGGCGACCCAGCCCATGCCGGTCTGCACGATCGGATGATCGATGCCGACCAGTTCGGTGAGCGGCGTCTTCAACCGCTGCGCGCTCATGCCTCCACCTCGCTAGCGCTCGGCTCCGGCACGACCGCGCGTGCGGCTGTATCCATTGATCGCTCGCTGCGCTCGCTCATGCCTCCACCTCGCTAGCGCTCGGCTCCGGCACGACCGCGCGTGCGGCTGTATCCATTGATCGCTCGCTGCGCTCGCTCATGCCGTCACCTCCTTCTCGCGGAAGCCCTTGGGATCGAGCACGTTCCGGATGATGTTCAGTTCTTCGTCGGTCGGCAGCCGGGTCTCGCCCGCCTCGGCCAGGCCCGCGATCTCGAACGAGGTGTTCTCGGCGACCTCGTCGGCGGTCACGCCCGGATGTACCGACAGCGCGCGCAGGGTGTGGTCCGGTCCGCCGAAGTCGAACACGCCGAGGTTCGACACCACCCGGTGCAGGTGGTGGAACCGGTACGCCGGGTTCTCGGGATCGATCTTGTCGTAACCGATTCCGGAGACGATGTCGACGGTCTCGCAGAACACCCGCTTGTTGTGCTTGGGCACGAAGTAGCTGGTGGCGTGGTTGATGGTATTGCCCGGCGCGCCGCGCACCCCGAACATCTGCCGGGTCGGGTGCTGCAGCGGGCCGAAGGCCGACAGGTTCTGATTGCCGTGCCGGTCGATCTGGTTGGCGCCCATGACCACATGGCGGCGACCGGAATTCACCACATCGAAGACCTTGGAGAACGGGATCCAGCCCTCGATGGGCGCCTTGCCGCCGATCGGCGGGACCTCGGCGAAGAACAGCGCCTCACCGTCGGACAGCAGCAGATCCGGCTCGAAGGTGAGCCGCGCCAGCCGGGCGCCGATGGTGGTGACGGTGGACATGGGGCTGGCCATGATCTCGCCCGCGCCCCGGAAGATCTCGGCGGCCGCGACGACGCAAACTTCGGCGCGAGTGACGGGCCCACCCGTCGCCCGACCACCACCCCTGGTGGAATCGCCGCGCGATGCTGTGATGTTTTCGCTCATTACTTCTGCTCCTCGGCGAAAGCCTTGACGGCGGCCTGGTATTCGTCCTCCGGGACATCCAGGTAGCGAGCCTTGAACTCGGCCCACGACTCCGGAGTCTTGGCGGCCTCCACGTAGAAACGCTGGAACTTCTCGTCGCGCCCGTAGCTGCCGGAGAAGGTGAAGTGCGCGCCGCCCGGGGCCTCGACCACACCGTCGACCATCATGCGGTTGAGGATGAGGGCCTGCGTCGGAACGGCTTTCACCAGTTCGTCGGTCTCGACGAGCCGGTCCACCGACAGGTAGCGCTTCTCGGCGGCCAGCGTGTACAGGTCGTCCATATACGGATCGACGCCGGTGTAGGCGGCATTGCCGTGCTTGTCACCGAGATCCAGGTGCACGAAGGCGGCGTCCAGATTCAGTGCGGGCATGGCGACGAGGGTCTCGCTGCGGCCGTCGGCATCGGTGTAAGGGGACTGAACAGTTTTCAGCTCGCCCTCCCAGAAATCGATGACGGCCGAACCCAATCCGGCGCGGATGGGCAGGAACGGCAGCCGGGCCGCGGCGGCCTGCAGACCGCACTTGACCATGCCCTCGTCCATTTCGCGCACGGTGATGGCGCCCTCGGTGCGCGCCTTGGCGAACCACGGGTCGTAGAACGGCGCGGAGTCCAGGGATACGAAGCCGTAGTAGGCCTTTCGCACCTTGCCCGCCGAGCACAGCAGGCCCAGATCCGGTCCGCCGTAGGTGACGACCGTCAGATCCTTGATATCGGAACGCAGGATCGCGCGCACGAAGGCGAGCGGCTTGCGCCGTGAGCCCCAGCCGCCGAGGCCGATGGTCATTCCGCTGCGCAGTTCGCCGACGACCTCGTCGAGCGTCATTCGCTTGTCGCGCATGGCTTTCTACTTCTCCTTCTTCTGCGCGGCCAGATCGTCGTCGAAGCGGGCCCGGATCTCGTCGGCCACGCCCGCGAGGTTGAGCTCCATGGTGAAGCCCTGCTCGAAGCGGTAGGAGCGGTGCACGTCCTGCACGTCGATGCCGTTGAGGGCCTTCTTGGCGGCGCGGATGACGCGGCCGTCCTTGCCGGCGATGTTCTTCGCGACTTCCAGTGCGGCGGCGTCCAGTTCGGCGCGCGGCACCACCTTGAACACGGAGCCGTAGTGGTGCAGCTGCTGCGCGGTGAGGGTGCCGGCGGTGTAGAACATGGTCCGCATCAGGTGCTGGGGGACCAGGCGCGACAGATGGGTGGCCGCGCCGAGCGCCCCGCGGTCCACTTCGGGCAGGCCGAAGGTGGCGTCGTCGGAGGCGATGATGACGTCCGAGTTGCCGACCAGGCCGATGCCGCCGCCCAGGCAGAAGCCGTTGACCGCGGTGACGACGGGGACCTGGCAGTCGTAGACGGCGGCGAAGGCGTCGAAGCAGCCGTGGTTGGCCGCGATCAGCTTGGTGTGGCCGACGTCGGCGTTCATCTCCTTGATGTCGACACCGGCATTGAATCCGCGCCCCTCGGCGCGCAGCACCACGACCCGGGTCTCCGGATTGCGCCCGGCCGCGCGGACGGCGTCGGCGAGGGCGAACCAGCCGTCGGAAGGCAGTGCGTTGACCGGCGGATAGTCGACAGTGACGACTTCGACGCCCTCGGTTTCGGTGTGACGGTTGATCCCCATCGAATGTCCCATCGTTGGCAAAACAAGCAAGTGCTTGGTAGGTTATCACGGTGGGAATCGAAGTGAACCTCTCCGGCTCGGTCGTCCTGGTCACCGGCGGAGTGCGAGGCGTCGGAGCCGGCATCAGCCGCGTCTTCCTGGACGCCGGCGCCACCGTGGTGGCCTGCGCCCGCCGCCCGGCGGACGCCCCGATCGAGAGCAATGGCCGGGGCATCGACTTCCTGCCCTGCGATGTGCGCGACCCGGATTCGGTCAAGGGACTGATCGACGCCATCGTCGAGAGGTACGGACGGCTCGACACCGTGGTGAACAATGCCGGCGGCGCGCCCTTCGCCCTGGCCGCCGATGCGAGCGCCAATTTCCACTCGAAGATCGTGCAACTGAATCTGCTTGCCCCGCTCCTGGTTTCACAGGTTGCCAATGAGGTGATGCAGAAACAGGAGACCGGCGGCTCGATCATCATGATCTCCTCGGTCTCGGGTCATCGGCCCTCGCCGGGGACCGCCGCCTACGGCGCGGCGAAAGCCGGTGTGGACAGCCTGGTTTCATCCCTCGCGGTGGAGTGGGCCCCGAAGGTGCGGATCAACTCCGTGATCGTGGGTCTGGTCAATACCGAGAGTTCACACCTGCACTACGGCGACGATGACGGCATCGCCCAGGTCGCCCGCACGGTTCCGTTGCAGCGCATGGCCGTTCCCGAAGACATCGGGCGGACCGCCGCCTTCCTCGCCTCGCCGTTGGCCTCCTATATAAGCGGCGGCTCGCTGCTGCTGCACGGCGGCGGCGAGAAGCCCGCCTTCCTCGAAGCATCCACCGCGAGCGTTCCCGCCGCCACCCATCCGGGGGCGTCGGGGGCATAGCCCCCGACGTCCCCCCTTCTCTCACCAGTGAGGTAGATCGACATGACGGACAACAAGATCTGCGACGGCCGCGTCGTCATCGTGACCGGAGCGGGTCGCGGCATCGGTCGCGCGCACGCCCTTGCCTTCGCCGCCGCGGGCGCCAAGGTCGTCGTCAACGACCTGGGTGCCGAGCTCGACGGCGCGCCGAGCCCCGATTCCCCCGCCACGCAGGTGGTCGAGGAGATCAAGGCCCTGGGCGGAGAGGCCGTGGTGAACGGCGACGATGTGTCCGACTGGGAGGGCGCGCGCCGCATGGTGCACACCGCCGTCGAAACCTTCGGCGGACTGGACGCACTCGTCAACAATGCGGGCATCGTGCGCGACCGCATGCTGGTGAACCTCGGCGAGGACGAGTGGGACGCCGTCATCAAGGTGCATCTGAAGGGCCACTTCGCGCCCATGCGCCATGCCGCCGAGTACTGGCGCAACGAGTCCAAGGCGGGCCGGCAGCCGCAGGCGCGCATCATCAACACCAGTTCCGGCGCGGGCCTGCTGGGCAGTGTGGGGCAGGGCAACTACGCGGCCGCCAAGGCCGGCATCGCGGGCCTGACCGTCACTGCCGCCGCGGAATTCGCGCGCTACGGCATCACGGTGAACGCCATCGCGCCGGCCGCGCGGACCCGGATGACCGAGACGGTCTTCGCCGACACCATGGCCGCGCCGGAGGACGGCTTCGACGCCATGGCTCCGGAGAACGTGTCGCCGTTGGTGGTCTGGCTGGGCAGCGCGGATTCCGCGGGTGTCACGGGCCGCATGTTCGAGGTCGAGGGCGGCAAGGTGACGGTGGCCGACGGCTGGCGGCACGGCGTCTCGATCGATCGTGGCGCGCGCTGGGAGCCGGCCGAGCTGGGTCCGGTGGTGCGCGATCTGCTGGGCAAGGCGACCGTGCCGGAGCCCGTCTACGGAGCGTGATCTGCGTCACGACAATCCCTTTCGTCGCCGGTACCCCTCGGGTGCCGGCGACGACTGTTTTGTATGGCGTACGTCACGTCGCGGCTGTGGCAAGTGTCACCTCACGGCAAAACGGGCAACCTTCGATGCGGGCCCGGGGGGGGTGAGCAGATGATTAGCTGTCCAGTACGGGTGGATTGCCGGTTTTGCTCGGGAGGGACAGCGGCGTCGCGGTGACATCTGGGGTGGTTGGGACACCCGGGATCATCTCGAATCGGCCAATTATGCTGGGGCGCTTGTTCATATTCGGCACGTCGGGGCAGCCGCGAGCGTACGGTTTGATCGTTCCCCTAATGCTCTCGAGAGTTGTGCGGGGTGACATGGTGACCGGTACGATGACCGCGTTCCGCAAAGGTCCGGCAATCGGGGCTGTGAGGGGCGCTTGATACCGCTCCAACCTGACTGGTGCGGGTAGGAATTCCCCGCACCGCAGGACGGGAGGAAGCCGACCGCGCAGTATCGATGAGGGGATGGCTTTCGCATGATCTTCGGTCGTGCATGGCGCTTGGTGGCAGTGATAACCGCTGTCGCCGGGTCGGCGCTGCTCGGGCCCGTGGCCGCCGACGCGCAGCCCAGCGGCATCGATCTACAGCCCGCTCCGGCGGGCGGCGACTCCGCCCCGCAGGCTCAGCCGCAGGGGGCGAATCCCGTTGCGGGCGGGCCCGATGATCTCCTGGCCATTCTCGGCCTCGGTACCGGCTCGGCAGGGGTCGGTTCGGCCGCCGTCGGATCCGCCGGTGTGGGTTCGGCCGGAGTCGGCTCCGCCGGCGCCGGGACGGTATTGGGCGGCACCGGCTCCGCCGCATTGGGCACCGGCTCGGCCGCTCTGGGGACAGGTTCCGCCGCCGTGGGTTCGGCAGGCGCGACGACCGGGTCCGCGGTCCTGGGCGCAGGCGCCGCCGGCCTTGCTACCGGCTCCGCCGCACTCGGCGCGGGTTCCGCCGCAACGGGTTCCGCGGGCCTCGGCACGGCAGGCATCCTCGGTCTCGGTTCTGCCGCCACCGGTTCGGCAGGTCTCGGCACGGCAGGCATCCTCGGTCTCGGCTCCGCTGCCACCGGTTCGGCAGGTCTCGGTACCGGTGCGGGGCTGCTCGGTTTGCTCTTCGGGACGGGCTCGGCCGGAGTCGGCTCGGCGGCAGTAGGTTCCGCCGCCGTCGGTTCGGCGGGCATCGGCGCGCTGTGCACCGGTTCGGCCGCGGTCGGTTCCGCCGCAGTGGGTTCGGCCGGTGCCGGTTCGGCCACCGGCGGTTCGGCGGGAGTCGGTTCGGCCGGGACCGGATCCGGGGCGGGTTCCGCCGCAACGGGTTCCGGTGCGGGCTCCGCCGCGACCGGGTCGGGCGTGGGCTCCGCGGGTGCCGGTTCCGCCGGTGCGGGTTCGGCGGCCGCCGGTTCGGCGGCGACCGGGTCGGCCGCATTGGGTTCGGCCGCAGTGGGTTCCGCGGCGGTCGGTTCGGCCGGGGTGGGTTCCGCGGCCGTCTGCGCCTCGCCGTTGTTGCTGTTGCTGATTCCGCCGCCGCCCGCACCCGAGGCGCCGGGGGTGCCGCTCCAGATTCCGCAGCCGCCGGCCGTACCGCAGCTGCCCGCCTTCTTCCCGCAGCTGCCCGCACTCCCGGCCGCCGCGCCGGCCGCGCCGCCCGCCGCGGTGCCGCCGTCCCCGCCGCCCGTGTCGAATCCGCCACTGGCGCAACCGGTTCCGGACATCAAGCCGACCTCGGCGAGCAGTCCGCTGCCGCCCATCAAGGTGCTGTCGGTGGTCGGTGGCCTCATCGCGATGGCGCTGGCGGGCGCGGGTTCCGGTGCGGTGAGCTTCCAGGGCGCGTCGGCGGCGCAGGCGCGTGTGGATGCCGCCCGGGCCGCGTTCTTCGGACCGAGGGTGTAGGGGTAGCGCGATGACCGAGAGCAAGGCGCACAGCATCGGCTCCTACCGGAGGGTGGCGGCCGCCGTCGACGCGGTGTGCGCGGTGGCGGCCGACTACGACGCCACCACCCTCGACGACGTGGTGCTGGCCATCTCCGCCGAACGGCGGCGGCCCATCGAAATCGCCAGTGCCCAACTGGGTCCCGGCGTGTGCGGTCAGCGCCGCAGTTATCCGGAGAAGGACGTCATCGTGCTGGCGTCCGCATTACCCAGCCGCGACCACACACTTGCTCATGAACTCGGGCACATCGTGTTCGATCATCCGGGCGAAGCGGCGGCCGAGGTGGTGCTGGAGGCCAGTGACGATCTCATCGCCTACATGCTCAGCCAGCGCTCCCATCAGAAGGCCATCGACCTGGGCGAGGACGAGCAGGCCGAATGGGAGGCGGAAACCTTCGCCAGCATGCTCATGACCCGACTGCGTGTATTCAAAAGCCGGGGCGCGGGCGTCTCGGTCCTTCGATTCGATGAGGCACTCGGATGACCGAGTCAGGGCGCGGAGGCGGCAGCTTGCGTAACCACGTAGAGCCCCTCGGACATCCGCGAGGGTACAGCTCGACCGAGTCAGGGCGCGGAGGCGTCGCTCCGCCTCCCCGCGCTTGCTTGCGTAACCACGCAGCGCCCCTCGGACATCCGGGAGAGGATCCAGCATGACCTTCTGGCTGACAGCTCTGCTGGTCTGGATGGCAGCCGGCGCGCGGGTGGGGCGGGTGCTGGTGAAGCCCGCGACCACGGCGCGGGTGGCGATCGTGGTCGCGGTGGCGTCGGTGGCGGCGGCGGCCACCCTCGCGGTGCCGGAAATCAATGTGGCGGTGGATCATCTGCTGCCCAACGGCGTGCACGGGGAGTGGTTCGGCGACCGCCTGACCGCCGCCTCCTGGATCCTGTTCGGCACCGCCACCTCGGTGGTGGCGGCCGCCGCCTGGCCGGTGGTCTCGCGCCGCAATCTGCGCCAGATCGCCTGGATGTTCTACGCCGGCGGCCTGATCGCCATGCTGCTGACCCTGCTCTGGTCGCTCACCTTCGGGTGGGTGATCGTGGTGGTGGAATGCGTCTTCATCGTCATCACCGGCGTGCGCAATCTGGACTGGACCACGCTGGGCCGCGGTATCGCTCTCTACTCGACGGGCACCTTCCTCGTGGGTGTGCTTGCGGCACTGTCGATTCGGCGCGCGCTGCACCACGAGCCGATGGAGGTGCCGGGCCAGGGCGCCTGGTACTGGCCGGTGTGGGAGCTGGCGAGCCTACTCATCGCGGTGGGCGCGGTGTGGATCGTCATCGAACTGTGGTGGCGAGCGCGCATGCTGCTCAGGCAGATTCGGACCCTGCACCGGGTGCTGGTGGCCCGCTTCCCGGAGGTCATCGCGCACGAGGAGAAGGGGTCCGGCACCCAGATCAAGGCCTCCGACCAAGTGGCGCAGATCATGGACGCGCTCTACCTGCAGGCGGGTGGCGGTGTGGATCTGGCCACGGTCGGCATCCAGTTGACCGATGCCACCAAGCCGCCGGACGAGGTTGCTCCGCGCGCCCTGCGGGTCGCGGAGTGGGCCCGGAATCCCTTCGGCGATGTGGTGATCGATCCACGCTGGATCTCGCCCCCACCCGGAGTGGGTCCGCGCGGCTGGGTGCATGCGATTGCTCGCGCTTATGATGCATCGGGTTCGAATGCGCGCCCGAACGCCGTTCAAGGTTCGGCGCAACACTAGTCACTGAATCCGTCATCGAATCGGTCACTTCGCGCCGACTTCGACTGCACGGTGCTGGTCACCGCTGTTGTACTAATACCTTTCCCGCGACAGGTTGGCGCAAATACGATCTTGTCTCGAATATGACAAGTCCCGTGCTGCCATGCAGCACGGGACTTTGCTTGTCGCGGGATGGTGCATTGGGGGCGAAACACTCACAGTGCACAAAACGACATAGTGCACAAAAGAACTGACTTCGGGACCCGGAACATGCTGGGTGGGTAATGCCAGGATTGTGCATATTGCACCAGCGCAGCGTCTTACGCCACATGGCCCCAGCGAACTGGGACCGGTGCAACACTCCTCATGCATACCGAATGGTCGGGGATTGGCCGGCGCCGCCCTGCAAGCAGAGCCGGTCATTCTCCGTCGGTCCGACGTGGATCACGCTGCCGACAAACCAACACAGTGCGGCCTCCGAGCTAGCCGCACTGTGTTGCTCTGTGGCAGGGCCTATTCCGTGCCGTCCGGAGGAATTTCGGGCAGACCTTCGCTTGCCCGCAACTTCTCCGCCATGGAGGTGAGTAGATTCTGAGATTCTTCGGAGAGGTTGAATGCTCTACTCGACAGACGACGAAGTCCGTAGCCCTGCAGCTGGGACAGCAGCTCTAGATCATGATCGATCTTCGCCGCGTAGATGTCGTTGAAGAAGTAGTCAGGCTTGACCTTGAAGAACTTTGCCAGAGCAGCCACCGTCTCATCCGACGGGTTCGTGCGCTGTCCCGACCGCAACTGCGAGAGATACGGTTTCGAGATCGGATGGCCGGATGCCGTCAAGGCGGCCGCCACCTCTGCGTTCGTGTGCGGCTTACGCCCCGGGGGATGCACGGTTTCGAACAGCTTGTTCAGCCGCGCCGCGAAATCAGCCATTGTGAGCCGCCCAATTCCCTTCGCTGTACTAACAGTCGTTATCTCGGATACGTATCATTGATATTAGCGGCTCAGTAACTGAAAACCTACGCCTGATTCGCGATTTCCTTGAAGCTTCTAGGCGGTGATCCGGTTCACCCTCTGTGGCTTGGGCGTTTGCGGGCCAACCCCACGGTTCTTGCCGAGCGCTTAAGAGGACCGGTTCTGGCCCGTCGCGAGGGTCTTCCCGGACGGGCCACCTGTAGCTACAAGATAGCTGACATCTCATCTTCTTGTCTGTACCGGAGATTGTGTGGCGTACGCCACGTTTCGCGACAAGTCGGATGAACGTTCAACCCAGGCCCCAAAAAGTTTGGGCTACTGGATCCGCTCGATGATGGTGCCGGTCGCGAGGGCGCCGCCGCAGCACATGAGGACCATCGCGATGTTCTTGTCCGACCGCTCCAGCTCGTGCAAAGCCGTTGTGATCAACCGGGATCCGGTGCTGCCGACCGGATGCCCGAGCGCGATCGCGCCGCCGTTCACGTTCACCCGATCCAGGTCCGGCTTGTGCACCGAGGCCCACGACAGCACCACGGACGCGAAAGCCTCGTTGATCTCGAACAGGTCGATATCGCCGATGCTCATACCGCTGCGCTCCAGCAGCCGCTGGCAGGCCTGCACCGGACCGTCCAGCTGGTATTCGGGCTCGCCACCCACCAGGCACTGCGCGATGACGCGGGCGCGCGGGCGCAAACCCTCACGCTGCGCGGCCTTTTCGTCCATCAGCAGCACGCCGGCGGCGCCGTCGGAGATCTGTGAGGAGGTGCCCGCGGTGTGAATTCCGCCCTCCTGCACCGGCTTCAGCTTCGCCAGGCCCTCGCGGGTGGTCTCGCGCAGGCCCTGATCGCGGCTGATGTCGGCGGTCTCGCCGGTGAGGTTGCCCTCCTTGTCGACCTGCGGGGCGTTCTTGACGGTCAGCACCTCGCGATCGAAGCGGCCCTCCGCCCACGCCTGGCCGGCCAGCCGCTGCGAGCGCTCGCCCCACTCGTCGGTATCGTCGCGAGTGATACCACGCCGCTTGGCAATTCGCTCCGCGCCGGTGAACTGGTCGGGCATATCGATGTTCCAGGTGGCCGGCTTGCGCGGGCCCGCGTGCGTTCCGACGTTGGCGCCCAACGGAACATGGCTCATGGACTCGATGCCGCACGCCAGGCCGACCTCGATGGCGCCGGTCGAGATGAGACCCGCCACCAGG
This sequence comes from Nocardia sp. NPDC020380, assembly GCF_044386975.1. NCBI lineage: Bacteria > Bacillati > Actinomycetota > Actinomycetes > Mycobacteriales > Nocardiaceae > Nocardia > Nocardia sp. NPDC020380. Next base: position 142,502 of record NZ_JBIRVQ010000005.1, on the reverse strand, counting down.
CCGACCGCCTGCTGCGCCGACCCGCACTGATTGTCGATGGTGACCGCGCCGGTCTGCCAGGGCAGGCCCGCGTGCAGCCAGGCGGTGCGGGTGACGTTGTTGCTCTGCTCGCCGACCTGCATGACGCAGCCGCCGATGACCTGCTCGACCAGGATGGGGTCGATCTCCGCTCGGTCGAGCACGCCCTTCTGTGCCGCCCCCAGGAGTTCGGCGGCGTGCAGGCCGGCCAGCCAGCCGTTGCGCTTGCCGATCGGCGTGCGGGCCGCCTCGACGATGACAGGTGTACCCATGACTTTCCTTCCGAGTCAGAACTGCAACAAGTTCTCTGCGACTAGCCTAAGTTAGTAAACGGTGTTTTCCATTGTCTCTTCCCCTGGTTTACCACCCGTGCTTGAATAACGGTAGAACAGGTTTCAGTTGGTCAAAGGAGACAGCTGGTGGTGGATACCCAGGCCCGCCCGAACGTCCCGGACGGATTCGACGTCACCGACCCGGAAATGTGGGCGCAGCGCGTTCCGGTCGAAGAACTCGCCGAACTGCGCAAGGCCGCACCGATCTGGTGGAATCCCAAATCCCCCGAGGTGGGCGGCTTCCACGACGACGGCTTCTGGGTGGTGAGCAAGCATGCCGACGTCAAGACCGTCTCGCGCCGAGACGACGTGTTCTCCACCTTCGAGAACACCGCCATCCCGCGGTTCCAGGACGACATCACCCGCGAACAGATCGAACTGCAGCGCTTCGTCCTGCTCAACAAGGACGCGCCCGAGCACACCAAGCTGCGCAAGATCATCTCCAAGGGCTTCACGCCGCGCGTCATCAACGGCCTGCGCGCCGAACTGACCGCCCGCGCCGAATCCATCGTGAAGGCCGCGGTGGCCTCCGGCACCGGCGATTTCGTGCAGCAGGTGGCCTCCGAACTGCCGCTGCAGGCCATCGCCGAACTCATCGGCGTGCCGCAGGAAGACCGCATGAAGCTCTTCAAGTGGTCCAACGAGATGACCAGCTACGACGACCCGGACAGCGACGCCGATCCGGTGGTCGCCTCCACCGAGATCCTCGGCTACGCCTACCAGATGGCCGAGGCCCGGCGCGCCTGCCCGGCCAACGACATCGTCACCGAACTGATCAATGCCGATCTGGACGGTGAGGCGCTGCTGCCCGAGGAATTCGGCTTCTTCGTCATGGTGCTGGCCGTGGCCGGCAACGAGACCACCCGCAATGCCACCACCCACGGCATGGCCGCCTTCCTCGAAAACCCGGACCAGTGGGAGCTTTTCAAGTCCCAGCGGCCCCGCACCGCCGCCGACGAGATCATCCGCTGGGCCACCCCGGTGAGCAGCTTCCAGCGCACCGCGCTCGAGGATGTCGACCTCGAGGGCACGCAGATCAAGAAGGGGCAGCGCGTCGTGCTGTCCTACCGGTCGGCGAACTTCGACGAAGAGGTGTTCGAGGACCCGTACACCTTCAATATCCTGCGGGACCCCAACCCGCACTTGGCTTTCGGCGGCACCGGTGCGCATTTCTGCATCGGCGCGAATCTGGCCCGGCTGGAGATAGAGATCATCTTCAATGCCATTGCCGATCACATGCCCGACATCACCAAACTCGGCGATCCGAAGCGACTGCGCTCCGGCTGGCTGAACGGCGTCAAGGAATTCCAGGTCGACTACACGAGCGGATGCCCGGTCGCCCACTGACCTCGTCACAGTAAGAAAAAGGCCCCGCCTGCCAGTGCAGCAGGCGGGGCCTTTCTTTCCCTCAAAGAGGTTTGATGGTGGCCATGGCGCGTTCTGTTTCCCAGAAGGCGCGCAGGGCAAGGATTTTGCCGTCACTGTCGACCTTGTAGGTGAAGACACCCTCGGCGTCGATGATCTGGCCCGTCATGGTGGTGCGGATGCGGCCGACGTAGGCCACCTCGCTGCCACAGGCGAAGGAGTCATCGAACAGGAACTCGATGGAGTCGGTCTGCGCGATCGCCTTGTCCCAGAACGCCGCAATGGCCTCCGCGCCGCGGTGCCCCTTGCCGTCCGGATCGAAGAACGACGGACCGACCGGATCCTCGACGATCCCGTCGACCGCAAACAGTGACACCCAGGTGTCCTTGTCCTTGGCCCGCACGGCCGCCTGCGACTTCAGGCCCGCGACCCGGGCGGGATGTTCGCTCACGGCTGCTCACTCCCGACCACCCACATCGAGAAGTACTGCGAGCCACCGCCGTACGCGTGACCGAACGCCTTGCGCGCGTTCTCCACCTGGTAGTCGCCGGCCCGTTCCATGACCTGCTTGGCGGCCTCGGCGAACCGGATCATGCCGGAGGCGCCGATCGGGTTGGAGGACAGCACGCCGCCCGACGGATTCACGGGAAGCTTTCCGCCGATGGCGGTTTCGCCCGCATCGGTGAGCTTCCAGCCCTCACCCTCGGGCATGAAGCCCAGGTTCTCCAGCCACATGGGCTCGAACCAGGAGAACGGGACATAGATCTCGGCCGCGTCGATCTCCTCGAGCGGGTTGGTGATCCCGGCCTGCTTCCAGAGCGCCTTGGCGGCTTCCTTGCCGGCCTGCGGACTCACCTGATCGCGGCCGGCGTAGGCCAGCGGCTCGGTGCGCATGGCGGTGCCGTGGATCCAGGCCACCTTCCGGCCCTGCGCCTCCACGGCCTTGGCCGAGGACTCGTCACCGATCACGATGGCGCACGCGCCGTCCGAGGACGGGCAGGTCTCGTCGAAACGGATGGGGTCCCACAGCATCTGGGACGACATCACGGACTCGAGAGTGATGTCCGGCTGATGCAGATGCGCGAACGGGTTCCGCGCGCCATTGCGGCGATCCTTCACCGCCACCATGGCGCCGATGTGCAGCGGCGCGTTCGCGCGGCGGATGTAGGCGCGCACGTGCGGGGCGAAGTAGCCGCCCGCGCCCGCGCCGACCGGCTTGGTGAACGGCACCGGGTTCGACAGCGCCCACATGGCGTTCGACTCGGACTGCTTCTCCCAGGCGATGGCCAGCACCCGGCGGTGCACGCCCGCCTGCACATGACTGGCGGCCACGACCGCGGTCGAACCGCCCACCGAACCGGCGGTGTGCACCCGGAGCAGCGGTTTTCCGGTGGCGCCCAAGGCATCCGCGAGGAACAGCTCCGGCATCATGGAGCCCTCGAAGAAGTCGGGGGCCTTGCCGACCACGACCGCGTCGATATCGGCCATGGTCAGGCCGGAGTCCGTCAGCGCCCGGTCGATGGCCTCGCGGACCATCCCCGCCATCGAGACATCCGACCGTTTGGTCACGTGATGAGTCTGTCCCGTACCCAGGACAGCGGCTGACAAGGGCCCACCCGTCGCCCGGCCGCCACCCCCCACCGAATCGCTGCGCGATGCTGTACTCATTTTGCCTCCAGGGTGGCGACCAGGTTCTGCTGCAGCGCGGGACCCGAACTGGCATGGGCCAGTGCGCGATTCGCGTTGCCATTGAAGATTTCGGTGGCGGCGAAGCCGATGCGCTCCAGCCCGGCCGCGAACATCGGGTTGCCCGACAGCGGGCCGCCGGACGGATTGATGCGGGTGTTCCCGTTCAGGCCGATGGCCTGCTTCAGGATGAGCTCCTCATGGCTGAACTGCGCGTGCAGCTCCGCCACATCGAAACCGCTCGCGTCGCCGCCGGTGACGGCGTCGGCCGCCTTCTTGGCGGACTCGGAGACGGTGAGATCCCGCGCACCCAGCACCGGGCTGTCGATGTAATGGGCCATACCGGTCAGCCAGGCCGGGCGCTCGCGCAGCTCGCGGGCGCGATCGCCCACCGCCAGCACGATGGCGGCCGCACCGTCGGTGATCGGCGCGATGTCGTGGGCGCGGAACGGGTCGGCGACTTTTGCGGCGGCCAAGAGCTTTTCGGCGTCCGAGCCGGTGGAGCGGGCGGCCACGGCGGCCATATCGGCCTCGGTCCACTTACCCGCGTCCAGGCCCGCGCGGGCCTGCAGGCCGGCGATGGAGACCGAATCCGGCCACAGCGGCGCGACCAGATACGGGTCGGTCTGCAGGGTCAGGATCTGACGCAGGGTACCGGCGGAGGCCTTTCCGAAGCCGTACACCAGCGCCGTTTCCGCCTGTCCCGAGCGGAGTTTCACCCACGCCTCGTACAGCGCCCAGGCGGCATCCATCTCCACGTGCGACTCGTTGATCGGCGGCACCGCGCCGATGGAGTCGATGGCCGAGATGAACGAGAAGGCGCGTCCGGCAAGGTAATCCGAGGAGCCGGAGCACCAGAAGCCGATATCAGAGACGCCGATGCCGAGCTCGGCGTACAGCTCCTGGAAGCACGGCGCGAGCATCTCGACGCCATTGGTGGTGCCGAAGGTCTCGGGCACATGCGGCGCGTGGGCGAACCCTACGACCGCGATGTCGGTTGCATTGTTGCGCCCACCCGAGCCCCGACCGCCGCCCCTGGCGGAATCGCTCTGCGATGCTGTGTTCATATTTCAGCGCCTCTCTACAGGTGGTGCGCGAAAGAGTCGTATTCGGCGTCCGGTTCGCCGGTCGGCCGGAAGTGGTCGATATTGCCGATGGACAGGCCCCACTCCTCGCGCGGCTTCCACACCGCCTGGACCTTCATACCCATCCGGACCTCGCTCGCTTCGATGCCGAGCACCAGGTGCAGGAACGGAATATCCGCGCCGTCCAGCAGGATGTAGGCGGCGACATACGGGGGCTTGAGCGTCTGACCCATGAACGGCACGTTCACGATGCAGAAGGTGGTGACGATGCCGGTGTCGGAGACCTCGACGTAGTCGTCGGTGGGGGAGCCGTCCCGCGGGTCCGCGCCACGCGGCGGGAAGTACACCTTGCCGTCCATGCGGGCACGGGCGCCGAGCAGCTTGCCCTCCATGAGCGCCTTCAGGAAGACGGCTTCCTGCGGTGCGGCGGTGTGCTTGATGGAGAAGTCGACCGGGGTCACGATGCCGGTGATGGGATCCGCGGTGGTGTCGGAATCGGCTGGAGCAGCGGAGGTTTCGCCCGGTTCGAAGGCGGCGATGTCATGAATGCTGCCGGTGCGTTCGCCGGCCCAGCGCGCCCGCACCCGCAGGCCGGTCGAGATGTCGGCCGGGGCGGCCACATCCACCGCGTGCAGGATGGCGGTGTCCGCGCCGTCGAGCTTGATGAGCGCGTAGGCGAAGGGCCGGTCGAAGGGCTGGCCCGGCAGCGGCTCGGCGACCCAGGACCAGGTCTGGACCGTGCCGACATCGGAGACCTCGACGAACTCCGAGAGCGGTTCACTGGTCTTCGGATCGAATTCCGCGGGCGGCACGATGACGCGCCCATCGGACCCCCGTACACCGACGACCTTCCCGGACCGCAGTTCCGTGAGGAAGCGCCCGATGATCGGTCCGGTGGAACGGGTGTAGTCGAATTGCATCCGCAGCGGCGCGGACAGTACTTCGGTGTTCCCGTGAGTCACGAGATCGAGTAGAACAGGTTCTAGAGATGGTGGCAAGGGCGCACCTGGGAAGGGAGTCGGACATGCGGTTTGGGTTGCAACTCGGATATTGGGGGCAACAGCCTCCGGCCAATGCACAAGATCTCGTGAACGCCGCCGAGGAGGCCGGATTCGACGCCGTCTTCACGGCGGAGTCGTGGGGTTCGGACGCGTTCACGCCATTGGCGTGGTGGGGTTCCCAGACGAGCCGGGTGCGGTTGGGGACCTCGGTCGTGCAGCTGTCGGCGCGGACGCCCACGGCGACCGCGATGGCCGCGCTGACGCTCGATCATCTCAGCGGCGGCAGGCACATTCTCGGGCTCGGTGTGTCCGGCCCACAGGTCGTTGAGGGCTGGTACGGACAGCCTTTTGCGAAGCCGCTCGCGCGGACCCGCGAATACGTGTCGATCATCCGGCAGGTGCTCGCCCGGGAAGGCAAGGTGACTTCCGCCGGGCCGCATTACCCGTTGCCCTACAACGGTTCCGGCGCGACCGGGTTGGGTAAGCCGCTGAAGCCGATCACGCATCCGCTGCGCGCTGACCTGCCTATTTGGCTGGGTGCGGAGGGGCCCAAGAATGTGTCGCTGACCGCGGAGATCGCGGACGGCTGGCTGGCCATCTACTACACGCCGCGGCTCGCGGGCATGTACAACGAGTGGCTCGACGAGGGCTTCTCGCGGCCGGGTGCGCGGCGTTCGCGCGAGGACTTCGAGATCGCGGCCACCGCGCAGGTGATCTTGACCGATGACCCCAAGGCCGCGCTGGATCGGCTGCGGCCGTTCTCGGCGCTCTATATCGGCGGCATGGGTGCGGAGGAGCTGAACTTCCACGCCGAGGTGTACCGGCGGATGGGTTACGGCGCCGAGGTCGACGAGATCACCCGCCTGTTCCGTGCCGGGAAGAAGGAGGAAGCCGCCGCGGCGGTGCCCGATCAGCTGATCCTGGACACCACGATCATCGGCGACGAGGACCATGTGCGCGAGCAGCTGAAGGTCTGGGAGCAGGCCGGCGTCACCATGATGCTGGTCGGCGTGCACGATGCCGAGCAGTTCGAGCGGCTGAAACCGCTTATCCGGTCGTAGAACTCGTTCTAGGATTGGACTCGATCTCGGTGAGTGGGAATGTCCCCCTTGCCGAGAACGAGAACAGGTTCTATTTTCATCCTTGTGAGCTACAACATAGCGGACCTTGTCGAACACACCATCGATCTCATGCCGGAGCGAGTCGCACTGGTTGATGACACCCGCTCGGTGACGTACGCCGAGCTGGAGGACCGGGCCAACCGGCTCGCGCACTACCTGCAGGAGCACGGTGTGCGGCCCGGCGACAAGGTCGGCGTCTACTCGCGCAACACCATCGAGGCCGTCGAGGCCATGGTGGCGATCTTCAAGGCGCGGGCGGTCATGATCAACGTGAACTACCGCTACGTCGAGAACGAATTGCAATACATCTTCAGCAATTCGGACATGGTCGCGCTGATCCACGAACGCCGTTACAGCGAGAAGGTGGCCAATGTGCTGCCGAACGTCCCCGCCGTGGCCACCGTCGTCACCGTCGAGGACGGCACCGATCTCCCGCTGCCCCCCGGCGCGGTGGAATACGAAGCGGCACTGGCCGGCTCGTCCGGTGAGCGCGACTTCGAGGAGCGCACCTCCGACGACATCATGATGATCTACACCGGCGGCACCACCGGCCTCCCCAAGGGCGTCATGTGGCGCCAGGAAGACTGGTGGCGGGTGCTCGGCGGCGGCATCAACTTCTACACCGGCGTCCACATCGAGGACGAGTGGGAGCAGTCCAAGGGCGGCGCCAGCGGCAATACGCCCATGGTGCGCTACCCGATTCCGCCGCTGATCCACGGCGGTTCCTTCACCGCCACCCTGCACAGCCTCTTCGACGGCGGCAAGGCCGTCATGCTGCCGGAGTTCAGCGGCCACGGCGTGTGGCAGGCCATCGAGCGGCACGGCATCAACATGATCTTCATTACCGGTGACGCCATGGCCCGGCCGATGATCGACGCCGTATCCGAGGGCAACCCGGAAACCGGTGAGCCGTACCAGCATTCGAGCCTGTGGGTGCTGGCCAGCAGCGCGGCCCTGTTCTCGCCGACGCTGAAGGACGAGTTCGTCGAGCGGTTCCCGGGCGCGCTCATCACCGACTCCATCGGCTCCTCCGAGACCGGCTTCGGCGGGCTCTCGGTGGCGGCCAAGGGCACCACGCACACCGGCGGGCCGCGGGTGAAGATCGACGGCTCGACCCAGGTGCTCGACGAGGAAGGCAACCCGGTCGAACCGGGCTCCGGCAAGGTCGGCATGCTCGCCCGGCACGGCAATATCCCGGTGGGCTACTACAACGACCCGGTCAAGACCGCGGAAACGTTCAAGGAGTTCAACGGCATTCGCTACTCCATCCCGGGCGACTACGCCCGCGTGGAGGAGGACGGCACCGTGACCATGCTCGGCCGCGGCTCGGTCAGCATCAACTCCGGCGGCGAGAAGATCTACCCCGAAGAGGTCGAGGGCGCGCTCAAGGCGCATCCGGAGATCTTCGACGCGCTGGTGGTCGGCGTGCCCGACGAGCGCTGGGGGCAGCGGGTGGTGGCGGTCGTGCAGTGCCGCGACGGCTCCCGGCCCACCCTCGAGGAGCTGCGGCCCACGCTGATCCAGGAGATCTCGTCCTACAAGCTGCCGCGCAGCCTGTGGTACGTGGACGAGATCAAGCGGTCGCCCGCCGGCAAGCCCGACTACAAGTGGGCGCACGCGCAGACCGAGGAGCGCCCGGCCGACAATCACGCCCAGGCGCCCGGCAGCAAGTAGCCCTGCGGTGCCGGGCGGCTCCGAGCCGCAATCAGCTTCGAGCACCAAGTAGCTCGCGGGAAGATCCCTCGGTGCTCGCGAGAATCGCGCCCGGTCACGCTCATGGCGTGACCGGGCGCGATGCATTGTGCGGGCGGGTTGTCCCGCGCTGCCCTCGAGAGTGGGGGAGTTCGTTTTCTGCAACTTGTCGGTGGCCTGTGCCACAGTGGTCCACATGAGCGAGAAGGGGGACCGGTCCGCCACGGTCACCGACGAGGTTTTACAGAGCTTCGAGACGCACCGGCGGGAACTGTGCGCCTACGCCTATCGCATGCTCGGATCTTCTTTCGAGGCCGAGGACGCCGTGCAGGAGACCTTCACGCGCGCGTGGAAGTCCTATGACAGTTTCGAGGGCCGCTCCAGCCTGCGGTCCTGGCTGTACAAGATCACCACCAATGTCTGCCTGGACATGCTCGACGGGCCGCAGCGCCGCGCCCGGCCCATGGATCTCTCCGGTCCCTCCACCCCCGATTCGCAGCTACCCGCGCCGGAGCCGGATTACGTATGGGTGGAACCGATTCCGAACGGCCTCGCCTTCGGCGCCGATCCCGCGGAGGCCGCCAGCGCGAAAGACACACTGCGCCTGGCCTTCGTGGCCGCGGTCCAGCACCTGCCGGCCAGCCAGCGCGCCATCCTCATCATGCGGGAGGTGCTGCGCTTCTCCGCCAGCGAGACCGCCGACATGCTCGAGGTGTCGCCCGCCTCGGTGAACAGCGCGCTGCAGCGCGCCCGCGCCACCATGTCGAAAGTGCAAGAGAAGGCCACGGTTTCGGACGCCTTCAGCGAAACCGACGAGCAGCAGCGCAAACTCGTCGACGACTTCGTCAAGGCCTTCGAGTCCTACGATATGACCGCGCTCACCGAGCTGCTGAAGGCCGATGTGGCACTGTCCATGCCGCCGTTCCCGCTCTGGGTATCCGGTCCGGAGAATGTCGCGGCCTTCATGCTCGGCACCGGCGAGGCCTGCCGGAACTCGCGCCTGATCCCGCTCGCCGGCGCCAACGGCCAGCCCGCTTTCGGTCAGTACAAACCGAGTGGCGAAGAACCGGGACTGTGGACGCCGTGGTCGATTACAGTGTTGGAGCTCGATGGCTCCACCATCTCGGGCCTGAACTTCTTCCTCGACACCGAGAAGTTGTTCCCGCTCTTCGGCCTTCCGATGGAGTACCGCGAGAACTAGTTAGACTTTGTCGTCGCGCAGGTGGATGCGCCGGGGTGGTCCGGCGCAGTGCGGCGGCATGCGTAGAACGGCCCGCAGGGTGAAAACCCGGCGGGCCGTTCACGTTTCATGCTGACCAGTCTGTAGGTGCTGGAGCGTCGGCTATCCGGGATACGCCATATGGAATGGCTCCCACTGGTGGCCATCGGGATCGATGAAGGTGCGGCCGTGCATGCCGACCTGCGCCTCCTGAGCCCGCTTGTCGGCGTTCACCTCTTCGGTGCCGCCCGCGGCGATCGCGGCCTCGGTGAGGGCATCGACTTCGTGGGCACTGGCCAGGGACAGGGCGTACAAACCGTTGACGGTTCCGGCCGAATCACCCAACGGTCGTTCGCTGAAGGTGGTGAAGAAGTCTCTGGTCAGCAGCATCAGGCAGATGTTGTCGTCGATGACGATGCAGGCCGCGTTGCAGTCGGTGAAGTCCTGATTCACCTTCCAGCCGATGGACTCGTAGAACCGCTTGGCCCGCTCCAGGTCCGCGACCGGGAGATTGATGAAGATCATTTTGCTGGCCATGGGGGTCGTCCTTCCATCCGCGATCCGATGCACGCAGTGACAGCTGTCGCTAGTGGGGACGAATCGAGCCCGAAAAACTCATCGGTCCGACAGCGGGGCGCCGGTCGTGACAGAGTGGCTGTGGAGGTGCTCGATGAAATACAGCTACCTGGTCGCACTCACCGGAAACGGCGGGCCGGTGCCACCGGAGCTGGGAGTCGTGCGCCGATTGGTGCGGCGAGGTCACCGGGTGACCGTGCTCGCCGAGGAATCCATGGCCGCCGAGGTGACGGCCACCGGGGCCCGGCTGCGGCCGCGCGCGGGCGCCGGATTCGCCCGCGATACCGCCGACGAAATCGATTCGGACCGCCCGGATCTGGTGCTGGCCTCGTATTTCGCCTTCGGGGCCATGGTCGCGGCGCAGGCCTGCGGGGTGCCGTTCTCGGTACTCATGACCGGCGTCTATCCGCTGCAGGTGGAGGGCGCGCCGCCGCCCGGGACCGGATTCGGGCCCGCACACGGACCGGTCGGGAGGCTACGCGACCGGTTGGTGGGCACCCTGGTACAGCGGCAATGGGATCAGGGATTACTCCCGCAATTGAATGCGCTGCGCGAAGGATTCGGGCTGGAACGGCTGGCCCACTACCAGGATCAGGCCCAGCTGGCGCACCGGCAGCTCGTACTGTCCAGTGCGGCCTTCGATTTCGCGGGACAGCGCCCGCACGGCGTCCGGTATGTCGGGCCCATTCTGGATGATCCGCACTGGGCGGGGGAGACCTCCTGGACCGCCACCGACGGCGGCGATCCGCTCGTCCTGGTCTCGCTGTCCACCACGGCCCAGGGGCAGGCCGACTGCCTGCAACGGATCGCGGAGGGCCTGGGCCGGCTGCCGGTGCGCGGCGTCATCACCACCGGACCCGCGGTCGATCCGGCCGCCCTCATCGCGCCCGCGAATGTGACGGTGCTGCAGACCGCCCCGCATCGCGAGATCATGCGGTACGCCAGCCTGGTGGTGACGCACGGCGGACACGGCACCCTGATGAAGGCGCTGGCCGCCGACCTACCCGTGGTCGTGCTCCCGCACGGCCGCGACCATGCCGACAATGCCGCCCGGGTGCGGGCGCACCGGGCCGGAATCGTGCTGCCGCGCATCGCTTCTCCGCAGCGCATCACCCGTGCGGTCCGGCAGGTGCTGCGGTCCCCGGTGTACTACCGCGGTGCCGGTGAGCTCGGCCGCCGCATTCGCGCCGACGCGCTGAGCGATCGGCTGTTGCGGGAACTCGAGCCCTCCGGGCATGCCGCGGGACCCGTGGCCGAACGCCTCTTCTCGGTGCGCGAAATGGAATCCTGAACCGCGAGCGACGGCGTCCTGGACCGCGAACTCCGCGTTGTTCGACCGAAATTCGCGCGCCACTGGCCGGATTTCGCTGGTGTACGGCGTAACCGCCGCTTACCGTGTGGCTCATGGACTTTCTGGCGGTTTTACGACATCAACTCACCGCATTCGGGGAGCTCGTCACACCGGACGTGGAGCTGTCCACACCGGTCACGGGCTGCGGCGACTGGACCCTGTACGACCTCGCCGACCACGTCGGGAACGGCAACCTGTGGGTCGTGACCGCCGTCGCCGAGAACCGTGGCGACCACACCGGTGAACCCGCCCCGAAGGACGCCGCGGAACTCCGCGCCTGGCTGGACGGCACCGCCGACGCCCTGGTGACGAGCCTGTCCGTGGACCCGGAAACCCCGGCCTGGACCTTCTCGAAACTCCTGCCGCGCACCGTCGGTTTCTGGCAGCGCCGCCGCGCGCTGGAGACCCTCGTGCACGTCTGGGACGGGCAGCACGCCCTCGGCACGGCCGACGTCTTCGATCCGGAGCTGGCCGCCGACGGCATCAGCGAGGTCTTCGAGCTGTTCGCCCCGCGCATGATTCAGCGCGGCCTGGCCACCGAACCGCAGGAAGCGCTGCGCATCCGATCCACCGATACCGGGCAGACCTGGACCTACGGGCCCGGTGAACCGGTCGCCGAACTCAGCGGCGCCGCTTCGGATCTGCTGCTCGCGCTCTGGCAGCGCATCCCCGCCACCGATCCGGCTCTCGCCTGGAACGGCAACTGGGCCGCCGGCGAGCGCATCCTCGCCGGGCCGCTGGTGCCGTAAGACCTTCGCGCGCACGGAAAAGCGGCGAGGTGATGGCCGGTATGGAAGCCATCGCCTCGCCGCTTCGACCGCGGGTGCGGGGCGCCGTCAGTCGTTTCCGGGACCTCAGTGGGCCGGTTCGGCGAGCAGTCCGCCCAGGGCCCGCAGGTGATCGGTCGCGCCGCCGAGGGCGAACTCGTTGTGCTTGGCGGCGGTGAAGAACTGGTTGACGATGTGATCGCGGTCGATACCCACGCCACCGTGCACGTGCACGACGGTGTGGGAAACACGGTGACCGGCATCGGCGGCCCAGTACTTGGCGGTGTGGATCTCGGCGGTGGCCGGCAGGCCCTCGGCGAGCCGCCACGCGGCCTGCTGCACGGCGAGGCGCACGCCCTGGACGTCGATGTAGGCGTCGGCGAGGCGCTGGGCCACGGCCTGGAAGCTGCCGATCTTCTTGTTGAACTGCTCGCGCTCGCGGGCGTAATCCGCGACCAGTTCCAGCCCCTTCTCGACCGTGCCGAGCTGCTGCGCGGCCAAACCCAGCCAGGCGTGCTCCAGCAGCCACTGCAGGATTTCCGCGCCCTGCTCGACGGTGCCGACCAATTCGGCCGGGGTGCCGGAGAATTCGACCTCGGCCTCGGGGGAGCGGTCCGTGACGATCTGATCGTCGACGCGCACGGTGGCATCGGACGGATCGACCAGGAAGACCGCGGCCCGGCCGGAAACGGTGGCGGGCACCAGGATCCGAGCGGCCTGGCGGGCATAGGGCACGGTCGTCTTGAGACCGGTGATGCGCCAGCCGCCGTCCTCGTCGGCCGTGGTGACCGGGGTGGTGAGCTCCCAGTTGCGCTCCTCGGCCAGCGCCACGGTCAGGATCTTCGCGCCGGCGGCGGCCTCGGCGGCCAGTTCACGCTGAGCGTCGGAACCGAATTCGGCGAGCGCGCTCGCACCCAGCACGATCGACCACAGGTACGGCACCGCGGCCACCGACTTGCCGAGTTCGCGCAGTACGGCGGTCTGCTCCAGCACGCCGAAATCGCTGCCGCCCACCGACTCCGGCAGGGCCGCGGCCAGCACGCCGGTCTCCGCGAGGGAGTTCCACAGCGGCTCGTCGAAGCGCACGGTGGGCGTGCCCGCGGTATCGGTGTTCTTGTCGAGTTCGCGCAGCCGATCCGCGGTGACGAGCTTGCCGGTCACCTCGGCGGTGAGCCGGGTCAGGTCCTGCTGCGCTTCGGTAAGGCTGAAATCCATGATGGTTACCTAGCTTTCGATCAGCGAGCGGCCGCGGGCTGCTTGAGGGCGGTCATGGCGATGATGTCGCGCTGCACCTCGTTGGTGCCGCCGCCGAAGGTGAGGATCAGGCAGGCGCGGTGCATGCGCTCGAGCCGGCCGCGCAGCTGGGCGCCGACCGAATCCTGACGCAGATAGGCCTGCGGGCCCAGCACTTCCATGAGCGCGCGGTAGGACTCGGTGGCCAGCTCGGTGCCGTAGACCTTGCAGGTGGAGGCGTCCCACGGGCGCGGCGCGGCATCCCCGCCGGCATCGGCGCGGGAGGCGATCTCCCAGTTCAGCAGCTTCAGGTATTCGACCTTGGCGTGCACCTTGGCCAGCGCGATCTGCACCCACTCCTGATCGATGACCCGGGAGCCGTTGCCGGTCTTGGTGTTCCGCGCCCAGTCGGTGGTCTGCGCGACCGCGAGCGCCAGCGGCGCCGACGAGGTCAGCGCGACGCGCTCGTGATTGAGCTGGTTGGTGACCAGCGACCAGCCGCCGTTCTCCGGGCCCACCATGTCGGAGTGCTTGACCCGCACGTCCTGGTAGTAGGTGGCGGAGGTGTCCGGCCCGGCCATGGTGTGCACCGGAGTCCAGGAGAAGCCCTCGGCCGTGGTGGGCACGATGAACATCGAGATGCCCTTGTGCTTCTTGGCGCTCGGGTCGGTGCGGGCGGCCAGCCAGATGTAGTCGGCGTAGGCGATGAGGGAGGTCCACATCTTCTGCCCGTTGATGATCCACTCGTCGCCGTCGCGGACCGCGGCGGTGCGCAGCGAGGCCAGGTCGGTGCCCGCGCCGGGCTCCGAGTAGCCGATGGCGAAGTGCAGCTGACCGGCGGCGATCTTGGGCAGGAAGAACTTCTTCTGCTCCTCGGTGCCGTAGTGCATGATCGTCGGCGCCACCGAGTTGATGGTCAGGAACGGCACCGGGGCGCCGGCCACGGCGGCCTCGTCGGTGAAGATCAGCTGATCCATGGTGGACCGGTCCTGGCCGCCGTACTCCTTGGGCCAGCTGAGGGTGAGCCAGCCGTCGCGGCCCATTTCGGCGACGACCTCGCGGTAGACATTGCCCTGGCCGTACTCACCGGTGGTCGCCGAAAGCGCTGCTCGCCGTTCGGGAGTGATGAGTTTGGCGAAATAGTCACGCAGCTCAGCGCGCAGCTGTTCCTGTTGCGGCGTGTAGGCGATACGCATAGCTGTACCTCTAGCCTTCGTTTTCTCGGTTCAGCCGATCATTGCACAGCTGGTGAAACATGTTCCAGTATGGACCTCGGGTAAGGGTCGGTTTGCTACCCCCGGCCGAACCCGGGCACTAGGCTCGGGCCATCCCTGTGTATAAGGAGTCAGCTATGAAGGTCACCGTCGATTTCGACCAGTGCGAGGCCAACGGAATCTGCGTCGGAATCGCCCCTGATGTCTTCGAACTCGATGACGACGACAACCTGCACGTTCACGAGGCGGAGGTCACCGAGGCGAACCGGGCGGACATCGAGACGGCCGTGGCCCAATGCCCCAAGGCCGCGCTCAAGCTGTCCTGAGCGGATGCTTGCCCGTCGGGTGGAACACGTTCTAGAGTCGGCCCCGTGAGCGATTCTGATGTGAGCCTGGCCGGCAAAGTTGCCGTCGTCACGGGTGCGGGCGCCGGACTGGGCCGGGCCGAAGCCCTCGAACTGGCCCGGGCCGGCGCCTCGGTCATCGTCAACGACCTGGCCGAGAACGACGCGGTCAGCGCGACCCTCGCCGATATCCGCGCCCTCGGCGTCAAGGCCGAATTCGTGGGCGGCAGCATTGCCGAGCGGGCCACCGCCGACGCGCTGATCAGCACCGCGGAGGAAGCCTTCGGCGGACTCGACATCGTGGTCAACAATGCCGGGATCACCCGGGACCGCATGCTGTTCAACATGTCCGACGAGGACTTCGACGCGGTCGTGGCGGTGCACCTGCGCGGCCACTTCCTGCTGACCCGCAACGCGGCCGCCTACTGGCGCGCCAAGTCCAAGGCCGCCGACGCGCCCGTCTACGGGCGCATCGTCAACACCTCGTCCGAGGCCGGCCTGCTGGGACCCGCGGGGCAGGCGAATTACGGTGCCGCCAAAGCGGGTATCACCGCGCTGACCTTGTCGGCCGCACGCGCGCTGTCGAAAATCGGTGTGCGCGCCAATGCCATCGCGCCGCGCGCGCGGACGGCCATGACCGAGAAGGTCTTCGACGCCGCCCCCGAGGCGGGTCCCGACCCGCTCTCCCCGGACCACGTCGCCCGCCTGGTGGCCTATCTGGCCTCTCCCGCCGCGGATTCCATCAACGGCCAGCTGTTCGTCGTCTACGGCCCGATGGTCGCCCTGATGGCGGCTCCGGTGGTGGAACAGCGCTTCGACGCCGAGGGTGAGTGGACCCGCGCGGGCCTCGCCGACACCCTGGGCGGCTACTTCGCCGAACGCGCCTCCGGCGCTTCCTTTTCCGCCTCGTCGCTGTCCGAACTCGGCTGAGGCTTACCTGACTTCCCCCGGTGGGGCCGCGAGTTCGTAGATTTGACACTCCGGCCCCGCAACGGTTGATCACGGGGTCGATCGTTGGTAGGAAGGGGAGCAACTATGTGTGTGGTGCCTCACAGAGCTCCACCAGTCTGACGGTAGCTCTAGGGAGAACATGTTCCCGAAACTTGACACGTGTTCGAAGAGAATGCCTGTTCAATACCGTCGAAACCTTCCCGAATCACGTAAGAACGTGTTCTAATCTTCGGGCGGGACCGAGATCACAATCAGATCTCAGGTGCTATAGCTAGGCAGGGGCAGGAGGAATAGCGGGAATGAATGAAGTCCTTGCCGTACCGCTGCGGGCGGTCGGAGGGTTCTTCGAACTCGCCGGCGCTGTCGCCCGCGCCTTGGTGCGGCCCCCGTTCCAGCGACGGGAATTCATCGATCAATCCTGGTTCATTGCCAGGGTTTCCATCTTCCCGACCCTGATGGTCGCCATTCCGTTCACCGTGCTGGTGAGCTTCACCCTCAACATCCTGCTGCGCGAGATCGGCGCCGCCGACCTCTCCGGCGCCGGTGCGGCTTTCGGCGCCATCACGCAGATCGGCCCCATGGTCACCGTGCTCATCGTGGCCGGTGCGGGCGCCACCGCGGTCTGCGCGGACCTGGGAGCCCGCACGATTCGCGAAGAGATCGACGCCATGAAGGTGCTCGGCATCGACCCCATCCAGCGGCTCGTGGTGCCGCGCGTGCTGGCCTCGATGCTCGTGGCCTTCCTGCTCAACGGACTCGTCTCCACCATCGGCATCCTGGGCGGTTTCCTCTTCTCGGTCTACCTGCAGGGCGTGAACCCCGGCGCCTTCGTCAACGGCATCACCCTGCTGACCCACTTACCCGAGCTCGTCATCTCCGAGGTCAAGGCCACGTTGTTCGGGCTCGTCGCCGGACTCGTGGCCTGTTATCTGGGACTGAACGTCAAGGGAGGGCCGAAGAGCGTCGGCGACGCGGTGAACCAGACCGTCGTCTTCGCCTTCATGGCCCTCTTCGTCATCAACGTGGTTGTCACCGCCGTTGGCATCAAGTTCACGGCGAGGTGATCAGATGGCCTACGTGATCCAATCTCGTTTCCCGCGGGTGACCAAGCGATTCCAGCGTTTCGCCGACAGCCTCGACGGTGTCGGCAGGCAGGCGGTCTTCTACGGGCGGTCGATCGGCTCGGTGCCGAAGGCCCTGGTGCACTACCGCACCGAAACCATCCGGCTCATCGCCGAAATCTCCATGGGCAGCGGTGCTTTGGCCGTCATCGGCGGCACCGTCGTGATCGTCGGGTTCCTGACGCTGGCCGCGGGCGGCACCATCGCCGTCCAGGGCTACAGCTCGCTCGGCAATATCGGCGTCGAGGCCCTCACCGGCTTCTTCGCGGCCTTCATCAACGTTCGCATTGCCGCTCCGGTTATTTCGGGCATCGGCCTGGCGGCGACGCTGGGCGCCGGCACCACGGCACAATTGGGTGCCATGCGTGTCTCGGAAGAGATCGACGCCCTGGAGGTCATGGCGATACCGCCGATACCCTTCCTGGTGGGCACCCGGATGCTGGCGGGCACTATCGCCATCATCCCGCTGTACTCGCTGGCCGTCATCGCCTCGTTCATCGCCAGTCGCTTTGCGACCGTGGTGATCTACGGGCAGTCGGGCGGCGTGTACGACCACTACTTCAGCACCTTCCTGATTCCGAGTGACATCCTGTGGTCATTCGCCCAGGCGATCTTCATGGCACTGGCCGTCATGTTGATCCACACCTACTACGGTTACACCGCTTCGGGAGGCCCGGTCGGCGTGGGCGTCGCGGTGGGTAATGCGGTGCGGGCCTCGCTGATCGCGGTCGTCATGGTGACGCTGCTGATGTCGCTGGCCATCTATGGCACATCCGGCAATTTCCATCTCTCCGGGTAGGGCGGAACATGGTGCAAGAGCAGAAGCCCAAGCAGTATCTCGAGCAGGGCTGGGTCGTCCGGCTGGCCGGAGCCGGGCTCGTCCTCGGTATCGTCGCCGTGATCGTCATCTGCCTGGTGAGTTTCGCGGGCGGATTCGAAAGCAACGTAAAGGTATTCGTGGATTCCCCGCGTGCCGGTCTGGTCATGGACAAGGACGCCAAGGTGAAAATCCGCGGCGTCGAAATCGGGCATGTCACCGGGATTACCGATACCCCCGGCGGGGCGCGCATCGAGTTGGCGGTCGATCCGGACAAATTGAAGATGGTGCCCGCCAATGCCGGCGTCGATATCAACTCGACCACGGTATTCGGCGCGAAGTACATCAATTTCCTGGAACCGCAGCAGCCGTCCGGATCATTGCAGCCGGGTTCGACCGTCGAAGCGAGTTCGGTGACAGTCGAATTCAATACGCTCTTCCAGCACCTCACCGACGTGCTCGGCAAGGTGCAGCCGGAGAAGCTCAACGCGACCCTCACCGCCCTGGGCACCGCCCTGCAGGGCCGCGGCGACAAGCTCGGCCAGCTGCTCGCCAACAGCGACCAGTACCTGAAGGACATCAACCCGAGCCTGCCCGACCTGCAGCGCGATCTGCAGACCTCGGTCGGCGTCACCAACCTGTACGCCGACACGGCCCCGGACCTGTTGCACACCACCGACAATGTCGTGGTCACCGGCAACACCATCGTCGATGAGAAGGACAACTTCAACAAGGTGTTGCTGAACCTCATCGGGCTGGCCAATGACACCGGCGGCGTGCTCAACGACAACACGCCGGCGCTGGTCACCGCGCTGGATGTACTGCGCCCGACCGCCGAACTCCTCAACGAGTACAACCCGGCGCTGTACTGTCTGGTCGTCGGATCGGCCGACGCGCTGCCGCTCGGCAACCGCATCTTCGGCGGCGACGGACCGTGGGTGACCCTGAACGCCAGCTTCATGCCCGGCGGTACGCCCTACTCCTACCCGAAGGATCTACCGAAGGTGAACGCCACCGGCGGCCCTCACTGCGAGGGCATCCTCGACCGGGTGCCGAACAGCCACGCCAAATACGTCGTCACCGATACCTCGGAGGGCGAGGTGTGGACACCTCCGATGGACACGCATCTCAACGGGCCCAAGGTGTTCCAGCTGCTGTTCTCCGGCATGCCGGGGGTGCCGAACCCGTGATGAAGTTCAAACCGCACGGGAGCACCGTCAAGCTGTCGATCTTCGCGCTGGTCATGGTGCTCATCCTGGCCGGACTCGGCGTGATCTTCAGTCAGATGCGCTTCGCCAGCTCGACCGGCTATCACGCGATCTTCACCAGTTCGTCGGGGATGCTGCCCGGGTCCAAGGTGCGCATCGCCGGCGTGCCGGTCGGCTCGGTCAAGCGGGTCTACGTGGGCAAGGACCACCTGGCCCACGTAGATTTCGACATCGACCACCAGTACCGCCTCTACGACAGCACCCACGCGGCCATCCGCTACGAGAACCTCGTCGGCGACCGCTACCTGGATCTCCTGCAGGGTGCGGGAACCGCGCAGCCGCTGGGCAAGGGCGCGACCATCAATACCGAGAAGACCAAGCCCGCTCTCGATCTGGACATGCTGCTCGGCGGCTTCAAACCCCTGCTGCGCGGTCTGAATCCGCAGCAGGTCAACGATCTGACCGGGGCGCTGCTGCAGATCTTCCAGGGCCAGGGCGGCACCCTGGTCTCGATGCTGAACAGCGGCGGCGACTTCACCAAGACGCTCGCCGACCGGGACGCCTTGATCGGCAGCGTGATCGACAATCTGAAGACGGTGCTCGGCACCATCGATCAGAAGGATCAGGACTTCGGGACCACGCTCAACGAATTGCAGCGCCTGGTCAGCGGATTGGCGCAGGACAAGGATCCGATCGGCGACGCCCTGCCCCGATTGGCCGGAGCCACCGGTGATCTCACCTCACTGCTGCAAGAGGTACGCCCCGACCTGCGGTCGGACTTCAACCAGCTGGGTCAGCTGTCGGCGAACCTGGACGGTCAGCAGGACGAGGTGCAGTACGTCCTGAACCTGCTTCCCGACACCTACAAGAAGCTGATCCGGATCGGTTCGTACGGTTCGTTCCTGAACATGTACGTCTGCGGCACCACCTTCTACTTCGACGGGCCCGACGGTAAGAACACGACGCTCGTTACGCCGGGTGGTCAGTCCACCGGAAGGTGTGCGAAATGAACCAACGCTCCTCACTGCTCAATGCCGGGGTCATCGGCATCGTGCTGGCGGTGACGATCTGCCTGTCCGCCCTGCAGTTCGACCGCTTGCCGTTCATCCGCTCCGGCGCCGAGCTCAACGCCTACTTCGCAGACGCCGGCGGGCTGCTGCCCGGTGACCCGGTGCAGGTCGTCGGCGTGCGGTCGGGCCGGGTCGAGCAGGTGAAACTGGACGGCGCGAAGGTCAAGGTGCGGTTCTCGCTGGACGAGTCGATCGTGCTGGGCAACAAGTCCTCCGCGGCCATCAAGACCAACACCCTGCTGGGCCGCAAGTCCCTCGAGGTGACCCCGGCCGGTATCGGCGAGCTCCGCGGGGACGATGTGATCCCCTTGGACCGCACCACCTCCCCCTACTCGCTGACCGACGCTCTCGGCGATCTGACCACCGACGTGAAGGGCATGGACACCGACCAGGTCAACAAGACCCTGGACGCGCTGTCGGACGCCTTCTCCGACACGCCCGGACCGTTGCGGTCGGCGCTCGACGGCGTCACCCAGCTCTCGCGCAGCCTGAACAAGCGCGACCAAGCCCTCACCGACCTGCTCAAGCACGCGCAGGACGTCACCAAGGTGCTGGGTGACCGTGCGGGACAGATCAATTCGCTGCTGCTCGACGGCAACAGCCTGCTCGGCGAGCTCGACGCCCGCCGGGCCGCGCTGAGCCAGCTGATCGTCTACGTCAACGGACTCGCCCAGCAGCTCACCGGCTTCGTCAAAGACAACGAAGACCAGCTGAAACCGACTCTGGACAAACTGAATTCGGTGCTCGCGCTGCTGCAGAAGAACAAGGACAACATCGGCAAGGCGCTCGTCGAACTCGGGCCGTTCGAGGCCGCGCTCGGTGAGCAGGTCGGCAGCGGCCCGTACTTCCAGGCGTATCTGGCCAACGGCACCAGTACGGGTCTGCAGATGCTGGTCGACGCCATGGTCTGGCCGCAGCACCTGCCCGATTCGTTCAAGCAATTCATCAGCCCGCTGGCAGTCGGGTCCGCCGACAATCAGGAGCCGCCGCGATGAACGCGATTCGCAAAGTGCCGCGGTCGGCACGCATCGCCGCCGCCGTCGTGGTGGTGGCTCTGGTCGGCTGGCTGGTCTACGGTCTGGTCGCCGACATCGGCAAGAAGCACATCACCGCCTACTTCCCCTCGACCACCGGCCTGTACGTCGGCGACGACGTGCGGGTGCTGGGCGTGAAGGTCGGCCGGATCGACTCCATCGTGCCGGGCAAGGATCAGTCGACGGTGAAGCTCACCGTCGACCGCGACGTCGACGTGCCCGCCGACGCCAAAGCGGTGATCATCTCGCCGTCGCTGGTGTCCGCCCGTTTCATTCAGCTCGCGCCCGCCTACACCGGCGGGCCGAAGATGGCCGACAAGGCCTCGATTCCGGTGCAGCGCACCGCGATTCCGGTGGAATGGGACGATATCAAGGCGGAACTGACCAAGCTGTCCAAGGCGCTCGGCCCGGTGGGCGACGACAAACAGGGTTCTTTCGGACGGGCCATCAACACCGCCGAGACGAACCTCGGCAACGGCAACGCCCAGTCCTTCCGCGACACCCTGAAAGAGCTGTCCAGCACGCTGAATACGCTCTCCGATGGCCGGACCGACCTGTTCGGCACCATCCGGAACCTGCAGCAGTTCGTCGACGTGCTGTCCAAGTCCAATGATCAGATCGTGCAGTTCGAGGGCCGGCTGGCCTCGGTCTCGTCCGTGCTCTCCGGGGTGTCCGGCGATCTCGGCGCGGGACTCGACAATCTCGACGGCGCGGTCGCCGACGTGAAACGGTTCCTCGACGAACGCGGCGGCGCACTCACCGAGAGCGTGCAGCGGCTCGCCGACGCCACCCAGGTGCTCGCCGACAAGAAGCCGGAACTCGAGCGGATCATGCACTCCGCGCCGATCGCGCTGACGAACTTCTATCAGCTCTACAAACCGGCGCAGGGTACGCTCACCGGTGACCTCGCGGTGCCCAACTTCGGCAACCCGTTCGCGTTCCTCTGCGGTGCGGTGGAAGCGGTGCAGTCCAACGACTCGCAGCACAGCGCCGATCTGTGCAAACAGTACGTGGCTCCCATCGTCCAGTCGCTGATGATGAACTACCCGCCGTTGCTGGCGAATCCGGCAACGCTGCAGAACGCCTTCCCCAACCAGCTCACCTACAGCCCGCCGTCCTTGGCCGGCCAGGTGCCCGCGAACGCGCCCGACCCCGCCGAGTCCACGACGCCGCGGAGTCTGACCGATCTCATGCTCCCCGGAGGTGGACGATGATGAGCCGCCGGCGGATTCGCGTGGCCGGCCTGGCTGTCGGCCTGGTCGCCCTGCTCGGAGTGAGCGGATGCGAATGGGACGGACTGAACACCGTGTCCATGCCCGGTGCGGTCGGCACCGGGGCCGGGTCCTGGCAGGTGAACATTCAGATGCCGAATGTCACCACGCTGACCCGCAATTCACCGGTCATGGTCAACGATGTGACCGTCGGAACCGTCACCGGTATCAAGGTCGAGGACTGGCACGCGCTGGTCACCGTCAGCCTGGAGAAGGGACTCGACCTGCCCGCCAACGCCATCGCGCGGATCGGGCAGACCAGCCTCCTCGGCAGTAATCACGTGGAGCTCGCCGCACCGAAAGACCAACCGGCGCAGGGCAAACTGAAGAACGGCGACGTGATCACCCTGGATCGGGCCGGCGACTTCCCGACCACCGAGCAGACCCTGTCCTCGCTGTCGGTGGTGCTCAATGGCGGTGGCATGTCCCAGGTGGAGACCATCACCCATGAACTGAACGCCACCTTCAACGGCCGCACCGACGCCATCCGGGATCTGCTGCCGCAGTTGAATCAGCTGGCGGGCACGCTCGATCAACAGACCAACGACATCATCAACGCCATGAGCGGGCTCGATCGCTTCGCCGGAGTGCTGGCGAAGCAGAAGGACCAGCTCACCAATGCCATCACCAATATCCACCCGGCGCTGACGGTGCTCGCGGACCGCCGCGAGAACATCACCAAAGCCATTACCTCCCTGGGCGGTCTGAGCGATGTCGTGCAGAAGATCATCGACCAGGGCGGCGACAATCTGAAGGCCGACCTGTCCAACCTGGAGCCCGCATTGCAGTCGCTGGCCTCCACCGGCGACAAGCTGGCCACGTCGCTGGAATGGCTGCTGTCCTTCCCGTTCCCCATCAGGAACATCGACAAGGTCATCAAGGGCGACTACATGAACCTGTACATGTCTGTCGACATGACCGGCGCCCGGCTGGACTCGAACTTCCTGACCGGTACGCCGCTGGGCGGATCGCTGGGCGGCGCCCAGGCCACCCTCGGTGAGGGCGTACCGCCCACCGCCATGGGCAAGGGCGACCCGATGACCGATCCGCTCAATCAGAAGGCGCCCGCGCCGGCCACGACGCCTCCGCAGCCGAGCATTCCGGGGCTGCCGCCGATTCCGGGGCTGCCCGCCATTCCGGGCCTCACCGTGCCCGGTGACCAGCAGGGGGGCGGCAAGTGAAACTCACCAAGTTCGTCAAGGCTCAGCTGGCCATCTTCACGGTGCTGACCATCGTCGGCCTCTCCGTCATGGCGGGTAGCTATATCCACCTGCCCGCCATGTTCGGCATCGGAAGATACGGCGTCACAGTCCAATTGACTGCGACGGGCGGCCTCTACCCGACCGCCAACGTCGCCTACCGCGGCACCAATGTCGGCAAGGTGGAGGACGTCAAGCTCACCCCGCAGGGGGTGGACGCCAAGCTGTCCATCAACAGCGACTTCAAGATCCCCTCCGACGTCGAGGCCTACGTGAAGAGCGTCTCGGCCATCGGTGAGCAGTACGTGGATCTGGTGCCCGCCGACTCGCCCAAAGGCGGGAACCTGCACGACGGTTCGGTGATCCCGGTAGATCGCACCAAACTGCCGCAGGACGTCGGCACCATGCTCGACCAGGCCGACCGGCTGCTGTCCAGCGTCGCCGACACCAAACTGGCCGAGGTCATCAACGACGCGTTCACCGCCTTCAACGGCGCCGGACCGGACCTGCAGCGCTTCATCGACTCCGCCTCCCTGCTGGTGCAGGAGGCGAAGGACAACACCGACCAGACCAAGGACCTGCTGAACAAGCTGGGCCCGCTGCTGGACACCCAGAACCAGTCCGCGGACTCCATCCGCAGCTGGACCGAGGACCTCACCACGCTGACCGATCAACTGCGCCAGCACGATCCGTCCCTGCGGCAGCTGCTGCAGCGCACGCCGTCCGCGGTGGACAAGGTCAACCAGACCTTTCAGGACCTGAAGCCGACCCTGCCGATCCTGCTCGCCAATATGGTCAGCGTCGGACAGGTCGGGGTCACCTACCACGCCGGCGTCGAACAGGTCCTCGTCACCTACCCGCCGCTGCTCGCGGCGCTGCTGACCGCCATTCGCGGCCCAATCGAGCGCGGCGCCATGGTCGACTTCATGCTCGGCCTCAACGACCCCCCGGGCTGCACCACCGGCTTCCTGCCGCTCGACCAGCGGCGCTCGCCGGCCGATCTCAGCCAGATCGACACGCCCGACAATATGTATTGCAAGGTGGCGCAGAACGCGCCGGAGGCCGTGCGCGGCATCCGCAACACCCCGTGCATGGAAGTGCCTGGCAAGCGGGCACCCACTCCGGAACTGTGCCGCGATCCGAACGGCTATGTGCCCGAGGGCGATAACCCGCCCATCGGCCCCCCGCACCCGGTGGACAACTCCGGTGCGCCGACCGACAACCCGACGACCGATCACCCGGCCGCCTATATCGGGCACGTCGATCCGGAAAGTGGCACTTTCCTCGGACCTGATGGCCGCACCTATCGGCGAGGCGATGTCGGCCCGGATGGCTCCAGTAAGGTGCCATCAAGTTGGCAGCAGATGCTCGAGGAGCAACAGCGATGAGCGAAACCACGGCACCTGGCGGACGCGCCCGACGGCGCGCCCTCCGACAGGCAGGCCCGCCTGCCTCCGACGATCAGACCGCTGTCGAGTTGCGGATAACCGAACCCGCGGTCGCCCCGGCGACCACGGGGGAGGAGAAACAGCCGACGCCGGTCGAGGACGCGAAGCCCGCGGCCGCGAAATCCGATACGCCGGCGACCGGATCCGAGTCGCCCGCCGAGGACGCCGGCGAGGCCGAATCCGCGGAGGACGCCGCGGAACCGAAGTCGAAGTCCCGCAGGGTATTCGACAGCCTCGGCCCGATCGGGGTGGCCGCCGCCGTGGTCGCTCTGATCTCGACGCTGCTGCTGATCGGCTCGGGCGGCGTGTTCTTCTACCACCAGAATCACGCCGACGCCCTGGAGTCGAGGCGGACGGAATACGTCCAGGTCGCCCGGCAGGCGGTGATCAATCTGATGACCGTCAAGGGCGATACCGCCGACCAGGACATCGACCGCATCCTCGCGGTCTCGTCCGGATCGCTCAAGGACGAATACGCCCAGAACCGCGACGTCTACAAGAAGGTCTTCGAGCAGGTGAAGGTGCAGTCCACCG
The DNA here is from genome assembly GCF_044386975.1 of Nocardia sp. NPDC020380. Classification (NCBI taxonomy): domain Bacteria; kingdom Bacillati; phylum Actinomycetota; class Actinomycetes; order Mycobacteriales; family Nocardiaceae; genus Nocardia; species Nocardia sp. NPDC020380. Next base: position 116,845 of record NZ_JBIRVQ010000005.1, on the reverse strand, counting down.
GAACCGTGCTGGATACCGCCATCGAGAGCGATGACGCCGACTCCGCGAAGGTGCTGGTGCTGGCACAGCAGACCGTGTCCAACGCGAGTTCCAAGGACCCTCAGCAGAAGGACTACCGCTTCCGGGTCACCGTGACCCGTGACAGCAAGGGCGTGACCGCCTCGAATCTGGAGTTCGTGCCATGAGCATCAACAAGCGTTCCATCCTGATCGCGGCCGCCGGGGTCCTGTTCGTCGTCGCGACCGTCTGCGCGACCCTGACGGGCTACCGCTTCTGGAGCGACCGCGAGGCCGAGCAGGCCCGCAGCCAATCCATGGACGCCGCGCGAACCACCGTCCAGTCGCTGTTCTCCTACGACTACGACAGCGCCGACAAGGAACTGCCGAAGGCCGCCGACAACCTCTCCGGCGACTTCCGCGACACCTACCTGAAACTCATTCGGTCCTCGGTGATCCCGGCGGCCAAGGACAAGAAGATCATCGTCCAGGCCACCGCCCAAGCGGCCGGCGTGATCAGCGCGACCAGCGACCACGCCACCGTCCTCGTCTACGCCAACCAGGTAACAACCAGCGCCGACGTCCCCAAGGGCACCATCACCAGCTCCCGCGTCGAGGTCGCGATGGTCAAACAGGACGGCCGCTGGCTCACCACCTCGATCAAACCGGTCTGACCCGCCCTCCCCGGACAACGGGTGGAGCGCGGTGAACGAGAAACAGCCTTGGACCGCAAGCGACATGCCGGACCTGCACGGCCGGACCGCGGTCGTCCGCGGGGCTCGGCTTGGAGACGGCACGGCGGCTGGCTGAGCGGGGGGCCTCGGTGGTGCTCGCGTGCCGCAATCTCGAAAAAGGCGCTGCGGCTCTGGCACTCGTGCGGGAGCAGGCTCCCGGGGCCGAATTGGGCACTGTGCGGCTCGATCTGGCGGTACAGGAATCCGTGCGGGCTGCTGCCGCTGAATTGCATGATCGGGTCGAGCGGATCGATCTACTCCTGGCTTCGCAGGAGGGGCGGGTCGTCACTGTGAGTAGTGGGACGGCGGGTATCGGAGTACCACCCTCGATATCGATGATCTGGGCTATCTGCGGCGGGCTTACAAACCTATGCGGGTGTACGGGCAGTCGAAGTTGGCGAAGCGGGGGGTAGGCGCGAAAACGCCGGGACGGCAAGCTGTCCCGGCGAAGTCGTGTGGGTGTCGGTCAGCGGTGCATCTCGGGGTCGACGTCGTCGTCGGTGAGGAGGGCGCTGCCGGCTACCCGGTCGGTGGCCAGGGCGTCCAGGAAGGCGCGGGCCCAGCGGTCCACGTCGTGGGTGAGGACCTGGCGGCGGAGGGAGCGCATGCGGCGGCGGCGGGTGTCCCGGTCGTCGTCGATGGCGCCGATGAGAGCGTCCTTGACCGAATCCAGGTCGTGCGGGTTGCAGAGGTACGCCTGGCGCAACTCGGCTGCCGCGCCGGTGAATTCGCTCAGCACCAGTGCGCCGTTGAGGCTGCCCTGGCAGGCCACGTACTCCTTGGCCACCAGGTTCATGCCGTCCCGCAGCGGGGTCACCACCATGACGTCGGCGGCGACGAAGAAGGCGATCAGTTCATCGCGGGGAATGGGGCGGTGCAGGTAGTGCACCACCGGATACCCGACCCGGGCGTACTCGCCGTTGATCCGGCCCACCTGACGCTCGATATCGCCGCGCATCTGGATGTAGGACTCGACGCGTTCGCGACTGGGTGTCGCGAGCTGCACCACGACCGTCTCCTCCGGATTCAACCGGCCCTCGTGCAACAGTTCCTCGAGTGCGGCCAGGCGGATGTCGATGCCCTTGGTGTAATCGAGGCGGTCGACGCCCAGCAGGATGTTCTTCGGATTGCCCAGTTCGGCACGGATCTTCGCGGCTCGTTCCCGAACCGAGCGCCGCCGCGAATACTCGTCCATCTCCGTCGAGGTGATGGAGATCGGGAACGCGCCCACCCGGACGGTGCGGAAACCCACCTGCACCACACCGAGTTTCGAGCGCACGCCCACATTGCCGCGGGAAGTCGGCTGCCCGGCAAGCCTTCTCGCCAGGTACAGGAAGTTCTGTGCGCCACCGGGCAGGTGGAAGCCGATCAGGTCGGCGCCCAGCAGACCCTCGACGATCTCGGTCCGCCAAGGCATCTGCATGAACAGTTCCACCGGCGGGAACGGAATGTGCAGGAAGAACCCGATGGTCAGATCGGGACGGAGCATGCGCAGCATCTTCGGCACCAGCTGCAGTTGGTAGTCCTGCACCCAGACCGTCGCGCCCTCCGCCGCCACCTTCGCGGTGTATTCGGCGAAACGACGATTCACCTGCACGTACGCCTGCCACCACTGCCGGTCGTAGACCGGCCGCACGATCACATCGTGATACAGCGGCCACAGCGTGGCATTCGAGAAACCCTCGTAGTAATCGGCCACTTCATCGGCCGACAGGGGCACCGGATGCAGTTCCAGACCGTCCTCGACGATCGGATCCAGATCCACATCCGGCACGCCGGCCCAGCCGACCCACGCGCCCTTGTTATTGCGCAGCACCGGCTCCAGCGCGGTCACCAGACCGCCGGGACTGCGCTTCCAGCGAGTGCTGCCATCGGGCAGCTTTTCCAGGTCGACCGGGAGCCGGTTCGCGACGACAACGAATCCGGAGCCGGAATTGTCCGGGGTCACCGGTCATTCGCCTCGCGTAGCAGGCGCGATACCCAGCATCGACAGCAGCATGCGGCATTCGTCGGCATCGCTGGCGTAAGCGGCCACGACGCGCTGGGCCTGACGAGCGGTTTCATCGGCGAGCGGCTCCAGATCGTCGTCCGCGATGTCATTGGCGCTACTCTTCGCGGCCATCATCCATATCCTCTCGAGGGAAGTCTGCTCAGGTGTGCGATCCATGGTATCTGCCCGTATTACCTGCACCGTCCGCTCGGTGTGCAACGAGCCTCAACCGCAATGGTGCGGAAACGCCGGAACCCCGGATACCTATACGGTTGATGGGGCGCGTGACGCCCCTGACAAGTGCACCGGAACGTATTTCCTGATGAAGGAGTCGAAGAGTATGCCGTTGGCGACGGTGAACGGAATCTCGCTGAACTACCAGGTCAAGGGAGACCGGACCAAGGGCACCGACACCAAGGGGTCCGCGCCGCTGGTCGTCATGATCATGGGCACCGGCAGCCCCGGCCGCGTCTGGGAGCTACACCAGGTACCCGCCCTGGTCGCCGCCGGCTACCGGGTCTGCACCTTCGACAATCGGGGCATCGCACCGACTTTCGAGGCCCCGGACGGCATGACCATCGACGATCTGGTCCGCGACACCGCGGCCCTCATCGAATTCCTCGGCGAGGGGCCCGCATTGGTGGTGGGCCAGTCGATGGGCTCCCGCGTCGCACAGGAACTCGCCCTGGCCCGGCCGGAATTGGTGCGCAAGGCCGTCTTCATGGCCGGGCACGCCCGCCTCGACCAGTTCCAGAAGACGCTGTCGCTGGGCGAGCACGAATTCGACGCCTCGGGCGTGAAGCTGCCGGCCAAGTACGAGGCCGCGCTCACCGCGGTGATGAACCTGTCGCCGGCCACCCTGGCCGACACCAATGCCGCCCGCGACTGGCTGGACCTGTTCGAATTCACCGGCGGCCCGGTCGCTCCCGGCGTGCGCGCACAGCGCCGCATGGACCATGACTTCGATCGCACCGCGGCCTACCGGGGCATCACCGTGCCCTGCCTGTCGATGGGATTCGCCGACGACCGCATGATTCCGCCCTACCTGTCGCGGGAGGTCGCCGAGCTGATTCCGGGCGCCCGCTACCAGGAGGTCCCGGACGCGGGGCACTTCGGCTACCTGGAACAGCCGGACGCGGTCAACAAGATCCTGCTCGAATTCTTCGCGGTCTGACCCCGGGGTTCCGCCCCGATTACCCGGCTCGGCTCGCGCCGAACCCGGGTCGCCTGCGGAGCAGCCCGGAGACCTGCGACAATCGATGACCTAGCGCTAGAGGCACGGTAACCGCCCAGTCGTAACGCCTGCCTTGCTAGGGTCGAATCAACGTCGGGGGCTCGTTCCTACGCGCCGGTACATTTACCGGGCGTACGGACGATCCGTCGAAGTTCCCGTACACAGCGCCAGTATCCAGTGAGGTGAAATGAGCACCAATCCCTTCGACGACGAAGACGGCCGGTTCTTCGTTCTGGTCAACGACGAGGAGCAGCATTCCCTGTGGCCCGCCTTCGCCGAGGTCCCGGCGGGTTGGCGAGTCGTTTTCGGCGAGGACAGCCGCGCGGCGTGCGTCGAGTACGTCGAGAAGAACTGGACGGATATGCGTCCGAAGAGCCTGCGCGACGCCATGGCCGCCGATGATGCCGCCCGTCAGGCGGCCCAGTCCTAACCCCGCGGTCGTCTCGATACTGCGCAGGAACGGTTTCCGGGTACGGCCGGGCGGCGGCGTCGCCGTCCGGCCGCACTTCGGAGAGTCGGTCCTGAGCATCGAATGACCGGGTCACGTCGGCTTTTCCGCGCAGCCGACCTACCCGGTTATGATGGCACCGTTTTCCGCCTCCTTAGCTCAGTGGTAGAGCACCGCTCTTGTAAAGCGAAGGTCGTCAGTTCAATCCTGACAGGGGGCTCTGTCCCGCCTCCCCGCGACTTTTGCCGGTCGTTGGGGAGCGTGGCGGGCTTCGTACCGGGCCGGCGGTCAGCCGGTGGCCGAATTTTGGGCGTACCCGGGGAGTTACCCCGATTCTTGCGAGATCAGTTGTCGCCTTGACATCCCACTTGTTTTCTCAGGCGCGCAGAGGTGCTTCCCAGGAAACTCCCAGGGAAGGTACAGCGACTTCCCTGTCCCAGGCCGCACTATGGGTCCATGACAGGTGTGCCCGTATCGCGAGAAGCCGAGGCCAGGATTCTGGTCGTCGATGACGAGCCGATGATCGTAGAGCTTTTGTCGGTAAGTCTGCGGTACCAGGGGTTCGAGGTCGCTGCGGCATCCAGCGGCACCGAAGGCCTGGACAAAGCGCGAACCTTCCGGCCAGACGCACTCATCGTCGACGTGATGATGCCCGGTATGGACGGTTTCGGACTGCTGCGGCGGCTACGCGCGGACGGCATCGACGCGCCCGTGCTGTTCCTCACCGCGCGCGACGACGTCGACGACAAGATCACCGGCCTCACCCTCGGAGCCGACGACTACGTCACCAAGCCCTTCAGTCTCGAGGAAGTGGTGGCCCGCCTGCGGGTCATCCTGCGCCGGGCCGGGCGCTCCGCGCCCGAGACCAAATCCTCCCGGCTGCGCTTCGCCGACATCGAACTGGACGACGACACCCACGAGGTGTGGAAGGCGGGCGAGCCGGTCGCCCTGTCGCCCACCGAATTCACGCTGCTGCGCTACTTCCTCGTCAATGCCGGCACCGTGCTGAGCAAGCCGCGGATCCTGGATCACGTGTGGCGCTACGATTTCGGTGGTGAGGTCGGCGTCGTCGAAACCTACGTCTCCTATCTGCGCAAGAAAGTCGACACCGGGCCGGACCGATTGATACACACCCTCCGCGGGGTGGGGTATGTCATGCGGGAACCGCGCGGCAAGTCGGCGGCGACGTGAATGCGGCGGAGGCAGCACGTACCCTCCGCCGGCGAGTCTCGGATCGGCTTGCGGCCGTACCACTCCGAACCACCCTGGTCCTGGCGCTCGTATCCCTCGTCGGATGCGGGCTGCTGGTGTCGGGCATCGCAGTCACCTCGCTGATGAGGAATGTGCTGGTCGAGCGCATCGACCGGCAGCTCTACGATGCCGCGCACAGCTGGGCCGCACCCGGCGCGCAACGCCCCGAACCCCTGCCCTCGCTACGCGGACGGGAACGACCACCGCACCTGTACTGGGTGCGCGTGCAGGACCCGTCCGGCGCGGACAAGCTGAGCCTGGACGCCGGCTCGCAGAAACCCGACGTCCCCGCCGACCTCGGAACCCGGCCCACCACCATCGGATCCGTGAACGCGCCCGATGAGGAATGGCGGGTTCTGAAGACCACCAACGAGTTCGGCACCAGCGTCGTCGCGCTGCGCATGGACGAGACCAATACGCTGCTCGACAAGCTGATCGTGCTGCAGCTGGTGATCGGCGCGCTCGTGCTGTCCGCGCTCGCGGGCGTCGCGCGCGTGGTGATCCGGCGCAGCCTGCGGCCGCTGCGCGAGGTCGAGCGCACCGCCGCGGCCATCGCCGGCGGTGATCTGCATCAGCGAGTTCCGGTGCGCGGCACCGATACCGAGGTCGATCACCTCTCGCAGTCGCTGAACACCATGCTCACCCAGATCCAGCAGGCGTTCGCGGCCACCGAGGCCTCCGAGGAGGCGGCGCGGCGTTCCGAGGCCAAGATGCGGCGGTTCATCGCGGACGCCAGCCACGAGCTGCGCACCCCGCTGACCTCCATCAAGGGTTTCTCGGAGTTGTACCGGCAGGGCGCGATCACCGATCCGGACATGCTCATGGACCGCATCGGACGCGAATCCAAGCGGATGGGACTGCTCGTCGAGGATCTGCTCATGCTGGCCCGGCTGGACGCGCAACGGCCGGTGGAGATGCGGCCGGTGGATCTGCTCATGCTGGCCAGCGATGCCGTGCACAGTGCGCGCGCCCTCGCGACCGCGCAGCGGCCGAACGAGCCCGCCCGCTCCATCGATCTGGAAATCCGTTCCGGCACGGGCACTCTCGAGGTGCTCGGCGATGAGGCGCGACTACGGCAGATTCTCGCGAACCTGCTCAACAACGCGCTCATGCACACGCCGCCGGACGCGGCGGTGAAGGTGCTGCTCACGCCCGGTGAGCACGATGTGCTCATGGAGGTCGCCGATACCGGGCCCGGCCTGGATCCCGAACAGGCCGAGCGGGTCTTCGAGCGCTTCTATCGCACCGACAGTTCCCGCAGTCGCGAGAGCGGCGGCACCGGGCTGGGATTGTCGATCGTGCAGGCCCTGGTCGACGCGCACGACGGCACGGTCACCGTGTCCAGCGTGCCCGGTGAGGGCACGATCTTCGCGGTGCGCCTGCCCCGCGAACCGTCCTGACGCGCGAACGGGCCCGAAGACGACTGTGTCCCGCACCCCGGGAGTGGGTGCGGGACACGGATACCGCGTCGATCAGGCCGGGACGTTCGCGCCGTGGCCCAGATCGCGCAGCGCCTGCTTGATCTTCTCCTGCGCCTCGTCCAGGGATTCCTTGCTCGGTTCCGGGTCGGCCCCGGTGATATCGAAATCGCCCAGTTCGAAGGCCGGGAACACGTGCAGGTGCAGATGCGGCACCTCCAGGCCCGCGACCAGCAGGCCCACGCGCGGGGCATCCCAGGCCGCCCGCAAGGCCTTGCCGATGGTCTGGGCGACGCCGGTCATCCGCGCGAACGTCGCCGGATCCACGTCCTGCCACTGGTCGATCTCCTTGCGCGGCACCACCAGCGTGTGCCCCTGCGTCACCGGGGCGATGGTGAGGAACCCGACGAATTCATCGTCCTCCCAGACGAACCGGCCCGGCAGCTGACCTTCGATGATTGCGGAGAAAACAGAAGCCATGCCCCGGACATTACGCGTGGGAAGCCACCCTCGCGCGGACGCACATCAGACCGCCACCAAATCACCTGCGCCATCCCTCTAAGCTGTCTGCCGTGCGCGTACTCGTCATCGGCTCTGGTGCCCGTGAACATGCCCTCGTCCTGGCGCTGCGCCGGGACCCGGCGGTGACCGCGGTGACCGCGGCGCCCGGTAATGCCGGGATCGCCCAGCACGCGACCGTCCGGCAGGTCGACCCGTCGTCGGGTGACGAGGTGGTGGCGCTGGCCCGGGAGCTGAAGGCCGACCTCGTGGTGATCGGGCCCGAGGTGCCGCTGGTGCTCGGCGTCGCCGACGCGGTGCGGGCGGCCGGGATTCCGGCGTTCGGGCCGTCGGCGGCCGCGGCCCGCATCGAAGGGTCGAAGGCGTTCGCCAAGGACGTGATGAACGCGGCCGGCGTGCGGACCGCGCACAGCGAGATCGTCGATCATCCGGGCGAGCTGGATGCCGCGCTGGATCGCTTCGGGCCGACCTGGGTGGTGAAGGACGACGGGCTGGCCGCGGGCAAGGGCGTCGTCGTCACCGCGGACCGGTCGGTCGCCCGCGAGCACGGCGCGGAACTGCTCGAACAGGGCCACCCGGTGCTGCTCGAATCCTTCCTCGACGGACCCGAGGTCTCCCTCTTCTGCCTCGTCGACGGCGAGACCGTGGTGCCGCTGTTGCCCGCCCAGGACCACAAGCGCGTCGGCGACGGCGACACCGGGCCCAATACCGGCGGCATGGGCGCGTACACGCCGTTGCCGTGGCTGCCCGAGGAGACCCTCGACGCCATTGTCGAGGATGTCGTGAAACCCGTTGCGGCCGAAATGGTCCGCCGCGGCGTGCCGTTCTCCGGCCTGCTCTACGCCGGCCTCGCGGTCGGCCAGGCCGGGCCCGCCGTCATCGAATTCAACTGCCGCTTCGGCGATCCCGAGACCCAGGCCGTGCTCGCCATGCTGGACTCGCCGCTCGGTGAACTCCTGAACGCCACCGCCACCGGCACCCTGGACCGGGTCGCTGCGCCGCGCTGGAAGGACGGCTCGGCCGTCACCGTCGTGCTCGCCGCCGAGAACTACCCCGGCCGCCCGCGCACCGGCGATGTCATCAGCGGGGCCGAATCGAGCGGCGCCGGAACCGAATCCGAGATCCTGCACGCCGGCACCACCCAGCGCACGGACGGCGCCCTCGTCTCCGCGGGCGGACGGGTGCTCGCCATCGTCGGCCAGGGCGCCGACCTCGAGGAGGCGCGCAAGAACGCGTACGCCCGCCTCGCCGGGGTCAAGCTGCCGGGCGGCCACTACCGCACCGATATCGCGCTCGCCGCTACCGAGGGCCGAATCAGCATCCCCACCGCGGTCTGAGTCCCGTTACGTACGAAAACGCCCGTCCGAGCGGCAAGCTCGGGCGGGCGTTTCGCGTCGGCTACGAGAGTCGTTTCAGCCGACCACGATTCCGCGCTGCGCCAGCCACGGCTGCGGATCGACGTGCTGGCCGTTGACGAGGATCTCGAAGTGCAGGTGCGGTCCGGTCGAATCGCCGCGATTACCGATCCGGGCGATCTGCAGTCCGGCGGGCACCCGCTCGCCCACCGAGACCGAGAAGTCGTACATGTGGCCGTAGACGGAGATGGTGCCGTCGTCGTGGCGGATGCGGACCCAGAGGCCGAAACCCTGGGCGGGACCCGCGTCGATGACCGTGCCCGCGGCCACCGCGTAGATGGGCGAGCCGATCGGCGCGGCAATATCGATGCCCCAGTGGAAGGTGCCCCAGCGCATGCCGTAGCCGGAGCTGAACACGCCGCGGGCGGGCAGGACGAAACCGCCCACGCCTGGGACCACGAAGCCGGGCGGGAGCGCGGTGTCGGGGGAGGCCGGGGCATTCATCCACGGCTGCGGCTGACCGGCCACCGCCGCGGCGGCCTCGGCCTTGGCGCGATCCAGGGTGGCGCGGGCCGCGTCCTCCACCACCGCCTGCTCGCGCAGGTGTTCACCGTTGTTGATGGCGTCCAGATAGCGCTTGGAGGTCTCGGGCGAGGCCTGGATCTGGAGCGGATACTGCACCGGAACGCGGAGTGCCACACCGGCTTCCACCGGCGCGTCGGTCGGGATGAGTTGGAGGGCGCTGTCGGCGCCCGCGAACACCAGGACCAGGACCATGCCGCCGATCAGTATTCGATGCCGGATCGACCAGGCGCGCACGATCGGCCATTGCCGCTTGACCTCGGCGCGTCCGCGGGCGAGTAGCGCTCTGATCTCGGCCCAGGAGCGCGGGCGTAGCTCCCAGGCCTTGCGTGCCCGTTCCCAGGCCGTTCCGGCCTGCTCCCGCAGGAATGCGGCGGTTACTCGGGTGGCCTGTGCGAGTTCCCGGTGCGCCCGGGAGGGTTCGTCGTTCGTCCGCAGGTGGGACAGGACGCCCGGCGTATAGCGGCTCACGCCGACGTGGAACGTTTTTCTGGGTTCGGCCGACCCGTCGTCGGCCTCCCGACGGGCCTCGTCGGTCATTGGTCCCCCCTGCACTGAACCCTCCTCAGGCATTCCGGCGGCCACTCCGGGGCAAATCTCGATAGGCATTGCGGGGCAAACGGGGGAGCGGGTGCTCTACCGTCTGTCGAGTGCGTATCGAATCTCGCCGGTCGGCCATTCCACCTTTTTACGTGATGGACGTCTGGAAAGCAGCAGCTGAACGGGCCCGGACTCACGGAGATGTGCTCGTGCTCGCCGCGGGACAGCCGTCGACTCCGGCGCCGCGGGCGGTGCTGCGGGCCACCAAGGCCGCCATGGACAGCGAATTGCTCGGCTACACCGAGACTTTCGGGATCCTGCCGCTACGGGAGGCCATTGCCGAGCATCACCGGAGTACCTACGGCGTGCGGGTGGACGCGGACGATGTGGTGGTGACGACCGGTTCGTCCGGCGCGTTCACGCTGATCTTCCTGGCCGCTTTCGATGCCGGGGACACCGTGGTGGTGGCGCGGCCGGGGTATCCGGCGTACCGGAACACCCTCGCGGCGCTGGGTTGTGACGTGGTGGAGCTGGATTGCGGGCCGGAAACTCGGTTCCAGCCGACCGTGGCCATGCTGGAGGCGCTACCCGAGCCGCCCGCGGGCCTGATCGTGGCGAGTCCGGCCAATCCGACCGGGACCATGATCGCGCCGGGCGAGCTGGCCGCGCTGGCGCGCTGGTGCGATGCGCACGGCACGCTGCTGATCTCCGACGAGATCTATCACGGCATCGTTTACGACGCTGGGTTTTCTACAAGCACTGAACCGACGTCCTCGGCTTGGGAGACGTCGCGGGACTCGGTCGTCATCGGGTCGGTGTCCAAATACTTCTCCATGACCGGCTGGCGGCTGGGCTGGATGCTGGTGCCGGAGAATCTGCGGCCCGCATTGCAGCGGTTGGCATCGAACATGACGGTCTGTCCGCCGGCTATTTCCCAGTACGCGGCCGTGCATGCGTTCGGCGCGGAGGCGAAGGAGGAATTGGACGGCCATGTGCGGCGGTATGCGGAGAACCGGCAGCTGCTGTTGTCTGGGCTGCCGAAGCTGGGTATCACCGATCTCGCCCCGGCCGACGGCGCGTTCTACGCGTACGCGGATATCGCGCACCTGACCGATGATTCGATGCGGTGGTGCACCGAGGTGCTGGACGCGACGGGTGTGGCGCTGGCGCCGGGCATCGACTTCGACACCGTCAACGGGCTGCACACGGTTCGCTTCTCGTTCGCCGGGGCGAGTGCCGACATCGAGCAGGCGCTCGACCGGTTGGAACGCTATTTGGCCTGATACGTCAGGGTTTTCCGGTCTCGCCCACCGGATCGCGCCCATGGGGTACAAAGGCATTGATTGCGTTTCTGCACGGCTTCCCCGTATGCCCATCCGAAGTGGAATCACCACAGATCGCACAGATTCGGCCCTGATGACTTGATGATGACTGGCACGATTGCACCGTGACCACTGCGACGACACCGAAAGGCGAACGGCGTCGCCAAGCGCTGGTTTCGGCCGCCGCCGAGTTGCTGCTCGAGGGTGGCTTCGAAGCGGTTCGGCATCGCTCGGTGGCGACCCGCGCGGAATTGCCGCTCGCGTCGACCACCTACTACTTCGCGTCGCTCGAGGATTTGATCGCCCGGGCGGTCGAGTTCTCCGGCAACGCCGAATTGGATGCCATGCGCCGGCGGGTCGGCGAGGTGACGCACCGGCGGCGCGGCACCGACGCGACCGTCGATCTGGTCCTCGACCTCCTGGTCGGCCCCGAGCCGCAGGACGGTGATTCGCGCGGGCAGCTCATTGCCCGCTACGAGCGGTCGGTGGCGTCGGCGCGGCATCCCGAGCTACGGGATGTGCAGATACGACTACGCGCCCAGCTCGATGAGCTGCTCGCCGACGTGCTGCGCCGGTCCGACCGGGTGGTGCGGCCCGAGCAGCTGCGGCGGCTGGTGGCCGTCGTCGACGGGGCCGTCGTGACGGCGCTCAGCGAGTTCGACCCCCAGCCCCGCCGCATGGCGAGGGGCGCGCTCCTGGAAGTCATCGACATCGTCGCGCCCCCGGCGTAGTAGGAGAACCCACTCCTGGGGTCCGCGGCTCCGCCTCTCCGCGCCGGGGCAAGCCCCTGAAACCCCAGACAAGAGGAGGGCGGCGCTCGTGGCAAGGCCGTTGAGGTGCCGGATGCGGAGAGGGTGGGCGTAGCTCCGGGGGCCAGAGGTCTGGGGTCGGCCGGGGTGAGCGATGCCGCGGCAAACGGGGTGGGGGTGGGCCACTAAACTCGGTTGACGTGAGCTTTGTGCCGAACGTCCTCGCCACCCGTTATGCCAGCCCCGAGTTGGTGCACCTGTGGTCGCCCGAGAACAAGATCGTGCTCGAGCGGCGGCTGTGGCTGGAGGTGCTGCGCGCTCAGTCGGAGTTGGGTGTGGAGGTTCCGGCCGGGGCCATCGAGGATTACGAGCGGGTGATCGATCAGGTCGATCTGCGGTCGATCTCGGAGCGGGAGCGGGTGACGCGCCACGATGTGAAGGCGCGCATCGAGGAGTTCAATGCGCTTGCGGGACATGAGCAGGTGCACAAGGGTATGACCTCGCGCGATCTCACCGAGAACGTCGAGCAGTTGCAGATCCGGCTGTCGCTGGAGCACGTGTACGGGCACGGGGTGGCGATCGCGGCGCGGCTGACCGAGCGTGCGGCGCAGTATCAGACGCTGGTGATGGCGGGCCGTTCGCACAATGTGGCGGCGCAGGCCACCACGCTGGGGAAGCGATTCGCTTCGGCCGCAGACGAATTGCTCATCGCGCTGACCCGGCTGCGGGAGCTGATCGATCGTTATCCGTTGCGCGGCATCAAGGGCCCGATGGGCACCGCGCAGGACATGCTGGATCTGCTGGGCGGGGATGCGGGCAAGCTGGCGCAGCTGGAGCAGAAGGTGGCGCGGCACTTGGGTTTCGCGAACGTCTTCACCAGTGTCGGCCAGATCTATCCGCGGTCGCTGGATCACGATGTGCTGTCGGCGCTGGTGCAGGTGGGCGCCGGACCGTCGTCCTTCGCGCACACGATTCGCCTGATGGCGGGCCACGAGCTGGTGACCGAGGGCTTCCAGCCGGGTCAGGTCGGTTCGTCGGCCATGCCGCACAAGATGAACACCCGTTCGTGCGAGCGCGTGAACGGCCTGCAGGTGGTGCTGCGCGGTTACGCCTCGATGGGCGCGGAGCTGGCGGGCGCGCAGTGGAACGAGGGCGATGTCTTCTGTTCCGTGGTGCGCCGGGTGGCGTTGCCGGACGCGTTCTTCGCCATCGACGGCATGATGGAGACCTTCCTGACGGTGCTGGCCGAGTTCGGCACCTACCCGGCGGTGGTGGATCGCGAGCTCAACCGCTACCTGCCGTTCCTGGCCACGACCCGCATCCTGATGGCCGCCGTGCGCGCCGGTGTGGGCCGCGAGACCGCGCACGAGGTCATCAAGGAGCATGCGGTGGCGGTGGCGCTGGCCATGCGTGAGCAGGGCCGTGAGCCCGATCTGCTGGATCGCCTGGCCGCCGACGACCGGATGCCGCTGGATCGTGCGGCCCTGGATGCGGCGCTGGCCGACCGTTCCGCCTTCATCGGCGCGGCGGAGGCGCAGACCGCCGAGGTGATCGCGCAGGTCCAGAAGCTGGTGGACGCGAACCCCGAAGCCGCCCGCTACACCCCGTCGCCGATCCTCTAGGCGACGAGAGCGACTCTTGTTCGCCCCCGGCTCCGAATGGAGCCGGGGGCGAATTGCTCTGCGCTGCCGGGCCTTATGCTCGCCGCATGAATCCGTACACGATCTTTTCGGACATCGTTGCCGGTAGGGCGCCTTCGAGCAAGGTGTTCGAGGACGAGGATGTGTTGGCGTTCATGGATATTCGCCCGGTGACGCCCGGACATGTGCTGGTGATTCCGAAGGTTCCGGCGCGGAGTCTGGCGGAGTTGGATCCGGCGTTGGGGGGCAGGCTGTTTCAGGTGGGGCAGCGGGTGGCGGCGGCGCTGCGGGCGTCGGAGGTGGGGTGTGACGGGGTGAATTTCTTTCTGGCCGATGGGGTGACGGCGGGCCAGGAGGTGTTCCATGTGCACCTGCACGTGATTCCGCGCACGCCGGGGGACGGTTTCGGGTTGCGGGCGCGGCCGACCACGCCGGCGCGGGCGGACCTCGATTACCTGGCGGGTTCGATTCGCGGTGTGTTGCCCGGAATCGCTGGCGAGTAATAGCGCATCGGCATTACCATAAGCGAACCGTGCGGTTTGCCAACGACACGCCATACGGGATTCGACCGCTTCACGGCTGTTGCTCGAGTTACTTTTGAAAGTGATCGTGGTGGGCTGATGGAGGTGGGGACATGCGTAGAAGAGTCGTTGCCGCAGCGATTTTGGCAATCGCCGCAGGTTTGCTGAGTCCGATGATCGCTACTCCGGCAACTGCCCGGGCGGCCTCGGTGGTCCGTGTCGACGAGCTGAGCGCGACCCGCTCGGCGATCTTCGTCGACTCGCCCGCCATGGGCCGCACCATTCAGGTGCAGGTGCTGCATCCGCCGGGCGGCGGTTCCCGCCCCACCTACTATCTGCTCGACGGCCTGGACCCGGGTGCGACCCAGAGCACCTGGACCAATGCCACCGACGCCGAACCCTTCTTCCAGGGCAAGGACGTGAACGTGGTGCTGCCCATGGGCGGTCAGGCCAGTTACTACACCGACTGGGCCGCCGACGATCCGCGTTTCGGCCGCTACCAGTGGGAAACCTTTCTGACACAAGAGCTTCCGCCGTTGATCGACGCGAACTTCTCGGGTAACGGGGTGAACGCCATCGGCGGGCTGTCGATGGGCGGTATCGCGGCTTTCGTTCTGGCGGTGCGGCATCCGGACATGTATCGCGCGGTGGCGGGTTACAGCGCGTGCCCGGATCTCAGCATCGCGGAGGGCGCCATCCTGTTCTCGATCGCGAATCGCGGTGGGAATCCGCTGAACATGTGGGGCGGGCCGGCGAGTCCCGAATGGGCGGCGCACGATCCGGCCGTGCTGACCGAGGCGCTGCGCGGTAAGACGCTCTTCCTGTCCACCGGCACGGGTATCCCCGGTCCGCACGAGCTGGAGATCAAACCGCAGCTGCCGGAGAACATCTTCTTCGGCGGTCCCATCGAGTTCGGTGTGGATGCCTGTGTCACGTCGTTCGAGCAGCGGCTGCGGTCGCTGAACATTCCGGCGCGGGTGGAGCACAATGCGGTCGGCACGCATTCGTGGTCGTACTGGCAGGACACACTGCACGATTCGTGGCCGACCATCGGTCCCGCGATCGGCGCGTGACCGGGCGCGGGTGAATCAGGCGCCGGGACGGTTGAATTCGCCGTCCTTGGCGCCGGCCACGAAGGCCTGCCATTCGCCGGGTGTGAAGATCAGTACGGGCCCTTCGGGATTGCGTGAGTCACGCAATCCGATATTGCCGCTGGCGAGGAAGGCGATCTCGACGCCGTCGGTGCGGTCGTCGCTGCGCCGCCAGACGGCGCCGGCCTCGATTTCGCGGTTCTTCGCTTCCACTAACGGCCTCCCCGGGTATTTATGACAGCGAGTACTGGTCGGTGATGCGGATCGCACTCATAATGCCAGGGTTTGTGCGGGGCCCGGATCGGATATTCCATTCTGTGTCAGCGGAAGGAGGTCTGGTGCGCACGCCATGGTCGTCCCAGCAGCGGGCAGCTCCCGTCTCCGATACCTGCTCGGAGGTCCCGGAACACTTCAATCGGGAACTCGCGAACAGTATCTTGCGGATTCACAGCAGCTGTCCGACTGATCAGTGTCCACGCCGGAAGGCAGCGGTGTTCTATCTCTACGAGCATCATCCACGGATGAACGCGTCGCGCTCGCGGCGCACCAGATAGGGAAGTCAGCGCTCGGTAGCGGAGGAGTTCAGCGCCCGGTGCTCCGCCGGGCGCGGACTCGCCGCCAGTTCAGCGTCACCGCCACGATCAGCAGTCCCGCGCCGAAACCCAGCTGCGCATGCGGGAACCACTGCTTGTGCACGATCTGCTGTGGGGCGGTGAGGTGCTGGAGTTCGGTGAAGGTGGCGGGAGTGCCCTGCGTGACGGTGGCCGGCGCGGGCGTCGGGATGATCAGCGCGGCCTTGCCGGTGTCCCCGGTCAGGCCGATCCGCATATCGATGGTTTCCCGCTGTCCGTCCCAGCCGAGGAGGGCGGTTTCGGTGGCGGAGACCACAGTGCCGCCCGGCGGATTCGCGACGCCGCCGCAGGCGCAGGCGGATGCCGGTGCGGCCCACCCGATTCCGCTCGCTCCGATGATCAGTCCCAGCACCGCCGTGATCCGCGCTGTCCTCCCCGACATGCCCGCGAGCCTACCCAGCAGGAACGGGTCCCGTGGCGCTACTAACGTGGAGCCATGGCTTTGGACAGTGGTAGCGCGACCTCACAATCCGGCGCAGTGGTGACGGCGCCGATCGCCAAGCGGGTGCCGACGGAGCGCGTGCACCACGGGGATGTCTTCACCGATGAGTACGAGTGGCTGCGGGAGAAGGAGAATCCCGAGGTCATCGCGTATCTGGAGGCGGAGAACGCGTATACGGAGGCGCAGACCGAGCGGCTGGCCCCGCTGCGGGAGAAGCTGTTCGAGGAGATCAAGGGCCGTATCCGCGAAACCGATATGTCACTGCCCACTCGCCGCGGTGATTACTGGTACTACTCGCGCTCGTTCGAAGGTAAGCAGCACGGCGTGCACTGCCGCTGCCCGATCGCCGATCCCGGTGACTGGAACCCGCCGACGCTGGCCCCCGATGTCGAGATCCCGGGGGAGGAGGTGCTGCTGGACGAGAACGTACTGGCCGAGGGCCACGATTTCTTCTCCATGGGCGCGTTCTCCCTCAGCCGCGCGGGGGATCTGCTGGCCTATTCGGTCGATACGTCCGGCGATGAGCGATTCACGCTGCGTATCAAGGACCTGCGCACCGGTGAGCTGCTGAGCGATGAGATCTCCGGGATCTTCTACGGCGCGACCTGGTCGCCGGACGGCACGCATCTCTTCTATCAGACGGTGGACGACGCCTGGCGGGCCGACAAGGTGTGGCGGCACCGGGTGGGCACCGGCCACGAGGCCGATGTGCTGGTCTTCCACGAGGAGGACGAGGCGTTCTCGGTCGGCGTCGGCATCACGCATTCGAAGAAGTATCTGGTCATCGGCAGCAGCTCCAAGATCACCAGCGAGGACTGGATCCTGGAAGCGGACAACCCGGAGGGCGAGTTCCGGGTGCTGATGCCGCGCCGTGAGGGCGTGGAGTATTCGGCCGAGCACGCGGTCATCGGCGGTGCGGACAAGCTGCTCATCCTGCACAACGATGTGGTGGACGGGGTGAAGGCGGTGAACTTCGTGCTCGCCGTGGCCCCGCTGGACGATCCGGCCGACATGACCGTGCTCATCCCGCATCGCGACGATGTGCGGCTGGAGGGCATCGATTCCTTCGCCGACAAGCTGGTGCTGAGCTACCGCAAGGACGCGACGCCGCGAATCGCCTTGTGGCCGTTGACCGCCGACGGCCTGGGCGAGTTGACGGACATCGACTTCGGGCTGTCGCTGTTCTCGGCCGGGCTGGGCGGTAACCCGGAGTGGGATCTGCCGATGCTGCGCGTGGCGGTCACCTCCTTCATCACGCCCACGCGGGTGTACGACTATGTCCCCGGCACGGGCGAGCTGATCCTGCGCAAGGAGCAGGAGGTGGTGGGCGGCTACAACCCCGACGACTATGTGCAGCAACGGGATTGGGCGGTCGCCGAGGACGGCACCCGGGTGCCGATCTCGCTGGTGATGCGCAGGGACGCGCCGGCGGGCCCGAAGCCGCTGCTGTTGTACGGGTACGGCTCCTACGAGTCCCCGATCGACCCGTACTTCTCGGTGCCGCGCCTGTCGCTGATGGACCGTGGCATGGTGTTCGCGGTCGCGCACGTGCGTGGCGGCGGTGAGCTGGGGCGGCTCTGGTACGACAACGGCAAGATGCTCACCAAGAAGAACACCTTCACCGATTTCGTTGCGGTGGCAAGGCATCTCGCGGATACCGGGGTGACGGCGGCCGGTCGCATCGTGGCCGACGGCGGCAGCGCGGGCGGTCTGCTCATGGGCGCGGTGGCGAACCTGGCGCCGGAGCTGTTCGCGGGCATTCTCACCAATGTGCCGTTCGTGGACCCGCTGACCTCCATCCTGGATCCGTCGCTGCCGCTCACCATCACCGAATGGGACGAGTGGGGTAATCCCTTGGCGGACAAGGAAGTCTACGAGTACATGAAGTCGTACGCGCCGTACGAGAACGTGGCGGCCAAGGACTACCCGGCCATCCTCGCCATCACGGGCCTGAACGACACCCGAGTCATGTACGTGGAACCGGCCAAGTGGGTCGCGAAACTGCGCGCCACCAAGACCGGTGACTCGCAGCTGCTGCTGAAGACCGATATGACCTCCGGGCACGGCGGGGTCAGCGGCCGCTACGAGAAGATCAAGGAGACGGCGTTCGAGTTCGCCTGGGCGCTGGACACGGTCGGTCTCGCCGACGCGTGAAGCGGCCGGGTCAGCCGATTTTCAGGTGTGAGGTGTCGGCGCTGGGCCCCAGCGCCTTCGCCTTCACCTCGTCCGGCGGGATCCAGGACGGCTTCTTCATCCGTTCGATGACGAGCGGCACCGCGCAGAACACGATGGCGCCGCCGGCCACCAGGGCGATATAGGTGCCCTTGTTGCCGATGGGCAGCTGTGAGGGCGGGACGAACGCCAGGACGAACGCGAAAGCGACCGCCAGGAAACCGATTCCGGCGAAGAGCCACATGCCGAGGGTGCCGCCGGGAATCTTGAAGGCGCGCGGCAGGTCCGGTTGCGTGTAGCGCAGCCGGATCGCCGCGGCGTACATGACCATGTAGATGATCAGGTACAGGCTCACCGCCATGGCGGAGATGAGGAAGAACGCCGAGCTGACATCGTCCATGAACAGGTAGATGGACGACAGCAGTGACACGATGACGCCCTGGATGATCAGGATATTGACCTGTACGCCACGGGAATTCACCTTCTGCAGCACCGGCGGCAGCATGCCGTCGTGCGCGGTGGCGAGCACACCGCGGCTGGGCCCGAGGATCCACGCCAGCACACCGGCCAGCGCACCGTAGGCAATGAGCGCGGACAGGATGCGCACCGGCCAGGTGGAACTGATCATCTCGGTGAAGCCGGAGCTGAAGGCGTCGAAAACCCCGGTGTTCAAGTTGATCTCCGGATAGGGCACGATGCCGGCCACCGCGAGCGCGCCCAGGGTGAAGATGCCGAAGGCGGTCGCGGCGGCGATCATGATGGCGGCCGGATAGCCCTTGGCCGGATTCTTCAGCTCGGTGGAGTGCACGCCCTGTGATTCCACGCCGGCGAAGTTGAGCAGGATGCCGGCCAGGAAGGCGAGCCCGGAAAGCCCTGCGAGATAAGGGAAGAAGCGCGGCGAGTCGTGCCCGTCGCGCACGGTGGTGACGTCGGGGTTGTGGGTGTGCTGCCAGCCGATGGAGTGCCCGGTGGAGATCCACCAGATGAACACCAGCACCAGGATGATGCCCGGCAGCGCGGTACCGAGCAGGAAGCCGGCGCGGGTCACCTTCAGCGCGAACTGGTTGCTCACGAAGGCGATGGCCGTGCACAGCCAGAAAGCGGCGATGGCGAAAATGCCCACGTAGATATGGTTCTGGGCGATATCGGGCCGGTCGAAGGCGAAGGCCACGCCGGCCGCGGCGAAGCTCATGCCGGTCGGGTAGAAGACGATCACCTGGATCCAGGACAGGAAGATGACGGCGAAGCCTGCCCGCTTGCCGAATGCCCCGCTGATCCAGGCGTACAGACCGCCGGCCTTGTCGGCGTACATGCTGCCGAGTTCGGCGGCCACCAGGCCTGCGGGGATGAGGAAGAGGATGGTGGAGAAGCCGATGTAGGCGAACATTGTCATCTCTTCCTTGGCCATCATGGGCAGCCCGCGCAGGCTGGTGACGATGGATGCGGCGGTGGTGAAGCCGAGGGCCGAGACGGTCAGATACTTCGTGGTTCCCGCAACGCTTTTCGGCGGGGACGAGACGGAAGTCCCAGTGGCAGCCGACCGCTCGGCCGCGCTCACTTACCGGCCGCCTTGCGCCGTGCGCGCAGCTCCTCCGTCGAGACGACCGGGGTCGCATTGTGGGTGAAGCCGCCGGATTCCTCCCGGCTGAGCGAGGAGCTGGGCGGATGTTTGTCGAGTGATTCGAGCGCTCGTTTCATGTCGGCGAGCAGCAGGTCCGCCATGTCGTGGCTGAAGCCGTGCCGGACCAGGACCCGCATGATGGTCTCGTGCTGCCGGTCGTTGGGCAGTGGGTAGGCGGCGACGAGCCAGCCGCGGGTGCGGAGTTTCTCGGAGAGGTCGTAGAGGTTGAAGCTGTGGCCGTCCTTCAGCTTCCAGGAGACGGCGGCGATGCCCTTGCGCGGGTCGCCGTCGTGGATGAGGTCGAACAGGCCGAGCCGGTGCAGCCCGTTGGCCAGGTGCAGGGCGACGGAATAGGTGGCGCCCTGGGCGCGCCGGTAGCCGACGTGGCCGAGCCGGATGAACTCGTAGTAGGAGGTCACCACCTGCCCGCCGGGCCGGGAGAAGTTGAGGTTGAAGGTGGCCATATTGCCGCCGAGGTAGTCGACATTGAAGATGAGTTCCTCGGGCAGATCCTCGATGCTGCGCCAGATGGCCCAGCCCGCGCCGAGCGGGGCGAGACCGGTCTTGTGGCCGGAGGCGTTGATGGATTTCACCCGGCTCAGGCGGAAGTCCCAGCAGATGTCGGGTGCGGTGAAGGGGGCGAGGAAGCCGCCGCTGGCCGCGTCGACGTGGATGGGGATGTCAAGTCCGGTCTTGGCCTGCAGGTCGTCGAGGGCCTTGCTGATGCCTTCCACGTCCTCGAAGAGCCCGGTGAAGGTCTGGCCGAAGGTGGGCACCACCATGATGGTGTTCTCGTCGCAGTGGGCGGCGATATCGTCGGGGTGCATGGTCAATCGGTCACCGCGCAGCGGGATTTGGCGGATCTCCACGTCGAAGTAGCGCGCGAACTTCTCCCAGCAGACCTGGACCGGCCCGCACACGAAGTTGGGGACGCCCTTGCCGCCGCGTTTGCGCCAGCGGAATTTGGCGGCGAGGCCGCCGAGCATGGCGGCTTCGCTGGAGCCGGTGGTGGAGGTGCCGGGGGTGGTGGCCGGGTCGGGGGCCTGCCACAGGTCGGCGAGCATGTGGACGCAGCGGCGTTCCAGCTCGGCGGTCTGCGGGTATTCGTCCTTGTCGACGATGTTCTTGTCGATGGATTCGTTCATCAGGCGGCGGGCGTGCTCGTCGACCCAGGTGGTGCAGAAGGTGGCGAGGTTCATCCGGGAGACGCCGTCGAGCAGCAGTTCGTCGTGGACGACCTGGTAGGCGACTTGCGGGAGCATCTCGGGTTTGGGGAATCCGCCCTTGGGCGCGCCGGCCTCCAGGCCGGGCATGGCGAAAAGGTCGTCGGATTCCGAGCTGCCGGTCATACGGCCTCCAGTCGTGTTCAAGGCATGGTTCGCCATGAATTCAACGCCAGTCCCCGGACTATTGAAACTGGTTGGGCAAGCGATCGTTTCGTAATCAAGATAGCGTTGCTGAACGGTTACTATGCAAGGCTATGGACTATCGGCATGTCGTCGAGCAGGTGATGTCCACTACGGCCCCGCACATCGGTGAGGGTGCGGTCGCCGACTACATTCCGGGCCTCGCCGAGGTGGATCCCAAGCAGTTCGGGTTCGCCGTCGCGACCGTCGACGGACAGGTCTATACCGGCGGTGACGTGGACGTTCCCTTCGCCATCGAGAGCATTTCGAAGGCCTTCGCGCTGGCGCTGGTATTGAGCCGCAAGGACACCGACATCTGGCAGCGGGTGCGGCGGGAGCCGTCGGGGCTGGCCTTCAACGACGTGATCGAACTCCAACTGGAGAACGGTATTCCGCGCAATCCGTACATAAACCCGGGTGCAATCGTTGTCGCTGATCAGTTGCTGGCCGATACCGGCGATGCCGTGAAGGCGCTCCGCGACCTGCTCCGGGCCGAATCCGGCAACCCCGCCCTCGAAATCGACAGCGTGATCGCCGAGAGCGAACTACGCACCGGCGACCGCAATCGCGCCATCGCCTACCTGATGGCGAGCTTCGGAAACATGCGCAACAGTGTGGATCTCGCGTTGGACCACTACTTCCGGCAGTGCTCGTTCAGCATCACCTGCGCCGAACTCGCCAAGGCCGGTTTGCTCATCGCCCGGCACGGACTGCGCGCCGACGGATCCCGGCTGCTCGAGCGGGACGACGCCCGGCACATCACCGCCCTCATGACCATGTGTGGAACCTACGACGGCGCAGGTGATTACGCGTATCGGATCGGGCTGCCGGTCAAGAGCGGGGTGGGTGGCGGGCTGCTCGCGGTGGTGCCGGATACCTGTTCGATCGCGGCGTGGGGACCCGGTCTGGACGACAAGGGCAATTCGGTATCGGGCGCGGTGGCGCTCGAGGCCTTCGTGCGCGCGGGTGGTTTCTCGGTCTTCTGATGCTCGGTGTTCTGCTCCTCGTCGTCGCGGAAAGGATTGCTGATGACCGGCACGGTGACCAAGGCAGCCACGGCCACCAACTACATGTCCTGGGTGACGCTGGCGCTCATGACCACCAGTTCGGTGGCCAGCCTGCGCGCCGCGCCGACCATGGCCGTCTACGGCCTGGCCTGCGTGTTCCTGTACCTGTTGCCCGCGTTGCTGTTCCTGCTGCCGACCGCGTTCGTGGCGGCCGAGCTGGCGTCCGGCTGGGCGGGTGGCGTGTACAAGTGGGTGGGCGAGGGGATCTCGCAGCCGATGGGGTTCCTGGCGGTGTGGTGCCAGTTCGCCATGACGATCTTCTACTACCCGAGCCTGCTGGCCTACGTGGCAAGCACTTTCGCGTACATCATCAATCCGGCGCTGGCGGCCAACGGCCTGTATGTGGCGATCGTGATCATCACCATCTACTGGGTGGCGGTGTACGTGTCCTCGCAGGGCACCAAAACCGTTGCGGGGCTGTCGAGTATGGGTTTGATCATCGGGACGCTGATTCCCGGTGCGCTGCTGGTGATCCTGGGTTTCGTCTTCCTGGGGCAGGGCAATCCGTCCGCCGCGCCGATGGATTTCGATCATCTCTTCCCGGCCTGGACCGGGCTGGCCAGTCTGGTGCTGATCGTCAACAACTTCCTGTCCTATGCGGGCATGGAGATGAACGCCGTTCACGTCTCCTCCCTGAAGGATCCGGGTAAGGAGTATCCGAAGGCCATGGCCACGGCGGTGGGCCTGGTGCTGGTGATCTTCATCGTGCCGGCGGTGATCATCAGCTGGGTGGTGCCGTCGCAGAATCTGAGCCTGACCGCGGGCGTCATGCAGGCGTTCGACGGGTTCTTCAATCACTTCAAGATCGGGTTCCTGACCCCGGTGCTGGGCGTCATGCTGGTGGCGGCGGCGCTGGGCGGCATGCTCACCTGGCTGGCCGGGCCGTCCAAGGGATTGCTGCTCATCGGGCGGCAGGAGGGTTATCTGCCGCCGATCCTCACCCGGCTGAACAAGCATGGCGTGCAACAGAACATGCTGGTGGCGCAGGGCGTCGTGACCACGCTGCTGGCGCTGCTGTACGCGTTCATCCCGAATGTCTCCAGCGCGTACTGGATTCTGTCGGTGATCACCACGCAGGTGTACCTGATCATGTACGTGCTCATGTTCATCGCGGCCATCCGGTTGCGCCGGGATCAGCCCGCCCATCCGCGCGGCTACAAGGCGCCGGCGTTGATCGCGCTGTGCGGGCTGGGCACGGTGTCCTCTATCGCGGCCTTCCTCATCGGCTTCGTGCCGCCCTCGCAGTACGGCAGCGGTAATGCCCTCGGGTATGTGCTGCTCATCGGGCTCGGCATGGGCGTGGTGGGCCTGCTGATCCCGTACCTGTTCCTGCGATTCCGTCAGCCCGGGTGGAGGACCGAGATCCCCGAGGCGGCGGCGGCATGACCGAACTCGGCAATGCGCCCAAGGAAGCCCGCCGCATGGTGTACATCGTGGTGGCGGTGGTGCTGGCGGCCATCGCGATCGTGGGGATCATCGTGTTCAACCAGCATCGGGTGAACGACACCGCATTACGCCGCGCGCAGGTGCTGCAGTCCCGGCTCGCTGCGGCCGGGCTGGCCTCGCCGGATCCGCAGGTGATCGCCGATTCGCTCGGCGAGGACGGGGGATTGGTGTGCCAGAACCCGTCGTCGCCGCTGATCAAGGCCCGTTACGAAGCGTCGATCACCAACGGCGCCAGCGGTCCCGGCGCCCGCCCGATCATCGCAGACAAGGACGTCTTCACCGCCACCGCGCTCGCCATCGAGGTCTATTGTCCGGACCGGCTTGCGTCGTACCTGGAGGAAACCGGCACCCTGAAGAAGGGGGACACGGTGAAATCGGATACGCACCAATGAGACAGGAGACCCGATGACCACAACCACTGGGACGCAGGATGATGCACGCACCGCCGCGCTGCGTTCCGCCGTCCGCGACCTCATGCCGCGTGCGAAAAGTGATCTCACCGAACTGGTTTCGTACAAATCGGTGTACGACCCGCGCCAGTTCCCGATCGAGGAATGCCACAAGGCCGCGCAGTGGGTGGCCGACGCCTTCATCGCCGCAGGCCTCACCGACGCCGCCCTGCACGAAACCCCCGACGGCAGTATGGCCGTCATCGCCCACCACCCGGCCCCGCCCGGCGCGCCGACCATCATGCTGTACTGCCACTACGACGTGCAGCCCCCGCTCGGCGACGACGCCTGGCACACCCCGGTCTGGCAGCTGACCGAGAAGAACGGCCGCTGGTACGGGCGCGGCAGCGCCGACTGCAAGGGCAATATCGTCACCCACCTGACCGCGCTGCGCGCCCTGCGCCAGGTGCATGGGGACGACCTCCCGGTCGGTCTGGTGCTGGTCGCCGAGGGTTCGGAAGAGCAGGGCACCGGCGGCCTGGAGGAATTCGTCCCGAAGAATGTGGAGCTGCTCCGCGCCGACACCCTCCTCATCTGCGACTGCGGCAATTTCGCGGTCGGCGTGCCGACCTTCACGCAGACCCTGCGCGGCAATGTGAACGTGCTCGTCACCGTCGAAACGATCAGCGGCCCACTGCATTCCGGCATGTTCGGCGGCGCGGCCCCGGACGCCCTGGCCGCCATGATCCGGCTGCTCTCCACCCTCCGTGACGAGCACGGCAACACCACCGTGGACGGTCTGCGCGGCGACCAGACCTGGGACGGCCATGAATACCCGGCCGACCAGTTCCGCACCGATGCGAGCGTGCTGGACGGCGTGGATCTGCTCGGCAGCGGCAAGGTGGCCGACATGCTCTGGGCGCGACCGGCCTTGACCGTGCTTGGCATGGACGTGCCGCCGGTGGTCGGCTCGTCGGCGGCCATCCAGCCCAAGACCCGGGCCCGCCTCAACCTCCGGATCCCGCCGGGCATCAAGCCCGAGGATGCCCTGAAATCCCTTACCGCGCACCTGGAATCGCACACCCCGTGGCATGCGAAGGTGACCGTCGAGACCGAGGCCACGGGCTCACCGTTCGTCGGCAGCACCGACGGGCCCGCCCGCAAGGCCATGGAAGCGGCCTTCGCCGCCTCGTACGGCCGTCCCGCCACCACCGAGGGCCAGGGTGGTTCCATCCCCCTTTGCAACGTTTTCGCGGACACCTATCCGGACGCGGAGATCATGCTCATGGGCGTCGAGGAACCGAAATGCCTGATCCACGCCCCCAACGAGAGTGTCGACCCCACTGAAATCGAGCACATGGCACTGGCCGAGGCATTGTTCCTGGCCTCGTACCGGAACGCTTGATCCAGTGGCAATTAGGTAGCAAACTCAACGATCGATGGAGTGACCGCACGATCCCTGCGACCAGCTAGGAGACGCTCGTGTCCGTCTTTCTGTATCGGTGGGGCAGGTTCGCGTACCGGCGCAAGTGGATCGTGTTGCCGGTCTGGCTGTTGTTGTTCATCGTGCTGGGCGGCCTCGGCGCCAAGCTCGAAGAGCCGATGAGCAATGACTTCAACCTGCCCAATCTGCCGTCGGAGCGGGCCACCGAGATCTTGGACAAGCATTTCCCGGGTATGTCGCAGGGTTTCGAGCCGGGTGCGGTCACCGCCGTCTACGTGATCGGGGCGCCCGCGGGGACCAAGCTCACCGATGCGGGTAATCAGCAGGCGATCCAGTCGCTGGTGGACGACCTGGGCGGGCTGGGCATCGTCGATCACAGCAAACCGCTGACGAACCCGGTCGCCGCGGCGCAGTCCATGGGCTGTCTCGACGGTGACCGCACCTCCAGCGCGTTCATCTCCAAATGCAGTAACGCGCCGTTGAACGTGCTCAACGGTCAGGACCCGGATTCGGTTGCGGTACTGAATGTTCCGTTCACCATCAAGAACTTCGCGGACGTCACCGCGGACGATCGCAAGATCGCCTACGCCGCCGGGGATTCCGCGCGCCAGGCCGGGCTGACCGTGGAGATGTCGGGCACCCTGGCCATGGAGCAGCAGCAGCCCAGTGGCAAGTCCGAGATGATCGGTATGGCCTTCGCGCTCGTGGTCATGGTGATCTCGTTCGGGGCCATCGTGGCGGCGTTCGTGCCGATCGTGACGGCCGTGGTGGGGCTGGGGGCGGCGACCTCGCTGATCTTCCTCGGTACGTCCGTCATCGACGTGCCGAGCTTCACCACCTTCCTGGCGTCCATGATCGGCATCGCGCTGTCCATCGACTACGCGCTGTTCATCGTGTCCAGGTTCAAACATGAACTGGCGGTACAGGAGTCACCCGAGGAAGCCGCGGGCGTGGCGCTGGGCACCGCGGGCTCGGCGGTGGTGTTCGCGGGCCTCACCGTCATCATCGCGCTGGTCGGGCTGGCCATCGTCGGAGTGCGATTCCTGACCTTCATGGGCCTTGGCGGCGCGGTGGCGGCCGGATTCGCGGTGCTGGTGGCGCTCACCCTCATGCCGGCGCTGCTGGGCGCGCTGGGGCGATTCCTGTTCAAGCCGAAGATCCCCGGCATCGCACAGCACGATCCGGAGGACGACACCCAGGTCACCAATGGCATGCGGGTCGGCCGGGCGATCGGGCGTATGCCCGTGGTGGCGCTGATCCTGAGCATTCTGGTGCTGGGCCTGCTCGCCTTGCCCGCCACCAGGATTCAGCTGGGCCTGCCCGGCGAGGACAGCATGCCCAAGACCACCACCATCCGGAAGGCGTACGACCTGCGCACCGCGGGCTTCGGCGCGGGCAGCAACGGCGTGCTGCAGATCGCCGTCGACCTGTCGAAGGTGCCGGCGGATCAGCGGCAGGCGGCGCTCGACGCATTGCACGACAAGCTCGCCTCCTACTCGGACATGAACTACGTGACCAACCCGGTGCTCAGTCCCGACGGGCAGGGCGCGCAATTCCAGGGCGTGCCCAAGACCGGGCCCAATGATCAGGACACCAAGAACCTGGTGAGCGAGGCCCGCGACGCCGAGGCGCAACTCCAGGCGCAATACGGCATGCAATACGGAATCACCGGCACCACAGCCATTTACGCGGATATCGACCATGTGCTGCTGAGCAAGATCGTGCCGTATCTGGCCATTGTGGCGGGCGCGGCGTTCCTGCTGCTGATCGCCGTATTCCGTTCCGTCCTGGTGCCTTTGACGGCCGCGCTCGGCTTCCTGCTATCCATGGCCGCCACTTTCGGTGCGACGGTGCTGATATTCCAGGACGGCAAATTCGGCATCATCTCCGAGCCGCGACCCATCATCAGTTTCATGCCGATCATGTTGATCGGCTTGGTATTCGGTCTCGCCATGGACTATCAGGTGTTCCTGGTGACCCGCATGCGCGAGGAATTCGTGCACGGCAAACCGCCCACCGAGGCCATGGTCTCGGGTTATCACCACGGCGCGCGGGTGGTGACCTCGGCGGCCATCATCATGATCTTCGTGTTCGGCTCCTTCATGCTGGAGCCCGATGTGACCGCCAAGTCCATGGGTTTCGCGCTGGCCGCGGGCGTGCTGCTGGACGCCTTCCTGGTGCGCATGGTGCTGATCCCGTCGCTGCTGGTGCTGATGGGCAAGTGGGCGTGGTGGATTCCGAACTGGCTCAGCAAGATCGTGCCCGATATCGACGTGGAGGGCGCGCGCCTGCGGGAGATCCAGCGGCGGGCGGCGGCGGTGCGCGAGGAGGAACCGTCCGGCGTGCACTGAGGCACGCGGTGCGATGAACCGCGGCAACCGCTACGCTGCCCGGCCATGACCGATCATGCCCGGGCAGCAGCGGCGCTGCTCCGCGACAGCGGCCAGTTCAAGTGGTACGTGATTCCGCTCCTGCTGGTCGTCATCTACGTCTACGCGACCGAGGTGGAACGCCGGAACTGGAATGTCTTCTTCGCCGGCCTGGCGCTGTGGGGCATGGACTGGTTCAACGAGATCTGGAATTCGCTGGTCTTCCACGCCACCGGGCGCGCGCCGGTATGGGGCACCAGCGGCCCGACGGCCTATCAGATCCTGATCGGGCTGAATATCGAGATCTGTTTCATGTTCGCCATCATGGGCGTGGCGGCGGCGAAAATGCTGCCGCCCAAGGAAACTCGAATTCTCGGATTGCCCAACCGGCCCGTGCTGATCGCCGTGAATTCGGCCGCCGCGGTCTGCGTCGAGGTGCTGCTGAACAAGGCGGGCGTGCTCACCTGGGACTGGTCCTGGTGGCACGCCGGCGTCCCGTACCTGATCTGGCTGCTCGGCTATGTGCCGTTCTTCATCGCCTGTTTCTGGGTGTACGACCTGCCGTCGGTGCGGTCGAAAGCCCTTGCCGTGGGCGCGATCCTGGGAATCGACGCCCTCGGCCTGATCGTGTTCGGCGCGCTCGGCTGGTTGTGACCGCTCAGAATTCGGTGTGATCCTCGGCCTGGATGACGCGGAATTCCGTTTCCACGGGCGACATTTCGTTGAGCCGGCCGAAATAGAGCCCCTGCGCCTCGGGCGCGATGATCCCGAAGTGGATGGGGAAGGCGAAACGCGGATTCACCGCGCGGAGGTAATCGACCGTCTCGTGGATCTTCATCCACGGCGCGACGGACGGAATCGCGAGCACGCCGACCGGGGTGGACGGCACCCACAGCGAGTCGCCCGGATGCACGAGCTGCGACGGGTCGTCGGGCGTGCCGAGCTGGAAGACGGTGTTGTCGATGACCGGGATCTCCGGGTGGATGACCGCGTGCCGTCCACCGCCGCCGGTGATCTGCACGTTCCCGACCTTCAGCACCTCGCCGGCGCGCACGGCCTCCCAGGGCTCGCCGCGCAGGAGCGCCGTCTGCGGATCCGAGAGCAGCCGGGCCTGCGGATTCGCCGCGATGAGCGCCTCGATGCGGTTCGGGCAGATGTGATCGGGATGCTGATGCGTCACCGCGATGGCATCGAGCCCGGTGATGCCCTCGAAACCGTGGGAGAAGTTGCCCGGATCGAACAGGATCCTGGTGCCGTCCTTCTCCACGAGAATGCATGAGTGTCCGAAATGGGCTATGCGCATATGGCTACGGTAACTCCGGAAGGGTGTGGCCCGCGCCACGAACGGGCTGACCCGGCAGTGGGTCTGCGGGCCGGTCCAACTACTCTGATCTGCGAAACCCCCGCTCGGTACGTACGTAAGTCCGGGCGCCGCCCCACCAGTTGAGGAGCAACGCGTGGCACGTGTCGTGGTCGAGGTGATGCCGAAGGCCGAAATCCTGGATCCGCAGGGTCAAGCCATTGTCGGCGCGCTGGGGCGCCTGGGACACCCGGGAATCTCGGATGTGCGGCAGGGCAAGCGATTCGAGCTCGACGTGGACGACAGCGTGAGCGACGCCGAACTCGAGCAGATCGCCGAATCGCTGCTGGCCAATATCGTGATCGAGGAATGGAAGGTCGTCCGGCTGTGACCGCGCGCATCGGAGTCATCACCTTCCCGGGCACCCTCGACGATGTCGATGCCGCCCGCGCGGTGAAGCTGTCCGGCGCCGAGGCGGTCGCACTCTGGCACGCCGATCACGACCTCGAGCAGGTCGACGCGGTCGTGGTGCCCGGTGGCTTCTCCTACGGCGACTACCTGCGTGCCGGCGCCATCGCCAGCATGGCCCCCGTGATGACCGAGGTCATCCGGGCCGCCGGGCAGGGCCTGCCGATCCTGGGTATCTGCAACGGCTTCCAGATCCTGTGCGAGGCCGGGCTGCTGCCGGGCGCGCTCACCCGCAACGAGGGCCTGCACTTCGTCTGCCGCGATCAGTGGCTGACCGTCGAGCAGACCGACACCGCGTGGACCTCCCGCTACGAGCCGGGCGCGCAGATCCTCATCCCGGTCAAGAACGCCGAGGGCCGCTTCCAGGCGTCGCAGGAAGTGCTCGACGAGCTCGAGGGCGAGAACCGGGTGGTCTTCCGCTACACCGGCGGCAACCCCAATGGTTCGCAGCGCGATATCGCGGGCATCACCTCGGCCAACCGCCGGGTGGTCGGCCTGATGCCGCATCCCGAGCACGCCACCGAGGCGCTCACCGGGCCCAGCGACGACGGACTGGGACTGTTCCTGTCCGTGCTGGATTCGCTGGTTTCGGCTTAACTATGGGGGCTCCGGGGGCATAGCCCCCGCATGCTTCCCGAATCAGCAGATTCGGTCCAGAACTTCGAACTTCACCCCGTCGGCACGTGCGATGTAACCGGGTAGGACTACCTGGTGGCCATCGAAACCCACGCTGCCCGACGGGGTTTCGAGTTTCTGGCCGTCCGAAACGGCCGCGTGGAAGCTCTTGACTTCCATCGATCCCGCGGCTTGAGCCATGGCTCGCAGCGTGTGTACCGCCTCGTATTCGGTATTGCTGAAGTTGGTCAGGGCGGGGGCGAACTCGCCGTGCATGCGGCGGTAGCGGTCGAGGCGGTCACCGCCTTCGGCGCCCTCCACAAAGAAACTGGACGGTACATACAAATTGCGGTTGGCCGGCGCTCCGCCCGCGAGCAGAACATTGTCGTCGACCGCGGGACTGATCCGTAGCTGTTTGTAATCTCGTCCGATTTGGGCGAATTTTTTATTGAAACGCGCAACATCGGCCCCCACGAGAAGAACGATCACACCGTCCACGTGATCCAGCCGAGGGTCCGCCAGGAAATCCTCGAAATCGGTACTTCCGAGTGGAACAAATTGCTCTAAAGGGACAAAACGGTCAAGTTGGGCAGCGCCTCGCGCACCCAGTTCCGCGCGCACCGCATCGGCCGTACGCCGCGGCCACACATAGTCGTTGCCGATGATCGCCCACCGCTGCGCGCCCAATTCTCTGCGCAGCCAGCGCAAGGCGGGCAGGATCTGATGCGCCGGATCGGAACCGACCATGAACAGGCCCGGGGGCGGATCCTGCACGCCCTCGTTGTCC
Organism: Nocardia sp. NPDC020380; assembly: GCF_044386975.1. Lineage (NCBI taxonomy): Bacteria > Bacillati > Actinomycetota > Actinomycetes > Mycobacteriales > Nocardiaceae > Nocardia > Nocardia sp. NPDC020380. The sequence goes on along the minus strand of NZ_JBIRVQ010000005.1, from coordinate 85,297 downwards.
GTCGCGAACAGGTACGGAACCCGCCCCGACGTCACCTGCGCGACCGCGCCGCGCACCCGCGAGGTGTGCCAGCCGGTGATCGCGTGCACCATGCCGGTGGCCAGCAGCGCCGAAACCTCCAGCGCGACTTCGCCCGGTTCGCGGCCGCCGTCGATGTGGGTGGCGCGTAATTCGCGACCGAGAATTCCTGTCCCACTGTTGATTTCTTCCACGGCCAGAGAAATGGCCGCCTCACAGGAAGGGGCGAAGATACCTCCCGGTCCCTGCTGCGGGACTATGTTCAGGATCTCTATACAGTTTTCGGGATTCCCGCCGAACGGGGACATCGGTTACCCTTCCCCTCGATCGATCTATTTTTTGTGTGAACGGGCGGGAAAATATGGCGACAATTCTAGGTGGTGTTTCCACCTTGCATGGAGCGCTGCGGGCGGCCGAACGTAGTTGGCTTCGTCACCTGGACGCCGCACTGTGTGCCAGGAGACTGACCGCTGACCAGTGGTCCATGCTCACGAATCTCTCGGCCGAGAACGGCATCACGATGAGCGAACTGGCCGCTCGGTCACAACTCGCTCCCTCCTCGGCAACCCGGCATGCCGACCATCTCGCCGAACGCGGCCTGATCTTCCGCGTCGCCGCTTCCGACGACCGCCGCCGCATCCTCATCGGCCTCAGCCGCCGCGGCGTGGAACTCGTGGAAGAGGTCCGCGCCGAAGAGGTTCGCGCCGAAGCCGAACTACGCCGCCGCCTGGGTGGCGACGACTACCTGGAACTCGTCCGGCTCCTGGAACGCGTTACCGAAGCGCCGCAACCCGACTGAAACGGTCCCCCCTGATCAGGGGAAACTGAACCGGACATGCTTAGGATTCAAGGCATGCCAGTTGCCGAGACGACCGCGACCGCTGCCGGACTGTGTGAATTCATCGACGCGTCTCCGTCCCCGTTCCACGTGTGCCGGACGGTGGCCGCGGAACTGGATGATCATGGCTTCACCAGGCTCTCCGAATCAGCGCCGTGGCCGTCCAGCAGCGCCGGACGTTATTACGTGGTGCGCGGCGGCTCGCTGGTCGCCTGGGCCGACGGCGGCCCCGGTGCGCCAACGGGATTCCGCACCGGGCAGGCCACCCCCTTCCGGGTGGTCGGCGCCCACACCGACAGTCCCAATCTGCGGGTGAAGCAGCATCCCGACATGGCCGTGGCCGGCTGGCAGATGGTCGGGCTCGAGCCGTACGGCGGCGCCTGGCTCAACTCCTGGCTGGACCGCGACCTCGGCATCTCCGGCCGCATCTCGGTGCGCGACGGAAACGTGCTGCGCGAGCGCCTGATTCGCATCGACGAACCGATCCTGCGCGTCCCGCAGCTGGCCATCCACCTGTCCGAGGACCGCCGCGGCGTCACCCTCGACCCGCAGCGGCACGTGAACGCGGTGTGGGGGATCGGCGGCGAACCGCGCTCCTTCCTCGCCTTCCTGGCCGAACGGTCCGGCATCGAGCCCAGCGCCGTGCTCGGCTGGGAACTCATGACCCACGATCTGGTGCCGTCCAAGCTGATCGGCCGCGACCTGGATCTGGTGAGCGCGCCCCGCCTCGACAATCAGGGCACCTGTTATTCGGGCCTGCGCGCCTTCCTGGCGGCCATCAACGAGCCCGGCGCGGCCGTACCCGTCTTCGCCATGTTCGATCACGAGGAGGTCGGCTCGCAATCCGACCGCGGCGCCCAATCCGGGCTGCTGCCCACGGTTCTGGAGCGCATCGTCCTGACGCGCGGCGGCGGGCGCGCCGAATACCTGGCCGCGCTGGCCGGTTCGGTCTGCGCCTCCGGCGACATGGCGCACGCCACCCACCCCAACTACCCCGACCGGCACGAGCCGATGCACCGCATCGAGGTGAACGGCGGACCGGTGCTGAAGGTCAACCAGAATCTGCGCTACGCCACCGACGCCACGGGCGCCGGCGCTTTCGCCCTGGCCTGCGCGCAGGCGGATGTTCCGTTGCAGCGCTACGTCCACCGCGCCGATCTGCCCTGCGGTTCCACCATCGGCCCGATGACGGCAGCCCGCACCGGCATGCCGACGGTCGACGTCGGCGCCGCGCAGCTGGCCATGCACTCGGCCCGCGAAATGATGGGCGCCGCAGACATTCCCGCCTACGCGGCGGCGCTCGCGGCCTTCCTCACGCCCGAACCGGCCAGGTAAGAAGACCGAAAGAAGGGGTTGGGCCTTGGGCCCCAACCCCTTCGTCTTCGTTCCGAGTGCGCCCTACGCCTCGAGAGCGGCGGCCTTCTTGGCATCCGGGACCGGACGGTAGGTCAACACGGCCACGATGAAGATGGCCAGCGTGAACACCACATAGCTGCTGCCGATGATCTGTTCCCACCAGGCCCAGCGCAGTTCGCGATCCCCGTCGTGCGGCAGCAGCCACTGCGGGCCGATGGCGAACATGGCGATGGCCAGTCCGGTCGCCCCGAGGAACAGCGGACTGCGATGCCCGCGGGCGATGGCGTCGGCCGCCACGATCAGCGCCGGCGCGATCCACACCCAGTGATGCGACCAGGAGACCGGCGAAATCAGCAGCACCGTAGCCGCATTCACCATGAGCGCCGCCACATTGGCGCCGACCGAGAACAGCCGGCTCATCCACACCGCGGCCAGCGCGATGGCCAGCGCGGACAGCAGCACCCAGATCATGGTCGCCGCGGAATCCGAGACGCCCAGGCGGAAGGCGAAACCCTTCAGCGACTGATTGCCCGCGAAGTACGGCGGCCCGATACGCCCGGTATCGGACAGGGTGTGGAACCAGTACTGCACCGAATCATGCGGGAACAGAATGAAACCCACGCCGATCGCGCCGATGCTGCCCAGGACCAGCCCGGCCGCGCCCTTCCAGTCCCGGCGCAGCACGAAGTAGAGGAGATAGCCGGCGGGCGTCAGCTTCACCGACACCGCGATGCCGATGAGCACGCCGCGCGGCCAGAAGGGCTTGCGCACCAGGCAATCCAGCGCGATCGCCGCCATCAGCACCATATTGATCTGCCCGAACCCGTAGGTCTGGCGGATCGGTTCCAGTAGCTGCAGCACGCCCACGCCACCCAGCACGAGGGACAGCCGGACCAGCCGATCCATCGACGGCCGGATGCGGTCCAGCACCACCCACAGCGTGATGCCCAGCGAGGCGACGGAGGTGGCGAGCACCGCCCATTCGGCCACCGGCAGCGACATGATGGCCAGCGGCGCGAAGAACAGGGCGGCCAGCGGCGGATAGGTGAACGGCAGTCCGAGCCCGTACACCGGCGGCATCGGGCCGTACAGGTCCTTGTTGTCCAGCCAGGCCCGCGCGCCGTTCCGATACACCTGTAGATCGATGTATCCGTGCCAGAACTGGGCGGCATAACTGATCCAGGCGGATACCGCGAACAGGACCACCGCTACCACCAGCAGCTGGACCTGTCGCCGAGACAGCCCTCTTGGCATGGTCACGGGCTTCTCGCGCTTCTCGGTCGGATCCGCGACCCCGGATCGATCGTTCACCGGGACAGACTAGCTGGGCCGGTGGCACCTGTTCCCTGTGACCTCGGAAGGCGACAACTGATCTCGTGAGATCTGGGTAACTTCCCGGGTACGACCGAAATTGGTTCGGCGTGTGACCGCCGGCACGCGTGCGGGACCGTCGACGGCACCCGGCCGTGCGCCGAGTCGCGGGGAGGCGGGGGAGCCGAAGCGGCAGATCCGGCGGCAATTAGACTCGCCTCGTATCCGCCGACATCCAGCAACGCGGGCGTTCGCTTCCGACCTGCCCGGCCGAAAGGACTCTGGTATTCCCGTGACCAGCCACGTCGATACCGTCAGCAACGCCGCGGCCACCCCGGACAGCGCGCAGCCCTACAAGGAACTCGGCCTGAAGGACGACGAGTACGCCCGCATCAAGGAGATCCTGGGCCGCCGGCCCACGGATGCCGAGCTGGCCATGTACTCGGTGATGTGGTCGGAGCACTGCTCGTACAAGTCCTCGAAGGTGCACCTGCGCTACTTCGGTGAGACCACCACCGAGGAGATGCGCAAGTCGATGCTCGCGGGCATCGGCGAGAACGCGGGCGTGGTGGATATCGGCGACGGGTGGGCGGTCACCTTCAAGGTGGAATCGCACAATCACCCCTCGTACGTGGAGCCGTATCAGGGCGCGGCCACCGGTGTCGGCGGCATCGTGCGCGACATCATGGCCATGGGCGCCCGCCCGATCGCGGTCATGGATCAGCTGCGCTTCGGCGCGGCCGAGCATCCGGACACGCGGCGCGTGGTCGACGGTGTGGTGCGCGGCGTCGGCGGGTACGGCAACTCGCTGGGCCTGCCGAATGTCGGCGGCGAGACCGTGTTCGACCCGTCCTACCAAGGCAATCCGCTGGTGAACGCGCTGTGCGCGGGCGTCATGCGAGTCGAGGACCTGCACCTGGCGTTCGCGTCCGGTGAAGGCAACAAGATCATTCTTTTCGGCGCGCGCACCGGCCTCGACGGCATCGGCGGCGTGTCCGTGCTCGCCTCGGACACCTTCTCCGGTGACGAATCCGGCACCGGCCGTAAGAAGCTCCCGAGCGTCCAGGTCGGCGACCCGTTCGCCGAGAAGGTGCTCATCGAGTGCTGTCTCGAGCTGTACCACGCCGACCTCGTGGTGGGCATCCAGGACCTCGGCGGCGCCGGACTCTCCTGCGCCACTTCCGAACTGGCCGCGGCCGGCGACGGCGGCATGCACATCGACCTGGATCAGGTGCCGCTGCGCGCCGCCAATATGACGCCCGCCGAGATCCTTTCGAGCGAGTCGCAGGAACGCATGTGCGCGGTCGTCACCCCCGAGAACGTGGACGCCTTCATGGCCGTCTGCCAGAAGTGGGATGTCACCGCCACCGTCATCGGTGAGGTCACCGACGGCGAGCGGCTCATCATCACCTGGCACGGCGAGACCGTGGTGGACGTGCCGCCGCGCACCGTCGCCCACCAGGGCCCGGTCTACGAGCGCCCGGTCGAGCGGCCCGCGGATCAGGATGCGCTGAACGCGGATTCGACCGCCCGCCTGAACCGCCCGAAGACCGCCGACGAACTGCGCGCCACCCTGCTGAAGCTGCTCGCCAGCCCGCAGCTGTGCTCGCGCAAGTGGATCACCGAGCAGTACGACCGTTACGTGCGCGGCAACACCGTGCTCGCCGAGCACGCCGACGCGGGCCTCATTCGCATCGACGAGGAGACCGGGCGCGGTATCGCGCTCGCCACCGACGCGTCGGGCCGCTACACCAAGCTGGACCCGTACACCGGCGCGCAGCTCGCGCTCGCCGAGGCCTTCCGGAACGTGGCCGTCACCGGCGCCACCCCGAAGGCCGTCACCAACTGCCTCAACTTCGGTTCGCCGGAGGATCCGGGCGTCATGTGGCAGTTCCAGCAGGCCGTGCGCGGTCTCGCGGACGGCTGTGTGGCGCTGGGCATTCCGGTCACCGGCGGCAATGTGTCCTTCTACAACCAGACCGGCCAGACCGCGATCCTGCCGACCCCGGTGGTCGGCGTGCTCGGCGTCATCGACGATGTGCACCGCCGCATCCCGACCGGACTCGGCACCGAGCCGGGCGAATCGCTCATCCTGCTCGGCGACACCCGCGACGAACTCGACGGCTCCATCTGGGCGCAGGTCGAGCACGATCACCTCGGCGGCCTGCCCCCGAAGGTGGATCTGGCTCGCGAGCAGCTGCTTTCGGACGTCCTCACCTCGGGCTCGCGCGACGGCATGATCTCCGCCGCCCACGACCTCTCCGAGGGCGGCCTCATCCAGACCGTCGTGGAGGCCGCGCTGGCCGGCGAAACCGGTTGCCGCATCGTGATTCCCGAGGGCGCCGACCCGTTCGTCACCCTCTTCTCCGAATCCGCCGGCCGCGTCCTGGTGGCCGTCCCGCGCTCGGAGGAAACCCGCTTCACCAAGATGTGCGAAGCCAGGCAGCTGCCGTGGGCGCGCATCGGCGTCGTTGACGAGGGCTCCGATTCGGTCGAGGTCCAGGGCCAGTTCACCATCACCCTGGACGAACTCCGCACCGCCCACGAAGGCACGCTCCCGGCCTTGTTCGGCAACTCCGACCACTGATCGGCACGGAGAGAGCCCGGCAGACCTATTGGTCTGCCGGGCTCTGTCAGTTGATTTTGAACGGGTCGTGTTCGGCGATCAGTTTTTCCATGCGGGCTTCGTCGATGCGGTGGTTCACCCGTGACGACTCGTGCTGGTCCCGAACCACTTTGGCGAGGGTGAAGCAGCTGCTCACCAGGAACAGCATGCTCATCAGGAGGAAGCCGCGCTGCCACATGTCGAGCGGCAGCCGTACGATGCCGAAACAGATTGCCGCGAAACTGATTCCGAACGCGATCATGGCCTGCACCAGAAAAGCCGTGGTGCTCTTGGTCTCTGTGCTGGGAGTGCTCATGGCAGCTGATTCTGTCGGCCGCCGCGGCCGCTGAACCGGGTACTATTACTCGAGCAGTGCGCGTAGATATAGCGCGACACGCCGGGCAATGGCGTCTTTCACGCGGGGCGCTGCCCCGAGTTCCGGTTGCCGCCCTCCATACTTGACGAGTGCTGGACCCCGCCCACGCCCTGACACGGCTGCGTTTACGCGGCCGGGTCTTCTTCCGGCGCGGCTGGGGCAGGCGGATCGCGGTGCTCGCGCGGCGGGTCGAGGACATCATCGACCTCAATCACACCGGGCTCGTGGTGGCGACCGTATTCTTCGCCTGGTCCGTCACACCGTCGCTGGTACCGCGCGACTGGCTGTTCCAAGGCCTCATCTCCGGGCTCAATGCCGCCGTCGGGTACGGCGTGGGCTGTCTGCTGCAGTGGTTGTTCCGCATGTGGATTCGCCCGCGCATCAAGCTGGAGACCCCGCCCGAATGGGTGCGGTACGCGGTGAAGGTGATCGTGGTCGTGCTGTGCGCGCTGGCCGCCGCCTACATGCTGGTCATGTCCGCCGACTGGCAGCGGGAGATCACCGGGCTGATGGGCATGGAGGGCACCACGCGTGCCGCCTATCTGCGCACGGGGGCACTGAGTTTCGCGGTCGGCGCGCTCGTGGTGGCCGTGTATCGGACCGTGCGGGAGCTGGTGCGATTCATCGCCCGGCTGCTCAGCCGGTGGGTGCGGGTGCCGCCCGCCTTCGCGCCGGCGCTCGGCGCGCTGGTGCTGACCGTGTTGGTGGTGACGGTCTTCAACGGCGTCGCGACGCGGGCCTTCTTCGCGGTCGCCAACTCCGCGTTCAGCGTCCGCAACGACAAGGTCACCCAGTACGCGGTGCAGCCGACGAAACCCGAACGGTCCGGCAGCCCGGCCTCGCTCGCGAAATGGAACACACTCGGGTCGGAGGGCCGCTGGTTCGTCTCGCACGGACCCGACCCCATGCTGATCAGCGCGGTCACCGGAAAGCCTGCGCTGGAACCGATCCGGGTGTACGTCGGCCTGCAGTCGGCGAGCAAGGACACCACCGAGGAGGACCTGGCCGTCGCGGAACTGGAGCGCACCAAGGCCTTCGACCGCAAGGTGCTGGTCCTGGTAACCACCACCGGCACCGGCTGGGTGAACTCCATGAGCGCCGCCGCGCTGGAGTACATGTACGGCGGCGACACCGCCATCATGGCCTCGCAGTACTCGTATCTGCCCAGCGTGCTGTCCTTCCTCGCGGACCGGCAGAAGGTGGCGGAGAACGGGCGCAAGATGTTCGACGCCGTGTACCGGCACTGGTCGCGACTGCCGGTCGATCATCGGCCGAAACTGCTGGTGTACGGCGAGAGCCTCGGCTCGCAGGGCTCCGAGGCCGCCTTCGACGGGCTGGCGGATCTGCGTTCCAAGGTGGACGGCGCGCTGTGGGTGGGCCCGCCGAATTCGAATCGGCTGTGGCGGCAGTTCGTCGAACGCCGCGACCCGGGTACGCGCGAGGTGGATCCCATCTACGCCGACGGCCTGGTGGTCCGATTCGCCCGCACCGCAGCCGATCTGGAGAAACCCTCACCCGACTGGCGCAAGCCCCGCATCGCCTACCTCATGCATCCGTCCGACCCGATCATCTGGTGGTCGCCGGATCTCATCACCTCGCAACCGGATTGGCTCGGTGAACCACGCGGGGCGGACGTCTCCCCGCAGATGCGCTGGTGGCCCTTCGTCACCTTCTGGCAGGTGGCGGCCGACCTCACCAATGCGCAGGGCGTCTCGGACGGCCACGGCCACAACTACGGCTCCCTGGTCCTCGACGGCTGGGCCGCCATCGCCGCACCTCCCGACTTCACCCCCGAGCTCCGCGAAAAGATCCGCGTGCAAATAGAACTCGCCGAGTACTACGAGCGAGCGGTCAAATAGCGTGCCCCGCCTCCCTCGAATCGCGAAAGCCGTTGCCGCCGTGGCCTTGCCGCTGCTGTGGGCCAATCGCGCACTGCCCGCCCTGGGCCTCGACATCCGAGGTCGCACCGCCGCCAACGCCGCTTTCGCCACGGCCTACGCCGCCGTCTTCCACGGCCGCCCGAATTGGCGTTCCGCCCAAGGCTTCCGGGTCGGCCTGCTGGCAGGCGCGGTGGTCACCGCCGGTTACGCAGCGGCGCTGACGGTCCCGGCCACCCGCCGCCACTTCGCCGACCTGGCCGACCGCGGCCCGGACGTCTCGACGACCGAATGGGCGGCCCTGCACATCCCGGTGGGTACCGTCTACAGTGAGGAACTCGTCTACCGAGCCACCCTCACCCCACTCCTGGAAGACGCCCTGGGCCGCCCCGGAACCTGGCTCGGCGCACTGTCTTTCGGCCTGGCCCACATCCAGCCCGCCCGCGCCGCCGGCGATCCCGTCCCCGGCACCGTGGCCGTCACCGCCGCCGCCGGCTACCTCTTCGACCACCTCCGCCGCCACACCGGCAGCACCACCGCCCCGGCCTTCCTGCACCTCGCCCTGAACGCGGGCGGCGCACTGACCCCGCGGATCGCCCGCCACCTCACCGGCGAGCGCCCGACAGTCGAATGACCATGGCGTCCAGCGGTCGTCCTCGGCGAAGGCGTCGGTGGGCGGCGGTAACCTCGGGATATGGCGCGACGAGGTGCGGTGGATCCGGCGGAGATGCGGGCGGCGGTGGACGCGGTGGGGGAGTGGTTACGAGACGAGTCGGTGCCGGCGCCCGCGCGGGCCGAGCTCGCCGCCGCGGTGCGCGGGACCGCACGAGCGCTCGCCGCGGATGCGCCGGGGGCTTCGGTGGAGGTGCGGGTGCCGCCGTTCGTGGCGGTGCAGTGCATCGAAGGGCCCCGGCATACGCGGGGGACGCCGCCGAACGTGGTGGAAACCGATGCGCGGACTTGGCTTCTGCTCGCGACCGGGCTGCTCACCTTCGATGCGGCGCTGGATGCGGGGGCGCTGACGGCCTCGGGGACGCGGGCCGCCGAGGTCGCGCATTGGCTACCTATCGCGCAGCTGTGACGCCTCAGGGCTGAGGCGGTGCGGATTCCTCATCCGCCGTGGCCTCTTGCTCCGGTGCGGAATGCCGTCCCGTTGCGACGGGAACGGTGGCCTTGGTCTGGATGGGCTTGCGTTCCAGGCCTTTTCGGTCGTAGAAGCGGGTGATGAAGAGGCCGAAGACGAGGCCGACGGCCAGGCCCAGGATCGACATCCAGATGCCGCGGGAGAGGCCGGCCTGGGCGCTGCCGTCGAAGTAGAGGATGGAGCGGGTGCCGAGGAAGACCTGGTGCATGGGCTCGAACTTGGCGAGCCAGCCGAAGTACTTGGGGGTGGCCTCGATGGGGACGGTGCCGCCGGAGGAGGGGAGTCCGAGGATCACGAAGAAGATGAGGTTCACGATCAGGCCCGCCGTGCCCACGGCGGCCAGCACCGCGGTGCAGGTGACGCCGACGGCGGTCATCACCAGGACGCTGTAGAGAAAGAGGAGTAGCGGGCGGTCGATCGGCATGCCGAGGCCGGCGCCGATACCCTCCAAAGCGGCCGAGGCGCAGACGGCCAGGGCCACCACCGCGGACCACTTGATCATCAGCGTCTTGAACCGGGAGATCGACGCGCGCGGGTAGTGGACGTACCAGGGCCCCCACTCGGTGGGCAGGAAGCCCAGCGCCGAGTCGATCAGCTGGTGGATGATCATGGCCCCGACCATGCCGATCAGCAGCAGCATGAGGCTGTAGAAGAAGGCCGTCAGCCCTTCGCCCGATCCGCCGGGCAGCGGCTGGAATTCGCTCACCACGATGTCGAGGGGCTGTGCCAGCACCAGCCGGGTGGCGGCCGTGAGTTCGGTGGGCGGTGCGCCCGGCGGCGGGGTGAGCTGGGCTTTCACCGTGTCCGTGAGCTGTTGTCCCACTTGCGCATTGACCTGGGTGAGAGCTTCGTCACCGAACTTCGTCACGATGGCGGTGGCGAACGCGCCCGTACGCGGGTTGGTCTGCAGGGTGATGACCGGCTTGCTGATATTGCCGGGCACGACGCTGCCGACCCCGAGAATGCCGAGCCGTTTGGAGAAGTCGCTCGGGATGATGATGGTGGCGTACACCTGCGCGGACTGCATCTGCAACTGGGACTCGTTGATGCCGAGCACCCGCAGGTCGATCTTGTCGGCGGGAACGGCCTTCTGCAGACCCGTCGAAACCTGATCACCGAAGTTCACATGCTTGGCCGGCTGCCCCGGGGTCGTGAGATCGTCGCCCACATCCTGGTTGACCAGCGCGATCGGGAAGTTGTGCAGATTCTTCTCCGGATCGACCACGTAGTCGAGGTACATGACGCCGAGCAGCGAGCCCAGTAGCGTCATGACGATGACCGGAAAAGCCCACCTGACGAGGCTCAGATGCCGGCGTGGAGTCGATTCCGTAGTGTCCGTGGTCGCCACGGACGAACGCTAACAGCAAACGCTCTGCCATCGGGCATATCCCAACGGTGGGTTGCGTTGTGGTTACCCGTAGAATGGCCTATGCCCCCCGCCCGCCGAACAGGGAGCAAACGGTGACTCTCCCCTCCGCCGCCACCACCCCCGACCACGACGAGAACGAACCGCGCGAAGAGTGCGGCGTGTTCGGTGTCTGGGCGCCGGGCGAGGATGTGGCCAAGCTCACGTATTACGGACTCTACGCATTGCAGCATCGCGGGCAGGAGGCGGCGGGTATAGCGGTCGCCGATGGCTCCCAGGTGCTGGTTTTCAAGGATCTGGGGCTGGTGTCCCAGGTCTTCGACGAGCAGACCCTGGCCGCCATGCCGGGCCATGTGGCCGTCGGCCATTGTCGTTACTCCACCACGGGTTCCACGACGTGGGAGAACGCGCAGCCGATCTTCCGCACCACCGCGGTGGGTACCGGACTCGCGTTGGGCCACAATGGAAATCTGGTCAATACCGCCGAACTATCCACGCGGGCACGCGATCTCGGGCTGGTGACCGGGCGGCTCGCCGGGTCCATGGCCGCCACCTCCGATTCGGATGTGATCACCGCGCTGCTCGCGCACGCCGCCGCCGACAAGAGCATCGAGCAGGCCGCCATGGAGCTGCTGCCCACGCTGCGCGGCGCCTTCTGCCTCACCTTCATGGACGAGCACACGCTCTATGCCGCGCGGGATCCGCACGGTGTGCGCCCGCTCTGCCTGGGCCGGTTGGATCGCGGCTGGGTGGTTGCCAGCGAGACCGCGGCCCTCGACATCGTGGGCGCCTCGTTCGTCCGCGAGATCGAGCCGGGCGAACTGCTGGCCATCGACGCGGACGGTGTCCGGTCGTTGCGTTTCGCGAGCCCGGAACCCAAGGGCTGTGTTTTCGAGTACGTCTACCTGGCCCGGCCCGACTCCACCATCTCCGGCCGCTCGGTGCACGCCACCCGCGTGGACATCGGCCGCCGCCTGGCCGCCGAGCATCCGGTCGAGGGTGACCTGGTCATTCCGGTGCCGGAGTCCGGTACGCCGGCGGCCGTCGGTTACGCGCAGGGTTCGGGTGTGCCCTACGGGCAGGGCCTGATGAAGAACGCCTATGTGGGCCGCACCTTCATCCAGCCCAGCCAGACCATCCGCCAGCTCGGAATCCGGTTGAAGCTCAACCCGCTTCGCGAGGTCATCCGCGGTAAGCGGCTGATCGTGGTGGACGATTCCATCGTGCGCGGCAATACCCAGCGTGCCCTGATCCGCATGCTGCGCGAGGCCGGCGCGCTGGAGATCCACGTCCGGATCGCTTCGCCCGCGGTCAAGTGGCCGTGCTTCTACGGCATCGACTTCGCTTCGCGCGCAGAGCTGATCGCCAACGGCGCGGGCCCGGAAGGCATCGACTCCGGCAGTCTCGATGACATGGTCGAGGGCGTGCGCCGCTCCATCGGCGCGGACACTCTCGGCTATATCTCCTTGGAGGGCATGGTCGCCGCGACCGAGCAGCCGCGGTCGCGGCTGTGCTGCGCCTGCTTCGACGGCAAGTACCCGATCGCCCTTCCGCAGGAGGCCGCCATCGGTAAGAACCTGCTGGAAGGCATGCTTTCCGGTGCGACGGAGACGGCGCTGCTGGCGGACAATGCCAATGCCAGTGCGCTGAGCCGCCCCTAGCGGCAGCCCGGGGTTCCTGGGAACCGCGGCGGAACCGCCTGAACTATCGACACATTGCGCCCCGTCCACCGGAAGGTGGGCGGGGCGCAATCGTTGTACGGCCGAAAAATTTCTGTCCGTATAGACCGAAAAATAACTTGTTTGTTCGGAAAGGCAACATACCGGTTATAACCGGTCGATACTGTGCCCAGCCAGAAGAGTCCACCGCGGCGCGGCGGGTCGTAACCCGGCCTGCCTTGCCGCGTTTCGAGAGCAGGGCAGTGCATGCGCGTTAAAGATGTTGCGGCAGTGGGATGTGCGGGACTGGCGGTGCTGGCAATCGCCGGTTGCGGCGCCGGCCGGACCGGCGGCGGAAGCGGGGGAGCGGGCCTGGTCGTGGGCACCACCGACAAGGTCACCTCACTCGACCCGGCCAAGGCCTACGACAACGGTTCGCTGCTGGCCGAGACCCAGGTCTACCAGTTCCTGCTGAACTTCCCACCGGGACAGGCGACTCCGCAGCCCGACGCCGCCGACAAATGCCAGTTCAGCACCCCCACCGTCTACTCGTGCACGCTGAAATCGGGCCTGAAGTTCGCCAACGGCGACCCGCTCACCGCGAAGAGCGTCAAGTTCTCCTTCGACCGCATGGTGAAGATCAACGATCCGCAGGGCCCGGCCGCCCTGCTGGCCAACCTCGATCACACCGACGCGCCGGACGACCTGACCGTCAACTTCACGCTGAAGAAGGCCAACGACCAGACCTTCGCCGCGATCCTGCCCACCCAGGCCTCGGCCATCGTGGACGAGAAGGTCTTTCCCGCCGACTCGATCCTCGACGACGACGCCATCGTGAAGGCCAAGCCGTTCGCCGGCCCGTACACGATCACCAGCTACGACAAGAACAAACTGGTCGAATACCAGTCGAATCCGGGCTACAACGGCCTGTTCGGCAAGCCGCAGAACGACGCCGTCACCGTCAAGTACTACGGCGAGGCCGCCAACCTGAAACTGGATGTGCAGCAGGGCAATGTCGACGTCGCCTGGCACACCCTGGCCCCCACCGACATCGACTCCCTGCGCGGCAGCGACAAGGTGACCGTGCACCAGTCGCCCGGCGGCGACACCCGCTACCTGGTGTTCAACCTGAACACCATGCCCGGCGCCAACCCGGCACAGAAACTCGCCGTCCGCAAGGCCGTCACCGTGTCCGTCGACCGTGACGCCCTGGCCAAAGACGTGTGGAAGGGCACCTGGACACCGCTGTATTCACCGGTACCGCAGGGGCTTCCGGGCGCGACCGAACCGGGCAAGGAGCTCTACGGCACCAAGCCCGACAAGGCCGCCGCCGCCAAGTACCTGTCCGACGCGGGGATCACCACCCCGGTCGAACTCAATATCCAGTACAACACCGACCATTACGGGCAGACCAGCTCCGAGGAATACGCGGCCATCAAGAGCCAGCTGGAATCCACCGGCCTGTTCAAGGTGAATCTGCAGTCCACCGAATGGGTTTCGTACCAGAAGGCGCGCTCCACCGACGGCTACCCGATCTTCCAGTTCGGCTGGTTCCCGGACTACCCGGACGCCGACGACTACCTGACCCCCTTCTTCGGCCCGGACAACTTCCTGCGCAACCACTTCAGCGATCCCAAGATCACCGCCGAACTGCAGGCCGAGGTGACCGAACCCGATCCGGCCAAACGCGCCGCGGTGCTCGCCACGCTGCAGCACGACCTGATGGCCGACTACCTGCCCACCGTCCCGCTGCTGACCGGCAATCAGATCGCCGTCGCCGGAAAGAACGTGCAGGGCGTCGACAAGACGCTCGACCCGTCCTCCAAATTCCGGTTCGGCGTACTGAGCAAGTGAGCTCCCGCTCCGTCCAGCACAGCTGTGCGGCCCCGCTCTTCATGAGGGGGAGCGGGGCCCACCCCTCACAGAGATGAGCAGCATGACATCGACTTCGACGACCAGCCGGGCGAAGCTATTCGCGGCGGTCGGCATGGCAGGCATTGCCGCGCTCGCCCTCACGGGCTGTGGCGCGGGACGTACCTCCGGCGGCAATACCGGTACCGGGATAGTGGTCGGCACCACCGACAAGGTCTTCTCCCTGGACCCCGCCCTCGCCTACGACAACGGCTCCCTGCAGGCCGAGACGCAGATCTACCAGACCCTGCTGAACTTCCCGGCGGGCAAGACCGATCCGGAACCGGATGCCGCGCAGCACTGCGGATTCACCGCGCCCACCGTCTTCACCTGCACCGTCAAGGCCGGACTGAAATTCGCCAACGGGCATCCGCTCACCGCGCAGAGCGTGAAGTTCTCGTTCGACCGCATGCTGAAGATCAACGACCCCAACGGCCCGGCCTCCCTGCTCGGCAACCTCGCGCACACCGATGTGATCGACCCGAACACGGTGGCGTTCACGCTGAAGGTCGCCAACGATCAGACCTTCGCCTCGGTACTGCCCACCCAGGCCGGAATCATCGTGGACGAGAAGAGCTTCCCGCCCGACAAGATCCTCGAGGACGACGCCGTCGTCAAGACCGGATCGTTCTCCGGGCCGTACACCATCACCAGCTACGACAAGAACAAGCTGGCCGAATTCAAGGCCAACCCGGACTACAACGGCCTGTTCGGCAAGGCCAAGACCGACACCGTCTCGGTCAAGTACTACGCCGGCGGCGACAACCTGAAACTCGATGTGCAGCAGGGCAATATCGACATCGCCTACCGCACCCTCAGCCCCACCGACATCGACTCGCTCCGCGGCGACAACCGGGTCACCGTGCACGAGGGCACCGGCGGTGAACTCCGCTACATCGTGTTCAACATGAACACCATGCCCGGCGCGAACCCGGCGCAGAAACTGGCCGTGCGCAAGGCCGTCGCCAGCAGCGTCGACCGGGACGCGCTCGCCAAGGGGATCTACAAGGGCACCTACAGCCCCGCCTACTCGTCGGTCGTGCCCGGCCTCGCCGGCGCCACCGAACCGTACAAGGACATCTACGGCGCACAACCGAACAAGCAGGCCGCGGCCAAATTCCTGGCCGACGCCGGCGTCGCCGCACCCGTCACCCTGAACCTGCAATACAACTCGGACCACTACGGCGGCTCCAGCTCCGAGGAATACGCGGCCATCAAGAACCAGCTCGAAGCCACCGGGCTGTTCAAGGTGAATCTGCAATCCACCGAATGGGTTTCGTACCAGGACGAACGGGTCAAGGACAGCTACCCGCTCTACCAGTTCGGCTGGTTCCCCGACTTCCCCGACGCCGACGACTACCTCACCCCGTTCTTCGCGCCGAACAACACGCTGCAGAACCACTTCGAGGAACCGGCGATCAACACACTGCTGACCGCGGAGACCACCGAATCTGATCCGGCCAAGCGCGCCGACATCCTGAAGCAGGTGCAGTTCAAGCTGGCCAACGACTACCTGCCCATGCTGCCGCTGCTCGCCGGCCGCAATATCGCGGTGGCCGCCAAGAACATCCAGGGCGTCGACGAGACCCTCGACCCCAGCTTCAAGTTCCGCTTCGGAGGGCTGAGCAAGTGACAGCCATCGACGAACAGGGCGGCCCGGCAACCCCGGCCGCCCCACCGCCGCGAAAACGACTATCCGGCGGCAACTCCCGCTACAGCGCCCTGCTGCGCTACCTCGGCGTGCGGGCGCTGCTCATCATCCCCACCACCTGGATCCTCGTCACCATCGTCTTCTTCCTCATGCGGGTGATCGGCGACCCCATCACCGCCGCCGTCGGCGGCCGGCTCAGCCCCGAGGAGATCCAGCGCCGCAAGGAAGCCGCCGGACTCACCCGGCCCATCCTCAGCCAGTACTGGGACTACCTGTCCGGGCTGCTGCACGGCGATTTCGGCCACTCCCAGGACAATCGGGCCATCAGCGAGGTCATCACCACCTACGGCGCCGCCACCCTGGAACTCGTCTTCTGGTCCCTCATCGTGGCCTTCGCCGTCGGCGTGCCGCTCGGCAGATACGCCGCCACCAAACGGGATTCGGCCGCCGACGTCGGACTGCGGCTCTTCGCCATCCTGGTGTACGCGGCGCCCGTGTTCTTCGTCGGCCTGCTGCTGAAACTGGTGTTCGCCGTGCAGCTGGGCTGGCTGCCGGTCGCCGGGCGCGCCAGCACCAGTGTGGAGCTGGAACTGCAGCACGTCTCGCCCAAGACCAACGTCATGATCATCGACGCCATCCTCTACGGGGATCCCGGCAATATCGTCGACGTCCTGAAACACGCTGTGCTGCCGGCCATCGCGCTCGGCCTGCTCACCGCCGGCGTGTTCCTGCGGCTGGTGCGGATCAACCTCATCCAGACCCTGCGCTCCGGATACGTGGACGCCGCCCGCGCCCGCGGACTCTCCGAACGCGTCGTCACCCGGCGGCACGCGTTCCGCAATGCGCTCATCCCCGTCGTCACCGTCATGGGCATGCAGATCGCCATGATGCTCGGCGGCGCGGTACTCACCGAAACCACCTTCGAATGGAAGGGATTGGGCTATCAGCTCGCCCAGTACCTGCAGGCGCGCGACTTCGTGGCCGTGCAGGGCATCGTGGCCTTCATCGCGATCGTGGTCGCGGTCATGAGCTTCCTGGTCGACCTGATCGTCGCACTCATCGACCCGAGGGTGAGGTTCTGATGACCGCCATCGAACTCGAAACGAATGTCCCGGCGCCCGTCCCGCCGCAACGCTCCGGGCTGCGCATCCCCGGACTCGCCTTGGTGCGCATGACCTCCGGACTGCAGCGGTTCACCCTGCTGCTCGGCTTCGCACTGGTCGTGCTGTTCATCGTCATCGCGGTGTTCGCGCCGCTCATCGCGCCCTACGGGTTCGCGCAGAGCTCCTCCGGCGGCGTGGATTTCGTGCGGCAGCAGGCGCCCTCGGCGGCGCACTGGTTCGGCACCTCGGTGCGCGGTGAGGACGTGTTCTCCCGCGTCATCTTCGGGGCGCGCACCGCACTGTCGGTCATCGCGGTCTCGCTGGTGCTGTCCATCGTCGTCGGCGTACCGCTCGGGCTGGTGTCCGGGTACCTCGGCGGCTGGGTGGACCGGATCCTGGTGCTGTTCATGGACGCCATGTACGCGTTCCCGTCGCTGCTGCTCGCCATCGTGGTGTCGATCGTGGTGTCCGGCGGGCAGTCCAGCAGCTTCGGCGGCATCCTCTCCGCCGCCATCGCCATCACGGTGATCTTCGTGCCCCAGTACTTCCGGGTGGTGCGCAATGCCACCATCGCGGTCAAACAGGAACCGTACGTGGACGCCGCGCGTGTCACCGGCGCCTCCACCGCGCGAATCCTGTTCCGGCACATCCTCGCCAATGTCACCCAGTCGCTGCCGGTGCTGGTGACGCTGAACGGTGCGGAAGCCATCCTCACCCTCGCCGGGCTCGGGTTTCTCGGGTTCGGCATCGAACCCACGCAGGCCGCCGAATGGGGTTTCGACCTCAACAAGGCGCTCTCCGATGTCTCCAACGGGATCTGGTGGACCGGTGTGTTCCCCGGCCTCGCCATCGTCACCGTGGTGCTGGGTATGACCCTCGTGGGGGAGAGCCTCAACGAAGTGCTCAACCCGCTGCTCCGCACCCGCCGCGCCGCGAAGGAGGCCACCGATGTCTGACCCCGTCCTCTCCTACGACGCTCTCACCGTCACCTTCGCCACCGACCACGGCTCCGTCGCGGCCGTGAAAAACGTTTCCTACCAGGTGCTTCCGGGGGAAGTGCTGGCCGTCGTCGGGGAATCCGGCTCCGGCAAATCGGTCAGCTCCCGCGCCGCCATGGGACTGCTGCCACCCACCGCCAGCGTGCGCGGCACCGTCACCCTCGGCGTCAAAGCCGTCACCAAGATGAGCGAGAAGGAACTCACCGCACTGCGCGGCGGGGCCATCTCCATGGTGTTCCAGGAACCCGGCGCCGCCCTCGACCCGCTGTTCACCGTCGGCTACCAGATCGGCGAGGCGCTGCGGGCGCACACCCGCATGCACCGGAAGGCCGCGCGCGCCAAGGCGATCGAACTGCTGCGGGCCGTCGGACTGCCCGATCCGGAAGCGCGCGTCGACTACTACCCGCATCAGCTCTCCGGCGGGCAGAAACAGCGCGTGGTCATCGCCATCGCCATCGCCTGCGAACCGAAGGTGATCATCGCCGACGAACCGACCACCGCGCTCGACGTCACCGTGCAGGCCGAAATCCTGGAACTGCTGCGCGATATGCGCGACCGGACCGGGGCGGCCATCGTGTTGATCACGCACAATATGGGCGTCGTCGCCGACCTCGCCGACCGGGTCGTGGTCATGCGCGACGGGTGCGTCGTCGAAACCGCCACGGTGGATGATCTTTTCGCGGCACCACAACACGAGTACACCAAGGCGCTGCTGGCGGCGGTGCCGAAACTGCACGTCGCCGACGAGGATTCGGAATCCAGCGTGGCGGGCGCGGACCTCGCCGAGGTGAGAACGACGGTGCGCGAGCCGATCCCGGACGACGCACCCACGGTGCTCGAGGTGACCGATCTGGTGGTCGAATTCCCCGGACCGCTCGGCCGCGGGCCCTTCCGCGCCGTCGACGACGTCACCCTCGTCCTGCGGCGCGGTGAAACCCTCGGCCTCGTCGGCGAATCCGGCTCCGGCAAATCCACCATCGGCCGCTGCGTGGCCGCACTGCAGCGGCCCACCTCCGGCAGCGTGCGCGTGCTCGGCACCGATATCGCCGGATTGTCCGAACGGAAGCTGCGGCCGCTGCGGCGCCGCTTCGGATTCGTCTTCCAGGATCCCGCCACCTCCCTCAACCCGCGCCTCACCATCGGCGACTGCGTCGCCGAACCACTCCTGGTGCACGGCGCGGCCAAGGGCACGGCCCTCCGCGAACGAGTCCGCCGCCTCCTCGACGACGTCCAGCTCCCCGCCGGCGCGGAAGGCCGCTACCCACACGAACTGTCCGGCGGCCAGCGTCAGCGCGTCAGCCTGGCCCGCGCCCTCGTCCTCGAACCCGATCTCTTGGTGGCCGACGAACCGACCAGCGCCCTCGACGTCTCCGTCCAGGCCAAGGTCCTCGAACTCTTCGCCGGCCTGCAACGCGAATACGGCTGGGCCTGCCTCTTCATCACCCACGACCTAGCCGTCGTCGACCAGCTCGCCGACCGCATCGTCGTACTACGGCACGGCGCCGTCGTCGAACAAGGCAGTAATGACGAGATCCTGCGACAACCCCGTGAGGACTACACTCGGCGCCTGGTCGCGGCCGTCCCGGTCCCGGACCCGGCGGTCCAGCGTCGACGTCGTTCCGGAGCGCGACAACTGATTTCGCAGCGACCGGGGTAACTCATCGGGTACGTCCAAAATGGGTGTGTTCCGGAACCGCCAGCCGCATGCTCGACGGCCAACGGCACTCAGCCGTGCGCTGAAGTCGCGGGGAGGCGGGACAGCCGGTACTGATACCGTGAGCTGGCAACTGTCCACCTCGAATCGGCTTGGAGTTCTCCCCCGACATGACTGAACAGACACCCAGCAGCGCCGGTGCCTCCTACGCGGCGGCCGGTGTGGATATCGAGGCCGGAGACCGGGCAGTCGAACTGTTCGCTCCCCTGGCCAAGAAGGCCAGCCGGCCCGAGGTGCAGGGTGGTCTGGGAGGTTTCGCCGGACTGTTCGCGTTGAAGGGCGGCTACAAGGAGCCACTGCTCGCCGCCTCCACCGACGGCGTCGGCACCAAGATCGCGGTCGCCCAGGCCATGGACAAGCACGACACCGTCGGCCTCGACCTGGTCGCCATGGTCGTCGACGACCTCGTGGTCTGCGGCGCCGAACCGCTGTTCCTGCAGGACTACATCGCCGTCGGCAAGGTCGTGCCCGAGCGGGTCGCGCAGATCGTCGCCGGCATCGCCGAGGGCTGTGTGCTCGCCGGTTGCGCCCTGCTCGGCGGCGAGACCGCCGAACACCCGGGACTGATGGGCAATGACGACTACGACATCTCCGCCACCGGCGTCGGCGTCGTGGAAGCCGACGCCGTGCTCGGCCCGGACCGGGTCCGGCCCGGCGACGTGGTCATCGCCATGGGCGCGTCCGGCCTGCACTCCAACGGCTACTCGCTGGCCCGCCGCGTGCTGCTCGACATCGACCGCATGTCGCTCACCGGGCATGTCGAGGAGTTCGGCCGCAGCCTCGGCGAGGAACTGCTCGAACCCACCAAGATCTACGCCAAGGACTGCCTGGCCCTGGTCGCCGAGACCGACGTGCGCACCTTCGCCCACGTCACCGGCGGCGGCCTGGCCGGCAACCTGGCCCGCGTACTGCCCGCCGGCCTGGTCGCCGAGCTCGACCGCGGCACCTGGAACCCGGCCCCGGTCTTCAAGATGATCGCCCAGCGCGGCCGCGTCGAACGCGCCGAGATGGAGAAGACCTTCAACATGGGCGTCGGCATGGTCGCCGTCGTGGCGCCCGAGGACGCCGACCGCGCCCTCGCCGTCCTCACCGCCCGCCACATCAACTGCTGGACCCTCGGCACGGTGAAGAAGGCCAAGGACGCCGAGGCCGCGCGCGCGGTGCTCGTGGGCGACCACCCGCGCTTCTGACCCACTGACGTATGAGAAGGGCCCCGATCACTCCGCCGAGTGATCGGGGCCTACTCATATATGGAGTGAGTGAAACTCCCTACGGCCCCGACGTACGACGAAGCGCCGGCGCGGTCGGGCCGACGACGGTGCGCCGCTGAGCGCCGCGGTGCCATTCCGTCGCGCGATAGCGACAGACATAGCCGAGCGACGCGTGCCTGCGGCGGCGCCGGGCGGTGAAAGAGCTTCGGCCCCGGGCGCTCTCAGGCGTGCCGGGGCCGTGCTGTATGTCGGGAATGCCGTATCTCATTGGTGCCCGGGCGAATTGGGCCCGGGCATGAGAAACGCGCCGACGTCCCGGCCTCGGGGGAGGCGGGACGCCAACGTATCAGCAAGCCTTCTGTGCTACCGCGTCGGCGCAAATCGACGTGCGAAAGGGGAGGCCAGTCACGGCCTCCCCCTTCGCACGTCGATTATCCGAATCAGCGGCGCCAGTCGTCGTATTTGTCCTCATCGTCCCAGCGCGACGGAGTTTCGTCCGTGTCGTGCTCGTCGGACAGGACACTGCCTTGCGGCGTGTCGGGACCACTCGACAGCTCACGCTGAAGGCTGGAGAAGTCGGTTGATGGCGAGCTGTACTTGAGCTCGCGTGCAACCTTGGTCTGCTTTGCCTTAGCCCGGCCACGGCCCATGGCTGACCCCCTCGCGTCACTGCGGGGCGGCCTGGGGTGTGTTGGCGGCCCCGTTCGAATTAATACTCTTCCTGACAGACACTTTAGCGTGTGTCAGGCGGTCGCGCTTCCAGGAGTGGGGGAGAAAGCGCCGAACTACTCCCGGCCGGTCATCGGACCGTCCGGAGCAGCAGGTTTCGCGGCCGCGTCAGAGCACCCCGGGGATAGCCCGGACGATGCCCACCCGGACCCCGCCACCCAGCACCGCCGGCGCCGCGAGCACACCGTGCTCCTCGGTCCACTCGATGCCCATACGCTGCAGAATGGCCAGCGTCAGCGGCAACCGCGCCCGGTCCGCGCCGTCATCGATCTTGTACGCGAAGGCCGAACCGTCAGGCAGCGCACCCGCGTGCACACCGTCCGCGCCGATCTTGCACACCAGTCCCGGAGTAGCCGTCATCACCCGGAAATCCGGGCCGTCCGTGCCGGAAATCACTCGCGGATGGGCGCGGATGGCGTCCGCGACCCGGCGTTCCGGCGTGCCCGCCGCCGCGGTCGCGAGCGTCGCGTAGGCCCGCGCCAGATTCACCAGCGACACCGGGACGATCGGCAGGCCACAGCCGTCGATACCCAGATCCGACTCCGGCTCGCCGGTGACGTCGGCGATGGTGTCGATCACGGCCC
The DNA here is from genome assembly GCF_044386975.1 of Nocardia sp. NPDC020380. Taxonomy (NCBI): domain Bacteria; kingdom Bacillati; phylum Actinomycetota; class Actinomycetes; order Mycobacteriales; family Nocardiaceae; genus Nocardia; species Nocardia sp. NPDC020380. The sequence goes on along the minus strand of NZ_JBIRVQ010000005.1, from coordinate 62,847 downwards.
GCTGCAACGGATGCCCGGGATCCAGATAGCCGCGGGTGGGCCAGTCGTTGATCCGGCAGGTGGCGAGCATCGCGGCATGCTTGCCTGAGCAGTTCATGAAGATGCGGCGGGCGGCCTTCCCGCGCTCGTGGCCGTTCAGCGCCTCCGCCCGCGCCTGCTCGTCGAAGGGCAGATCCGGCGGGCACTCCAGCTCGTCCTCGGTGAAACCGAAGCGATCCAGCAGCCGCTGCACCAGCTCCACATGATCCGGCTCACCGAAATGCGAGGCCGTCGAAATGGCCAGCTCCGCATCGTCGACCGGTTCGAAACCATTGCGCAGCAAGGTCAGTGCCTGCATCGGCTTGTTGGTCGACCGCGGGAAGATCGGGCCGTGCACCGCGCCCAGCTCCACCAGCGGCTCACCGTCGGGGCGCAACACCACCGCGGAACCACGATGCACGCACTCCCGGAACCCGGACCGCACCACCTCCACCAGATCCACGCTCATGCGCGCACTCCGTTCCGCTTGCGGTGCCGTTCGATCTGCATGCGCACATCATCGGAGATGGTCGGCTCCTCCGCGAGCAGCCGATCCAGGCGGTCCTGATCGGCGCCCGAGAACAGGTCCCGGACCGTGATGCCGTGCGCGGGCGTGTGCACCACCCGGACCTCGTCCCCCGCGCCGATCGCACCCTCGGTCAGCACCCGCAGGTACGCGCCCGTATCCGTTTGCAGCGTGAAGCGTTTCACCCACTGCCGCTCCTGCGACCACCACTGGAATGTCGCGCACGGGACGCGCGGCGCGGACACCTCCAGCAGCGTGTCGCCGATGGCCCAGTGTGCGCCGATCACGGCATCGCTCACCGGCAGACCGTCGATGCGCAGATTCTCGCCGAACCAGCCGGCGGGCAGCGGCCGCTCCAGCTCGGTGCTCCAGCGGCGGGCATCCGCCTCGGCGTAGGCGTAGACGGCCTGGTGGACGCCGCCGTGATGCTCGGTATCGCAGACGTGATCACCCGCCAGACCCAGACTGCCGACCGGAACCCGGTGCGGCACCGGCCTTTTGTCGATGGCCGTGCGACCCACCTTGCTGGACTTGGCGGGCACCTCGAGTTCGGCGTGCAGCACGCAGACGGCGAGGACTGTGCCGATGCTCGCGGACGGCGCCTTGCTCCTGACCGGTTGCGTTGTCGCGCCAGTGCTCGCAGGTACGGTGCCGCGCTCCGCAGACTGAGGGGTGTCGTGCAACATCGGTTGTGGGGTGCTGTTTTCCACGGGCTGTGTGGTGTGGCCGACGATCGGCTGTGCGGTGTGGCCGACGATCGGCTGTGCGGTGTGGTCGACGATCGGCTGCGCAGGGCCGGTGGCCGTCGGCTGCGCAGTGGTGTTCATCGGCCGCGGAGCTTTTCGACGGCGAGCCGGCCGGCCTGCGGCTCGTCATGGGCGGGAACGGAATCCGGGTCGATGGCGGCGGCGGTCGGGCCCGCCTCCAGCTTCGTATCGACCGGGACATTGCGTTTGATCAAGGCCAGCGCGATGGGGCCGAACTCGAAATGGTCCACCACCGTGCCGAGTACGCCCACCGCGCGACCGCCCGCGGTGACCGCGTCACCGGTGGCGGGCCGATCGTCGGCGGAACCGTCCAGGTGCAGCAGCACCAGATGCCGGGGCGGCTTACCGAGATTGTGGACGCGGGCCACGGTCTCCTGACCGCGGTAGCAGCCCTTGTTCAGGTGCACCGCACCGTGTTCGGCGGGACCGCCGATCCAGTTCACCTCGTGCGGGATGGTCCGGTCGTCGGTGTCGAGGCCGAGGCGGGGACGCAGGTCCGCCACCCGCAGCGCCTCGAAGGCCCACATGCCCGCGGCTTCGGCGCCGGCGTCGCGCAGTTTCGCCCACCAGGCGCCCAGCTGATCGCGCGGGACCAGCAGGTCGAAGGCATTCTCGGTGGGCCAGGGCATCCGGCGCAGGAACCCGCCGCCGGGCAGTGCGACGGCCCGGTAGGTGTCGGGAAGGGCTGCGATACCGAGGGTTTCGAGCAGCGTGTCGGCCTTGGGGCCGAGCAGGCTCAGCAGCGCATGGTCATTCGCGTCGACCGGCTTGGCATCGGCCCAGAAGACCATCTTCTGCAGGAAACTCAGCAACTCGGGGCCGCGCTGCGCCTCGGTGTCGATCCAGACGGTGCCGTCCAGATCGGTGAGCACGAAGTGGTTCAGCACGCGGCCGTTGAGATCCAGGTCCAGATTCTCGGCGGAATCGCCGTCCCGCAGATCGGCGACGGCCTGACTGGAGATGGTGTGCAACCAGCTCAGGCGTTCCTTACCGGTGATCGAGAGGACGAACCGATGCGAGCGATCCACCACCGCGACCCGCTGCATCGCGGCGCGCTGTTCACCGAAGGGATCCCCGTAATGCCACGCGACCGCGGCATCGGGAGACTCCGGCAGACCCGCGACCGCCCCTGGAACCTGCAGAATCGGACTGGCTGCAACCGAGGAGGACACACCTCCACCTTATACACGCCCGCCGCGCGACCCGGTCCGCCCAAACGGGATCGATTGTTCTCGAGGCGATGATGCCCGCGTGACCACTGATTTCGTAAGGCGGGGGTAACTCGCCGGGTACGTCCAGAATCGGGGTTGTGCCGGACCGCCGGCCCGCATGCATGACCGATAACGGCTCTCAGTCGGGCGCAAAGGGCGCGGAGAGGCGGAAAGAGTCCTAGGCTCGACCGCATGGTGGAACGAGTTCTGGTGACCCTCGACGGCGCGATCCAGGATCCGGACACGCCGTTGTTGTATGCGGACGAAATCGGCGTGCTGCGCGGCGACGGCATTTTCGAGACGGTGCTGCTGCGGGACGGCGCGGCCTGTTCGCTGGAACTGCATCTCGCGCGACTACGGCGTTCCGCCGAGGCCCTCGAACTGCCGTCGCCGGACCTCGATGCCTGGCGGCTCGCGGTGTGGACGGCCGCCGAGGAGTGGGGTAGCGACCGGGAGGGCATGCTGCGCATGATCCTCACCCGCGGTCGTGACAGCGATCACGATCCGAGCAGCGAATCCGCCGCAAACAAGACCGGCGCCCTGGCCGGCGCCCAACCTTCCATCACCGGTTACGTTTTGGTGGTCCCGGTGCAGGACCGCGTGAAAAAGGCGCGCACCGAGGGCATTTCGGTGATCACCCTGAACCGTGGCATCTCCATCGACCTCGCGCAGGCCGCGCCCTGGCAGCTGCTGGGCGCCAAAACCCTTTCCTACGCGATGAATATGTCCGCCCTGCGGTTCGCGCGGCGGATGGGCGCCGACGATGTGATCTTCACCAGTACCGAGCATCGCGTGCTCGAGGGCCCGCGCTCGACCGTCGTCGTGCAGCGCGACAACGAGCTGATCACGCCGCCTGCCCGCAATGGCGTACTGCCCGGGACCACGCAGCGCGCGCTGTTCACGGTGGCCGAGAAGGCGGGCTGGGACTGCAAGTACGAGCCGCTGTTCACCGCCGATCTCATCACCGCCGAGGCCGTCTGGATGCTGTCCAGTGTGACCCTCGCCGCGCGCGTCAACTCGCTCGACGGACTGCGAATGTCCGCGCCCGACAAGGCCGCCGAGATCATCGAGCTGGTGGATCGCGGAATCACGCTGCCCGGCAGCCTTTCCGACTGGTAGTCGGCTTCGCTGGTCGTTGCATGACCTGTACCACGTTTCTCACGGCGTGATCAGGGCAAAACGCGGTTCGGCTATCACAGTCCAGCAAATTTCCGGCACGTGTGGTGTGGCACATGTTGATCTGCTGTCCGGTAAGCGTAATCTCAGGTACTACGTCATGTCGTAGATCGGCTGGGAGGTCGGATGAGCGTCGTCGATGTCGCGCGCTGGCAGTTCGGAATAACCACCGTCTATCACTTCATCTTCGTGCCACTCACGATCGGTCTCGCGCCGCTCGTCGCGGGCATGCAGACCGCCTGGGTGATCACGGGTAAGGACCACTGGCTCCGACTCACAAAATTCTTCGGCAAGCTGTTCCTCATCAACTTCGCCCTCGGCGTCGCCACCGGCATCGTGCAGGAATTTCAGTTCGGCATGACCTGGAGCGAATACTCCCGCTTCGTCGGCGACGTGTTCGGCGCACCCCTCGCCATGGAGGCCCTGGTCGCCTTCTTCATGGAATCCACCTTCCTCGGACTGTGGATCTTCGGCTGGACGCGACTGCCGAAAAAGGTGCACCTGGCCACGATCTGGCTGGTAGCCATCGGCGTCAACGCCTCCGCCTACTTCATCGTCGCCGCCAACTCTTTCATGCAGCACCCGGTCGGCGCCGAATACAACCCGGTCACCGGGCGCGCCGAACTCACCAGCATCTGGAAGGTCATCACCAACCCCACCACCCTCGCGGCCTTCCCACACGTGGTGGCCGGCGCCTTCCTCACCTCCGGCACCTTCGTCGCCGGCGTGGCCGGCTGGTGGATGGTGCGCAAGGCCCGCAAGGGCGAAGCCGCCGGCCTCGAGGAAGCCCGCACCATGTGGCGGCCCAGCGCGCGCATGGGCCTGTGGGTCATCGTGATCGCCTGCCTCGCCATGTTCATCACCGGCGACTTCCAGGGCAAGCTCATGTTCAAGCAGCAGCCCATGAAGATGGCCTCCGCGGAATCGCTGTGCCACACCGAAACCGACCCGGACTTCTCCGTCCTCACCGTCGGCACCCACAACAACTGCGACAGCGTCAACCACCTCATCAAGGTGCCGTACGTGCTGCCGTTCCTCGCCGAGAGCAAGTTCGACGGGGTCACCCTGCAAGGCGTCAAGGACCTGCAACTCAGCTACAACGAGAAGTACGGCGTCGGCGACTATCGGCCCAACCTCTTCGTCACCTACTGGTCCTTCCGCGCCATGATCACCTGGATGGCCGGCTCGATCCTGCTCGCGCTGGCCGGATTCTGGCTCACTCGCCGCGGCCGCGTCCCGGATCAGAAATGGTTCGGCTGGCTTTCGCTGCTCGCCATCGCAACCCCGTTCCTGGGCAACAGTTCCGGCTGGGTGTTCACCGAAATGGGCCGTCAGCCCTGGGTGGTCGCACCCAACCCGACCGGGGACCAGCACATACGAATGACCGTGCAGCAGGGCGTCTCCGGCGTCTCCGCCGGCACCGTGCTCACCTCGCTGATCGTGTTCACGCTGCTCTACGGTGCGCTCGCGGTCGCCTGGTTCTACCTCATGCGGCGCTACGTCATCGAGGGACCCGAACCTGCCAAGACGGATTCGCCCACCCCGAAGATGACGGGCGACGACGCCGTCGACAAACTTTCCTTCGCCTACTAGGAGCCGGGGATGAGCCTGCCTGAATTCTGGTTTCTCCTGATCGCGGTCCTGTTCACCGGATACTTCGTCCTCGAGGGCTTCGACTTCGGCGTCGGCATGCTGATGCCGATCATCGGCCGCGGCTCCGAGGTCAAGAAACGCGTGGTACTCAACACCATCGGACCCGTATGGGACGGCAACGAAGTGTGGCTGCTCACCGCCGGTGGCGCCATGTTCGCGGCCTTCCCCGAGTGGTACGCCAGCCTGTTCTCCGGGTTCTACCTGGCGCTGCTGCTCATCCTGGTCGGATTGATCGTGCGCGCCTGCGCCATCGAATGGCGCGGCAAGATCCACGACGACCGCTGGCGGCGCTGGTGCGATATCGGCATCGGACTCGGCTCCTGGATCCCGGCCATCGCCTGGGGCCTCGCCTTCGGCAATATCGTGCACGGCGTCAAGCTCAACGCGCACAAGCAGATCGAAGGCAACCTGTTCGACCTGCTCAACCCGTACTCGCTGCTGGCGGCACTCACCACGCTGCTGCTGTTCCTGCTGCACGGCGCCGTGTTCATCTCGCTCAAGACCGGCAACGAGGTCCGCGACGACGCCCAGCGGCTCATCCGGATCCTGTTCGCGCCCACCGCGATCGTGGTCGTCGCCTTCGGGCTCTGGACCCAGCTCGCGCACGGCAAGGGCTGGACCTGGATTCCGCTGGTACTGGCCGTCATCGGACTCGTCCTCTGCGGGCTGGCCGCCACCCAGGGCCGCGACGGCTGGGCCTTCACCGGCACCGCGCTCACCATCGCCGCCGCCACCGTGCTGCTGTTCGGCTCGCTGTTCCCGAACGTGCTGCCCTCGACCATCGACTCGGCCTTCAACCTCACCGTCGACGGCCGCGGCGGCACCGTCTCCGCCTCGTCCACGCATTACACGCTCGTCGTGATGAGCTGGGTCGCGGTGGCCATGGTGCCGATCGTCCTGATCTACCAGGCCTGGACGTACTGGGTGTTCCGCAAACGGCTCACCGTCGAACAGATCCCGCCGTCCATCGGGCTGTCGCTGACGGACACCGCGAGCAAGTGACATCCACCCCGCAAGTGAACTCATGAGCGAGCGTAGCGAGCTCCAATAGACACAGCCGCGAGTGCGCTCGTGCTGGAGCCGAGCGCCAGCGAGGCGGAGGCATGAGCGCGCCGGTTCCGTAGTTCAGGAACCGGCGCGCTCGCTCGTAGGGCAGGAGACAGGACAATGGCCCGACCCGTGGACCCCCGACTGTGGCGGCACGCGCGATCCGCGCGCCGCTACCTCACGCTCAGCGTCTGGCTGTCACTGGTGATCACCGGCGGCATCGTGGCCGCCGCACTGGCCCTCGCCCGGATACTCGCGGGCGTCATCACCGATCCCGCACGCCGCGATATCGGGTCGTGGACAGCCGAACTGGTGATCTTCGCGGTCGCCGTCGGCTGCCGGGTCGCGGCCACCTGGTGGCAGTCCCGGCTCGCGCACCGCGCCGGAGCGCAGGTCGTCGCCGAGCTCGAGACCGCGGTACTCGACGCAGGCGCGCACCTGCCGCCCCGCGAATTGGAAAGCCGCCGCACCGAACTCGCGGTGGTGGTCGGGTCCGGGCTCAGCGGGCTGCGCGCCTACCTCGCCGGATACCTGCCCGCACTGCTGCTGTCCTGCCTGGTGCCGCCCATCGTGCTCGCCGTCATCGCCGCCCACGACTGGGTATCCGGGGCCATCATCCTGGTCACGCTGCCGCTCATCCCGGCCTTCATGATCCTCATCGGACTGCTCACCCAGGGCCGCGCCGCCGACACCCTCACCGCCACCACCCGGCTCTCCGACCAGCTCCTCGACCTCTTCGCCGGCATGCCCACGCTGCGCGCCCTCGGCCGCGAAACCGGCAGTCCCGCCGCCGATTCCCGCCACACCATGGCGCAGCGCGTCCGCACCCTCGGCGACGACCTGCACCGCCGCACCATGTCGGCGCTGCGACTGGCCTTCCTGTCCTCGATGGTCCTCGAACTGCTCGCCACCCTCTGCGTGGCCCTCGTCGCCGTCTCCATCGGCATGCGGCTGGTCTTCGGGCACATGGGGCTCTACGGCGCCATCCTCGCCCTCATCCTCGCCCCGGAGGTCTACCTCCCCATTCGCGCCGTCGGCGAACGCTTCCACGCCGCCCAGGACGGAATGGCCGCCGCCGAAAAGGCTTTCGCGGTCCTCGACCCGGTCGACGACAGCCGCGCTGCCGCAGGTGGCGACACCGCCGGAGCTGACAGGCCCGCGGCCGCGCCGCTACTGACCCCGAACATCCACGGCCATCTCGAGATCCGGAACCTCTCCGTCGCCGCCCGCGACGGGTTCGCCCCGCACCGGCTGTCGGCCGTCCTCCGACCCGGTGCCGTCACCGTTCTGGCCGGCCCCAACGGCAGCGGCAAATCGACTGCTCTGCAAGCGATCCTGGGCCTGGTCACCCCGGACTCGGGCGAGGTGCTGGTGGACGATGTCCCTGTCCCCGCCGTGGACCCCGACCATTGGTGGTCACATCTCGCCTGGCTACCGCAGCGCCCGGTCCTCGTGCCCGGCACCCTCCGTGCCAACCTCGAACTCCTCGGCCCGCCCTCCGGCCCCGAAGCCACCACGGCAGCTTGCGCCGCAACGGGTTTCGACGCCGTCCTGGCCGAACTGCCGGACGGCTGGAACACCCTGGTCGGCACAGGCGGCATCGGCCTGTCCCTCGGCCAGCGCCAGCGCCTGGCCCTCACCCGCACCCTCGCCGCCGACCGCGCCGTCCTCCTCCTCGACGAACCCACCGCCCACCTCGACCCCGACTCCGAAGCCCGCGTCCTCACCGCCCTGGTCGCCCGCGCCCGCGCCGGAGCCACCGTCGTGATCGTCGGCCACCGCCCCTCCGTGCTGGCTGCCGCCGACTGTGTCGTGCCGGTTCGCAACGACTCATTGTCGGCGCCTGTGAAAACTGTGGATATCTCCGAAACAACACGATTCGAGGTGGCCGTCCGATGAAGAACGTGTTCACGGACTTCCGGCGGACCCGGCAACTGCTGGAGTTGTCGCGAGCGCGCATGGCGCTGTCCGTGGGATGGGGGACGCTCGCGCTGGGGAGCGGGTTGGGGCTGGCGGCCTTGGCGGCCTGGCTGATCGCGCGGGCTTGGCAGATGCCGCCGGTGCTGGATTTGAGCGTGGCGGTGGTGACGGTTCGGGCGCTGGGGATTTCGCGGGGGTTGTGCCGGTATTTGGAGCGGCTGGCAACGCATGATGTGGCATTGCGGTCGATGAGCACCGCGCGGACCACCACCTATCGGACCTTGGCGGCGGCGGATATCTGGCGGCCGCGGCGCGGAGGGGCCACGGCTTCGGGTGCCGATGCCGTAGAGCGGGAAGGGGATCCGACTCAGTTGCGGCGGGGGGAGTTGCTGGGGCGGGTCATGGCGGATATCGATGATCTCGGGGCCGTGGTGGTGCGGGCGTTCGTGCCCATCGCCGTGGCGTTTCTGCTGGCGGTGTTCGCGGTGGGGTTGATGGCGGCCATTTCGGTGCCGGCGGCGTTGATTCTGGCGGGGGCGCTGGCTGTTTCGGGGGTCATCGCGCCTTGGCTGTCGGCGCGGGCCGCGCGGGAGGCGGAGGTGGCGGTGCGGGCCGATCGCACCGAGTTCACCGCGGAGGCGTTGACGGTGCTGGACCATGCGCCCGAATTGCGGGTTGCCGGAAGGCTTCCGGAGGCGGTGGCCACGGCTACGCGGGCCGGGCAACGGGCGGTGGCGGCCGAGGATCGGGCCGCGTCGCGCAGTGCGTGGTCGGCGGCCGTGCTGCCGCTGTCGATCGGGGCCAGTGTGCTGGGGGCGTTGCTCATCGGAATCGTGTTGTACGGCAGTGGGAACGGGGTGCCGACCGGTGGTTTCCAGACGGTGGCGCCGGGCGGGATCACGCCCATGGCGCTCACGGTGCTGGTATTGCTGCCGCTGTCGGCGTTCGAGGCGGTGGCCGTGCTGCCCGCGGCCGCGCAGGCGCTCACCACCGGGCGGGCGGCGCTGCATCGGCTCGAGCGGCTCGAGCAGTCCGAATCCGGGGATGGGGCAATGGATCTGCCCGAGATGCCGGAGGCGCGGCGGATCGCCGTTGTGGGGCCCAGTGGGGCCGGAAAGACGACGCTGCTGATGTCGTGGGCCGGATTGTTCGGCACTCCGCGGCCGGGCGTCACATTCTTCGCCGAGGACGCGCACGTGTTCGGCACCACCGTGCTCGAGAACCTGCGCGTCGCGCGCGGCGACATCACCGAGCAGGAGGCCGACAGCGCATTGCGGGCCGTCGGCGCGGGGGAGTGGCTGGATTCGCTGCCCGACGGCCTCGATACCGATCTGGTCGGTGGCACCGCCGCGGTCTCGGGCGGGCAGCGTCGTCGCATCCTGCTGGCGCGGGCGCTGCTCTCCCCGGCGCGTGTCCTGCTGCTCGACGAACCCACCGAGCATCTGGAGGCCGAGGCCGGATCGGAGCTGCTCCGGCGCCTGCTGGACGAGTCGAGCGGCCTCGTCGATCCGGATCGCACCGTGGTGGTGGTGACCCATCAGCTGCCCCCGAACCACAAGGCGGATCTTGTTATTCCCGTAAAAGCCGCCTGACCTGTGCGTTCACTTTCCGGAAAATACGTTGCCGCCTTTGTCTCAGCCGACTAGTTTCGTCAGTACACAGGAAGGAGGTGGTTCGAGAATGATTTCTAGGACGCGTGAGGTGGCTGCCAGCTAGGCGCCTACCGCTGCAAACGGATCACCGTGTGCGCGAGCGCATAGCGAATCCAAGGCAGTCACCCGGCCCCCGAGTCCCGGTCAGTCCGACCGGACCTGCGTGAAAATGTTGCATCTTCCGCGGGTATGGCTCGGGGGCCGTACCCTTTTCGGCCACAGAGCGATCGCCTGTACAGCCGCAAAAGCAATTCGGCCCGGTCGTCCGCAGACGACCGGGCCGAATTGTGTTGTCTCTCAGCCGATATAGCGCTGCAGGCGAGCCGACAGGCGCGGCTCCAGGGCGCCGTCGGCGGCGATGCGCTCCTCGACGTAACCCAGATCACCGCCCTCGACAATGCCGTACAGCCGCTTCGCGCCGCCGACCACGATGCCGGACTGGCTGCGGATCACCACATCGGTGGCCAGCTCCCAGGACGACTGGGTCAGGGCCTGGCCGTAGAACAGCTCCACGATGCCGGTGGAATGCGTGAGCAGCAGCTCCAGCACCTCGTCGTCACCGTCGATGCCGACCCGCCAGAAACCGCTCTCCCGCAGATCCGGCCCGGCGTAGCCGCCCTTGGCGTCGAGCTTCCAGGACCGCGATTCCCAGGCCAGATAGTCACCGCCGTCATGGGAGACGATGATCTGCTGGCCGAACCGGTAGTCACCGGTGTCGGGATCGTTGCCCTCGCCCTCACCGCGCCACACGCCGACCAGCGGCAGCAGCGCGAGCATGGAGGAACTCAGATCCGGGCCGAGCCGCAGGTTCGCGGTGTCCTCGGGCAGCGGTAGATCGGGGAGCGACGGAATGTTCAGCACTCCGGTGGCCTTGGCGCGCTCGACTGCCTCCGCGACCGCCTGATCGCCACTGCGACGAGCGTCGTCGGGGCGTGCGGCCGGCGCAGTGCCATTGGCCATTCCGTTGTCGGCGTCCTCGCGGGCCGGCTCACTCACGACTCGGTGAACAGCCGGTAGAAGACGTAGGCGGCGAAGCTGATGATGATCACCGTCATCACGCCGAGCAGGATCTCGAAGAAGGTCGCAGCGTTCACGAGGGGAAGTCTAGTCCCGGCGCCGCCGACGTGTGTGAACGACCCCGGGGTGAGAAAGACAACGGCCCCGGGATCATGAATCCCGGGGCCGTTCTTGGTCTTTCGCCTTACTTGGCGACGGTGACATCCACGCTGTGGATGCCGGCACCGTCCGGCTTCACCTCGGCGGAACCGTTGCCGGAGGCCGACAGCGCGCGAATGGTCCACGCGCCCGGCGCCGCGAAGAAGCGGAAGTCACCAGTGCCGGAGGCCACGACCTCGGCGGTGAAATCGCCGTTGCCGTCCAGCAGGCGCACGAACGCGCCACCGACGGTCTGGCCGTCAGCGGTCTTCACCTGACCGGTGATGACCGTCTCCTTCTCGACATCGACGCCGGCCGGAATGGCCTGACCCTGGGTAGGTGCTGCACACATAGGTAATTACGCTCCCAACTCGATCGGTGCACCGACGAGGGAGCCGTACTCGGTCCAGCTCCCGTCGTAGTTCTTGACGTTCTCGTGGCCCAGCAGCTCCTGCAGCACGAACCAGGTGTGCGAGGAACGCTCGCCGATGCGGCAGTACGCGATGGTCTGCTTGGAGCCGTCCAGGCCGGCGTCCTTGTAGATCTCGGTCAACTCGGCGTCGCTCTTGAAGGTGCCGTCCTCGTTCGCGGCCTTCGACCACGGCACGTTGATGGCGGACGGGATGTGACCCGGACGCTGCGACTGCTCCTGCGGCAGGTGCGCGGGCGCGAGGATCTTGCCGGAGAACTCGTCGGGGGAACGCACGTCGACCAGGTTCTTGGTGCCGATGGCGTTGATGACCTCATCGCGGAACGCGCGGATGGACAGGTCCTGCTCGGAGGCCTTGTACGCGGTCGCCGGGCGCACCTTGACGTCCTTGACCAGCGGGCGGCCGTCCAGCTCCCACTTCTTGCGGCCACCGTCGAGCAGCTTCACGTCCTGGTGGCCGTACAGCTTGAAGTACCAGTACGCGTACGCGGCGAACCAGTTGTTGTTGCCGCCGTACAGCACCACCGTGTCGTCGTTGCCGATACCGCGCGCCGACAGCAGATCCGAGAACTGCTCACGGTTCACGAAGTCGCGACGGACCTGATCCTGCAGGTCCTTCTTCCAGTCGAGACGCACGGCGCCCTCGATGTGCCCCAGATCGTAGGCCGAGGTGTCCTCGTCGACCTCTACGAGGACGACGCCCGGGGTGTTGAGGTTCTCTTCGACCCAGTCTGCGGAGACCAGGACATCGGAGCGAGCCATGTTGTTCCTTTCGGTGGTGATGCCGGGAGAAGGCGTGTGAGGTTGGTTGAGTCGATTTGTCAGACAGAAGGATTCGGGGCCGCGGACCGGAAGCGCGCGACGAGCGGATAGATCTTGCAGCCCAGGCAGATACCGAAGGCCGCGTTCAGGAAGGCCGCGAACAACGCGAAACCGGTGAAGATCGCGCCGAGCACGGTGAGACCACTCACGAACCCGAGCAGGCCCAGCACCGCGAACACCAGGCCGACCAGCTGCGCGAAACGTAGCGGCGCAACGGGTTCCAGCTCCGACGCCGGGCCGATGCGCGGCGCGACCACGCTCCGGTAGATGCGGCCGTACGGACTGCGCCCCGGGCCCTGCGTGGCGCCGAGCGCGAAGCCCACGGCCTGCACGGCCAGCAGCACGGCGGCCGCGGGGACGGAGAACGCGGCGATGATCAGGACGAGAGCCAGGACGCCGGTGGTGATCCAGGCCGAGAAACGCGGGCCACGGACATCCACCTGACCGGCGGGCGGGGTGTTCGGATTCGGGTTCGACATATCGGTGCTCCTGCGCTGAAAGGACTATGGGTCGAATCGCCGGAGGATCACACGACCACTCGACGGCGGGGACACATCCGGTCGGCGTCAGAAGGAAGACGAAAGAGCCGACCGGCTAGATGCACAGGCAGCAACAACCACCGAGCCGGCACAGGTCCACCGTGCGGCGTCGGGTGAGCATCAGCTCGCGGTTGGAATGCACGAGAGGGAGTTTACCCAATTTTCGGGGGAAATTGGACCCGGGGTTCGTAATGCTGGTCACTCGTCCGTACCAGGAACCGTCAGCGGGGCCACTGACCTGCGCAGATCCGCCACCTTCGGCACGCCCGCAATACGGAAGCGTTCCAATCCTCGAGAATCCAATACGAAAGTGGTCGGCAGCGAGAGCACGTTCAGCTCCCTGGACAGCTCCGGGTTCGCGTCGATGTCGACCTCGAGATCCAGCGGCGGCGCGGGCGCGTCGCCCAGTTCCGTCACCACGCCCGCGACCACCCGGCGTACCGCCGCGCACGGGCCGCACCAAGCCGCGGAGAAGTGCAGTACCGTCGGCCGCCCGTCCAGCACCCCGGCGGCGGACAGCAGGGCCGCGCGCCGCGATTCCGGTTGCGGCGCCGCGCTTTTCGCGGCCCGCACCCGGCCCTCATTGCGGCGCACCAGGACTCCCACCCCGAGCGTGGCCGCCAGGGCGATGACGAGTACCAGCACCGCGGTCATGGCTGCTGTAACCGATCCAGGTCGACGGTGACGTTCTGCCCCTTGCCCACCACCACGATCTGCCCGGCGCTGGCCTCCACGGTCGCGGGCCGGATGCCGAACGGCAGATCCTTGGTGTCGATGGTCTTGGTGAAACGGGCCAGCACCGCGGCCTTGTCGGCCTCGGGGACCAGCGCGGCGGGCGAGGCCTCCGAACCGCGATAGATATCGGTGGCGGTGATCCGCACCTGATCGCCGTCCAGCCGCAGATCCGCCAGCACGTTCACCAACCGGCCGCCGGTCGTGCCCGGCAGCGCGGGGGTATCGGTTTCGGAGCTCAGCGGGACGGTGCCCTGCAGGATGATGGCGCCCGTGGTGGTCATGCCCGAACCGCCGGAACCGCCGGAGCCATCGGACTTGTCGGGGGCGGGCGGGCCGAACACCTGCAGGTCCGGGATCTTGAACAGCCGGCCCAGCTCGACCGGTTCGATGCGCATGCGCGCCTGCACCGCGTCGACCGGGACATTGCGCACATTGCCGTCCACGAGATTGCGGAACGACAGGTGCACGCCCTTCAGATTGGCTTCCACGCTGATCTCGCCGGGGATGTCGGGCCGCATGGCCCGGGCGCGGATGTCGACGTTCTTATAGGTGTCGTCGTAAGCCTGTGCCACGAACGGGAATCCGTGGAAGGTCACCTCGGGGTCGGCGCTGAGGTTCGAACCGTCGCGCAGCAGCCGCGACACGCGGTACTCCGAATAGGCCGCCATCCCGAAGTCGAGCACGATCGCGAGACCGGCCACCACCAGCAGCCCGATGACCATCCGGCGGAACACGAGCCCACCGCGCGGCCCAGCTAATCCGCCTCCCCGCGCCTTTTGCCGACCGATGGGTGCCGCGACCGCGCCGCTGCGGACCGGCGGTTGCGTGCGGGGTCGGGTTTCGGGCGTCCCCGGTGAGTTACCCATACGGGCACGATATCTGTCGTCGCCTCGGGGAACGACCTGACGGGCGCTCGCAGTCGGCTAGTGAGCGGGTATCGGGCCGGTCGCGGGCGGGTGAAGGGCAGATTAAGCGGAACCGGACCAGACCAATCGGTTGCGACGGACGGCCGGAATACGTGGCAGTCGGCCGGGACACGCTAATGTAGGCAGCGATTACCTGTGATGACCTGCATGAGGTAGTGGCGGACAGTGCGGTAGCCACACACATGCCAGATGGGATGGAGGGCCCCCATGGAGCTGCTCCTGCTGACCTCCGACCCCAACCCCGAGTCGGTGCTGCCCTCACTGTCGCTGCTGCCGCACCACGTGCGGCCCGCACCGACGGAGGTGGCATCGCTGCTCGAGGCCGGGTCCGCCGATGTGGCGCTGGTCGATGCCCGCACCGATCTGGCCGCCGCGCGCGGACTGTGCCGTTTGCTGGGAAGCACCGGATCCTCGGTGCCGGTGGTGGCCGTCCTCACCGAGGGCGGTCTGGTTGCCGTGAACGCGGATTGGGGTCTGGACGACATTCTGTTGCCCGGCACCGGTCCGGCCGAACTCGATGCCCGGTTGCGCCTGCTGGTGGCGCGCAACGGCGGTGTCGCGAGTCCGGAGAACACCGGCAAGATCACCCTGGGCGAGCTGGTGATCGACGAGGGCACCTACACCGCGCGGTTGCGCGGCCGCCCGCTCGACCTCACCTACAAGGAATTCGAGCTGCTGAAATACCTTGCGCAGCATGCCGGCCGGGTCTTCACCCGGGCGCAGTTGCTGCAGGAGGTATGGGGCTACGACTTCTTCGGCGGTACCCGCACGGTCGACGTGCACGTGCGGCGCCTGCGCGCCAAGCTGGGCACCGAGTACGAATCGCTCATCGGCACGGTCCGCAATGTCGGCTACAAGGCGGTGCGCCCGGCGCGCTCGTCGAAGGGCGACGCGGTGACCTTCCCCGATACCGAGGGCGGTACCGACGATTCCGAATTGACGACGGCGAACGGCACGATCTGATGGCTCCCTGCACCGACCGGCTGCCCAGCGAGACCGCCGCGGAGGTGAGGGAGCTGCTGGAACGGGCCACCGCGGCCGATGGTGTGGCGCCCGTTTCCGAACAGGCGGTGTTATCCCTGACCGCGGTGACGCCGGCGCGTCATCTGGTGGACATCCGGGACGGCCGGGTGGCCGGATACGCGAACCTGACTCCCGCGCACGGTGAGCACCCGGCCATGGCCGAGGTCGCGGTGGATCCGCCGGCCCGCGGGCACGGCATCGGCGCTGGTCTGGTGGCTGCGGCCCTGGCGGCGGGCGGGCCCGGCGCGCGGGTGTGGGCGCATGGTGATCTGCCGCCGGCGCAGGCCGTCGCGGCCCGGCTCGGACTGTCCGTTTCGCGCGAATTGTGGCAAATGCGACGGGGTCTGGCTAACCAAGAGCTACCGGAACTGGCGATTCCCGAGGGTCTCGAGCTGCGCACCTACGCGGGCCCCTCGGACGACGCCGAGCTACTCCGCGTGAACAATGCCGCCTTCGCCTGGCATCCGGAACAAGGCGGCTGGACCGAGGGCGATATCGCGGCCCGCCGCACCGAATCCTGGTTCGACCCGAAAGGTCTCTTCATTGCCGTCGATCCGGCCGATCCGGCCCGCATCCTCGGCTTTCACTGGACCAAGGTGCATTACGACGAAGATCCGAACATCGGCGAGGTCTACGTGGTCGGCATCGATCCGGCCGCGCAGGGCCGCGGCCTCGGCCGGCTGCTGACGCTCGCCGGTCTGCACTACTTGCGCGAGCGCGGCCTCGGCGAGGTGCTGCTCTACACCGAGGGCGACAACGCAGCCGCCGTGCACACCTACACGCGGCTCGGTTTCGCGCGTTTTCACATCGATGTGGCCTACTCCACAGCCTCGTAAATTGCGCCCCGCTACGGTGCGGCAAACGTCACACAAGGTGCGCCCCAATCGGGGCGGTGTGTTCATCCCCTGTTCACCTGCCCAGGTCCAACTGTCAACCGAGCACACCTACTTTGCAAGAGGGCCGCATACCGCTGCCTGGTGCGCTAGTTCGCAGCGAACAGCCGCCACATGACGCCCGTCCGACCGTTGAGGGGTTGGACGCGCGGACCGTGATTCCCGTGGAGGAATAGGTGAATCTCAAGCGCAGCAGCGCCCTGATCGGTGTGCTGGCGGCAGCCGGTGCCCTGACCCTGTCCGCCTGTGGCAGCGACAACAACACGTCCGGCGGCACCACCGCCGCCAAGATGGACGTCGGATGCGGCGGCAAGAAGGCCCTGAAGGCGAGCGGGTCCTCGGCTCAGAAGAACGCCATGGACCGCTTCATCGCAGCGTACGAAGAGAACTGCAACGGATATACCCTGGACTACACATCCAGCGGCTCCGGTGCCGGTGTCAATGAATTCACCGGTGGCCAGACCGACTTCGGCGGCTCGGACTCGCCACTGGACCCGAAGAAGGGTGAGCCCGAGAAGGCCGCCGCTCACTGTGGTTCCCCGGCCTGGGACCTGCCGACCGTGTTCGGCCCGATCGCGATCACCTACAACCTGGGTGATGTGCACAACCTGGTCCTGGACGGCCCGACGGCCGCGAAGATCTTCAACGGCACCATCAAGAAGTGGAACGATCCGGCCATCGCGGCGATCAACCCGGGCGCCAACCTGCCCGGCGACGACATCCACGTGATTTTCCGCAGCGATGAGTCGGGCACCTCCGACAACTTCCAGCTGTACCTGGACGCCGCCTCCAAGGGTGCGTGGGGTAAGGGTGCGGGCAAGTCCTTCGCCGGCGGCGTCGGCGAAGGCGCCAAGGGCAACGAGGGCACCTCCGCGGCGATCAAGTCCACCAAGGGTTCGATCACCTACAACGAGTGGTCCTTCGCGAAGGCGCAGGGCCTGAACATGGCCCGCATCATCACCTCCGCCGGCCCGACCCCGGTGGACCTGACCGTCGAGTCGGCGCAGAAGGCCGTCGCCGGTGTACAGGTCAAGGGACAGGGCAACGACCTGGTGCTGGACACCAGCTCGTTCTACAACCCCACCGCCCAGGGCGCCTACCCGATCATGCTGGCCACCTACGAGCTGGTGTGCTCGAAGTACAGCGACGCCGGTACCGCGCAGGCGGTCAAGGCGTTCTTGACGTCCGCGGTCGGCAATGGTCAGAACGGTCTGGACCAGGCCGGATACATCCCGATCCCGGACGCCTTCAAGACCAAGCTGACGACCGCGATCAACGCCATTTCCTGATCGAAGAACGACGACACGATGACCGTGCACGACGAGAAATCATCCGCGGGCCTGTCCGAAACGACCGGCCCGTCGGAAGATCGCGCCAAGCAGCCGGGGGATACTGCGCTCATGCCGAACGAACCCAGCACGAAGCCGGCCGCGCGGCGCGGCGCACCCAAGAAGTACGGCGCGGAGTTCGTCTTCCGCTCGGCGGCCACGGCCGCCGGCGGAATCATCGTCGCCGCAATCGGTTTGATCGCGCTGTTCCTGTTGATCCAGGCCTGGCCTTCTGTGATGGCGAACAAGGCGAACTTCTTCACCAGTAGCGAGTTCAACACCACGAACGCCGACAACTTGCGTTTCGGCATCCGGGACCTGTTCATGGTCACGGTGCTGAGCTCGCTGTTCGCGCTGGCCATCGCGGTGCCGATCGGCGTGGGTATCGCGCTGTTCCTGACGCAGTATTCGCCGAAGGTGCTGTCGCGTCCGCTCTCGACCATCGTGGATCTCTTGGCGGCGGTGCCGTCGATCGTGTTCGGTCTCTGGGGATTCCTGGTGCTGGCGCCCAAGCTGGAGCCGGTCCAGCACTTCCTCAACAAGAACCTGAACTGGTTCTTCCTGTTCGCGGACGGCGACGTGACCATCGCCGGTGGCGGCACCATCTTCACCGCGGGGATCGTGCTCGCGGCGATGATCCTGCCCATCATCACCTCCGTCAGTCGTGAGGTGTTCGGCCTGACGCCGCGCTCGCACGTCGAGGCGGCGCAGGCCCTGGGCGCCACCAAGTGGGAGGTCGTGCGGCTGACGGTATTGCCGTACGGCCGTTCCGGCGTGATCGCGGGCTCCATGCTGGGACTGGGGCGCGCGCTCGGTGAGACCATCGCGGTGCTGATCGTGCTGCGCACCTCGGCCACGGCCGGGCACTGGTCGCTGTTCGACGGCGGCTACACCTTCGCCTCCAAGATCGCTTCGGCCGCATCGGAATTCAGCTCGAAGCTGCCGACCGGCGCGTACATCGCGGCCGGTTTCGTGTTGTTCGCGCTGACCTTTGTGGTCAACGCCCTGGCTCGGCTCGCGGCCGGTGGGAAGGTGAACGGATGACCGCCACACTCGACAAGCCTGTCAAGGCGCCGACTTTCCGGCATGTCAGCCCCGCCCGGCGGATCAAGAACAACCTGGCCACCGGTCTGGTGTGGCTCTCCTTCGGCATCGCGCTGGTGCCACTGTTGTGGGTGCTCTACATCGTCATCGAGAAGGGCGCGCACTCCATCGCGTCGGCGGACTGGTGGTCCAAGTCCCAGAAGGGCCTCCTGCCCGAACAGTACGGTGGCGGTGTCTATCACGCCATCTACGGCACCATCGCGCAATCGGCAGTGGCCGCGGTCATAGCGGTACCGCTAGGCATCATGGCGGCGATCTTCCTGGTCGAGTACGGGCGAGGCTGGCTGGCGAAGACCACCACCTTCATGGTGGACATCCTGGCCGGTGTGCCGTCGATCGTCGCGGCGCTGTTCATCTTCGCGGCCTGGATATCGACCCTGGGTTTCCCGCAGAGCGCGTTCGCGGTGTCGCTGGCGCTGGTGCTGCTCATGCTGCCGGTGGTGGTGCGCTCCACCGAGGAGATGCTCAAGCTGGTGCCGGATGAGCTGCGTGAAGCCTCGTACGCGCTCGGCGTTCCGAAGTGGAAGACCATCGTGCGCATCGTCGTTCCGACCGCGGCCCCGGGCATGATCTCGGGCATGCTGCTGGCCGTCGCCCGTGTCATGGGCGAAACCGCGCCGGTACTGGTACTGGTCGGCTATTCGAAGTCGATCAACTTCGACCTCTTCAACGGGAATATGGCCTCGCTGCCGTTGATGATGTACCAGGAGTTGGCGAATCCGGAGCCGGCCGGCCGGGCCCGCGTGTGGGGTGCGGCGTTGACGCTGATCCTGATCATCGCGGCGCTCTACGCCCTGGCCGCAGTGGCCAACAAGCTGCTCACGCGGAACCGATAGGAACGGAAGAGACTGATGGCCAAGCGCATTGACGTCAAAGACCTCAATATCTACTACGCAAAGTTCCATGCGGTCGCCAACGTGTCGCTGACCGTGTTGCCCCGCAGCGTGACGGCGTTCATCGGTCCATCGGGCTGCGGTAAGTCCACTGTTCTGCGCGCCCTGAACCGCATGCACGAGGTCACCCCGGAGGCCCGCGTCGAGGGCGCGGTGCTGCTGGACGGCGAGGACATCTACGGCGCGCAGGTCGACCCGGTCGGCGTGCGCCGCACCATCGGCATGGTGTTCCAGCGCCCGAACCCGTTCCCTACCATGTCCATCAAGGACAATGTGGTGGCCGGGCTGAAGCTGCAGGGCATTCGCAACAAGAAGCGGCTCGACGAGGTGGCCGAGCAGTCGCTGCGCGGCGCCAACCTCTGGAACGAGGTCAAGGACCGGCTCGACAAGCCGGGCGGCGGCCTCTCCGGTGGTCAGCAGCAGCGTCTGTGCATCGCCCGCGCTATCGCGGTGTCGCCGGACGTGCTGCTCATGGACGAGCCGTGTTCCGCGCTGGACCCCATCTCCACGCTCGCGATCGAGGATCTGATCACCGAGCTGAAGAAGGAGTACACGATCGTCATCGTCACCCACAACATGCAGCAGGCCGCGCGTGTGAGTGACCAGACGGCGTTCTTCAACCTGGAGTCGCAGGGCAAGCCGGGCAAGCTGATCGAGATCGACGAGACGGAGAAGATCTTCTCCAACCCGTCGCAGAAGCAGACCGAGGACTACATCTCCGGTCGCTTCGGCTAAAGAGCGGCAAGCATTCGCTCTTTGCCGGAGAGAATGTGCGCCTCCATGAGGCGTGCGGTCTCTCCGGCATTGCCTACCGCCAGGTACTCCAGGATTCCCGCGTGCTGGGAATTCGAAGTGTGCCTGGCGTTTTCGGTTTCCAGGCCATGCCTGCGAAAAAGGTGTAGTTCCTTCGAGACGTCGTTGTAGAGATCCAGCAGGCGTGGATTACCAGACAGGGCAACGAGATCGCGATGTAGGTCGACGTTGGCCGGGTAGTAGTGGTCGACCTGTGGCACCGCCTGATCGAGCCGGGAGACCTTGGTGTGCAGGGTTTCCAGGATCTCGGGTGTGACGCCGCGTTCCGCGGCGAGCCGTCCCGCCAGCCCGAACAGTGATGCCCGGATGTCGTAGAGTCGCGCGGCCTCGTCCACCGAGATCTGGCGGACGAACATGCCCCGGTTGGTGCGGAATTCGACGAGCCGACTGAATTCCAGCTGCCGCAGGGCTTCTCGCACGGGTCCGCGGCTGGTGCCGAGCTGGGTGGCGAGCGCGGATTCGTTGATCCGGTCGCCGGCCACCAGCGTGCCGTTGATGATCATCTGCTCGAGTTCTCCGGCGATCAGGCCGAGCAGCGAGCTCGCCTGTCGTTCGGCCACTCGCTGTTGTAGCGCGTTGATCGCGTGCGTGTGCTCACTCATAGCGTCCGCATCCTCGCACGCCGGATTGTCAATTGCAAATCGTTGACAGTTGACGATTCACGCGCCCACACTCGGTCCATGCGAATCAAGGACATCCGGGCCAGCGTGCACGCCACCTCGATCGATGTACCGCTGCTGGAACACAAGGTGCGCGGCTACGGCCGGGAAGAGCAGCGGGAGTTCGTCTTCTGCGAAGTGGAGACCGACGAGGGCCTGACCGGCGTCGCCCTCACCGGGCACTTCCTCTCCCATGCCGTGGTGGTGGCTCTCGAACAGCACTTCCTGCCCGCCGTCGTCGACATGGACCCGCGCGAAACCGAGGCCATCCACCAGAAGGTCTGGCGCACACTGAATCCCCGCACCATGACCGGCGTCGTCTCCAGCGCCCTGTCCCTGCTCGACATCGCGCTGTGGGACATCCAGGGCAAGGCGGCGGGCCGTTCGGTCGCGAGCCTGCTGGGCGGGGCCCGCACCGAGGTGCCGGTCTACGTGACCTTCGGCTTCCCGCAGTACGACCGGGAAACCCTGGCCGCCGCCGCGAGACTGCAACTGGATCAGGGTGTTTCGGCGCTCAAGCTGGTGGTGGCCGTGGACGAGGGCGGCTGGCGCGAGGACGCGGCCCGAATCCGCGCCGTGCGCAGCGAGATCGGCGACGACATCGACCTCATGATCGACGCCAACTATCTGTTCACCCCGCCCGAGGCCAAATTCCTGTGCGGCGCCGTGGAAGACGTGAACCTCACCTGGTTCGAGGAACCACTGCATCAGAACGATGCCCGCGCGCTCGCGGATCTACGGGCGCACACCAGGATTCCGATCGCC
Source organism: Nocardia sp. NPDC020380 (assembly GCF_044386975.1). NCBI lineage: Bacteria > Bacillati > Actinomycetota > Actinomycetes > Mycobacteriales > Nocardiaceae > Nocardia > Nocardia sp. NPDC020380. The sequence goes on along the minus strand of NZ_JBIRVQ010000005.1, from coordinate 40,792 downwards.
GCCGGCCAGATGGAGGGTCACCGTTGGCGGTTGCGGGAACTGGTGGAGAAGCAGGCGGTCGACATCCTGCAGCCGAATGTCTGTTACTGCGGCGGTTTCACCGAGGCGCGCAAGGCCGCGCATCTGGCGCAGATCTACAACCTGCCGCTCGCGCACGGCGGCGGCTGGCCGCTGTTCAACCTGCACACCCTCGCCGGGCTGATGAACGGCTGGATCCTGGAATGGCATCTGGGGATGGTGCAGGTCGGTGAACTGCTCTTCCCGGACGCGCCGAAACCGGTCAACGGGGTGATCACGGTGCCGGACAAGCCGGGCCTGGGTCTCACCGTGGACCGGGACGCGTTGCGCTCGACCCTCGTACCGGCCAAGTGAAACCGGGTGAGTCGGATGAGCAGTATCACCGTGGACACACCGGCGGACGCCGTGGCCCCCCGGCCGCGCTGGCGCCGGGTGCTCGGCAACACCACCTTCCAGGTATTGATCGCGGCCGTGGCGGCCGCCGTGTTCGGGATCGCCGCGCCGGGTGCGGCGGCCGGAATGCAGCCGATAGCCAATGCTTTCATCGATCTGATCCAGATGCTGATCGCGCCGATCGTGTTCCTGGTGACCGTGACCGGGATCGTCGCGACCGGCGGCATGAAGGCGGTGGGCCGGATCGCCGGGCGGGCGCTGCTGTATTTCGAGGTGGTCACCACCCTCGGCATGCTTCTCGGCCTGCTCGCGGTGAATCTGCTGCATCCGGGGTCCGGAGTGTCCGCGCCCAAGCACGCCTCGGGTGAGATCGGCTCGTATGTGAAGGGCGCGGACGCGAACAATTCGTTCACCTCGTTCCTCGCGGATGTGGTGCCGGACAATGCCGTCGGCGCGTTCGTGACCGGGCACATCATTCAGGTGCTGATCTTCGCGGTGCTGTTCGCGGTGGCGCTGCTGCGGCTGCCGGACAGTGTTTCGCAGCCGATCGTGGCGGGCTGCGGCAAGTTGTCCGAGGTGTTCTTCCGGATGATCCGGATGATCATGCTGCTGGCGCCGGTCGGCACCTTCGGCGCGGTGGCGGCCACGGTCGGCAAGTACGGGCCCGAGACGCTGACCGCCCTGATGAAACTGGTGGCGGTCTCCACGCTGGCCCTGCTGGTCTTCGTGGTGGTGGTACTGGGCTCGGTGGCATGGCTGGCCGGATTCTCGCTGTGGCGCTTGATCTTCACGCTGCGCAAGGAGCTGCTGGTGGTGCTGGGCACGTCCTCCTCGGAGGCGGTGCTGCCGCAGTTGATGGAGCGGCTGGAGCAGGCCGGATGCCGGCGCAGTGTGGTGGGCCTGGTGGTGCCGACCGGGTTCTCGTTCAATCTCGACGGTGTCGCGGTGGTGGTGCCGATCTGCGTGGTGTTCATCGCGCAGGTGTACGGCGTGCCACTGGGTTTCGGGAATCAGCTGGGGTTGTTCCTGGCCTTCCTGGTGTTGTCCAAGGGCACCGCGGGCATCAGTGGTTCGGCCTTCATCACGCTCGCCAATACGGTGGCCGCCACCGCGCTGGTGCCGATCGCGGGGCTGGCGCTGGTGTTGTCGGTGGACCGATTTCTTTCTCTCGTCCGGGCTTTGACGAATGTGCTCGGCAATGCGGTGGCCACCGTGGTCGTCGCGCGCTGGGAGCCGGGCGGGCTGGATCCCGAGCCCGCGCTCGCCGCGCTCGGATATCGCCCGAAAACTGTTCAAGGAGTGTAGATATGCCTCGTATTGTCGCCATTCACGAAGGCGTGGTGCCGATCAGTTCGTCGATGAGCAATGCGTTCATCGATTTCAGTGCCATGGATTGTTCGATCGTCGCGGTGGAGTCCGATGTCATTCGCGACGGAAAGCCGGTCGTGGGTTACGGATTCAATTCCAATGGCCGTTACAGCGCGGGTGAGATTCTGCGCCGCCGGGTCATTCCGCGGCTTATGCATGCCGCGACCGAAGAATTGCTGACCACGGACGGCGCGTTCATCGATCCCGCGAAAGCGTGGATTCTGATGACCCGCAATGAAAAGCCCGGCGGGCACGGGGAACGCTCGGTCGCGGTGGGCGTCGTGGATATGGCGTTGTTCGATCTCAATGCCAAGCTTGCCGGTTTGCCGCTGTACCGCTGGCTGGTGCAGCATTACGGTCTCGGCGAGCCGGATTCGGAGGTGTTCGTCTACGCGGCGGGCGGCTATTACGCGCCGGGCAAGGATCTGCCGCAGCTGCAGGACGAGATGCGCGGTTTTCTCGCGCAGGGCTACGACGTGGTGAAGATGAAGATCGGCGGCGCGCCGCTGGCCGATGACATCAAACGGGTCGAAGCGGTGCTGGAGGTGCTGGGCGGCGACGGTGCGCGGCTGGCCGTGGACGCCAATGGCCGGTTCGACCTGGCCACCGCGCTGGAGTATGGCCGGGCGCTGGAGCCGTACGGGTTGTTCTGGTACGAGGAGCCGGGTGATCCGCTGGATTACGCCCTGCACGCCACGCTGTCGGAGCAGTATTCGGGGCCGCTGGCCACCGGCGAGAATCTCTTCTCGCTGCCGGACGCGCGGAATCTGATCCGGTACGGCGGGATGCGGCCGGATCGGGATTACCTGCAGTTCGATCCGGTGCTCGGGTACGGCTTGGTGGAATATTTCCGCATTCAGGAGATGCTGCGTGCGCACGGCTGGTCGTCGCGGCGCTGCATTCCGCACGGCGGGCATCAGTTCTCGCTGCATATCGCGGCGGCGCTGCGGCTGGGCGGCAACGAGTCGTATCCGGGGGAGTTCCAGCCGACCGGCGGCTTCGCCGATGACGCGGTGATCGAGCACAGCCGGTTGCGGCTGACGGAGTCGCCGGGGATCGGGTTCGAGGACAAGGCCGAGCTGTACCGGGTGTTCCGCGACCTGCACTGAGCTGCGCGAAGTGTGTCCTGCGTCATACGACCACAGCATGATTGTGTGACACCGTCAGTTACAGATAGCCTGACCTTCACTGGGTAAACCGATCGGTTTAGTAAGGGAGGTGTCGGATGACGGTGTCAACGGCGATCCGGGGATCCGGACAGACTGTGGCGACGCTGTCGCAACGCGGGAAGATGGCGGCCCTGGTCGCCATCTGCCTCGCGGAACTGCTCGTGGTCCTGGACAACACACTCGTCAACGTCGCACTGCCGTCCATGGCCGTGCAGCTGCAAGCCGACATGAGCGGCCTGCAATGGATCGTGGACGCGTTCACCCTGGCGTTCTCCGGCCTGTTGCTCGCCATGGGACACCTCGGCGACCGCTACGGGCGGCGGCTCTTCATGATCATCGGCCTGACCGGCGTCGCCGTCATGTCCGCCGCCGGCGCGCTCTCCTCCGGACTCGGCCAGGTCATCGCCGCCCGCGCCGGCATGGGCGTCTTCGCGGCCGTCGTCTTCCCGGCCACGCTGGCCCTCATCACCAATATCTTCACCAAGCCGCGGGAACGCGCCGCCGCCATCGCACTCTGGACCGCCATGGCCGGCATCGCCATCGCCGTCGGGCCGACCATCGGCGGCTGGCTGCTGGAGTACTTCTCCTGGCACTCCGTGTTCTGGATCAATGTCCCGGTGGCGGTCGTCGCGGTCGCCGCGGTACTGATCACCGTGCCGGAATCCCGTACGGACCACGTGGATCGGCTCGACCGCATCGGCATCCTGCTCTCCCTCGCCGGCGTCACCACGCTGGTGTGGAGCATCATCGAAGCGCCCAAGCACGGCTGGCTGGCCACGGAAAGCCTGGCCGGATACGTACTCTCGGTCGTGCTGCTGTCGGTGTTCGTGGCCTGGGAACTGCGGGTGAGCACCCCGGTGCTGAACATGAACCTGTTCCGCATCCGCCGCTTCGCACTGCCCTCGCTGGCCATCACCGTGTCCTACTTCAGCGCCTTCGGCTTCCTGTTCCTGATCACCCAGTACTTCCAGGGCGTGAAGGAGCTGAGCCCGCTCCAATTCGGGCTGCACTCACTGCCTTTCGCAGTGGCGGTCGGCTTCTTCGCACCCCTCGCGACCATGGCCGCCCAACGGCTCGGCACCACGGCCATGGTGGTGTCGGGACTGCTGATCCTGGCCGTCGCCATGTTCATCGCCGGGCAGGTCACGGTCGACACGCCCTACGTGGGACCGGTGGTGATCTCGATGATCCTGATGGGTCTCGGGTTCGCGGTGGTGCAAGGTCCCGCCACCGAATCCATCATGGGCTCCGTGCCTTTGGAGGAGGCGGGCGCGGGCTCCGCGGTCAACGACACCACCCGCGAGGTCGGCGGGGCGCTCGGTGTCGCGGTGCTCGGATCCATCATGACCTCGGTCTATTCGCACCAGATCGCGAGCCGGATCGGGAGCATCCCCGAAGCGATCATGAACGCGAAACAGAAGGACCTGGCGAGCAATACGCCGATCAGCGTGATCCAGATCGTCAAGGCCCCGGTCAATCCGTTCCTGGCTTCGGCCAAGGCGGATCTCATCCACGCGATGAAGGTTGCGGCGCTACAGGGTTCGCAATCCGCCTCGTTCGTCGCGGTCGGTGCGCTGGTGGTCTGCGCCCTGATCGTGGCGGTGGCCCTGCCGTGGCGGCCGGAAGGCGGTCAATCGATGCTGCTCGCCTGGCGTGAAAAGGAACCCGCCGCAGCGGATTCCGAGAACTGATACGACTCGGCGCCCGCACCGTGCCGTGCGGGCGCCGAAATGTCAGTTACTTCAGATGGACTCTTTTTCCGAATCTGGGTCCGGGGGCAGGACGCCCGTGACCAGGAAGACCACGCGGCGGCCGATCTCCACGGCGTGGTCGGCGAAGCGCTCGTAGTAGCGGCCCAGCAGCGCCACATCCACGGCCGCGGCGACGCCGAACTGCCAGTCGCGGTCCATGATCAGCGTGAACAGGTGCTTGCGCAGGTCGTCCATCGCCTCGTCGTCATCGGTGAGCTTGGCGGCCCGCTCGGGATCGCGGGTCTCCAGCACCTCCCTGGCGGTGGCGCCCATCTTGACGGCGACGCGGCCCATTTCGGCGAGGTAGCTGTTGACCGCTTCCGGCACGGCGTGATTGGGGAACCGGCGCCGCGTCATCTTCGCGACGTGCAGGGCGAGCACGCCCATCCGGTTCACGTCGGCGACGATCTGGATGGCGCTGACCACCTGCCGCAGATCGCCGGCGACGGGGGCCTGCAGGGCCAGGAGTGCGAAGGCCTTCTCCTCGGCCAGCTGAATCATCTCGGCAATGCGGTCGTATTCGGTGATCACCTGCTCCGCGAGCTCGAGATCGGCGTCGAGCAGCGACTGGGTCGCCCGCTCCATCGCCGACCCGGCGAGCCCGGCCATGCCGCCGAGCAGATCGGCGAGTTCGGCCATTTGTTCGTTGTAGATGACACGCATGACTCAAGACATTAGCGACAGCCGCTGACCAAGTCACCAACGGTGGGTGAACCATCGGTGCCGGTCGGTCCCGGTGCCGTCGCCGCAGTTCCGCCCGGGTGCCGCGGCACCCTACTTACACAGGTCGTCTGCGGCGTTGACGTGTTCCAGATCGGACGGCAACGTGACCGGAGCCGCACTCGGACCGCCCGCGTCCATCGGCGTGTCGGGCAGTTGCTGACCGAATGCGGTCGGCGCCTGCACGGTGCCCGCGAAGTCGGTGCCGGCCACCACTTCGATGATGCTGCCCAGCCCGCTCGCCGGTTCCAGTACCGCGCCCGGCACCGCGCTCGCCACGGTGCCCGCCTCGGCCTCGTGCCCGCTGGAGTAGCGGACCTTCGTCCGCGGCGAGGTGCCGTCGGTGTAGTTGCCGGTGCTGTAGATCTGGAAACCCTGATTGGACAGTTTGGTGGCGGTGGTGGCCGCGATGCCCGCTTGCCCGGAGCCGTTGGAGACCTGCACCGACACCGTGCTCGGATCGACGGCCATGGGTTTCGGCTTCTCCGTGGGAGTTTCGGCGGTGGCGGTGGTCGCGGTCTGCTTCTCACCGGGCAGCGGCTGATCGTCGATGACGGCGCGGAAGATGGCCTTGATATCGGATTCGCGCGGAATCTCGTTGCCGTACGAGGTGGTGCCCGCGGTCGGCGTGGTCAGGAAGGTGATATTGCCGGCCTGCATCTTCTGCAGCGAACGACCCAGTGTCAGCAGGTCTTTCGTATTCACATTGTCCATGAACGAGTGCTGCGCGAAGGCGTCGATGAAGCCGTTCAGCTTGCCCGGATCGAGCAGCACCTTGTTGGACAGCGCACCCCGCAGCAGCGACGACAGGAAGCGCTGCTGCCGGTTGATGCGGTCGTAGTCGCTGCGCTCCTCACCGTAGACATGGCGTGCGCGAACGTAATTCAGCGCGGTGCCGCCGTCCACCACCTGCTTGCCCGGATCGGTGAGGACGGTGCCGAGGATCTCGTCGACGAGCGGTTTGGTGCTGCACACCTCGACGCCGCCGACCACGTTCACCATGGATTCGAAGCCGGCGAAATCGATGCCGATGAAATGGTTGATCTTCAGGCCGGAGAGCTTGGTGATCACCTTGGTGAGGCATTTGGGCCCGCCGAGCGCATACGTTGCGTTCAGTTTGTCGCCGATGGCGGCCGGGTAGTTGGCGCCGGTGTAGGCGGCCTTCTCGTTGTCCCAGCCCTCACAGACCGGGCGGGACACGTCGAGGTCGCGGGGGAAGGAGACGGCGACCACGCGGGCCCGGCTGGCCGGGATATTGACCAGCATGACGGTGTCGGATCGGGCGCCCTCGGCATCGTCGGTGGTGCCGGCGCCCAGGCTGCCGTTCACGCCGGCGCGGGTGTCGGTGCCGACGAGCAGGAAGTTCTCGTCACCGTTCTGGCCGTCGGCGTCGACCACGTCGGTGGAGTTGTCGTCGAGCGCGGAGACCTGCTGGAAGTTGTTGTCCTTCTCGCGCAGGTAACTCCAGCCGCCGCCGGTGATGAGCAGCGCGACCACCGCGAAAACCACCAGCGCACTGCGCCCGGCCAGCTGGATCCGGCGATTCCGCTTGCGCCGGTTGAGCATCGGCTTGGTGAGCGGCATGCCGCCGACGGGCGACGGCAGCGCGGTGGTCGGATAGTCGGCGGGTGAGCTCACCCGGCGCGTCAGCAGGAACTTCCCGCGCGTCGCGGGCAGCGCGGCGGCGACGGCCTCGGTTACCGTCGGTGCGACCTCGGCAGGAACCGGAATGACGGCCTGTCCGCCGGTTACCGCCGGTAATTCGCCGCTGACCACCGGTAGTTCTTCGGTGATGGGATCGTCCGGCGACCCCACGGCCCGCACGCCGGGCCCGCCCTCGCTCGCCCGAAATGTACTGGAGTGCGCCGTTTTCGGTGAATTGTCCTGTTCCGCAGCGTCTTCCGCGGCGTCCGCCCGCGCAATCCCCCGCGCCCCCGTCGGCATCTCGGGCACCGGCCGGAACAGCGGCGCACTACCCACCGCGGGCCGATCCACGGGCCCACTGGAGTTTTCGATCGCCCGGGCAGGCGGCTCGGCCGGGGCCTGAGCATCCTCGTCCGCGGGGAAGCGCTCCCAAGGGGCGCGACCGCCGGGGCGCGGCGTCCGCCCATACCGATCGTCACCCACCAAAGAACCTCTCTTCGCTCTCGATGCCGCCGTCATGATAACGATTTCGCCACGACGAAACACTCGGGCAACCGTCCACCGCAGGTAGTGCAGAGAGAAGTGTGCCAGGGCGACCCCGTCACACCGCGGAACCTACGGTCACAATCGGCGGCGAACCGCGCGCCCGCTAACCGCCGCTGTGCATGACATCGGCGGCCGCGGGAACGGTGTCGTCCTCCGGGTCGTCGAGCCAGCCGTCGGGGAGGGCGACCTTCGCCTGCGGGGAGCCCTGGCGGCCGCGGGGGCCGAGGGCATCGGTGGGGAAGGGGATCTCGGGATCGAGCTGGGACACCAGGTCGGCGATCTGGTCGAGACCGGTGACAGTCGCGAACTGGCGGCGGAGGGCCGAGCCGACCGGGAAGCCCATCAGGTACCAGGCCATGTGCTTGCGGATATCGCGCATGGCCTTGTCGGCGCCGTCGTGCTCGACCAGCAGGGCGGCGTGGCGGTGCAGGATCTCGCCGACCTTGCCGAGGGTCGGGCCCTCGGGAATCGGCTCGCCGCGCAGGGCCGCGGAGAGTTCGGCGAAGAGCCAGGGGCGGCCGAGGCAGCCGCGGCCGACAACGACTCCGTCGCAACCGGTTTCGGCGATCATGCGGAGGGCGTCGTCGGCACTGAAGATATCGCCGTTGCCCAGCACCGGGATGCTGGTGACGGCTTCCTTCAAGCGGGCGATCGCGGTCCAGTCGGCCTGGCCGGAGTACAACTGCTCCGCGGTGCGCGCGTGCAGCGAGACCGCGGCCGCGCCCTCAGCCTCGGCGATGCGGCCGGTGTCCAGGTAGGTGTGGTGCTCGTCGTCGATGCCGATGCGGAACTTGAAGGTGACCGGGACATCGCCGGCCGCCGCCACCATCTCGCGCACGATATTGGCGAACAGCCGCCGCTTGTACGGCAGCGCGGACCCGCCGCCGAGCCGGGTGACCTTGCGGACCGGGCAGCCGAGATTCATGTCGATGTGGTCGGCCCAGCCCTCGCCGACGATGATGCGCACGGCCTCGCCCAGCGTCTTCGGGTCGACGCCGTACAGCTGCATGGACCGCGGCGACTCGTCCGGCCCGAAGGACATCATGTGCAGCGTCTTCTCGTTGCGCTCGACCACGGCGCGCGCGGTGATCATCTCGCACACGTAAATCGAGGTGGCGCTGCCGAATTCGCGGCACAACCGCCGGAAGGCGACATTGGTGATGCCGGCCATCGGAGCCAGCACGACCGCCGGGTCGACCGGGTACGGGCCGATCCGCAGGGCGGTCTTGGGGGCTTCGAGCGACGTCGTCACGCCGTCCAGTGTCTCATCCGCGCGGAAGTGCCCTGTCCCACATGCCCGCCACTATGGCCCCGCTCACACGCCGCGACCCTCACAGGATGCGCAACCCGCGCCACCGCATGAACCAGACCGCGACGACCGTGCCGATCGCCCACACCGCCAGCCCGACCCCGAGATGGATCAGCGCCCGGAAGTCCGCGGGCATGCTCCGGCCCAGGTGGTAGCCGAGAATGCCACGCTGCTGACCGTCGATGGGCGCGACGAAGTAGTAGAGCGCGTAGGGCAGCCCGAGGTGCGTGATCCAGGGCAGCGTCGTCCGCCACTGCCGGCGTTCCTGCCAGCGCCGCATGAGCGACCTGGGCTGCACCGCGAGCAGCGCCGACACCAGATTGCCCACGCCCAGCCAGGCCAGGATCGGCAGCGCGACATCGGGCACCGTGATGGCGATCGAGTGCAGGGAATGCTTGGTGGTCGCCGCCGTGATGATCGCCGTGGCCGCCAGCGTCGGCACACCCACGATCACCAGCAGCGACAGATTCTTGACCAGCAGGATCCGCCACATCGGCAGTCCCTCGCCGAGGCTCAGCCGTACTCGCGCGGTATCGACGCCGAGCACATTGGTGGTGGTGACATCGGCCAGCACGAAGGTCGCGAAGTAGACGCCGATGATGACCACCCACCCGTGCTTGTGCAGGGTCAGCGGCGAGATCAGCAGATACAGCCCGGACAGCACCACATTGAAGGCGATGCCCTCCAGCCACAGCGCGGGCGGCGTGAACGACCACCGCACCTCACCCGCGACCTGCCGCCACAGCCGTTGCTGCAACGGGATCGGCCGCGGCGCGAGCGGCGCGCGCTCGTGCTGGAGCTGCGTGAGCGCGCGGTCGCGAACAACGATGAGGGTGCCACGCATGGTTCACTCCAACGAGTCGACAAAGGCGCCTATCCGGGCCGCCACCACGTCGGGTACCCGCCGCGGTAGATGATGACCGCCGCCCTCGACCAATTCGAGTCGCGCCTCGGGTAATCCGTCGCGCAGGGCGTAGGCCGTGGAAATCGGCACGACTTTATCGGCCGGGTCGGCCAGGATCAATGCCGGGACGCGAATCTGCGCGAGTTTGTCCGTCCAGCTGCCGAGTTCGCGCAGCAGCGCTCGCTGTTCGACGAGGAAGCTGCGCCAGACCTGACCGTGCTCGTGGTGCACGCCGGCCAGCAACTGCCAGTACTCCGGCGCGGTGTGCGTGTCGGATCGATTGTGGTCCAGGCCCTTCCGCGCCAGCCACGGCAGCAGCGACCAGGCGGTGAGGGACAGTGCGGGCCCGGCGACGGGCAGGGCCAGCAGCTCGTCCAGCGGGGTCAGGCAGTGCGGCCCGACGCTGGCCACCAGGACCAGGCCGCGGACGCGTTCCGGGGCGAGCGCCGCGGCCGCGAGTGCGACGCCGCCGCCGTACGAGTGCCCGGCCAGCACCGCGCGCTCGATGCCCGCCTGGTCGAGGGAGTCGAGCAGCCAGCGGGCATTGTCCTCGATGGATCCGGCGGGCCGGTGATTGGCGCCGTAGCCGGGCCGATCCCAGGCGAGCGCGCCGACAGTGCCGGGCAGTCGCGGCAGTACGAGATCCCAGTCGGATCGATCGCCGGGCTGACCGTGCAGCAGCACCACCGGTTCGGTCTCGGTCGCGGCGTGCGCGGACTGCGCGGCCCGGTCACCGGACCGCGAGAAGGCATGCGCGCCTGATCCTTCCGGATCCCGCAACTCGAGGCTCATTTCTCCATGGTCGATCACCAGTGCTGGGCCGGCCTGTGCCGCAGCCGACAGATTGCTGTGAGTGGCGTTCGCACCCGGGAATTATGGCTGCGGGCGGGCACTTCCACGCAGGTTCCGGTGGCACGCGCGGAACGGCCCGGTGACACGCGGTCACCGGGCCGTCCGGGGTCTTTCGTGTTCGATCGGGCTCGCGGCGCGATCAGCTCGCCGACGCGGCGGAGAGCTCCTTCTCCCGCTTGGCGGCCTCACGGGCCAGCATGCGGTCGCGCTGCTCCTCGAACTTGTCGACGTCCTTGCTCAGCTTCTCCAGGAAGAGGCCGAGCCGCTCACGAGTTTCCTCGCCGCGGGCGGTGAAGTCGGTGCGCTCGAAGATGTTCCACTTCTTGAGCACGGGCAGGACCACTTCCTCCAGATGCTGGCGGAGGTCGTAGATGCCGTGCTTGGCCATCAGCACGCCGTTGCGGCGGAAGTTGGGCATGCCCGCACCCGGCATCTGGAAGTTCTCCAGGATGAGGGTGATCGCGTCGAGGGCCTGGTCGGGGCTGAGGTCCAGCGCCGCGCCGCACATGTTGCGGTAGAAGATCATGTGCAGGTTCTCGTCGGCGGCGATGCGCTGCAGCATGCGGTCGGCGATGGGGTCGTCGCACACCTTGCCGGTGTTGCGGTGTGAGACACGGGTGGCGAGTTCCTGGAAGGTCACGTACGCGACCGAGTGCAGGAAGCCGGCGTCCGCCTCGGTGGGGGAGGCGAAGCCGTTGGTCATGTGGATCATGCGCGCTTCTTCGAGCGCCACGGGGTCGACGCCGCGGGTCACGACCAGGTAGTCGCGCATCACGATGCCGTGCCGGTTCTCCTCGGCCGTCCAGCGGCCGACCCAGGTGCCCCACGCGCCGTCCTGCGAGAAGTTCTCCGCGATCTCACGGTGGTAGGAGGGCAGGTTGTCCTCGGTGAGGAGGTTGGTGATCATGGCCGCCTTGGCCAGTTCGCTCAGCCGCGACTGGGAGGGGTCCCAGTCGATGCCGCCCATGGCGGCGAAGTTGCGGCCCTCGTCCCACGGCACGTAATCGTGCGGGTGCCATTCCTTGGCCAGGGAGAGGTGGCGGTTGACATTCTCCTCGGCAACCGGCTCCAACTCCGCCAGTAGCTCGAGTTGAGTCAGATCCCTTGCCATATATGTGCCCTTCGTGTCGAACGTCTAGCGGTTGTACCCTCGCTGGCCTGCCGCCGCGGCCCATACCTTACGTCACCGTATGGTGATGTGAAACTCATCCGTGCGCCATTGCGGGACCAGTGAGAGATGTCATAAGAAGAGCGGCCCACGGCTTGTGTGTATCGCCGTGGACCGCAGTTCGTTAGCCGCGCACCGGACTCCGGTGCTCCACTGGAGATTTCACTTCTTGCCGAGTAGTCCGCCCAGCACATTGCCGAGCACGTTGCCCGCGTTCTGGCCGACCGCCTTGCCCAGGATGTCGCCCAGTCCGCCACCGCTCTTACCGCCGGTGGCTCCGCCGAGCAGGCTACCGAGGATGTCCCCGATGCCGCCTCCGGCACCGGATTCCGCGGCCGCGCCGCCGCCTCCACCCAATGCCTTCTTACCAAGATAGGCGAGAACGATGGGGGCGAGCATGGGGAGCAGCTTGGACATGAGGTCCTGGCTGATGGCGTTGCCGCCGACATTGCCGAGGGCGCTCATGACGGTGTTCTTCTCGGTGCCGAAGGTCTGGTCGACTATCTGGCTACCGTGGCCGGTGTCGACCTGGTTCATGTCGACGCCGCCATCGAGCAGGCCGGCGGGCTGTTGGGCGATCGCGCCCTCGATATCCGCGGCTGCCTCGGGGTTGCTGGCTTTTGCCTGAAGACCGCCCAGTAGGACCGGGACGGCCGCGGTGATGGCGGTTTTCGCCGTCGCCTCGTCGACGCCGAGCTTCTCGGCAATCTGGGCGACCGGAACGTTGGAGAGCAGGTCATCGAAGGAAGTCATGAACTCCGCCTGTGGTGATGGATCCCGGGAATAGCTCTACACAGGTCACGGTAGGTGAAATCCGGACAGATTGCTACAGATTCGCAGATGTGGCGAGGGGCCCGGAGTATGATTCCGGGCCCCTCGCTGTACTCCAGGATTGGAGCGCGCTGTGCCCCCACCAGGGCTCGAACCTGGGACCTGCGGATTAAAAGTCCGTAGCTCTACCAACTGAGCTATAGGGGCGCGGGACGACAGTTTACGGTGCCGACCACGCAACTGTTAAATGAGTATCCCATTGTGCTGGATGGCTCGATGTTTGTGCAGGTCAAGGTGGTTGACACGGGTGGGGTCCGGGCGTGCCCGGGGTGTCGGGCGGCGCGGCGCGCGATCCCGGCGGGTGTGTCGGGGGTGCCGCCGGCGGCGGGGCTCGATGATCGGTGGCGGCAGGCCCGGTTGACGGTTTGTTCGGCGTCCGGCTGACCGGCCGTGCCGATCGGGTGACCGGCCGTGCCGATCGGCGCGGCATAGGGGTGTCGGTCGTTGCAATCGGGGGGACGATGGGGCGCTGTGAGGGTGCGGACCGGTCGGTGGGGCACGCCAGTGGATAAAACCGGGGGGTCGGTAGCGTCCAACACGGATGCGTCCGGGGTGGGAGTGTGGGTGCCGGACGGTGCATTCGGAGGTAAGCGCCCGCTGATGTCAGGGGGCCGTCCCTGGTTCTGCAATCGTGTTGCCACTCAGTTTGTTTCGTTGAGGCAAGGTGTGAATATCATCCAATGGTGATGCGTGGCAAGCATTTTGGTGTAGGGGGAGGGGAACGGCGACAGCCGATGCCGGTGCGGGGGCGCCGGACGTCCGGCGATGCCCCATGCGCGGACACGTTTCCGGGATGTTTCGAGCCGTCGGCGAACGTCCGTGGGATATGGGCGAATTCGTCCTTTCGGACCAATCGCCCAGCTGGTAACTGGGAATTTGCGATTAACGTCAGGGGGTACGCTGGTTAACTGACTTTCCGGTACACCTCACGCGGGGTGTGCTTTACGGGTACGGTGACCGACTGGTGAATTCCCGAAGAACCGGGATTGCCCCGGCGGCACGGGATTCGGCCTATCGTTGATGTGCCCGAACGTGTCGCGACCGGTCTGGCCGATCGCGACTCGGACCGATCGAGGTTGCGGGAGGCGGACCGAGACAACTGCGCCCGAGTGCGCACCCCTCGTGGTGCACCCGGGCGGAAAAACTATACCAGTTGGTGTGTTTCAAGTTTTTCGCGCTTTTTCGTACCAAAAGTTTGGTAATTCGGGCAAGAGCCCGTTCTGAAGTATTTGAAAGACACGTAACTTTGCGTCGGGGACAGTTCTCGTAACCGATCCGCGACGGTAGCTAGCTTCGGAGGCGTTTCGAGCATGGCACGGCAGCAAGAGCGGGCCCGCCGGACACGCGCGGCGATCATCAGGTCCGCCGCCGTTGAGTTCGGGAAGAGCGGCTATGCCGCTGCATCGCTCAACCGCATATTGGAAGGTTCACGGGCGACCAAGGGCGCCATGTACTTTCACTTCGATTCGAAGGAGGATCTGGCACGCGCGGTGCTGGAGGCAGCGGTCGACCGCTATCGCGCCTCAACTGAAAGATGGCTTGCCCGAACAGATCTCGGGCCACTGGATGTCCTGCACGGCATGATCGACGAGATCGCGCTGCGACTGGAGAACGACATCATCATCCAGGCGGAGTTCCGGCTCATCATCGAGCCGGAGTTCTATCGCGACATCCAAGCCGGCGGCGGCCGCATCCTCGGCCGCGCCATCCGGCTGCTGACGGTCCGGGCAACCGAACACAAGCAGTTGCGACCCGACACCGATCCGGATCGGTTCACCCGCACCCTGGCGGCGGCCCTCGCGGGCCAGCGCTACATCGCCGACGTGCTGGGTGGTCCCACGGATCTGCGTTCCCGGTTCGCGGAGGCCCTCGAAATGCTCATCGAGGCCACCGGCACTCCCGAGTGGATGGAAGAGTTCCGCCGGGTGGGCTGGCGCACGTCCGCACGTCTGGAAGATCTCAATTTGGGACTGTGACCAGCAGATTTGGGATTAACGCGGATGCTGTCATAAGCTATCTCCGCTCCCAACGGAAGCCGTTGAGCAAACGGTCCGGAGAAATCCGGCGGGCCCCCTTCGTCTAGCGGCCTAGGACGCCGCCCTTTCAAGGCGGTAGCGCGGGTTCGAATCCCGTAGGGGGTACCAGCGATGGCAACATCACTGGTGTGGAGCAGCAAGGCCCTGTGGCGCAGTTGGTTAGCGCGCCGCCCTGTCACGGCGGAGGTCGCGGGTTCGAGTCCCGTCAGGGTCGCAAGTACAAGCTCGGCATTCGAATCGGGTGCCTACGGCCAGGTAGCTCAGTTGGTACGAGCGTCCGCCTGAAAAGCGGAAGGTCGCCGGTTCGATCCCGGCCTTGGCCACCACGGCAATCCCCCCGGTATCCCTGGGGGGATTTCGTGTATCCGGACCACCTCGAAATCTTGTAGCGCCACAAGGGGTTCGGCGGGATCATCGGGTCATGAGAACTCGTCGGGGGGCGGGTGGCGCGCGGCGCCGCCTGAATCGAATTCATTCACTGAGACGCCCGGAGACAGCTCCTGTGCGACAAGAGGGTCCGGGGCGGACCGTGTCCGTGCGGGGTGGACGGACAGTGGCGGCATCGCTGGCGGCTGCCGTGGCCGTGGCGGGAGGCCTCTGGTTTGCAGATCGGTCGGTGCATGCGGCCGACGATCGCAACGCGCTGGCGCGGCAGACCGCGGTGACCGAGCGTTTCTCGAAGGGGGTCGAGGATCTCGGCAACAGCAGTGCGGATATCCAGATCGGCGGCGTCTACCTGCTGGAACGTCTCGCCACGGACGTGCCGTCGGATCGGTCCACGATCTTCGAGATGCTGAGTACGTTCGTCCGCATGCACGCGCCCGCCGGCCCGGAGTGTGGAAAGTCGGCCACGGACCGGCCGGCGCCGGCAGTTCGGACGGCGCTGACGGTGATCGGCCGTCGCAGCGCCGGCGGCCCTGAGCGGATCGACCTGTCGGACACCTGCCTGGCGAACGCCGAATGGTCGGGCGCGAATCTACAAGGCGCCCGGTTGGACAGGGCTGATCTGAGTCATGCCGACCTCGAAGGGGCGGACTTCACCCTCGCGCGTCTCGCCTCGACCGATCTGGACAACGCGAATCTCTCCGAGGCGAAGCTGATTGCCGCGAATGCCGATGCTGCGAACATGCAGGCTGCCGACCTCACGTACGCGAAGTTGACCAACACCATCCTGGGGAATACTGATCTGCGGCGGGCTCGGCTCGAGACCGCGGTGCTGGGCGGGACGTTGTTCGTGGACGCCGACCTGCGCGGCACGATCCTCGGGACAGGCACGCAGTCGGCTACCGAAGACCCGCGTTCGGTGCGACGGGCCAAGGCGGAGTCGAAGTTCGGTGCGAGCGACTTCAGCATGGCGCGATACGACAACCAGACCGTCTGGCCCGACGGATTCGTACCGGTCCCCGATCCCGACCCGACCCCCTAGCCGCGGGCAGGCCCGAAAACCCGTGGCGCGCCCGCAGATCCAGAGGGATCATCGGGCGGTGAAATCTCGTCGGGGGGCGGGCGTCGCACGGCGGCGTCCGAATCGTATTCATTCACTTCAACGTCCGGACACTCGGCGCACGCGACTGCGCAGTGCCGGGCGTGCGGTCTTCGGGTGGGGCGGCTGGACAAAACTGGCGGCCATGGCGACCACCGTCGCGGCGGTCGGGGCGCTCTGGTTCACGAGTCAGTCGCTGCACGCGACCAACGATCAATACGCTCTCGCGCAGCGGACGGCGGTGACCGACCGGTATGCGAAGGCCGTCGAGGAGCTCGGGAACAGCACTCTCGAAATGCGATTGGGCGGCATCTATCTGCTCGAACGGCTGGCGAGCGACTCGCCGGACGACCGGGCGTCGATCTTCGCCGTGCTGAGCGCCTTCGTCCGGACGCATGCGCCGAGTGGCCCCGGCTGCGGCGGGGCCGACCGCGGTTCGGCTCCGACGGCCGACGTGCAGGCGGTACTGACTGTCATCGGGCGCCGAGATACCAAGGGCACCGAGCAGATCGATCTGTCGAACACCTGCCTGGTGAAGGCCGATCTGAACGGCGCGAATCTGCGCGGGGCGAGACTGGAGCACGCCGATCTGACACAGGCTCAGCTGGAAGGCGCCGATCTCGTGGGCACAACCATGGGGCGCGCCGTGCTGACTTCGGCGGACCTGGCGAACGCGGATCTGACGGGCAGCAAGTTGGAAGATGCGAGTTTGCAATTTGCGACCTTGCCGAATGCCGCGCTGAACGGGGCAGACTTGAGTGGGGTGGATCTCAGGCTGGCGAGGCTGGCGGAGGCTCGCCTCGACGGTGCGGACTTCTCGAATGCCGACGCTCGTGGCACGTTCTTCGATATGCCGCGCAGCGTCAATGGCGGCGCCATGCTGTCACTCGACACCGGTGACCCGGCAAAAGCGCAGCGGACCTCGATGAACAACCAATGGCATGAGGCGGACTTCGCATTTGTGATGTTCGATGCGGCGACCGTGTGGCCCGCCGGTTTCGTGCCGAAGGTCGACACCGATCGATGATCTTGGTGCCATGCTGGACGGTATGGCTGATGAGCAGTGGTACTACTGCCTGAAACATCATCGGGCGGAGCAGGGGAAGCAGCATTGGTTCGCGGAGCGGATGGGGCCGTATCCGGACAAGGAGACAGCGGAGCGGGCGTTGGATATTGTGCGGGAACGGAATCGGCGTGCGGATGACGCCGGGGATTGACACCGGGCCGGCGGGGGAGGACGCGCCCTCCGGTGCGCTCACGAGGCGCTCAGGTACATCGAGTACGGTCTCTCGAGAAGAAATCGTCCAAGCGGGAGGGCAAAGCCTTGAAGGTCACCGTGGTGGTGCCGACCTACAACGAGCGGGAGAACCTGCCGGTGGCGGTGGAGCGGCTGACCGCGCTACCGGTGGCCGACCTGCACGTGCTGGTCGTGGACGACAACTCCCCGGACGGTACGGGTGAGGTGGCCGACAAGCTGGCCGCCGACCTGCCGAACGTGGTGAGTGTGCTGCACCGCACGGAGAAGGACGGTCTGGGCCGCGCGTACATCGCGGGCATCACCAAGGCGCTCGACGAGGGTGCGGACGTGGTGATCCAGATGGATGCCGACCTGTCGCATCCGGCGGAGGTCATTCCGGCCATGCTGGAGAAGCTGGAGACCAGCGGCGCGGGTGTGGTGCTCGGATCCCGTTATGTGCCGGGTGGTTCCACCGCGGACGAGTGGAAGTGGCATCGGAAGGCGTTGTCCGCCTGGGCCAACTTCTACGTGAACCTGATCCTGCGCCTCGGTGTGAAGGACGCCACCGCCGGTTTCAAGGCGTGGGAGGCGGATACGCTGCGCGCCATCGACGTGGCGTCCATCAAGAGCAACGGTTACTCGTTCCAGGTGGAGATGAACTACCGGACCGTGAAGAAGGGCATCGCGATCGCCGAGGTCCCGATCCGGTTCGAGGAGCGCACCAAGGGCGCGTCGAAGATGACCCTCAAGGTCCAACTGGAATCGGCCGCGATGCCGTGGAAGCTGCTGTTCGGCCGCGCGGTCTGAACACTCTCGGGATCTCGTGTTCGCGATCCTGACGGATCGCGAACACAGTGGCGAACAAAATCATGTTTTGTTCGGCCAGTTCAGCAGGGTTTCGACGAACAGTTGGCGGACCCGCTCGACGTCCGCGTCCATATGGGCCGGGTCCCAGCTGCGCATGTCGATGGGTGGTAGTACCGCCACGTCGACGACGCCTTTGCGCACGATGGCCGAATTGCGCCACGAGATTTCGCCCGCATTGCGGATGACGACCGGGATGATCGGCACGCCCGCCTGAATGGCGATATGGAAGGCGCCCTTCTTGAACGGGCCGAGGCGCGGTGTCATCGATCGGGTGCCTTCGGGCGCGATCACGACGGACAGTCCGCCGCGCAGGGTTTCGACGACCGGTTCGAGTGCGGCCTTGGCGGCCACCGTGTTCTCGCGGTCGATGAAGGTAACTTCGACGAAACGCATGAGCGGTCCGAAGATCGGATTCTTCGTCACTTCCTGTTTGGCCACCCCGGTGATGCCGGCGCCGAGCACCTCGGCGAGCACGATGATGTCGAACTGGCTCTGATGATTGAAGATGAACACGGCCGGGCGTGGGGAGCGCGCGTGCTCCTCTCCGACGACCCGTACTTTGACCCGGCTGCCGACGAGTGTGGACCCGGCGGCTCGCACCAGCATCGAATCCGCCATCTGCCGTCGCTGTTTCGTGTGCGCCTTGGCGGCCACCCCGAACAGCGCCCCGCCGAGCAGTCCGGCGAACCCGCCGAGGGTGCGCGCGTAGTCGGTGGCCCGGGGCGACTGCCGTGGCCGGAAATGCAGGATCGGCCAATTCTTTTCGACGGCTTCGAGCGCCACCCGCGGGTCGGGGTTGACGGCGGTGGGCCGTCCGGCGAGCTGCAGCAGCGGCAGGTCCGCCGCACTGTCGGCGTAGATCCAGCTCTGCGCGAGGTCGATGTCGTGGCTGCTCGCGAACCGGCGCACGGCGTCGGCTTTGCCGTTGCGCCACAGTGATTTCCCGGCCACGTGCCCGGTGAGCAGTCCGTCCTGGACGGCCATGGTGGTGCACAGCACGTGCGGTATCCCGAGTTCGTCGGCGACCGGTTGCACCTGGTAGCGGGTGACGGAGCTGACCAGGACGAGGGTGTGCCCGGCGGCCTCGTGTTCGCGCACCAGCCGCCAGGCTTCGGGGTAGATGTGCCCGTATACGCTGCGCCGGAACAGGTCCGCGCCGAGTTGCTCGAGTTCGCTCTCGGGTACGCCGGCCCAGTTGTACATGGCGTGCTGCAGGAAGCGTTCGTATTCGCCGGCGCTGCGGGCGCCGCGGATGCTGCCGAGCAGGGTGGCGGTGAGCGCGCGCTGACTGTCACGCCGCAGCATCCGGTGCAAGAGCGGTGGCGGGTTGAACCCGCTGACGACGGTGCCGCCGAAGTCGAAGACGGCCGCGATGTGCGGTCCCTGTGGTCCGGTGCGGACGGCGTCTACGGCGGTGTCGAGTTCTCGGTCGCTGACGGCCTGGATCGGTCGCGCGGGTAGGGCGCCCTCCGATGTCCGTTGGGTCACAGCGCTTCCATCCGGTTGGACGGGTCGAGGGTGGCGGCGCGCGAGATGCGCCCGCCGATGGCGCGCAGTTCGGCGGCGAAGCGGCTGCGGCGGGCGGCCAGGTCGGCGGGATCGGAGCTGGGGGTGAGCAGGCCGTGGTTGTCGGCGAGTTTGATTGCGCTGCCGAACAATTCGGAGGACACCGATTCGGGGCTGTGCAGGCGCTGTTGCAGCAGCATCTGTTTGCCGACGAGCAGGCATTCGTCGCCGAATTCCTTGCGGTCGACGGGCAGTGCGGGATCGCGGGCGGCGAGGCGTTCGGCGACCACCAGCTGGGCGTCGAAGAAGGAGCGCAGCACGCGGTGCGCCATGATGAACCCGGATTCCGCGAGTCGCGCCAGGATGTCGGCGCCGACGGTGCCGGCGGCGGTGCGGCGATGCCAATCCGGGTCCACGAGCAGCATTTCCGCGGTCAGCTGACTGGTGAATTCGGCGCGTTCGGGGAAGAAGAACTCGAACTTGAGCAGATCCCGCAGCCGATACGCGGCCTCCCAGCCGACCCGCAGCTGATCGCCCTCGGGCGCTTCGACCGCGGTGAGGATGGCGAGTTCGAGAATGGCGCGATTCACGAACCAGTGCACGGCGCTGTTGCGATAGAACGCGGCCTCGAGATGCGCGCCGGGATTGATCGAGTAGATCGGTTCCAGCCCACCGCGATACACGGTCACGACCTTGGCCACGGCGAGTTGTTCGAGCACCACCGCGAGCCCGTGATCGTCGCGCAGGGTGTCGAGTTCGCCGCGCGGCAGATCCCGGTTCTCGATGTAACCGAGCACGGGCCCGATGGCGGTGCGCAATTCGCCGCGGGTGAGGGCGCGTTCGTGCACGCCGAGCAGGACGAGGGTGGTGAGGGCGTTGACGGTGATCGGGGTGACGTCATTGATCCCGACCGCGACCTCGAAGGCGAGGCGCTGCACGGCCAGGTGTTCGGCGTCGGTCGTCTCCGCGGCCTCGCCGTCGGTTTCCGACGGTCCGGCGGCGAGCGGGTCGCCGAGCGCGGCCAGCCGGTCGCGCGCCGAGAGCGGTTGCCCGAAGCGCACGTACACGTGCCCGGCCGAATGCTGTTGGTTGCGTACGTAACTGGCCAGCCAGGTGAGTCCCTCGGCCTGCTTGCTGCCGCCGGTCTGTTCGTCGGCGATGGCGCCGATCTCGTTGAGCCGTTCGTAGGTGATGGAGACCGGTACCAGCATGACGTCGTCGATGCGGGCCGAACGCAGCGCCGCGGCAAGGTAGTTGAGCAGTCCGTAGCGGGGTGGCCGCAGTTTGCCGGTGCGGGTGCGCCCGCCTTCGAAGTACCACTCCAGGTTGAAGCGTTTGGCCAGCAGGTAGGCGAAGTATTCCTCGACGACGGCCTTGTAGACCTCGTCGTCGCCGAAGCTGCGGCGGATGAAGACGGTGCCGGTACGGCGGGCGATGGGTCCGATGGGCCAGAACTTGAGGTTGGCCCCGCCGACCACATGATTGGGCGGGAAGTCATTGCGCGCGAGGATGTCTCCGAGGACGAAGGCGTCCACATAGGACCGGTGGGACGGCAGGAAGACGAGCGGGTGGGTCCGGTTCAGCGTCCGCAGCCGGTCCAGTCCGGTCTCGTCGGCGTCGACCTTCCAGGTGGAGGCGTGCACGGGCCGCATGGCCTGGGTGAACAGGTCGGATACCAGCCGGCTCTGCGCGGCGACGAGTTCGCGCAGCGCCTTCTCGGCGCGGCGGTAGACCTCGCGTGCGGGCGTGCCGGTTTCGGCGGCGATGGCGTCGAGGCGGCGCAGGAATTCGGGTGAGTCGAGGATTTCCTCGACGACGAGTCGCGGCACCTTGTAGCGGTCGCCGATGACGGCGCGTTCCGCGCGTTCGAGGGCGACGATGCCCGCGCGCACGATGGCGCGCGCGAAAGCGTCGGGTGCGCCCGCGGATCCGGGATTGTTGGCGCGCAGCTCGCTGAGCCGGGCGGGCTGCCCGGTGAGTACCAGGTGCCGGTCGGGCGCCTTGTTGATGAGCCGCCGCTGCATGATCGGGTGGGGTTTGCGCGGGTTGGTGAGGGTGAGCAGATCGCTGAAGGTGGTGCGCCGCACGCCGTCCCGTTCGGGTGGCAGCCAGAGCACGCGGACGGGGACGACGAGTGGATCGTCGTGGCGGCCGACCAGCCGGGTGCCGACGGCGCCGGGGTCGAGGTCGAGTTGGGTGACGGGTGCGGTGAGGCCGAATTCCTGGGCGATGCCGCCTTCGGCGAGCCAGTTGCCGATGAGTTCGCGCTCGACGCGGGAGGCGGCGTCGACGAGCGCGACCACCGAACTCGGAGCGGTGATGGCGGCTTCGGGAAGCCGGCTGTCGTGATCGAGCATGGTGGTTTCCTCCGCGCATGAGACGCCGTAACCCATTGAAGCCCAAACGGGGGCGTGGAGTCGGCGGGTCGCGCAATTCGCCGATCGCCCGGCGGGTTTCGCACGCGGTGTCGCGGCGACGGGGGTGCTGCGGTGTGCGGCGGGGTGATCGACCTCGCTTTACCGTCCTCCCACTCATGAGCAAGGTAATGCTAACCTCACAGCACGCAGTTAGGTAAGCATAACCTTGGAGGTCTGGTGTCGGCCACGGACGAACGGCTAAGGCTCGCTGGTGAGCAGCGTTGGGGCGAGTACGTCAGCGATCCGGTGGCAGCGGTGTCCGCGCTCGCCGCGGCCGATCGTTTGGGCGAATACGTGGTCTACGAACGCCCGGGGGAATGGGTGTTCGCCGCGGATCCGATCGGCGGCGTGGAACTCGACGCCCACGAACTCCGGACGAACTGGGACGGAAAGGTCACCACCGGTCCGTGGGATGGTTCCCCCGCCCAGGCCGTCGACCGCGCCCTCGCCGGCCTGCCCCTGGACGGCCGCCACGCTTACGGCTGGATCGGGTTCGAATTCTGCGCCTGGTCGCTCGGCGCGACCGGGCATGTGCACCCGCGAGCCACCCTGGCCTACTTGATGATTCCGCGCATCGAGGTGCGGATCGACGCCTCCGGCGTGCGGGTGTCGGGCGCGACCCCGGCCGAGACCGGCGATATCCACGAGCTCATCACGGCCTCCCAGGGCAGTGCGCTGCCGGTATCCCACGCTGTGGATATCACTGTGGATCCCACCGGCTATCAGGATCGGGTCGCCACCGGCGTCGCCGAGATCCGCGCCGGCAAGTACCAGAAGGTGATCCTGTCGCGGAAGGTGGAACTGCCGTTCGCCGTGAACATTCCGGCCACCTACCGGCTGGGCCGCGAGCACAACACCCCCGCGCGTTCGTTCCTGCTGCGGCTGGGCGGGCTGGAAGCGGCCGGGTTCAGCCCGGAACTGGTGGCGGCCGTGGACGCCGACCGCGTGGTCACCACCGAACCGCTGGCCGGTACCCGCGCCTTCGGCCGCGGCGCCGAGGCCGACCGGGCCGCCCGCGCCGAACTGGTCGGCGACCCGAAAGAGATTGTCGAGCACGCCATCTCCGTGCAGACCTCGTTCGCGGAGATCGCGGCCGTCGCGGAACCGGACACCACGGTCGTCTCCGACTTCATGGCCGTGCGCGAGCGCGGCAGTGTCCAGCATCTGGCCTCGACGGTGCAGGGCCGGCTGGCCGCCGACCGCAGCCCGTGGGAGGCGCTGGAAATGCTGTTCCCGTCGGTGACGGCCTCCGGCATCCCGAAGTCCGCCGGCGTGGACGCCGTGTTCCGGCTCGACCACGATCAGCGCGGACTGTATTCCGGTGCCGTGGTGACGGTTTCACCGGACGGCGCGCTGGAGGCGACGCTGGTGCTGCGGGCGGTCTATCAGAGCGGTGCGGGCGCGTGGCTGCGCGCGGGCGCCGGCGTGGTGGGGCAGTCGCGGCCGGAACGCGAATTCGAGGAGACCTGCGAGAAGCTGAGCAGCGTGGCGCCGTACGTGGTGCGCGCCTGAGCTTTTCACAATGAGCAACACACGCGGTCCGGACACCGTCCGGCGTGCCCGGGCCGCATGCGATGGTCGGCGGGTGCGTGGGCTGCGCACCCGCCGATCAGTTTTCGCCGATCGGTGCCGCCGATCAGAGGGGGAAGTTCACGCCCGTCAGCTGCTCGGCGAGTTCCCACAGTTGCCGGGCGGTCTTCTCGTCCCGGGCGGCGGCGCTCTCCCCGACCCGCTTCGGGAATCCACGCCAGTCGAACCATTCGGGCCCGTAATAACCGCCGGGTTCGACCTCGGCGGTGGCGGCGTAGACGGTGGGCAGCGCACCCATGTCAGCACTCTGCGCGACCAGCCGATTGCCGAGTCCCACTAGCTGTTCCAGGAAATTCTGGGTCTTGGAGCTGATCTCGGTGGCCGCGTACCCGGGGTGCGCGGCCAGTGCGAGCTTGGGCGAATCGGCGAGCCGTAGTCGCCGCTGCAGTTCGTTGGTGAACAGCAGCAGCGCGAGTTTCGATTGCGCGTAGGCGCCGAACCTGGAGTAGGCGCGATGCTCCCAGTTGAGGTCGTCGAGGTCGATGCGGCCGATGTAGTGGGTGATGCTGGAGACGTTCACGACGCGATCGGTGATGCGGTCCAGCAGCAGCCCGGTCAGTGCGAAGTGGCCGAGAAAGTTTGTGCCGATCTGCATTTCGAAGCCGTCGGCGGTGGTGGATTTCGGCACCGCCATGACGCCCGCATTGTTGATCAGGATGTCGGCGCGGTCGACGCTCTCCGCGAAGGCGCGCACGGAACCCAGGTCGGCGAGGTCCAGTGACCGCACCTGTACTTCGCCCGCAATCGAATTCGCGACGCCCTGCGCCTTGACCTGATTCCGGACGGCGATGATCACCCGCGCACCGGCTTCGGCGAGGGCGCGTGCGGTGGCCGCGCCCAGGCCGCTGGTGGCTCCGGTGACGATGGCCGTCCGGCCCGTCTGATCAGGAATATCCGATACGTTCCACCCGCCCATGGGGAAGACCCTATGTCAGCCCTGGGCGGCCAGCATCTTCTTGTCGATCTTGCCGACCGCGGTGACGGGCAGGACGTCGGCGCGGCGCAGCACGTCGGGCAGCTTGTAGGTGGCCAGGCCGCGCGCGGTGAGGAAGGTCTTGATCGCGGCCAGGGCCGGCATGTCGCCGTCCACCACCAGGACGGCGCAGACCTTTTCGCCCAGTGCGGCATCGGGCAGCCCGACGGCGGCGGCATGCCGGACGCCGGGATGCGCGAGCAGATGCTCCTCGAGTTCGTCGCAGGAGATGTTCTCGCCGCCGCGATTGATCACGTCCTTGATGCGGCCGGACACCATCAGATGCCCGCTGGGCAGGCGGCGCACCAGGTCGCCGCTGCGGTAGAAGCCGTCGGGGGTGAAGGTGCGCGAATTGTGCTCGGGGGCGCGGTAATAGCCGCGGATGGTGTAGGGGCCGCGGGTCAGCAGTTCGCCTTCCTCGCAGTCGGTGACGTCCCGGCCGTCGGCGTCCACCACGCGCACCTCGTCGGCGGGGGACAGCGGGCGGCCCTGGGTGGTGCAGACGATCTCGTCGGAATCCTCGGTGCGCGTGTAGTTCAGCAGGCCCTCGGCCATCCCGAACACCTGCTGCAGCCGTACTCCCAAGGCGGGCGCGACATCGCGCGCATTCACCTCGGCGAGGCGCGCGCCGCCCACCTGCAGCAGCCGCAGCGAGGACAGGTCGGCCTCCTCCCATTCGACGGCGGCGCACCACAATTGCGCGAGCGGCGGCACCACGGCGGTGACGGTCACCCGATGCCGTTCGATGGCGGCGAAGGCGCTCTCCGGACTGGGATCGGTGACGAAGGCCATGGCCGCCCCGACCGCCACCGTGCCCAGCACGCCCGGGCAGCAGAGTGGGAAGTTGTGCGCCACCGGCAAGGTCGCCAGGTACACGTCCTCGGGACCGAGCTCGGCGACCTCGGCGCTGGCGGCAGCGTTGTAGGCGTAGTCGTCATGAGTGCGGGCGATGAGCTTCGGCAGGCCCGTGGTGCCGCCGGAGACCAGCATGAGCGCGATATCGGAGGCGTCGACCGCGGACAGTGGATCACCGTCGGCGGGAATCGAATCCAGCGCGGTGAAGCGGCCCGGCTCGCCCAGTACCAGCACGTGCCGCAGGCCCGGCACGGCGGCGGTGATCTCCTCCGCGAGCGTGCGGTAGTCGAAATCCCCGGCCCGGTCGGCGATCACGTAGCCGACCGCGCCGGACAGCCGGGTCAGATGCTCGATCTCGGCGCGGCGGTGCGCGGGCAGTGTGAGCACCGGGATGATTCCGGCCCGCAGCAGCCCGAACAGCACCGGCACGAATTCGGGGACGTTCGGCAACTGCACCACCACCCGGTCGCCGGGCGCGATGCCCAGTGCGAGGAAGCCGTGCGCCATGCGGTCGGCGTCGCGGTCGAGTTCCGCGTAGGTGGCGGGGTGCTCGCCGAGCAGGGCGGGCCGGTCGGGTGTCCGCTGGGCGGTCTCGCGCAGCAGTTCGCCGAGCGGGCGGCCGGCCCAGTACCCGGCCTGCCGGTACTGCTCGGCGAGGTCGGCGGGGAAGGGAACGAAGCCGTCGCGGTGCTCGGTGGCGGCGGTCGATGTCGATGTCACGGCTCAGGACCTCAGGCAGATAGGGTGCTGTTACATAGGTTAGGCAACCCTATCTCACGGCTGATGTGTACCCAACACCGCCGAACAGCGGACGATCCCCGCACCCGAAGGTGCGGGGATCGCCGATGCCGTGGCCGGTTTATCCGGTGACCGTGCAACCGCCGCTGAGGATCCCCAGATCATGGAACAACCGGTAGCAGGACGGGTCGTCGGGCAGGAACCAGTGGAAGCCCGCCAAGGCGAACACCGACACCAGATTGATGACGATCACCAAGCCGCAGAACCAGATCGCCAGCTTGCCCAGCAGCGTGTGCAAGCCACCGGTCGGAATACGCTCCGCCGCGGTCATATTCGACACCGACAGCACCACGCCGATGGTGGTGATGGCCGCCACGAACAGGATCCACGCCCACACATATAGGTGCAGGCCCAGCACCGCGCCGCCGTACCCCTTGTCTCCGGGCATGATGTGCAGCATGGTCTGCCGCCAGGCCGCGAACCCGCCGCCGAAGCAGCCGACGACGCACAGCCCCCAGCCGATCATGTAGTCGCGCCGGGCGATGCTGCCGGACATGCCTTTTCGCACGATGTACGCGCCGCCGAGCGCGGCCAGGATCATGAAGTTGCGCTGCACCATGCAGAGTGGGCACGGATAGTCCCAGCTGCCGAACTGGACGCCCAGCCCGCCGCACACCACACCGGTCCAGCCGGCCACGAAGATGACGGCGAGCCAGTACTGCACCTGCCCGAGCGGACCGGACTCGGCCGCGGTGGTCGCGTTCTCGTTCGCCGGCGCGGTCACCACGTGTACCCCAGGCCGAGGCCGCTGGTGATGTGGTGCCGCAGCAGCAGTCCGGTCAGCAGCAGCATGACCCACCACGCGGCCTGGACCGTGCGGCGCGAACTCTGCCGATAGATCAACACCAGAACGACGAGCAAACCCGCCCAGATGATGGTGTCCATGGCGCGGACGCTACCGGTCTCATCAGGGAAGACAGGTGCAATGCGGGACTGACACGCCGCTCGGGCGGCGCCCTCCGAACCGCTGTCGGCGAACTTCCGGCATCGCACGGTTCGGTCCGAGACCCGACGGCCGGAGGCGCACGCCCCTAGACTCGTTCCTGTGAGTGGCTGGGACATCTCGGACATCCCCGATCAGGGCGGTCGCACGTTCATCGTCACCGGGGCCAACAGCGGACTCGGCGCGGTCACCGCGCGGGCCCTCGCCGGCGCCGGCGCGAAGGTGATCATGGCGTGCCGCAATGAGGTGAAGGCGCGCCCGATCGCCGCCGAGATCGGCGGCAATGCGCAGGTGCGGCGCCTGGATCTGGCCGATCTGGCCTCGGTGCGCGAGTTCGCGGATTCCATCGACTCCGCCGATGTGCTGATCAACAATGCGGGCGTCATGGCGGTCCCGTCGAGGCGCACCGCCGACGGCTTCGAAATGCAGATCGGCACAAACCATCTCGGCCATTTCGCGCTGACCGGCCTGCTGCTGGACAAGATTCGCGATCGGGTCGTCACCCTCTCCAGCGGCGCGCACACCTTGGGCCGCATCGACCTGGAGGACCTGAACTGGGAGCGGCGCAAGTATCAGCGCTGGTCCGCGTACGGTCAGTCCAAGCTGGCCAACCTCATGTTCGCGCGGGAACTGCAGCGCCGCCTCACCGCCGCCGGTTCGGCGAAGCTCTCGGTCGCCGCGCATCCGGGTTACGCCGCCACCGATCTGCAGTCGCACACCGAATCCCTCATGGACGGACTCATGGCGGTGGCCAACCGGGTCGTCGCGCAGAGCGCCGAAATGGGCGCGCTGCCAAGCCTTTACGCCGCCACCGCCGAGGTGAAGCCGGGCGGCTACTACGGTCCGACGGGTCTCCGCGGCCTGCGCGGCCACCCCGGCCCGAGCGGCTCCTCGGCCGCCTCCAAGGACGAGGTCACCGCCCGCCGCCTGTGGGAACTCTCCGAGCAGCTGACCAAGGTGAGCTACTCCTTCCGGCGTTAGCCCGCCCCGGCGCCCCGCACGCGGTCGTGTTGCACCTCACACGCCCTTTTCGCGATCTCTGGTACAGTGCCGGGCATGCAGCGCACGTATTTCTGGTTTAGCCAGCCGGCCCCGGGTGGGTCGCGCGGCGTGAACCTGCGCTGACATCCTCCACCCCGAGCCGGACGAAACCAGACCGGCTGCAAGGGGTTTCCCAGTGACTCTGCGTGGATCGGCCTGAGAACAGGAACCCACGATCATGAATCCCGCCGCCGATATCGACCGGCATGCAGACCTCGACGACCAGCGCACGCTCAGCGTGAGCCCGCTGCGCTCGCCGCGTGAGGTCCGCGAGGCGCACCCCATCGACGATGTCCTCGCCGACACCGTGCGCGCCGGCCGCAAGGCCACCGTCGACGTGCTGAACGGGGACGACGACCGCCTGATGGTCATCGTCGGCCCGTGCTCCGTGCACGACACCGCGGCCGCCATGGACTACGCCCGGCTGCTCGCGGCCAAGGCCGCCGAGCTCGGGGACCGGCTGCACGTGGTCATGCGCGTCTACTTCGAGAAGCCGCGCACCACGCTCGGGTGGAAGGGCCTGATCAACGATCCGCGCCTGGACGGCAGCTTCGACATCAACACCGGTCTCGACCTGGGCCGGCAGCTGCTGGTCGACATCACCGCGCTCGGCCTCCCGGTGGCCTGCGAATTCCTCGATCCGATCACTCCGCAGTACATCGCCGACCTGGTGTCCTACGGGGCGATCGGCGCGCGGACCGCGGCCAGCCAGGTGCACCGGCAGCTGTCCTCCGCGCTGTCCATGCCGGTCGGCATCAAGAACGGCACCGACGGCGACGTGCAGGTCGCGGTGGACGGCGTGCGCGCCGCGGCCGCCTCGCACGTGTTCCCCGGCACCGATCTGGACGGGCGTTCCGCGCTCATCCGCACCGCCGGCAACCCGGACTGCCACGTCATCCTGCGCGGCGGCTCCAACGGCACCAACTACGACGCCGCCTCCTGCGCGGAAGCCCTGCTGCGCCTGGAGAAGTCGGCGCTGCCGCAGCGGCTCGTGGTGGACGCCTCGCACGGCAACAGCAACAAGGACCACAACAAGCAGGTCGATGTCGTCACCGATATCGCCGGCCGGATCGCCGCCGGCGAGACCACCGTCACCGGGCTCATGATGGAGAGCTTCCTGGTGGCCGGTCGCCAGGACCTCACCCTCGGCCACGCCGAGGACCTCACCTACGGGCAGTCCATCACCGATGCCTGCCTCGACTGGGACACCACCGCCGCGCAACTCGACCGCTTGGCCGACGCCGTCACCGAAAGGAGGGCCCGCCGTGTCTGAACAACCTGCGGCTCAGGCGCTTCCGCGTTTGATCCGTAGAAGCAGAGCCCGCCTCGCCCGCTACGCCGTGAACCGCCTGGCCGACGGCACCGCCGATCACCAGGCCGGGAACGGCCCGCGCGGGCGCGGCGCGGCCATGCCGGCGCCGGGGGCCGGTCCGGCGCGAGCGGCGAAATACGCTCCGCGACAGATCGACTGACCGATTCGGCTTCGGTACCGCTCTGGCATTGTCCTCGAAGTCCAATCATCACAGGACAATTCGAGGGGAAATCGAAGCATGATTCGCAAGACCGCCGCCGCCGTCGCGGTGGGGCTGGCCGCTGCCACCGTCGCGGCCGGCGCCGCGCACGCCGATCGCGGCGACAATATCTTCACGCAGGCCGATCGCGGCGACAAGGCGTACGAGTGGCCGATCGACAACTCGGGTGAGTCGTACGCCATCCGCCCGGGGTCGTGGCTGATCGAACCGATGGCGGGCAGCGACCACTGCCTGTACGCCTTCGAACCGAACGACGGCGCCGACCCGTCCACCTGGTGGGGCGGTGGCAGGCTCACCGGTCCTACCTGGGTCAACATGCCGGCGAACGCATTCCTCGTGACGGATTGCTACCCGTTCGACGATGTGAACACGCGGCATGCGCCGGGTGGGCTCGGCACCGGCAGCGCCGGCAGCTCATAGCGCCCGGCGTCCTGCGACGCACCGCGTTTCCGCACGGCCCCGGCCACCACGGCCGGGGCCGTGCATGTTCCCGGGTCGCATTCAGACGCCCGCGGGCCAGTCCGGGTCCGGGGTGCGGGGGTCGGTGGGGAGGCGGCCGGCGATCCAGCAGTTGCGGCGCACGCCGCGTTGCACGACGCCGCCGCGCAGCAGGCCCTCGAAGCGGAAGAAGGCCCGTCGGGCCACGGCGGCCGAGGCCTGGTTGCCGATCATGGCGCGCCATTCGACGCGTTCCAGGGACAGGCCCGCGGGCGCGAAGGCGACCTCGCAGACCATATCGACGCCCTGGGTCATGAGGCCCTGCCCGCGGGCGGCCGCGGAGAGCCAGAAGCCGATCTCGGCGGCGCCCGGATCGCGGCGGCCGGAGATGGTGCCCAGGCCGATCATGCCGATCACCGGGCCGTCCGCGGCGCGGCGCAGGGCCCAGGTGGGGCTGCCACCCGCCCAGCCCGGGGCGACGATGTCGTAGAGGAACTTCTCGGCGTCGGCGCGGTGATAGGGGACCGGCATGGTGGTCCACCGGCCGATGGACGGTTCCTGGCAGCAGGCGGTGATGGTGTCGATATCGTCAACCGTCGGCGGCGAGAGCCACACGGTTCCATTCGATAGGAATTCCGCGTCCATGGCCGCCATGCTGTCACGGAAGTGCCCGCGGGTCACCGTGTTTCCGCAGCCCGCACCGTATTTCCGCGGCCCGCGGCGAGGGATCGGGACCGGTGCCGGGGCGATTCGAGCACGGCCGTAGGATCTGTTCGATGGTTGCCGCTCTCCTCGCCGACTTGTTCGAATCGCATCGGCCGCATCTGCTCTCGGTGGCCTACCGGCTCACCGGCAGCGTCAGCGACGCCGAGGATGCGGTGCAGGAGAGCTGGTTACGGCTCGCGGTGGCCCGCCAATACGAGATCGAGGATCTGCGCGCCTGGCTCACCACGGTGGTCAGTCGCATCTGCCTGGACCGGCTGCGCAGCGCCGCGGCGCGCCGCGAAACCTATGTGGGGCAGTGGCTTCCGGAACCCGTGGTCACCGCCGTCACGCCGTCGAGCACACCCGATCCGCTGGCCGCGGTGGTGCGCAAACAGGATTATCGCTTCGCCGCCCTGGTCGTGCTGGACACGCTCACCCCGCCGCAGCGGGTGGCGTTCGTGCTGCACGAGGGCTTCGCGGTGCCGTACGAGGAGATCGGCGAGATCCTCGGCATCTCCGACGAGGCCGCCCGGCAACTGGCCGCGCGGGCGCGGAAAGCCGTGGCGCGCACACCCGAACCGGTTTCCGACGAGGAACACGATGCGGCCGTCATGAGTTTGCTGGCGGCGCTCGCCCGCGGGGACATGGACGCCGTGGTCGCCGTCCTGCATCCGGACACCCACACCATCGGCGATGCGGGCGGGACCACCGCCACGGCCCTCAATGTGGTTACGGGCGTGGACAAGATGGCGCGCCTGTGGCTGGGACTGCGCCGCATCCACCACATGGACGAATCCACGCTGACCTCCGGCGAACTCGAACTCGTGCTGGTGAACGGGCAATTGGGGGTGCTGGTGCACGAACGCGCCTCCTGGAACGGGGCGCCGGGCACGCCGCCCCGCGTGTACGGGTTCACGGTCGTCGACGGGAAAGTCTGGGCCGCATACGATCTCGTGAATCCGGCCAAGCTCAAGGGTGTCCGGGTCCCGCACTGAGGCGCGGGGGCACCGGAGCCCGGCGGTATCGATCGCGCTGCGCCGAATCATTGATTTCGCGGCGCGGGCACTTCGACCCCCTAAGGGGTAGCCGGTTGACCTCGGTGTCCGGAAAAGCGCCCGGATCGGTGGACTATCGTCGGGTCATGCCGCCGATTCCGACCGTCGAACGCCTGCGCCCCTTCGCCTCGACGATCTTCGCCGAGATGACCGAGCTCGCCGTCCACCACGGCGCCGTCAACCTCGGCCAGGGCTTCCCCGACACGGACGGTCCCGCCGGCATGCTGGAGGTCGCCCAGCAGTCCATCGCCGGCGGGCTCAACCAGTACCCGCCCGGGCGCGGCATGCCCGTATTGCGGCAGGCCATCGCCGCCGACCGCGCCCGCCGCTACGGCACCGAGTACGACCCGGACACCGAGGTGCTCGTCACCGTCGGCGCCACCGAGGCCATTGCCGCCACCATCCTGGGCCTGGTCGAGCCCGGCGACGAAGTGGTGCTGATCGAGCCCTACTACGACTCCTATGCCGCCGCCATCGCTCTGGCGGGCGCCCAGCGCCGCACCGCCCGGCTGGTCCCCGACGGCGACGGCTTCGCCCTCGACCTGGACAGCCTGCGCGCCGCCATCACCCCGAAAACCCGCTTGCTGCTGGTGAATTCACCACACAACCCCACCGGCGCCGTGCTCTCGCGCGCGGACCTGACCGCCATCGCCGACATCGCCATCGCCCACGACGTCTACGTCATGGCCGACGAGGCGTACGAGCACCTCTACTTCGACGGACACCGGCACATCAGCCTGTCCGCCCTGCCCGGCATGCGCGAGCGCACCGTGGTGATCTCCAGCGCCGCCAAGACCTTCAGTGTCACCGGCTGGAAGATCGGCTGGGCCTGCGCGCCCGCGCCACTGCTGGACGCCGTGCTGGCCGCCAAACAGTGGCTCACCTTCGTCGGCGGCGGCCCCTTCCAGCCCGCCATCGCGCACGCCCTCGAAAACGAACAGCAATGGATCGCCGACCTGCGAGAGGGCTTGTCCGGCAAGCGATTGCAGCTCTCCGCGGCCCTGGCCGACGCGGGCTTCGAGGTGAAGCGCAGCGACGGAACCTATTTCGTCTGCGCCGACATCCGCCCCTTGGGCGCCACCGACGGCCTCGCCTTCTGCCGCGAACTGCCCTCCCGCTTCGGCGTCGCCGCCGTCCCGGTCAGCGCCTTCGCCGACGACCGTGCCTCCTGGAACCACCTGGTGCGCTTCGCCTTCTGCAAGAAGGACGCCGTACTCGACGAAGGCGTCCGCCGCCTCCGCTCGGTACACACCGCCCCCTGATCAGCGGGTGTATGCCGTTGCCGGTCGAGGGGCACGTGCCGTGCTGGGCCGCCGTCGCCGACAGCGGCGAACTGGGCCTCGCTTCCGTGCGCCCGACGGCGGATCCGGGCCGCGGCGCCCGGGGAATCGCCGGGCGCAGATCGTGCGCGTCGCCGCCGACGCGCGGAGCCTCGGCGTGGGGCGGACGCGGAGTCTCGACCTGCGGACGCGCGCTGCGTAGCGATCGGCCGGCGTGTAGGCGGTCCACCGGGCTTCGACTGGACCGCGACCGAAGCGGTTGCTGTCGCGCACGATGGACGGATGATCGAGACGACTGCGGTGCTGGGGGTGGCGGCCGCCGCGCTGGGGCTGGTGCTGACGCCGGGGCCGAACATGATGTATCTGGTGTCGCGCACCGTGTCGCAGGGGCGGCGGGCGGGGCTGGTGTCGCTGGGCGGGGTGGCGGTCGGGTTCGGTGTGTATCTGGCGGCGGCGACGGCCGGGATCACGGCGGTGTTCGCGGTGGTGCCGGAGGTGTATCTGGCGCTGAAGCTGGCGGGGGCGGGGTATCTGCTGTACCTGGCGTGGAAGACGTTGCGGCCGGGCGGTGTTTCGGCCTTCGCACCCGTGGAGCTGCCTGCCGACTCGCCGCGCAAGCTGTTCACCATGGGGCTGGTCACCAATCTGCTGAACCCCAAGATCGCCATCCTCTACATGGCTTTGATTCCGCAGTTCGTGGTGACCGCGCACGGCCGGGTATGGCTGCAGAGCCTGTGCCTGGGCTCGATCCAGATCGCCATCGCGGTCACGGTGAACGGGCTCATCGTGCTCAGCGCCGGGGCCATCGCGGGCTTCCTGGCGGGGCGGCCGCTCTGGCTGCGCATCCAGCGCTTCGTCACCGGTTCGGTGCTGGGCGCGATGGCCGTCCTGGTCGTCAGCGATCGGGCCCGGCCCGTGCCGGCCTAACGCTCAGGCCCGCAGCGATCCCGGATACAGGAAGTCGTCCGATGGGCGCTCCTCCCGATCCAGCCAGGCGGTGAAGAAGCCGTCCAGTCCTTGCGGCGTCCGCAACTGCATGAATGTGCGGAACTCCGGCATGGACGCGTTCCCGTACCGGTGCGCCGTCACGAAATCGTGGATGGCCGCGAAGAACGCGGCATCGCCCATGGTGCGGCGCAGGGCGTGCAGGAACAGCGGTCCCCGGTAGTAGACGGAGGTGAATTCCCGTCCGGCCCCGGGATTCTGCAGCGGGATCTGCCAGAACTTCGGATCGTCCCGGTATTTCGCGACCGTGTCCCGGTACATGCCGTCGACGTCCTTGCCCTCCTTGCGTTCCGGCCACAGGTAGTCGGCGGTGTAGCTGGCGAAGCACTCGTTCAGGCACACGTCCGCCCAGTAGTGCACGGACATGGAATCGCCCCACCACTGGTGCGTGATCTCGTGCACCAGCGTGTCCATATCGGTCCACGGCGCATAGATGGGCCGGGACTGCGTTTCGAGCGAGAACTTCAGATCGGTGTCGCCGTAGATGCCGCCGCCCGCGTCGAACGGGTACGGCCCGTACAGCTGCTCCTGGAAATCCAGCACCTCCGGCAGCCGCGATTCGATCTCCTTGTCCTTCACCGCATCCGGGGCGAAGCCGCTCAGCAGCGGCATGCCGTTGGCGCGCCGCTGCTCCAGGAAATCGAAATGCTCCACGGCGATGGTGGTCAGATAACCGGCGACCGGCTGCCGCATCTCCCAGTCCACGGTGCGGTTCGCGCCCTGCACCACATCGCGCGTCCGCACCCCGTTCGACATCACCTCCCACTCCTGCGGGACGGTGGCGTGCACGGTGAAGGTCGCCTTGTTCAAGGGGGAATCGTTGAGCGGATACCAGGCCGAGGCCGAATGCGGTTCCCCCGCAACGAAAGCCCCGCCGCTGGGCGAGAAGACCCAGCCCTCGCCGTCGGTTCCGGTCACCGGGCCCGCGTAGTCCACCTGCACTTGGAACGGCAGGCCGGGCAGCAGCGGCAGCGAAGGAGTGATCACCAGTTCGTGCTCGCCGGTGGTGTCGAATTGCGCCGGCTGATTGCCGACCCGCACCGCCGAGATCGGCGGGCCGCTGTAGTCCAGGTCGAAGACGCGCAGCGGCTGGGTGGCCACCGCGTCCACGCGGGTGGATCCGGTCAGGTGGTGGGTAGGCGGGTCGTAGTCGACGGTGACGTCGTAGTGCTGGGCGAGGTAGCCGCCATTGCCGTCGAGCGGATAGTACGGGTCACCGAGTCCTGGGGAGCCGGCGAACGGATCGGCCCAGTCCGCCTGTGCGAGAGGCGCACTCACCGCCGCCAGCAGTACCGCGCCCACTGTCGTGTACCGCCGCCACCTGTAGCCCATCCGCCGATGTTAATCGGACGAACAGCTCAGTTCGACGACCCCGAGACCGCGACACTCGCACCCAATCCGATGATCATCACGCCGCCCGCGCCGCCGATCGCTTCCAGCCGCTTGGGCGAACGCGCGAACCAGCCGCGCGCGGTGGCGGCAATCAGCGCCCACACCGAGTCCGAGACCAGCGCGATGCCCAGGAACAGCACGCCCAGGAACAGCATCTGCAAGGGCACCGGGCCGGAATGCCGGTCGACGAACTGCGGCAGCACCGCCGAGAAGAAGATCATGGACTTCGGATTGGTGAGGCCCACCAGTACCGCCTGCCGCAGGGCCCGGGCGCGGGACACCGGTTCGGCCTTGGCCTGCATGGCGTCCCACAGCGAACGCCGCTGGCGCACGGCTTGAATGCCGAGGTAGATCAGGTACAGCGCCCCGGCGACCTTCACCACCGACAGCGCGATGGCCGAGGCGGCGATGAGACTGCCCAGCCCGGCGGCCACCAATCCCAGGATCACCAGCACGCCGAGCGAATGCCCGAGCACCGAGAACAGGGCCGCCTTGCGGCCGTGGGTGAGCGCCCGCCCGATCACGAAAAGCACACCGGGACCCGGGATTACGATGATCACGAAGGCGGCGATCAGGAACGCCACCAGATTCGCGGCAGGAATCATCTGTGTATATTACCCTCCGCTTCGCTCCGGGAGGGCTTGCGGCCCTGTAAGTCTCGTTCTTCCCTCCCTCCGCTCCTCCGCTTCGCTCCCCCGCTCCACTCAGTCCAGAACGAGACGGGCCGCAAGCCATGAATGTTCAGTTCGAGCCGCGGAGCTCGCTCGGTAGCTGTTGCGGGTCCAGCAGCAGGCGCTTGGAGTCCGCGCCGCGCACCTTGTCGGCCAGGTCCAGGTTGTCGCTGAGCAGTTGCCATTCGACCTCGCGGATGGAGTTGCGGGCGCGGTCGATGGTGTTCAGGTCGCGGGTGCCCCAGGCGATCGGCATGGCGCTCACCGACTGCCACATCTCGCCGACGCCGGGCGCGCGGTCGATGCGCACGGTCACCGCCGGGACGCGCTCGCCGGTGCGGGCGCGATGGCCGGGCAGCGAGCGCACGGTGCGGGTCACCAGGGCGTAGCGCGGGCCGTGCGCGTCCGGCTTGGCCATGTCCACCAGGGCCAGCAGGGTCGCGCCCTTGCCATTGGCCTCCGACACCACGGCCGGGACCAGTTCGCCCGCGGCGTACAGCTTGTCGACCCGGCCGCGATGTGGTGTCCAGTAGCCGATGAACAGTGCGGTGACCGCGCCGAGCAGGAAGGCCACCGCCAGCAGCCAGGACCACGGATGGTTCACCCAGACCAGGAATGCCGTGCCCAGTCCCAGGAAGACGGCAGCAGCGTACGCGAGCACCCGGAGCCGCCGCAGATCTGCGACGACTTCGTTGACCGCTCGGGCATGGTCGCGGTCCACCGCGAATTCGAAGCGCCGCACGTTGCGTCCCTCCCGCCTTTCGGAGGCTTCTCCTCCGCTTATCCTATCGTCGGGCCGAGCAGATCGTCGGCATCGGTGATGCGATAGGCATACCCCTGTTCCGCCAGGAATCGCTGACGGTGTTGGGCGTATTCGGCGTCAAGGGTGTCACGTGCGACAACAGAATAGAAGTGAGCCTGTCCGCCATCGTGTTTCGGCCGCAACAGCCGCCCCAGCCGCTGCGCCTCCTCCTGCCGCGAACCGAAGGTGCCTGAAACCTGGACCGCCACAGACGCTTCCGGAAGGTCGATGGAGAAGTTGGCCACCTTCGACACCACCAGCACCGGGATCTCCCCGCGCCGGAAGGCGTCGAACAGCTCCTCCCGCTCCTTGGTGCGGGTGGAACCCTGGATCACCGGGGCGTTCAGATGCTCGCCCAGTTCGTCCAGCTGATCCAGGTAGGCGCCGATGACCAGGCTCGGCGAATCCTTGTGCCGCGCCAGGATCGATTCCACCACCGGCAGTTTCGTGCGCGCGGTCGAGCACAGCTTGTAGCGCTCCTCCGGTTCCGCGGTGGCGTAGGACATGCGCTCGGCATCGGTCAGCGTGACCCGCACCTCGACGCAGTCGGCCGGCGCGATCCAGCCCTGCGCCTCGATGTCCTTCCACGGCGCGTCGTAGCGCTTGGGGCCGATGAGGGAGAACACGTCACCCTCGCGGCCGTCCTCGCGCACCAGCGTGGCGGTCAGGCCGAGCCGGCGGCGGGACTGCAGGTCGGCGGTCATGCGGAAGACCGGGGCGGGCAGCAGGTGCACCTCGTCGTAGATGACCAGGCCCCAGTCGCGGGAGTCGAACAGCTCCAGATGCCGGTACTCGCCCTTGGTCTTGCGGGTGATCACCTGATAGGTCGCGATGGTGACCGGGCGGATCTCCTTGCGCTCGCCCGAGTACTCGCCGATCTCGTCCTCGGTGAGCGAGGTGCGGGCCAGCAGCTCGCGCCGCCACTGCCGGCCGGCCACGGTATTGGTGACCAGGATCAGGGTGGTCGCCTTGGCTTTCGCCATGGCCGCCGCGCCCACCATGGTCTTGCCCGCGCCACACGGCAGCACGACCACGCCGGAGCCGCCCGCCCAGAAGGAGTCGGCCGCCATCTGCTGGTAGTCGCGCAGCTCCCAGTGGCCGTTCTCGAAATCCAGGTCGATCTCGTGCGCCTCGCCGTCCACGTACCCGGCGAGGTCCTCGGCCGGCCAGCCGATCTTGAGCAGCATCTGCTTGATGTGGCCGCGCTCGGAGGGGTGCACGATCACCGTGTCGTCGTCGATGCGCGCACCGAGCATGGGCGCGATCTTCTTGTGCCGCAGCACTTCTTCCAGCACCGCGCGATCCAGGCTGACCAGTACCAGCCCGTGCGCGGGATGCTTCACCAGCTGCAGCCGGCCGTACCGGCCCATGGTGTCGACGATGTCGACCAGCAGCGGCTGCGGCACCGCGTACCGGGAGAACTTCACCAGCGCGTCGACGACCTGCTCGGCATCGTGCCCGGCCGCGCGCGCGTTCCACAGCGCCAGCGGCGTGATCCGATAGGTGTGCACGTGCTCCGGCGCGCGCTCCAGCTCGGCGAACGGGGCGATCGCCTGCCGCGCCGCGTCGGACGACTCGTGGTCGATCTCCAGCAGCAGCGTCTTGTCACTCTGGACAATGAGCGGACCGTCGGTCACGGCACCTCCTGGGGTTGGGACCCGTGTCCGGGCCGTCGTCCATTCTCCCCGAAGCCACCGACACGGCCACGTGACCTGCGCCCCTTTTGCTGAGAGCGCAGTTCAACTGGGGATATGCCGAATCTGGTCAGGTCGCGGGGGCTGTGGCTACGATCACTCGAAGTTCTGGACGCTTGTCCATTTAGGGCTCGACTCGGATCTCGTGAGGGGAAACCCATGGCAGGTCTCGGTAGACGATGGTTGGCCGCGGCGGCGGTCCTCATGGGCGCGGTGGGAATGGTGATGACCCCCGCGGCGGCCGCACCGGCGGGGGACGCCCCGCCGGGCCTCGGCGCGATACGCGTCGAGGGCAACCGCTTCGTCGACGAATACGGGCGGGTCGTGCTGCTGCACGGCGTCAACAACGTCGACAAACAGCCGCCGTACCTCGAACCCGGCGACGGGTTCACCGTCACCGCGCAGGACGCCGAACTGCTGTCGCGGCACGGGTTCGATACGGTTCGGCTCGGGGTCAGCTTCGACGGGCTCATGCCCACCCAAGGTGTCGTCGACACCGCCTACCTGGATCGCGTCGCGAACATCGTGGACACGCTGGCGCAGTACGGGATCCACACCCTGCTCGACGATCATCAGGACGGGCTCTCGAAGATCTGGGGCGGCAACGGTTTTCCCGAATGGGCGCTGCGCGCCCGGCCGGGACCGCTCGAACCCAATCCGGGCTTCCCCCTCTACTACCTCATGCCCAGCATGAACCGGGCCTGGGACGAGGTGTGGAACAACAGCAACGGCGTGCTCGGCTACCTGGGTCAGGCGCTCGGCGCGCTCGCGGACCGGATGAACGGGCATGCGGGCGTGCTCGGTATCGAATTGCTCAACGAGCCGTGGCCGGGATCGGCGTTCCTGTCCTGCTTTCCGAACGGCTGCCCGGCCTTCGACGTGAAATATCAAGCCGCCATGCAGCAGCTGACCGATGCGGTGCGCGCCCGCAACAGCGGTCTCATGGTGCTCTGGGAACCGAATGTCACCTGGAACGAGACCATGCCCTCGAATCTGGGTGAGAATCCGCCGATCACGGCACCCGATATCGCCTTCGCGCCACACGATTACTGCATTCCGAGCCAGCTCGCGATCTATCTCGGGCTGCCGGCCGCGCTGCGCGGCCTGTGCCCGGTGCAGCAGGACAAGACCTGGGGCAATATCGACGCCTTCACGCAGCGCACCGGAATTCCCACGCTGGTAACCGAATTCGGCGACGGTGATCCGGCGGTGCTGCGCAATACCCTGGTGAATGCCGACAATCGATTCGTGAGCTGGCAGTACTGGCATTACGCGTCGATCTCCGGGTCCGGTGCGGCGAAGCCGGATCCATTCCTGGGTGACATCGGGCAGCAGCTGGTGCGGACCTATCCGCGGGCCACGGCGGGCATACCGGACCGAATGGTCTTCGATGCGGCCACCGGGGATTTCGCCTACCGCTACACGCCGCGACCCGCCGCCGCGCCGACCGAGATCTACGTATCGGATGTTCACTATCCGGACGGTTATGTGGTGCGCGCCGACGGTTGCACGGTCACTTCACCGCCGGGAGCGCGAGTGGTGACGCTCGAGTCCTGCGGGAGCGGGCCGGTCACGATATACATCAACCGTCGGGGTTCGACGGGGGCATCCCTGTAACGGGGTGTGGACGGCGAACGACACCAAGCGGGGAGGGCCCATCTGGACATGCGCCCAGATGGTGAATTTGTGAATATAGGAGAAGAGGGAATCTCAATGAAGATGTCAAGCCCCTCCGGTGGCTGGGATCGGTGCCTGAGGAGTGAATTCCCGGCCGTCGCGCAGCAGTGCCCACAGCACGT